>NZ_CAKPTG010000008.1 GCF_934190775.1 uncultured Phascolarctobacterium sp.
ATGATATAGCCATCTGCTGGCTAGAAAATCACAATCCCTTCTTCTTAATTTGTCCTTGACAAAGGGTACAGTTTACTATGGGCGCAACAAATGCCAATACTGCTACTGCTAAACGTCTGTTAAGCATGGGACTTACTGTGCAGGATATTGCCAAAGCTACTTCTCTCCCAATTGAACAGGTTGAAGCTTTGAAGGCTGAACAGGCTTGATAAGCTCACGCACCCAAATTAAAGGCGTTCTACCGCAGTCAGGTAGAACGCCTTTAGTGTTCTCTATTCACTTCTTCACAGCCAGACTGCGGATGGAAACATTCACGTTCTTCACCTTCATCGCTGTCATATACTCAACCTTTTCCTTAATCTTCGCCTGGAACTGCTTGGTAACAGCAAAAAGCTTGACGCCGTAATACAGCACAACCTCCACGCTGATGACAATACCTTTGCTGTTGTCACTGCGGCGGCGCACCTTAATCGATGTCACGCGCTCGATTCCCTCCAGCTTGCGCCCGATGATCTGGATAATATCCTCCAACGCACTGTCGGAAATCAGCAGCTTGCCGTAAAAGCTGAACGATGGACGCACAATCGAACGGTCCGCGTCCTTCTCCTGCTTACGCTTGCTGGAAAAAAGATTATACGGCAAATCAGCAAAATAGCCTGTAAAATGCGGCTTCAGCTCCACCGTCGGCACCGGCACGATATGCTTGCCCTCCTGCAGACGTGCATGACGGGCCTTCTTGATTTCGGCCTTGCTGGCAATCTGGTTGATATACACCGTCTTGATTGGCTTATCCAGCTGCAGTCTGCCGATAATTTTGTTGATCATATTGTCGGAGGTAGCAATAATCAGCAGACGATGAATGTTACTGGTTGCCAGCGCCTCACGCACCGCCTGCGCGTGCCCTTCATCTGTGAAGATGGCACGCTTAACGGCCTGTATTCTGTTGTCTTCGTTCTTGGCGGAGGTTCCTGCAAGGATTTTAGTACCCTTAATCAGCAGGCCGTCGTCAATAATAGCATCACAGCGGTTGTCAAAGGCCACGCCGATGGCATGGTGGCTCTTGCCTGTACCGCTAGGTCCTACAAAAGCAACTACTTCCATTCTATTACACCCTTAACATCATCATATTGCACCTGCCAGATTCCCAGCTTCGTGGGAAAGCGGTCAGGGATTCCGTGAAAGTCACTGCCGCCGCTCACCAGCAGGCCGCGCTCCTTGGCCAGCGCCAGCCAATGGGCTTGCGCCTGCACATCCGCGCTGGGGTGCCACACCTCGATGCCGTCAAACGGTTCGGCAGCAAGCAAGCGCTCGGGCAAGGTTTTATCCACCAGCTCCGAGGGATGCGCCAGCACAGCAATGCCGCCTGCCTCGTGAATCAGCGCCACTGCCTCGTGCGGTGAAAGCTTGGGCTGCGGCACATACGCCGGTCCGCCGCGGTGCAGCAGTGCGTCGAAAACCTCCTGCACGGTAGCAAAATAGCCCTTCGCCACCAGCGCCTTGGCCACATGCGGGCGGCCCACTGCCCTGTTCTTGGGGTCGCAGGCATCTACCTCCACATGGTAGCCTAATTTATCCAGCTTTTCCAGCATGGCATATAAACGGTGCTCGCGCGCATGGCGCATTTCGTCCATTTTCTTATGCAGCGCTTCACATTCCATGGAAACGTGATAGCCTAAAATATGCACGGCATCATCCTCGTACTGCGTTCCCAGCTCCACGCCGGTGAGGACGCGGATGCGTCCGCCGTAGTGCTTCGCCGCCTCGCGCGCCTCTGCCATACCATTCCACGAATCATGGTCGGTGATAGCGATTACGCTGATGCCTTTAGCAACAGCCTCGTCCACCAGCATGGTCGGCGTGTAGCGTCCGTCGCTAAAGGTGCTGTGCAAATGTAAATCTACAAGCTGCGCAGCCATTACAGCATACCTGCCAGCTTAATCAGCGTCATGGTGCCAAAGGCAGTACCGCCTTTAACCTTGAAGCCCTCCGTCTTGGTAGCGGTGGAGGTGCCGCCGATATCAAGATGCGCCCAAGGGATATCCTTGTCAACGAATTCGCCGATGAACAGACCGCCGGTGATGCAGCCACCGGCACGTCCTGCACTGTTCAGCAGGTCCGCAACGTCGCTCTTGATGGCCTCCTTGCATTCGGGCAGGGAAGGCAGCTGCCAATAGTTTTCACCGGCCATGCGTCCTGCCAGCTTAATCTGCTCCACCAGCTCGTCATCATTGGCCACAATACCGCTGGTTTCGTTGCCTAAGGCGATGATTACCGCACCCGTCAGCGTTGCGATATCGATAACCTTCTTGGCACCCATTTGGCAGGCATACCAGACTGCGTCTGCCAACACCATGCGTCCTTCCGCATCGGTAGAAACCACTTCAATGGTTTTGCCGTTGGCTGCACGCACGATGTCGCCGGGGCGTTGCGCCTTGCCATCAGGCATATTTTCCGCGCAGGCCAGCACGCCGATAACGTTACATTTCAGACCCAAGCGTGCGATGGCGCGCATAGCGCCGAGTACAGCACCCGCACCTGTCATATCGTCCTTCATCTCGCCCATGTTGTCGTCAGGCTTAATGGAAATACCGCCGCTGTCGAAGGTGATGCCCTTACCTACAAAGGCTGTATAGGGCGCATCACCATTGCCATTGTAGCGCAAGGCAACAAGGCACGAAGGGTTATGACTGCCCTGGCCTACTGCCAGCAAAGCATGCATGCCTCTTGCTTCCATCAGCGCCTCGTCCATAACAGTGATTTCCAGCGGCAGCTCCTGCCCCAGCTTCAGGGCATCGTCGGCCATAGTCAGCGGTGTAACCACATTGCCAGGGTTATTCACGAGATCACGCGCATAGCACACTGCTTCCGCAGAGATTTCCGCAGCGGTAATGATTGCCGCTGCCTCCGGCACAGCGCTCAGCACGGCAGCCTCGCACAGCGGTGCCTGCTTAGCTTCGCTCTTGAAGCGGTTGAAGGTGTACGCGCCGAGGTACAGGCCTTCGACGAGCGCCTGCAGGTTTTTGCTGCGTTCGGCGTTCAGTAGAATAGGCGCCGCCAGTACAGCCTTTTGCGCCTTAGCCTTGTGCAAAGCGCGGGCAGCAGCGCCGGCAGCCTTACGGAAATTGTTCGGCTTGCAGTCCTTGCCCTCGCCGCAGCCTGCCAAAAGCAGTGTCAGCAGGCCTTCACCCTGCGGCAACACCAGTGTGGTTACGCTGCCTGTGTCATAAATATCGTCGTGCTGTGCGGTGTACGCCATTGCCGCCTTGGCTGCTGCCTCCGGCAGCTCCAGCTTGTCGATAGCCGCCGCACATTCCTTGCACAGAAAGAGGACAATACTGTCCGCGTCATTATAAGCTGCAGCGTTGAACTCCGCTGCGGTACATTGAAATTGGTTTAACATATCCTGAACTCTCCTATCATTATTTATATTCTATTGCAGTCTGCAATTCGTTAAGCATGGTATTACCGCTGGAGCGCTGCAACGACAAATCGCTCACCAGCACCTTCATCTCACGCATCCTCTGGCCTCTGGGGAAATAAGAACCCAGCGCATGAATGGTATAAGGTGTTTTGTCGATATTACCGATGTACATCAGGCAATGACCGTCCATATAAAGCGCTGCGCCGGGCATCAGCTTGCTGATGACAGCAGCGCGCTCCTGGGGAGTGCCGCTCAAGGTCTTCTTTGTGCCTGCGGTCTGCTCCTGCAAATCGGCATCGCGCGGCAGGATAATACCCACAGTACGATAAGCATTGAAGATCAGGCTTGAGCAGTCCACGCTGTTCTTCAAACCGCCCCAGCCATAAGGCTTGCCGTAAAATTTGAAGGCGGAATTCAGCAGATTGTTACTAGTATAGGGCAGATAACCGTAATGCACGGCAGAGGCAGTCTTCGGCACCAGCAGCTTCTGTTTCTGCAGTTGGCCTGCTTTAGTGCGCACCGGCGCAATTACCGTATAGGTACTGCTTTGCACGCTGTCCACCGGCAGACGTGCTCCCTGCTGGTACAGCACCTGCTCACCGTCAGTCTTCAGATTATATTCCGCATCGGTAACAACCAGAAACTTCTGCGGCTTCACAAAGCTACTCCAGGAATTCTTGTCGGTCATAGCTACATTATACTTGCTCACCCAGCCGCTATAATTGACTGCCTGCACATAGTAAAAATAACCATTGGCACTGGTGTGCAGCACAACCACCGGCTCGCCCGGGTCCAGCATCGTATTCTGCAGCGCATCAAAATCCTTGTCCGCAGCGTAATAGTACAGGCCCTCGCCCGTAGGCAGTGCGCGCACTGCGGTGCGACGCACCGTCACTGCATAGCGCACGCTCACGCTTTTGGGAATAGCGCTGACATTGCTCTGCTTGCGCAGGATATTCTTATAGTTTTCGCTCACCTTATTACCATGCAGATACAGGTCATCATCCAGAATGGAATAATCCATGATCTTAGTTTTGAGCGCGTCACTGCTCATCGTCGCCGGATAATTGGCCAGGTCAGGCATACTGCGGGAAGCAGCACGCACCTTGGCATTGAAGGCAGCAACACCCTTCGCATCAAGGATAAGCTTGTCGCCGTTCTTGTTCTGCTCCGTCCAGTGCGACGGGTTCACCAGCGGCGGATAATTGGTAATGCCTGCAGCTGAAGCACCTAAAGGCAGCAGCAGTCCGCAAACAACGGCAGCTGTATATAAAAGCTTTGCTAATCGCAATTTCGTTCCTCCCTCCTGCAGTATTAAGTCTACTGCAAATCACCTAAAATACTTGTAATATTATTATATTCTTTAGGCAGAACAAAAATCCTGCTTTAATATATGAAAAAAGCTGATGTAAGCGTTGGCCTACATCAGCGTAGAAGCGATATTTTATTTCTGCAGATCCTTGGCATTGCCCGGTTTGATTTTGCTTTCGGTGCCTGTAAGCAGGCGGTGAATATTTTCCTTGTGGCGCAAAACTACAAAGAAAGCGGCAACCACCGAGAAAATCACATAGGCAGAGGGATAACCCAGATACCACGCCAGCGGCGGCGTAAAGATGGCAGCCATAATGGAGCCAAGCGATACATAGCGCGTCAAAAGCACGCACACCAGCCAGATACCGAAGCTGGCCACCGCAACCTTAGGCATCATAAAAATCAACAGGCCCAGTGCGGTCGCAACGCCCTTGCCACCCTTAAAGCCCAAAAAGAGCGAATAATTGTGGCCCAAAAGCGCGCCCAAAGCAGTAACCACATCCAGCAGCGGATTGTGGAAAAAATAGCTCATAATACCAACGGCAAGAATACCCTTGAAGGCATCGGCAATCAGCACCAGCACCGCAGTTTTGGGACCGACAGTACGGAAAACGTTCGTCGTGCCGATATTTTTGCTGCCGTAGTTACGGATATCAATACCGTGAAAGGCCTGCACCAGCCATAAGCCGCTGGGAACAGAGCCGCAGACATGACCGAGCACAAAGCCCAGCAGAAAATGTAATATACCCACCTCATTGAACATAACAAATCACCTGACTTTTATTTATTCATCCTCGTTCTTACCACGGATAATCATCTGAATCGGTGTGCCTTCAAAGCCAAAGGCCTCACGCAACTTGTTCTCCAGATAACGCTGATAGGAGAAATGCATGATTTCCGGTTCGTTGACAAAGATAACAAAGGTTGGCGGTTTGATTTTGACCTGTGTAACATAAAGAATCTTAAGACGCTTGCCCTTTTCGGTCGGCGGCGGATTGATAGCCACAGCGTCCTCGATAACCTGATTGAGAATACTGGTAGCGATACGCATAGCATTCTGCTCGGCAACATAGGAAATAACCTCCGGCAGACGGTGAATACGCTGCTTGGTAACAGCAGAAACGAAAACTACTGGCGCATACTGCAGGAAAACAAGTTCCTTGCGCAGAGTTTCGGTATAACGCAAAGTGGAGGAATTGTCCTTCTCGTACAAATCCCATTTGTTGACAACCAGAATAACAGCCTTGCCTGCCTCATGAGCATAGCCAACGATACGTTTATCCTGCTCGGTAACACCCTCGACAGCATCAAAAACCATCAGCACAACGTCACTGCGGTCAACCGCACGCAGAGAACGCATAACGCTGTATTTTTCAATCGGTTCGTCAACCTTAGCCTTACGGCGCATACCTGCGGTATCAATGAACAGGTATTTCTGACCGTTGCGTACTACCGGAGTATCAATCGCATCACGGGTAGTGCCTGCAACATTACTTACGATAGAACGCTCCTCGCCTACCAGTGCGTTGAAAATAGAGGACTTGCCCACGTTAGGACGGCCGATCAGAGCAACCTTGATTTCGTCCTCCTCCTCCAGGTCGCCTGCCATCTTATCGGACGGGAACTTGGCAACAACGGCATCCAGCAAATCGCCCAAGCCCAAATGGTTGGAAGCGGAAACAGCAATCGGATCACCAATGCCCAGGTTATAGAATTCAAAGGTATTCATCTCCTGCTTCGGAGAATCCGCCTTATTAACAGCCAGAACAATCGGCTTCTTGGACTGACGCAGCAGACGGGCAACGTCAGCATCCTCGGTAGTAATGCCTGCACGCGCATCGCAGACGAACAGAATAACGTCCGCCTCCTTAATCGCAATCTGTGCCTGCTGACGGATAGAAACAGCAATAGCATCGGCATTCATGATTTCGATACCGCCGGTATCAACCATCATAAACTCGTGGTCCAGCCATTCGGCGGTAGCATACAGACGGTCGCGGGTAACGCCCGGTGTATCCTCAACAATGGAAATCCTGCTGTTGGCAAAAATATTAAAAAGAGTAGATTTGCCTACGTTAGGACGTCCAACTATAGCAACTATCGGTTTAGCCATAATCAAATCTCCTTCATCATAATAAATTTTTTAAAATGTGTCTATCATAGAAATGTAAAATTTTTTGTATATTTAGGGGGAAAGCCCCATTATAAGCTTAAACTCCTAAACGAGCAATTCACATATCGCAGAGCACGCATCCCCCTTCCGTCAGTTCGCTACGCTCACTGACACCTTCCCCAAGGGGAAGGCAAGACTAATAGCTTTCAATTAGCCTTCATTAGTATGTTCTTGGTTCCCCCTTGGGGGAACTGTCGCGTCAGCGACTAAAGGGGGTAACGCAGATGGAGTGGTATAACGCGCGCCTCTAGTGATCAATGCCGTTGCGCGAAGAGACTCCTTTATGAAAATAATGCTTAACCTCGCTCATATCAGTAACAAGGTCGGCAATTTTAATAAGCTCTTCCGGTGCACCTCTACCAGTAGTAATAACCTCAACGTTATTTTTATGCTCACGCAAAAAGTCCACAACCTCCTGCATCGGCAGCATCCGGGTAGCAAGCACAATATTCAGCTCATCAAGGATAATAATATCCGCAGCGTGGGAGCTGATAGCCTCTTTCGCTTCTTCCCAGCCGTCACGGCACATCTTCAAATCCACAGGATCGGGATTATGGAAATTAACAAAGGCGTCGCGTCCCACCTGCCGCAGCGTAAACCAGGGCAGATTCTTCGCAGCCCGCGCCTCGCCGTACTCAGGATCATCCTTCAAAAACGAAAGCATCAGCGTCTTCATACCATAACCGGAGGCACGCAGCGCTACGCCCAAAGCGGCAGTAGTCTTACCCTTGCCTGTACCTGTATAAACCTGCAGCATACGCTTCACCTATCTTTCCAATAATAAATGCAGCAGCTCCTTCGCACCCTTGGCAATTTCCACCTTACCGGGGTAGCGCTCCTTGAACTGCGCCAGCGACATATCATCCAAAAACAGCCTATCGTTATTCAAAACCACATCCGGCAGAATAATCTTCTTTTCCTGCACGTTCGCTAAGATATCAGTGCCCGTCAAAAGACCGGTAACATTCACCTTACCGCCGAAAAAGCTGTTAGGCACAGGCACAAAACGGTGCTCCGAACCGAACTGGCTGTTCAGCTTCGCCATCAAAGGCTCCAGCACACGGTAAGCGCCCTCACCCACGGGAATCACCGCAGGCTCTGCCGGATGAAAGCTCTGCATCTGCGCCAGGGCCTCGTCCCACTCCAGCATAAAGTTGGCAGTCAGGCCGATGCCGTTTTCCAGCTGCGGGAAGCCGTCGTACCATTCGGTAGGAGGAAAAGGCTTTTCCGCCAGCAGATAAAACTCGTCGCCCAAGTAGATAAACGTCTTGCCTGTTTCCTTACGGCAGCGCTCCTGCCATGCGGTCACCTGCTCCACAACCTCTGCGGCCTGCTCCTTCGTAAAGGTGGCAAGCTGCGTCAGGTGCTCGCGGTGCTTAGTAGTGCCTACGGGAACAACAGCCATCGTCAGTACATTGGGATACTGCGCGTACAAATCATGGAAGCTCTTGGCAAGAATCTCGCCATCGTTATAACCGGGGCAGCACACAATCTGCGTATGCACCTGAATGCCAGCATCGAACAAAAGCTGCAAGCGCTCCATCAACTGACCGGCGAAACGGTTATGCATCATCTGGCAACGCACCTGCGGGTCGGTAGCGTGTACAGAAACATACAGCGGCGTCAGATGTGTGCGGATAATCCGCTCAAAATCCTCATCCTTCATGTTGGTGAGTGTAATGAAGTTACCATATAAGAAGGACAGACGGTAATCGTCATCACGCACATACAGACCCGGACGCATACCTGGAATCATCTGGTCCACAAAGCAGAAAACACAGTTATTGTAGCAGGTCGCAACTCTGTCAAAAACTGCGGAATCAAACTCCAGACCAAGATCCTCATCCGGATATTTTTCTATATGTACCTGACGGCGTGTGCCATCGGTGGCCTCTATCTCCAGATCAACCTCGTAATCGGAGGTATAGAAGCTCAATTCAATTATATCCTTAACCTGTACGCCGTCCACGCTGCACAGCTTTTCGCCGGCCTTAATGCCTGCGTCCGCTGCCAAACTGTTCTTGCGTACACCACTAATAAGTCCTACCATTACAACTCCTTAAAAAAATGCAGATAATAAACCGTGAAAAGATTAGTCGTCAAATTATTATATCATATTAGCTTGAAGAATGCAAAAAGGGGACGCACTGCTGTGGCCCCTAAAATATCACCTTATTTATTATATAGCTTGCAGGATGAAAGCTTTTTTACTTACAATAATCACGCTCTTGGCAGCTGCAGCCTGCAAAAGTTCACAAAGCGCAACTTGCACAAAGCATGGCTTTATATTATAAGTGATAAGACAACCGCCCAACCAGGTGGGTTGCCGATTAAAGTTGCGGAAAAGCCGCCCCGTCCTCGTCAAAGTTTAGGGGCGGTTTTTCTATGTCCGTATGCTTTTACTTTCGGTTCTTAAAAATGAACGTCAGCAATGCTACGATAAAAATCCCATAAGTCAGAACACCTGAGCTTAGACTTTTCTAAACTCAGGTGTTTTTCTATCTTTAAATATTTACTTTTATCTTACTCTCTGTGCCATCTGCACAGCTTCGCCAGAAAGTTTTCTATCTGTTCGGACAGGTTTTGGCTCTGATGAGATTTTTTGCCGCCCATGTAGGAACGATATTCGTTATTTTCAGTCTCGCGTTTAACATTGGAAATGCTCAGGCCGATTTTTCTGTTGTCCAGATCCATTTTAATGATTTCAGCTTTAACAACTTGGCCAACTTCCAGAACATCGCCAGGAGCTTTGATGTTCTCAGGAGCGATTTCGGAAATGTGAACCAGACCTTCAACTTTGTTGCTCAGTTTAACGATAGCGCCGAAAGGCAGCAGACGAACAACTTCAACGTCCAGGATATCACCGATGTGGAATTGAGAAGCTTCTACCTTCCAGGGGTCTTCCTGAGTAGCTTTGATGCTCAGAGCAACACGTTTTTTTTCGCGGTCAATGCTCTTAACCAGAACTGTTACTTCGTCGCCTTTTTTAGCAACGTCAGTAGCTTTTACGCTACGATCCCAGGACAGTTCAGTGTTGTGAACCAGACCAACCAGGCCTTCGCCGATTTCAACGAACAGACCGTATTCAACAACCTTTACAACCTTCCCAGTGTAAACTTCGCCTTCTTCAACGGAATTGTAAGCAGCCTCTTCAGCAGCAGCGCGTGCTGCTTTAGCAGCAGCAATACGAGCTTCTTTACCTTCTTTGTAAGCTTTGCGTTTAGCGTCAGCTTCAGCTCTCAGCAGGTCGCGGCGGGAAACAACGATGCGTTTTTTCTCCAGGTCAACTTCGATGATTTCAGCTTCCAGCTCTTTGCCGATGTAACCGCTGAAGTCTTCTACGCGGCGCAGTTCAACATGAGATGCGGGCATAAAGCCTTCAACACCTTCAACTGCAACACCCAGACCAGCGATGTTTTTAGCTTTATTTTTGATGATGCGCAGAACCTTAACGGTTGCCGGACGCTTTTCGCCTTCAGCCAGCTCAGCAACATTTTTCCATGCTGCGTCGCGCTCAGCTTTGATTTTGGACAGACGAACGAAATCGCTCTTGGTGCTGCCGGGAACAACCTTAGCTTCTACTTCGTCGCCAACTTTGATGGAGTTTTGCAGTTCTTCAGCACTTTCGGTCTGGTCCCATATGGAGGATTCGCCCACGTTAGGACGTCCATCTATAGTAACTATCGGTTTAACCATAATCAAATCTCCTTCATCATAATAAATTTTTTGTATATTGCGGGGGAATCCCCCTTCCGTCAGTTCGCTACGCTCACTGACACCTTACCAAAGTGGCAGGCAAGAAAGGTTAGCTTAAACTCCCAAACGAACAATTAATATATCAATGCAGATAATCAACCGAAAAAAGACTAGTCATTTGATAATTATATCATATAAGCTTAAAGAATACAAAAAGGGGGTCGCAATGCTGCGACCCCAACATACAAAAATATCTACTTTTATCTTACCCTCTGCGCCATCTGCACAGCTTCGCCAGCTCGTAGCCGCGACTGGCAATAAAGTCACGCGTTTCTCCCATCACAACGAGCGGAACGTTACGCAGCTCCTTCGGCGTCAGGCAGCCCAAAAGCAGCATGTACTTCTGCAGTCCTTCCGCCAGCGCTTCCACATAATCTGCGGCAGCGTCAACCCCCTGCTTCATGACAAGCTGCAAAAGCGGTGCGGTAATGCCCACTGCGTCCGCACCCAGAGCAAAGGCACGCGCAACATCGCCTGCGCTGCGGATGCCGCCGCTGGCCAACAGCAATGCCTCCTGCGGCAGCACCTGCTGCGCGTCCAGCAGGCTCCAGCAGGTTGATACGCCCCAGGCAGCAAACTCCTCCGTCAGCTCCACGCCCTGACGCTTCGCCTCAATCGCCGGGAAGTTCGTCCCCCCTGCGCCGGCACAGTCAAAGGCTGTAAAGCCTTCTTCCAGCAAAAGCTCGTACTGCTCTGCCGCAATACCGCAGCCTGTTTCTTTAACAATCACAGGCACGCTTACAGCATCACGCATCTGCAGCATGTTCGCCAAAAGTCCGCAGGTATCCTTATCGCCTTCGGCCATCCACAGCTCCTGCGCGGCGTTCAGGTGCACCTCCAGCGCGTCAGCGTGCAGCATGTCGATGGCAGCCTGCGCCTGCGCAGGCGTAGCCAGTGCGCTGATGTTGCCAATTACCAGACCGTCAGCAAGCTCCTCACGCACCACAGTATAGCTGGCAATGCCGCTGCCATCACGCACAGCGCCGAACTGCGAGCCTACAGCCATACCGATACCGGTACGTGCTGCCACCTGCGCCAGCTTCCTGTTGATCTCCGTCACCGCATCTGTACTGCCTGTTATAGCATCAATGAAAAAAGGCAAACGCAGACGTTTGCCTAAAATTTCTACAGATAAAACAATGTCTGCCGGATTAATCTCCGGCAGACAATTGTGTAAGAAGCGGAGATCAGCAAGGTGCGTTGCCGCCGGGCCATCGCCCAGCTCCAGGGCATATTGAATATGTTCTAGCTTACGCTTTGCACGTTGCATATCCTTCTCCAATTATTTTTCGAGGTTTTCCAGCTGTTCGGACAGGTTTTGGCTCAGGTGAGATTTTTTGCCGCCCATGTAGGAACGATATTCGTTCTTTTCAGCGTCGCGTTTAACCTTGGAAATGCTCAGGCCAATTTTTCTGCTGTCCAGATCCATTTTAATGATTTCAGCTTTAACAACTTGGCCAACTTCCAGAACATCGCTAGGAGCTTCGATGCGCTCAGGAGCGATTTCGGAAATGTGAACCAGACCTTCAACCTTGTCGCTCAGTTTAACGATAGCGCCGAAAGCCAGCAGACGAACAACTTCTACGTCCAGGATATCACCGATATGGAATTGAGAAGCTTCTACCTTCCAGGGGTTTTCCTGAGTAGCTTTGATGCTCAGAGCAACACGTCTGTTTTCGCGGTCAATGCTCTTAACCAGAACGGTTACTTCGTCGCCTTCTTTAGCAACGTCAGCAGCTTTTACGCTACGATCCCAGGACAGCTCGGTGTTGTGAACCAGACCAACCAGGCCTTCGCCGATTTCAACGAACAGGCCGAATTCAGCAACCTTTACAACCTTACCGGTGTAAACTTCGCCTTCTTCAACAGAGTTGTAAGCAGCTTCTTCAGCAGCAGCGCGTGCTGCTTTATTAGCAGCAATACGAGCTTCTTTAGCTTCCTTGTAAGCTTTGCGTTTAGCATCAGCTTCAGTTCTCAGCAGGTCGCGGCGGGAAACAACAATGCGTTTTTTCTCCAGGTCAACTTCGATGATTTCAGCTTCCAGCTCTTTGCCGATGTAACCGCTGAAGTCTTCTACGCGGCGCAGTTCAACATGAGATGCGGGCATGAAGCCTTCAACACCTTCAACTGCAACACCCAGACCAACGATGTTTTTAGCTTTGTTTTTGATGATGCGCAGAACCTTAACGGTTGCCGGGCGTTTTTCGCCTTCGGGCAGCTCAGCAACATTTTTCCATGCAGCGTCGCGCTCAGCTTTGATTTTGGACAGACGAACGAAATCACTCTTGGTGCTGCCAGGAACAACCTTAGCTTCTACTTCGTCGCCAACTTTGATAGTGTTTTGCAGTTCTTCAGCAGTTTCGGTCTGGGACCATTCGGAATAAGGAATCAGACCATCATGTCTATATCCGAAAGATACATATACGCCGTCTTTATCCAATTGAATAACGGTACCATTGACAACTTTGCCAGGATATACCTCTACCTCCATACTTTCGTTGAGCATTCTTTCAAAATCCATGTTTTCCATTACTAAAATAGCCTCCTTAATTAAACGGTCCGGAGTCGATGCTCCTGCCGTGATTCCTATTTTATTGCAACCCCTTAGCATATCGCTGCTCAGCTCGCTTGCAGTCTCTATATGATATGCCTGCCTGCAATGCTCTTGCACCAGCTCGAAAAGATGCCTTGTGTTGGCGCTGTTGCGTCCGCCGATAACGATAACGGCATCCGACTCTGCAGCCAGCTTTACAGCCGCCTGCTGTCTTTGCGCTGTCGCCAGACAGATGGTGCGCTCCACACGGTATTCTCCCGGTCGCTGCTCCTGCAGTGCCTGCAATATATCATTAAATTTCTGCAGCTCAAAAGTCGTCTGGATGATTACTCCATAACGCTCCTGGCGCGGTACATAAGAGATATCTTTTATACATTCTACACAGATAGCGTTTTTTCCTGCCCATTTTAAAATACTTTTTACTTCCGGATGATTTTTTTCTCCGACTATTACAGGAAAATAGCCATCAGCTGCTGCCTGAGCAGCCTTTTGCTGTGCCAGGCGTACATTCGGACAGGTTGCGTCCAGAATTGTCAGCCCTTGTTTTTCTGCCTGCGCGTAGGTTTCAGGCCCCTCGCCGTGTGAACGGAAGATAACCGTTTCACCGGGAGCGAACTGCTCCAGGCTATCCTTACAGGCAATGCCCTTCGATGCAAGCTCGGCAATCAGCTGGGGATTGTGTATCAAAGGTCCCAGCGTTGCACCCTGCACATGGTCGTTCGCAGCCTTCTGGGCCAACGCCACCGCGCGCTTCACACCATAGCAAAAGCCACAGTGTTCTGCTACCTTAATTTCCATTATGCATCTTCACCTGCCTGCAGCCTTGCAATGTGCTGCATCATCTCTTCAGTCATTGCATGCAAGAATTCTTTGTTCACTTCAGCGCCTTCAGGAAAAGGCATCGGCTTGCCAAAGCGCACCGTCACCTTCGGCCAGATGCGGCCATGACGCTTGTAATCGGTACCGATGATGCAGGCCGGCACAATAGTTGCCTTCACCTTGCTCGCCATCATCAGTGCTCCGGGCTGAGCCTTACCAAGCTCACCGGTCTTGCTGCGTGTTCCCTCGGGGAAAATCGCCAGCACATTACCACTTTCCAGGATTTCAATACCATGCTTGATGGCAGCACGGTCTGCACCACCACGGCGCACCGGGAAAGCGCCCAGAATTTTATAGATTGTGCCCAGAACCGGCACAAACAGCTCTTCCTTGGCCATGAAATGGACCTTACGGGTTGCTGCTGTACCAAGTACAGGCGGATCAAGCAGACTCAGATGGTTGCTCGCTATTACCAGCGGACCATCCTTGGGAATATTTTCTCTTCCCTCTATCTTCAGTCGCAATACGACTGTAAAAATAAGCTTTAAAAGCCCTTTTACTATAGTATAAATCATTGTGCGCGCTCCTGCACCAGCTGTAGAATTTTATCAGTAACCTCGCTGATGCCCATATCAGATGTATCCAGGAGCAAGGCATCCTCTGCCTGACGCAGCGGACTGATTGCACGCTCGCTATCCTGCTTGTCGCGCTCAGCGATATCTGCCTGCAGCTGCTGCAAATCAACCTGCTGACCTTTCGCTACCATTTCCGCATAGCGGCGGCGCGCTCTTTCCTCAACGGAAGCAGTAAGAAAAATTTTCAGCTGTGCGTTCGGGAAGACAACCGTACCGATATCACGACCGTCCATCAGGACACCGCCTGCCTCGCCCATACGGCGCTGCTGGTCTACCATCGCCTCACGCACTGCTCCGATAGCAGCAACACGCGATACGATCGCCGTTACTTCGGGAGTACGGATAGCATCGGTAACCTCGGTACCGTCCACAAAAACACGATTGATTTTTGCCTCCGGCTTGAAGTCAATCAGCATAGTCTTGGATAAGCCGCTGATAAAGTCCTCGTCAAAAGGTTTGCCTGTCTGCAAAAACTTCCAGGCTACGCTTCTGTACATGGCACCGGTATCAATATAGGCATAGCCTAATTTTTCGGCAGCCAGCTTCGCAATAGTGCTTTTGCCTGCACCTGCGGGACCATCAATTGCCACAACAATTTTCTTCATTCTACATAACCACACTTTATAATGTATTAGCTATCTATATAATACCATGTTTTACATGTATATGGATAGCCTAATTTTAGTCAAATTTATGAATTATTCTTCCGCAGCCGCCGCTTCGCCCGCAGCATGACCGCTGCTGAACGCTGCCTGCAGATTATAGCCGCCGGTATAACCGTCGACATCCATAACCTCGCCTGCAAAGTACAGGCCCTTGATGCGCTTGGATTCCATGGTCTTGGGGTCAATCTCCTTCACGCTCACGCCGCCTGCGGTAACGATAGCCTCTGCAATCGGACGTGTTGCGGAAATAGTAATCACAAAATGCTTCAGCGTCTGCAGCAGTCTGTGACGCTCCTCGCGCGAAACCTGGTTAATGAATTTGTTCTCATCAACGTAGGACATATCCAGCACAACGGGAATCAGTCGCTGCGGCAGCAGATCCTTCATGCCGTTAAGCACCTGCTTACGGCTATACTGCACAAAGTCACGTTGGATACGCGCATCCAGCTTTTCCTCGCTCAGCGCAGGCTTCAGGTCAACCTCCAGCTCTACATCCTTGCCCGCAGCCAAAGCGTCTGCGGCAAGATTGCTCAGCGAAAGCACAATGGGACCGGAAACGCCGAAATGCGTAAACAGCATCTCGCCAAATTCGCTGCCAAGCTTCACGCCTTCAGCAAAAAGCGTTGCCTGCACATTGCGCAGGGAAAGTCCCTGCAGGTCATCAACATAAGGATAATCGCTTTCCAGCGGAATCAGAGAAGGCTTCAGCGGTACAATCGTGTGCCCCAGCTTCTGCGCCAGCTTAGCGCCGCCGCCGTCGCTGCCTGTGCCCGGATAGGACGCACCGCCCGCAGCCAGAATAACTCTGTCTGCCTCGTACACGCCGTTGACCGTGCGCACGCCGTACACATGGCCTTCCTTGACCATGATATCAATAACCTTGGTGTCGGTCTGCAGCTTGCCGCCGGCCTCGGTATAAATACTCACCAGCGTATCAACTACATCCTTCGCCTTGTCGCTTACCGGAAAAATACGGCCGCCGCGTTCAACCTTCGTCGGCAATCCGTTACTCTCCAACAGCAATACTATATCATCATTTGTGAACCTATGTAAAGCACTATTTAAAAATCTTCCGTTTCCGGGCAGATTTTTTATGAAATCGGGGATTTCACAGGCGTTGGTAATGTTGCAGCGTCCCTTGCCGGTAATGAGCATTTTCTTGCCCGGCACACGCATTTTTTCATAAATCGTTACCTGCGCTCCGCCCCAGGCTGCAGCAATACCTGCCAAAAGGCCTGCCGCGCCGCCGCCTACAATCGCAACTCGCGTCATAGCTTAGCCGCCTTTCTGAGCTGGGATAATTCCTGCTCACTTAGGCTGCGGAACTTGCCGCGTCCCAGATTACTCAGCTGCAGCGGTCCCAGCTTGATGCGCTTCAGATCACGCACTGGGAAACCGATAGCGTCACACATGCGGCGAATCTGGCGGTTACGTCCCTCATGGATGGTGATATCAAAAAGCGTAAAGCCACGCTCATGGTCATAATCACGCAGGTTGACAATCGCCGGAGCGGTCGGACCGTCCTCCAGCTTTACGCCCAAGCGCAGCTGGTCCAGCTTTTCCTGCGGCACAATGCCCGGAACCTTAACGAGGTAGGTTTTGTTTACCTCATGGCTCGGATGCATCAGGGCCTGTGCCAGTGCACCGTCATTCGTCAGCAGCAGCAGTCCTTCGGTATTGAAGTCCAGGCGACCTACCGGGAAAACTCGCTCCGGCAGGTTCTGCACGAAATCGGCAATGCTGCGGCGGTTCTGCGGGTCGGACATCGTGGTGACTACTCCCC
The DNA here is from genome assembly GCF_934190775.1 of uncultured Phascolarctobacterium sp. Lineage (GTDB taxonomy): Bacteria > Bacillota > Negativicutes > Acidaminococcales > Acidaminococcaceae > Phascolarctobacterium_A. The sequence continues at coordinate 17,118 of NZ_CAKPTG010000008.1, forward strand.
TCGGCTTATAGAACATGTAATAAGCCTTGGCTTCCTGGGCAATCGGCTTGCCGTCAACGCTGATGCGTACCTTGGACGCATCAAACTTGCAGCCCAGCTCGGTAACCACCTTACCGTTCACGCGGACGCGACCTGCCGTAATAATTTTTTCTGCTTCGCGGCGGGAGGCAACGCCTGCTGCCGCCAGGATTTTTTGTAAACGTTCTTCCATCTATCTCAGTTTTCCTTTGCTTCAATTGTATTATCAAGCTGCAGCACCTGCTGCGCAGCCTCTGCCTCGTCTTCCGGCCTTGCCTCCAGCGGCGGCAGCTCCTCTAACGAGTTCAGGCCGAACACCGTCAGGAATTTATCCGTTGTCGCATATAAAATAGGGTTACCCAGTGCCTTCTTGCGTCCTGCCTCTACCACCAGACCAAGGTCCAGCAATGTATTGAGTACGCCGTCAACCTTTACGCCGCGGATAGCTTCCATCTCTGCACGCGTTACCGGCTGCTTAAAAGCAACAATCGCCAATGTCTCCAACGACGCATTCGTCAGCTTTACTTCCTTTTTGCGCCCCAGGCCAAGCAATAAGCTGTAGTAAACAGGCTTGGTCACCAGCTGAAAGCAGCCTGCTGTCTCACGCAGCATCAATCCCCTGCTTTCGGCCTCATAGGACTGCTTCAGCTCTGAAATAAGCTCCCACACCTGCGGCTTTTCCAGCTGCATAAGATCTGCGAGCTCTGCCACAGAAACAGGCTCTCCGGCAGCAAACAGCAACGCTTCCAGTGCTCCTGTCATTTTATCAAGATACATTGCCTGCTCCCTCCTGTCCCTGCTTGCCAAAGATGTAAATCGGTGCAAAGCGCTGCGCCTGGCTGATGGTAATCAACCCCAGCTTCAGCAGCTCCAACACACCCAAAAAGCAGGCCACCTTTTCAGCAGCACTGCCTGCGGTAAAAATCTCATTCAGCATAAAGCCCTGCGGCTGACGTTGCAGTCTTTGCAGAATATCTGCCATTTTATCCTGCACGCTGTAGGCCTGCGGCTCAATAAAGGCTGCCGGCTTGCCATCGGGCGCAGTCGTCATGCCTGCCAAAGCCTTCAATAACTGCTGCACCGTGCAGGGAGCAACAGTGCGCTCCACCAAGTTGCCGAACATCGGCTCACGCTGCCAGTACAGCTCAGCGCTCTGCTTCATATCTGCCAAAGCAGCAGCGGCACGCTTAATGCGGCGGTATTCCACCAGCATCTCCACCAGCTGCTGGCGCGGATCTGCCTCCTCCTCTTCGCCCTCAACAGGCTGTTTGGGCAGCAGCATACGCGATTTAATCTGCAGCAGTGTTGCAGCCATCACCAGAAAATCACTGGCGACCTCCATATCAAATTCACTCATGCTGCGCAGGTAGCTTATATACTGCTCCGTAACCGCCGCAATGGGAATATCATAAATATCTACCTTATCACGTTCGATGAGATGCAAAAGCAAATCCAGCGGTCCCTCGAACGCAGTAAGCTTCAACGCTAAATCGGCCATGGCTTAGAACACTAAACCCAGGATACTGTTAACCAGCAGCATGTAGCCTGTAGCCAGCGGTCTGATAATCGCACCTGTGATACCGGTGAACACCAGGGCAATCAGGATGTAAAAACCATAGCGTCCCACCAGATTGTCAAACTTCCAGGCCATAGACGGCGACAGAAGCTCCGAAAGAATCTTGGAGCCGTCCAGCGGCGGAACCGGGATCAGGTTAAAAAAAGCAAACCATACATTATATAACTGCATCCACAGCAAAAACATGTAAACGCCCTCGCTTATAAGGCCAAAGCGCTTCAGAAATGCCATGAAGAATGCTGCAAGAAAGCACAAGAACAGATTAGCTGCGGGGCCGGCAAAGGATACCTTCAGAATACCCTCGCGGCGGTTGCGGAAATTGCTGGGGTTAATTTCTACGGGCTTAGCCCAACCGAAACCTGCTACCACCAGCAGAATCACGCCCAACGGATCCAGATGCGCCATCGGGTTGAAGGTCATGCGTCCCATATAACGCGCAGTCGGGTCACCCATGCTGTCCGCACATTGCGCATGGGCATATTCGTGTATCGTAATCGCAAACAACAGTGCAGGAATGCGATAGATCATTGTACTGAAATCGAGCATACTTTCCTCCGAGAAAAATTTATCAATAGATTTATTATACAACATCTTGTATTCCTACGTCAAAAAGAAAACGGAACCATCAGGATAAATTATGTGACAGTTCCGTAAACATTTACTTTTTTCTGCTAATTTTTTTCTTATTTACCGGTGAATTGCGGTGCACGCTTCTCATAGAAAGCAGCAATGCCTTCCTTGCAGTCATCAGTACCCATCAGCAGCGCCTGGGTAGTTTCTTCGATTGCCAGCACCTCGTCCAAGGTCAGGTCATGGTCATTGAGATATTTCTTCGTCAGGCTGATAGACAGCGGAGCGCTTGCTGCCAGGCGTGCAGCCATAGCATAAACCTTATCCTTCAGCTCTTCATCTTCATATACATCGTTCAGCATGCCAAGCTCCTTGGCAGTTGCAGCGTCAATCAGGTCGCCGGTAAACATCAGCTCTTTAGCCTTCAGCACACCGATAGCCTTCGGCAGGAAGTACAAGCCGCCGCAGTCGGGAATCAGGCCAACCTTGGCAAAGCTTTCGCCAAAGCGTGCCTTGGCAGATGCATACACCAGGTCGCAGGCCAACATAAGGTTAACGCCTGCACCGGCAGTAACGCCGTTGATATAAGCAATAACAGGTTTAGGAATAGTAGTCAGGCGTTTCGCAACGTCGCCTACCTTAGCGATAAAGTCCTTCTTGGCAGCAACGCCTTCTAAGCCGTTCAGATAGCTCAGGTCTCCGCCAGCACAAAATGCTTTGCCGTTACCGGTAAGTACGATAGCACGCACCTCAGCGTCGGCAGCAGCCTTGGTAATAGCAGCATGCAGGCCGTCAATCAGCGCGTCATTCATTGAATTCAGGCTCTTCGGACGGTTCATAGTAATCGTCGCAATATTGTTTTCCACAGCGTATAATACAGCTTCTTCCATGGGGAACACTCCTTTACACATGTAGTTTATATCATTAAGGATATTATAGCATAAAACCTCAAACAAGCCTACTATATTATCTAAAGATTTTAGATCTTCCTGCTGCCGGCAATTTCTGCATTAAGTAAAGGTGAAGGGAGTGTCCTTGGACAACACATCAAGACCATCTTTACCTCGCCTTTCATATCACTTGCCCTCATTCTATATAAGCATTTCATCTGTTAAATCCCTCTCATTTATCGCCTTCCCAAAATACTTATAATTTTTTCTAAAAAACCTGTTGACAAATAATTGCCATGCGAGTATAATAATCTTCGTTGGTTGACTTACCAACCTTAATTCCCCGATAGTTCAGCCGGTAGAACACCTGACTGTTAATCAGGGCGTCGTAGGTTCGAGTCCTACTCGGGGAGCCAAGAAGTTTGCCTCAGTTGCAGCAATGCAGCTGAGGTTTTTTGTTATTCTTTTAACAATCCTTCATCAATCTTCCTTGCATACTAAAAATTTAATTGATATAATAGAAAAAGCTGAAAATTATATAAAAGGAGATTCTGTTTATGACCAACAACCATTCCAAAGGGCGTGCCATCGCTCTGCTGCCTATCGCAGTCTTTTTGCTGTTTTTTATAGGCTCAGGCCTGATTACCGGGGATTTTTACAGCATGCCTGCGATTGTAGGCTTTTTAATTGCTTTAATCATAGCCTTCCTGCAAAACCAAAAGCTCAGCTTTGTACAGAAGCTGCGCCTTGCTTCTACCGGCGTAGGTGACGAAAACATTCTCACCATGTGCCTCATCTTCCTCGCCGCAGGTGCCTTTTCCGGCGCTGTACGCGCTGCCGGCGGTGTAGAAAGCACCGTTAACCTTGGCCTTTCCATTCTGCCGGGCAACATGGCGGTTGCAGGCCTCTTTGCCATCGGCTGCTTCATTTCCATTTCTATGGGTACTTCCGTAGGCACAATTACTGCGCTTGCTCCGATTGCTGCGGGCATCAGCGATAAAACCGGCTTCCCGATGGCTATCTGCGCCGGTGCCGTAGTCTGCGGTGCAATGTTCGGTGACAACCTTTCTATTATTTCCGATACCACTATTGCTGCTGTTAAAACACAGGGCTGCGATATGCGCGACAAGTTCCGCGAAAACTTCAAAATCGTTCTGCCGGCAGCAATCATCACTCTTGGCCTGTTCTACTTCTTGGGCAACACCAATGAATACCAGGTTAACGGCAACCTCGATTACAGTCTGATCAAGGTTATCCCATATCTGGTTGTTTTAATCGGTGCCGTAAGCGGTGTCAACGTTTTCGTGATTCTTATTATCGGTACTGTGCTCAGTATGCTCGTAGGCCTGGGAACAGGCATGTTTACCGCTACCAAAATGTTCACCCACGTTGGCAACGGCATTATGTCTATGTATGACATCACTGTTATCTCTATCATCGTGGCCTGCATCATCACGCTGATTAAGGAATACGGCGGTATTGAATTCGTTCTGAACTTCATCAAGAGCCGCATCAGCAGCACCAAAGGCGGTGAGCTGGGTATTGCTGCTCTCGCTCTGCTTGTTGATATCTGCACCGCGAACAACACTGTGGCGATTGTTATGGCAGGCCCTATTGCCAAGGATATCAGCGAAGAGTTCGGCGTAACGCCTCGTCGCAGCGCCTCTCTGCTGGATATGTTCAGCTCCATGGGCCAGGGACTTATCCCCTACGGCGCACAGCTTTTGGCTGCAGCAAGCCTCACGGGACTCAACCCCTTCGCCATAATCCCCTACTGCTTCTATCCGCTGCTGATGGGTATCAGCGGACTAATCTTCATCTTCATCAAAAATAAAGACTAAAAACAAGCCGTACTGCTATAAATTTACTGTAATAGTAAAAATCAAGCCGTACGGCTTTTTTCATGCTTTAACAACTACATCTCCCCACACAAAAAGCCTGAGCAAATGCCCAGGCTTTTGTTATAGCTTATTATTTTTCAAACGGGAATTTGTACTGAGTCAGGCCCAGCTCATCTCTAAGCTGAATGAATTCCTTCTGAATGGATTCGCCAACCGGTACACCCTTGTCTTTTCTGTCCAGCCAAGCCATGTATTCCTTCTCGCCGGCAGTATAGATGCGTTCCTGACCGGGAGCCTTGGTGGAATTGCGCAGACCGCGGCAGATGTCGCCGGCAGTTTTCTTGAAGGTGTCAACGCCCATGAAGAATGCCGGGTTGATAACGAAGAAGAAATGGCCCAAATGATACATAGCGTTGTTGCCGTTTTCATCCTTACCGGACAGTGCCTTCATGAAAGGACCGCCTGCTAATGCGGAAGAAAGAATCTCTACGATAGTAGTGAAGCCGTAGCCCTTGTAGCCGCCGGTTTCTTCGCCCAGACCGCCCAACGGCAGCAGCGCAACGTTGCCTGCACGCATTTCCTTCAGGATGGTAGCGGATTCGGTCATAGTGCCGCCGTCCTTAGCAACTACCAGACCAGCCGGAGTATCCTTGCCCTGTCTAGCATAGAACTCTATCTTACCGTTTTGGATAATGCTGGTTGCGCAGTCAAAGTTGAACGGGAACTCCTCATCGGTAGGCATAGTAAAGGTCAGCGGGTTAGTGCCCATCATCGGCTCAACGCCAAAAGTAGGAGCAACGGAAGGTCTTGCGTTAGTACCGGAAATACCGATCATGCCTGCCTTTTCAGCCATAGTGGTCCAGTAGCCTGCAATGCCGTAGTGAGTAGAATTAAAGATGGTGCCGCCGGCCATACCGTACTTGGAAGCCTTTTCAATCAGCATTTCCATCATCTTATGGGAAGCAACCATGCCCATGCCGTTATGAGCATCCATAACTACAGTACAAGGAGTATCCTTGACAATTTCAATTTCGGTTTTCGGCAGCAGGGTGCCGTTTTTAATTCGATCCAGGTAAATAGGCTTGAAGCGGTTGCAGCCGTGGCTTTCGATACCGCGTCTGTCGCTTTCCAGCAGAACGTCTGTACAAATGCGTGCATCCTCTTCTGGAACGCCGTATTTAACAAATACGTCTACCATAAAATCGTGGACTAAGTCCCAGCTTACAAAGGGTCTTGTTTCTTCCATGCTGTTTCCTCCTTGAAGAAAATTTTTTCAATTCATAATAATATTGCTTTCGCACTACATATAGTATACCTCATTACTCCATAATTGTACAGTATTGCTTTTACGGCTACACTTCGCGCCTATTACAAACGCTTATGTCAAAAAATCTATTTTATCCTTAGGCATACCCACCTATAAAAAAATACCGTGCAGACCTCAGCGTCATAGCCACAGAAGCCTGTACGGTATTACACGTTTTGAAATTATCAGCTTATCCCTGCTCTGCTCCGTCCGCAGTAAAGGCAACCGGTGCCTTAGCCTCCAGCTCCTTCGTGCTGCCGTCGGCATTATGCCACAGGGTTTTCTTACTCAGCGAGCCGTTGGTCACAAGGCCAGTCGCATCAAAGCTAACGCCTGTACCGCTCTTGAACTCTACAAAGCCGGCACTTTCATCCTGCAGGTTATGCTGCCAGCCAAGCGGACGCAGCTTTGTTGCCTCCGCCAGCGTGCCGCTCTTAACTCTGCCATCTGCATCAAATGTCAGCTGGGTGTCATTTTTAAAGCGCACAAAGCCATAACCATTATCGCTCAGCTGCAGGATAACATCATTATCAATCATGCCGCTGAGCACCGTGCCGTCCTTGGCAAAGGTCACAGTTTTGTTGCCCATGTAGCGCACATGACCGTCGGCAGGAATCACCATCCCCGGGCGATACGGATGGTAGAAGAAGCGCGGCGGGAAGAACGGCGCACTCTGCTCCACATAATAATAATTGCTCGCCAGGCTCTTCCAGCCGGTAGGACGCAGATAGGTGTCACTCGCCAGCACGCCCTCGATTACCTGACCGTCATCGTTTAGCTTTACAACAGTATTCTTCTTGAACTTGATATCGTCCGCTACCGTCCAGCCCTGCGGCACCAGCTTGGTATCCTTGTCTAAGGTTATGGTTTTATCAGCAAGAGCTGTGTTGGCGCCTACAAGCACTAAGGCAGCTAATAGTAAGGCTGTAACTTTACGCATGATAATCACCTCATTTTCACTTTCTAAACATATTATAGCATAGGTTCCTAAAAGAAAATATAAAACTATTGTGAATTAAGAGTGGAGGTGATGTGTGGGGATATTCTTCTATTTACTATTCACCCCTGCTACGCTATAATATAATTAAATAAGCTCATTGAAAGGAGTTGTACGCCTATGTGTACCAATAAGCATTACTACTGCATGTTCAACGGCATTACAGTCACTACTAGCGACGTTATAAATGAAGAATACAAGGAATATATTTGCGTAAGATTTGAGCGCCCCAATGATAATAATGGTTTTGATTTTGCTGAAATCATTATGCCTGACAAAAAGTTTATCAAGGCTTTTGGCTTTAGTGAGGACGAGCTTTATTGGATTGAGAGCTTCGCAGCGGATAATCTTTTACTTATGTGGGAAATGGCAAAGGAGAGTAAGCAAATTGCCTAAAATATTAGCAGGTTTCTTAGGGTATACATCTTTGGCGAAGGTAAAGTAAAAAAATAAGATTAGAATTATAAGTAGTATTCCCCCCTCTAAAGGCTTGGCCTGCAGAGGGGTTTTCTTTATGCTTCATGTTGCACTTCATACTTTGAAATGCAAAAACTTTATTTTTTTGAGATTTTTTGCACTCAAGTGCAGAAACTTTTTATTTTGAAAACTTTTTGCAGTTACCAGGACAGTAAAGTCGTAACTTCATCAGAATATATGAAAATCCTGCATGTTAATCCGAGCATCCGCACGTGATATATTTCTCACATTTTTCTTGACTACGAGTAAATTATGTGATATTATTTCAGCATAAGTTAGAAATATATCACATTGGAGGCATTAGAAAATGAAGAATTTCAGATTAACACTCAAGCAAAAATATGGTTATGCCAATATTTTTTTCGGAGCCAGCTTTGTCCTTATGGCACTATTTATCAAATCCGGCAACATATATTTAAGCATGAGCAGCACATTATTAAATTTAGTAGCAGTATTAGGACTTCTGCTGACATTTTTTCTTAAATCTGACATTGATGATGAACGTGCTCTTGATAACCTTCACCGGGCTGCTTACCGTTCTTTAATGCTGACATTGAGCTTAATCAGCGCCCTTCTCTTCATTATGGTTTTAATCAATATTACCGTTGATACTGATACCATACTTAGAATTATTCTTGGCATCAGCTTAACACTTTATGGGTACTTTTTCCTACAATTTGAACGTGAATAATGAGGATGGTGCAAAATGCCTATATTAAAAACTAGAATCCACGAACTGCGCAAGGAAAGAAAAATGCAGCAAAACGACCTTGCAGAGCTTGTCGGTGTCAGAAGAGAAACCATCGGCAATCTGGAAAACGGAAAATACAATCCCTCGCTCAAGCTGGCAATGGATATCGCCAAGGTGTTTGGCAAGCCGGTGGAATATATTTTCCAGTTTGAGGAAGAAGAGAAGTAAGTTTATTTTAAGGTATTAAATAACCACTACCCCACAGCCCTCCCAAAACCACCCCTGCAAACCCTTCAGGTTTGACAAAAAACAAGATAAAACGTATAATAAACATAAAGAGACAACTGGTTGTGGAAAGCCGGTTCTCCTCATTGTTTAGAAGTTAGAAAGAAACCGTCTTACCGCTAGGCGGTTTTTTTCATGCCGTAATTACTTACGATACGTAAGGATCAGCACGACCAGAGTTGCGAAAGCAATCATCAGATATAACGCTTCGAAAACAGTCATAACATCACCCCCACTCGCTAGGGAGTAGAAAAACCGACTACCAGTTGCCTCAAAATGTATTATAACATAATATTGATATTTTTAAAATACACCTCTAAAGGTGTATTTTTTATTTTAAGCATATTTAAAAAATGGCTGGAGCAATCTGCCCCAGCCATAAAAGCCTATAAGTAAAGCATTCAATTCACTTCTGTTGAAGCTTGTTTATAAATATCATCTTTTATTTCATTTTGTAACGATACTGATGTGATGGTTAATTGCGGGAAATCATGAATCCATCTTAAACTTATAATAGCTTTATCTCCTTCCCACTGAAGTCTCGTATACGAATCATTAGCTTCTAATTGTTCCGGATATGTACTTGTAGGTAGTCCATATAATTCTGTAAAATTTCTTTGCAGTTCACGGAAATAAAACATATTCAATTTTTTATCATCTTCAGTGCGAACAACAGCTTGCCCCAAACATACAATTACGCTATATAATCTATCTTTATAAAAATTAGCATATAATACCTTAAAAGGCACTCCGTGTAAGCTTTGTGTTGGTTCATCTAAATCAAAATAATACTCATCTAAACGTACACTATATTCATTACTTAAATCTAAATCAAGGTCATAGGCGTCTACTTCTTTTTCGTCTCCTGCGTAATATTTATCACACAGAAGCTCCGTTGATTTAACTTCCTCAAACGACGAATTTAATTTAAGTCCTTGAAAACCATCCGGTTCATTTTGAAAAGCAAAACCTGTTGAACAACTAAACAGTAATAATAAGACCATTGCTAAAAAACGCATAACTTACAACCTCCTTTGTGATATGTTAATGAATATTTTTATGAACCTTATCAGTTGATGTTATAAGATTCGCTTTGCCGGCGTAAACGACGCTGCTGCATAGTTTTTCCGTTCGCGAAGCATTCTTTTGTCCTTGCCTACAGTCAAAAAATGCTCTCTCACTACTCTTCTATATTTATATTATACACATACCGCAATTAAAAAATCAATACTGGTAAGTATATATAAGTCAAATAATATCTTATGATTTTATATGAATTTAATATAATATTCAATAGTGTGTAAAGCGCCTGCACTTTTGAAAGTATATTTCATAATTCAAAGAATATATAAGCATAAAAAAATCCTGTTGCAGATTAAATTACTCAATCCACAACAGGACTTTTAAACGTGTCCGTATTAAATTACGCTTGTTACAAGTTAAATTACACTTTTACAAGCTCTCAGCAGTTTACTTGCTCAGGTACTCGTCAATAGCAGCTGCAGCCTTCTTGCCTGCGCCCATAGCGCTGATTACGGTTGCAGCACCGGTTACGATGTCGCCACCGGCGAACACGCCCGGAATAGAGGTAGCACCTGCCTCGTCGGCAACGATGTTACCGCGCTTGTTGATCTCCAGATCAGGGGTAGTCTGCTTAATCAGCGGGTTAGGACCCTGGCCGATAGCCATAACTACCATGTCAACGTCGAGCACATATTCGCTGCCTGCGATAGCTACAGGAGAGCGACGGCCGCTGGCATCCGCTTCGCCCAGCTCCATCTTAATGCACTTCAGGCCGTTAACCCAGCCCTTTTCATCGCCCATGATTGCAACCGGATTGTTCAGCAGGCGCAGCTCAATGCCTTCTTCCTTAGCATGGCCGATTTCTTCCTTACGCGCAGGCATTTCTTCCTCGCTGCGGCGGTACACGATATATACCTGCTCCGCGCCAAGGCGCTTCGCGGTACGCGCTGCGTCCATTGCTACGTTGCCTGCGCCAACGATAGCAGCCTTCTTACCAACGTATACAGGTGTAGCGTAGTTTGGGAATTCGTAAGCCTTCATCAGGTTTACACGCGTCAAAAATTCGTTGGCGGAATATACGCCGTTGAGGTTTTCGCCGTCAATATGCATAAAGTGCGGCAGACCGGCGCCGGTACCCACATAAACAGCGCTGAAGCCTTCCTCTTCCATCAGCTCCTTGATGGTGAAGGTGCGGCCGATAACAGCGTCAACTACAATCTTTACGCCCAGCTTTTTCAGTGCGGAGATTTCATGCTGTACGATTTCCTTTGGCAGACGGAACTGCGGAATGCCGTACATCAGCACGCCGCCGGCAGCATGCAGTGCTTCGTACATGGTTACATCATAGCCCATTTTTGCCAAATCGCCGGCGCAGGTCAGACCGCTGGGGCCGCTGCCTACAACGGCAACCTTCTTGCCTTTGCGTTCTGCTGGAGCTTCTACATCGTTATCCAAACCATGTTCACGCGCATAGTCGGCAACAAAGCGCTCTAGGCGGCCGATAGCTACAGGCTCGCCCTTAATGCCCAGCACGCATTTGCCTTCGCACTGGTTTTCCTGCGGGCAGACACGGCCGCAGACAGCAGGCAGGGTGCTCTTTTGCTTAAGGATTTTATAAGCATCGGCAAAGTTTTCCTGTGCAACCTCATGGATAAACTTAGGAATATCAATATTAACCGGGCAGCTGCCTACACAACGCGGTTTGGGGCAGTTTAGGCAGCGCTGTGCCTCGTCTACCGCCATTTCCTTAGTGTAGCCAAGTGCTACCTCCTGAAAGTTTTTGTTACGCACATCAGCCGGCTGTTCCGGCATAGCATTTCTCATTCCTCCACGCATTTGCAATGACCTCCACAGCTATATTCCAGTGCTTCCTGGTCCTTGTACATCTGCTGACGCATTACCAGGTTTGCAAAATCTACCTCGTGAGCATCAAACTCCGGTCCGTCTACACAGGCAAATTTGTTCTCGCCGCCAACCATTACACGGCAGCCGCCGCACATGCCGGTGCCGTCTACCATGATGGTGTTGAGGCTGGCCGTAGTTTTTACGCCGAAGGGTTTAGTGGTTGCTGCCACGTTTTTCATCATGATAACAGGGCCGATGGCCAATACCAGGTCAATCTTCTCGCCTGCTTCCAGCATTTCACGCAGCGGGTCAGTTACAAAGCCCTTGCGGCCTGCACTGCCGTTATCTGTGGTCAAAATCAGCTCATCGCTGATAGCAGCCATTTTATCCTGCCAGATTACCAGATCCTTGTCGCGTGCACCGATGATGGAGATAACCTTGTTGCCCAGCTCGTGATATGCACGTGCGATAGGATAAACAGGCGCAACGCCGATGCCGCCGCCAACTACTACAACAGTACCGAACTTGCCCATCTCGGAAGGATGTCCCAAAGGACCTACTACGTCGAGAATATCATCACCCTCGTTAAAGGTGTCGCACAGATGCTTGGTGGTGTTGCCCACAGCCTGCACGATTAAGGTGATATAGCCTTTTTCACGGTCAAAATCCGCAATAGTCAGAGGAATACGTTCGCTGTATTCGTCTGTGCGGATGATTACAAACTGTCCCGGATGGCATTTGTGTGCCACCAGCGGCGCGTCTACGACGAACTCGTAAACTGCAGGTGCTAAATTTGCTTTGGTAATGATTTTAGCCATTTTCTTGCATTTCTCCTTTTGCTGCTAATTGCTATTCATTCAAGAGCTTTCTGGTGCAAGCCTCAGCTTCCGCATAAATCTTTTCTTCGTCAAAGGTCAGCAGTTTTCCTGCTTCCACAACCTTTTTGCCTGCTACGAAAACAGTGTCGGCGTCAGTGCTGCTTGCTGCATAAACCAGCTGGGACAGCTTATTGTGACGCGGATACCAGTAAGGCTTGTGCATATCCCACAGTACGATATCTGCCTGCTGACCTGCTTCCAGAAGTCCAGTATCGGCAAAGCCCAAAGTCTTGGCGCCGTCAACAGTTGCCATCTCCCACGCCTTTTTAGCAGGAACAACGAGAGGATCAAAGGTGGTTGCCTTATGCAGCATTGCGGCAGCGCGGCATTCCTCCAGCATATCCAGATTGTTGTTGCTGGATGCGCCGTCCGTGCCCAGGCCAACGCAAATGCCCTTGTTCAGCATTGCCGCTACCGGTGCGATACCGCTTGCCAGCTTCAGGTTGCTCTGCGGGTTGTGGGCTACACGCACGTTTTTGGCAGCCATGATATCCATATCCTCGTCGGTCAAGTGTACGCAGTGCGCAGCAATGGTTCCCAGATCAAACATGCCCAGCTTATCCATCAGCTGAATCGGCGTCATGCCATGCTCTTTAACAACGGTATCAACCTCAAATTTAGTTTCGCACAGATGCATCTGGATTTCTGCCTTGTTGGCAGCAGCCTCGGCAATGACCTTTTCCAGATAATCAACAGGACAAGTATAAGGAGCGTGCGGACCGTAGGTGATGCGGATACGGCCGTTGTCATAGCCCTGCCAGTTCTTCGCCAGCACAGTGTTTTCTGCCAGCTTTACATCCTTGTCCGGCGCTACGCCGATCAGACCGCGGCTGAGGTTAGCGCGGATACCAGTTTCAGCGCAGGCACGCGCAACATCCTCCATGAAGGCGTACATATCGGCAAAGCAGGTAGTACCGCCCTTCAGCATTTCTACGATGCCCAGCATTGCGCCCCAATAGATGTCGTTGGCATCCATCTTGTCCTCAATCGGCCAGATTTTGTTTTGCAGCCAGTCCATGAGCGCCATATCATCGGCATAGCTGCGCAGCAGCGTCATAGAAACGTGGCCGTGAGTGTTAACCATGCCGGCGGTAGCCAGCTTGCCCTTGCCGTCAACGATTTCGTCGGCAGCAAAGTCTGCAGGCACGTCCTTGCCTACATAGACAATCTTATTATCTTCAACGGCGATGTTCTGCATTTCACCGTTCGGAGTATGCAGAAGCTCGATATTTTTAATCAGTAGCTTAGCCAAAAGATTTCACTTCCTTGGTACAAATTAAGTCCTGCCTCCCTGTTTAATGCTTAGGGAGGCAGATGACAGTGATATTATTGTTTTCTACTCCTCGCCCTGCTGACGTTTGGAGTAATGCTTTTCATAAAAATCATGCATCACGTCCACGTCCTCACAGCTCAGCTCGTACACCTTGTTGCCGGTGCCTGCACAGATTACGGCAATCTGCGCCGCTTTTTCCAGAATTTCGGCAGCAAGCAGTGCCTCCGCCAGGTTCTTGCCCCAGCAGACAGCGCCATGGTTGGCCAGCAGCACAGCCTTTTTGCCGTTCAGCGCACGCACGGTGTTCTCCGCCAGCTCCTGCGTACCGCAGAGAGCGTACTGAGCGCACTCCACCCTGCCGCCGATAATCTGCACGATATCCTCGATAATCGCCGGCACTCCCTGATGCATAGCCGCAAGCGCACTGGCATAAATGCTGTGCGTATGGATTACGGCACCTGCCTCTGGATAGGCGTTGTAAATGGCGGTATGCACCTTCAGTTCGGAAGAAGGAATGCGCTTGCCTTCGACAACTTCGCCATCACGGTTGATAATGACAACGTCCTCAGGCGTCAGTGTTTCATAACCGTGACCGGAGGGTGTGATAGCAATATTCTGCGCGTCAATGCGGCAGCTGATGTTGCCCCAGGAGCCTGCAACGAGCTTTTTTTCAATCAGCGCATGGCCTGTTTCCACAATGGCAGCACACGCACTTTCTTTAGCAAATAACTGCGTTTCCATGATTATTCGGCAGCCAGATATGCCTTCTGCTCATCGCTCAGGGTGTCGATGCCTGCGCCCATAGCCTGCAGCTTCAGAGCAGCAATTTCGGTGTTCAGCTCTTCCGGCAGTACATACAGTTTGTTTTCCATTGCTCCCTTATGGTCGAGCAGGTATTTCATAGCCAGGAACTGCATAGCGAAGGACAGGTCCATGATTTCAATCGGGTGACCGTCGCCGCATGCCAGGTTAACCAGACGGCCTTCGCCCAGCAGGTTCAGCTTACGTCCGTCAGCCATGGTGTAGGTCATAATATTTTTGCGTACTTCATACGGAGCAACTACGGAAAGCTCCTCCAGATGATGTTTGTTGATTTCTACGTCGAAGTGGCCTGCGTTGCACATAACAGCGCCGTTCTTCATAACCTCCATATGCGGTTTGGTGATTACGTCCTTGCAGCCGGTTACGGTTACAAAGATATCGCCGTGCTTAGCAGCCTCCTGCATCGGCATAACGCGGAAGCCGTCAAATACTGCTTCAATACCCTTAATAGGATCAACCTCGGTAACGATAACGTTAGCGCCCAAGCCTTTGGCACGCATTGCAACGCCCTTACCGCACCAGCCATAGCCTGCAACAACAACGGTTCTGCCTGCTACGGACATGTTGGTGGTACGCATGATGCCATCCCAGGAGGATTGGCCGGTACCGTAACGGTTATCAAACAGATACTTGCAGTAAGCATCATTAACGGCAATCATCGGGAATGCCAGATGACCTGCCGCAGCCAAAGCCTTCAGACGATGTACGCCGGTGGTGGTTTCTTCGCTGCCGCCCATCAGGTTAGGAATCAGGTCACGACGTTCGCCGTGCAGCATATTAACCAAATCGCCGCCGTCATCAATAATCAGCTGCGGTTCGCTCTTCAAAGCTTCGCGCAAATACATATCATATTCTTCGTTGGTGCAGCCATGGGTTGCGAAAACAGTTACGCCGCTGTCAACCAGTGCTGCGGCAATTTCGTCCTGAGTGGAAAGCGGGTTGCTGCCGGTAACAACAACATTAGCGCCTGCGTTCTTCAGCACGAGTGCCAGATAAGCAGTTTTTGCTTCCAGGTGAATGGTTACAACCATGTTGATGCCCTGGAAAGGCTTAGTTTTGCTGTATTCATCGTTCAGATGGTTCAGCAAGGGCATATATTCCTTTGCCCACGCGATACGTTGATGACCTAACGGTGCCAATTTGATGTCTTTAATAATGCTTTGCATAAATCTGAAAATCCTCCTTAAAATAAGCTCTTTAATCTTGTAAAAGAGCCTGCAATTTCATAATGCTTTCTGTATACGGCGCTTTAAGTACGCCATGCTCGGTAATAATACCGGTAATAAGCTCTGCCGGTGTCACGTCAAACGCAGGGTTAAACACTGCTACGCCCTCAGGTGCAGTCTGCTCGCTGCGGAAATGACGTACCTCGTCGGCCTTGCGCTCCTCAATAGGAATCTGCGCACCTGTGGCAATGGAAAAATCAAAGGTGCTCGTCGGCGCGGCGATATAAAACGGAATCCCGTGTGCCTTCGCCGCCAGTGCCACGCCATAGGTGCCGATTTTGTTCGCCGTATCGCCGTTGGCCGCAATTCTGTCGGCACCGACAACAACAGCGTTAACGCCTTGCGTGCGCATGGTCCACGCTGCCATATTATCGGTAATCAGCGTCACCGGAATGCCGTCCTCAAACAGCTCAAACGCCGTCAGTCGTGCACCCTGCAGCAGCGGACGCGTTTCGTCTGCATAAACCATCTTCAGCTTGCCCTGCGCATAGGCACTGCGGATAACGCCCAGCGCCGTGCCCCAACCGCAGGTTGCCAATGCGCCTGCGTTGCAGTGCGTCAGCACTACGGCAGCGTCAGGCAGCACAGCAGCGCCGTATTCGCCCATACGCTTATTCATAGTGATATCGTCCGCATAAATCTGCTTGGCCTTCTCCTCCAGCGCCTTGATAATTGCCGCAGGTGACTTGTCCCCGCCGTTTAGGCGCACAGCCAGCGCGTACTGCAGATTTGCCGCCCACGCCAGGTTGACCGCCGTCGGACGCGCAGTAATCAGATCCGCACGCACAACATCCAGCGCACCCAAAAAGTCAGGCTTATTCTCAACCTCGCGCGCACCCAGCACCATAGCGAAGGCAGCGGCAGCGCCGATTGCCGGAGCACCGCGCACCTCCAAGCGTTCAATCGCCACTTTCACGCGCTTGTAATCTACGCAGGTAATCCATTCTATCTTTTGCGGCAGCAGAGTCTGGTCCAACAGCACCAGGCTCCCCTGCTCCCAACGCATAGTTTCTACCATAACAACCTCTTACAGCTTAAAGCCGCCGAACTCCTGCATAGCGTGATGGCAGTTGCATTTCGCCTCAGTCGGCTCTTCATAAGCGATAAAGGACAGAATCAGCTTTTCCATATTCTTAATGCTCAGTGCCATTGCGTCGCAAACCTCTTTATGAGAAAGCGGTGTCGGGGAAATGCCGGCAGCCATATTGGTAACAATGGAGCAGTTGGTGTAGCACATCTCTGCCTCACGCGCCAGAATAGACTCAGGCATATTGGTCATGCCAACCAGGTCACCGCCCAGCATAGCGAACATCTTGATTTCGGCAGCACTTTCAAAGCGCGGGCCTTCGGTGCAAACATAAACACCGTGCTTATGGAAGGTAATATCCGTTTTCTCAAGGCATTTGATAACCTTCTCGCGCAGAGTCGGGCAATACGGATAGGTAAAATCGCAGTGTGCTACACCACGCTCAGGTGAATCATAGAAGGTGTTGATGCGGCTCTTGGTGAAGTCCAGCACGTTGTCGCAAACTACGAAGTGACCTGCCTTCATCTCCGGGTTGAGGGAACCAACTGCGGTAGTAGCAAAAATCTCCTCCGTTCCCAGGCTCTTCATCGCCCAGATGTTGGCGCGATAGTTTACCTTGTGGGGCGGTACGGAATGGTCAACGCCGTGACGGCTCACGAAAACCACCTGATTACCGCTCATTGTGCCGATGTTGCACAATGCCTTACCAAACGGTGTTTCTATAATCTTTTTTTCAAATCCCTTCAGGGTATCGGGATTATCAATACCGGTTCCGCCAATGATAGCAATTTTACGCATATGCTTTGCCTCCTTTATGGGTAAATGTGATAATGAAAACTGTTTACCAAAGTATGTTATTACGCATAATATCTATGCAGATTCTCCACACTTTTTCTATTATATAATACCATAAATAAGGCATAATTTAAAGAGCAAAGAAAAAGCACTCTCAGCAGGTGTGAGAGTGCGAAGTGGGTGTGGAGTATCCGGCACTGTTTTCTGAGTATCTGGCACTATCGGCCTAGTATCCGGCACTTTTGCAGATTATCCGGCACTATATCCTTAGTATCTGGCACTACTTGCTCAGTATCCGGCACTGTCGACTCATTTAAAAGGACATTAGAACCTTCATTAGTATTTTTATTAGGACACTAACAAATCTTCCCCACAATCTCCAACAACTCCTGCGGCCTTGCAATCACAAAATCCGGCCTGCCCTCCTCCAGCAGCTTCTCCCAACCAAAGGCCGTATAGCGCACGGCAACGGTTTTCGCCCCCGCACTACGTCCGCTCTGCAAATCGAAGGGACTGTCGCCGACGCACAGGCACTCATCCGGCTTCACTCCCAGCTTGGCACACGCCGCCAGCATCGGCGCAGGATGCGGTTTGCTCTCCTTCGTATCGCCCAAGGCAACAGTCGCATCAAAATACTGCGTCAGCTGCAGGCAGTCAAGCCCGCGGCGCAGCATCGGCGGCTTTTTGGAGGTGACCACCGCCAGCTTAATGCCCTGTGCCTTCAGCTGCTCCAGCGTTTCCTGCACGCCGGGGATAGGACGGATCATATCATCGTGATGTGCGTTATTATATTCTCTGTAAGCGTCGCGCATTGTTTCCACCAGCTCCGGCTTACCGGAAAGCGCAATCATCGCCTCCGGCAGCGGCAGGCCGAAGGTAGCGACAATCTTCTCGCGCTCCGGCGTAAAGCCCAGCACCTCCTGACAGGTGTGCTCAAAGGTGGCAATAATCAAATCTATGGTATTGGCAATAGTGCCGTCAAAATCAAAAAGTATTCCCTTAATCTGCATCTTCATATCCTCTCCGCTCTTTTTGCTCATCTTCATAACATTTGCATAAGCACAATAAATTTATTATATCATGTTTACCTGCCTTTGCGCACTAAAAAAGCACTCCCGCTTACGCAGAAGTGCTTATAAACGTTATTTTTCGTCTTTTTTCGCAAAGACTACTTCCTTAGGACCATCATTTACTGCATCCTCAGGAATAATTACATCGTCGAAGCTGATGCCACGGGTGTGCAGCGTGTGGCTCCACTCATGATCATGGCGGTGCCACCAGCCAAGGGCTGTAATAGGAATCCAGCTGTAAATAAACAGCGGATACAGCAACAGATACATCCAGGACTTGAAGGAAGCACGGATTTTCCACAGTACAGCTACCGGGAAAATATACTGGCCGATACCAACCAAGGTCCAAACCTCTACCGGAATAATAGTATACAGGATATTGGTGTAGAACGGATAGAAGTTATAAACATAGCTGCAAAGCACGAAGAACGTGGAAATCATCAGGAAGTACGGCTGAATGAGGTTCACAGAGCAGTCCAGCATGACGATATTACGTGTCTTGATTGCTTTTTTGATCATCGGAATGAGATAGCGGTCCGCTACATCAAAGTGACCCTGTGACCAACGCTTACGCTGGTTCCAGGTCTGCTTGAAGGTCAGCGGCTTTTCATCGTAAATGATTGCGTCATGCGCCCAGGTTGTAGGAATGCCTTCCATCATCGCCTGAATGGTGAACTCCATATCCTCGGTCAGGCAGGTTGCACGCCAACCGTAACGCTTCAGCACCTCGGTATCAAAGCACATGCCGGTGCCACCAAGACAGCAGGACAGGCCCATGTTGTACTTTGCCAGGCTCCATACATGGTTAACAATCCAGAAGGAAATTGCAAATACGCCGCTTACCCAGGTATCAGTCGGGTTTTTTGCATCCATATAGCCTTGGATAATGCGTTCGCCGTTGCACAGACGGCTGTTCATCTCCTGCAGGAAGTTGGGATGCACCAGGTTATCGGCATCGAAAACGCAAACTGCATCATATTTCTTATCCAGCTTGAACAGTCTGTCAAACATCCATGCGAGAGCAAAGCCCTTGCCCTTACCGGTTTCGCTGAAGCGCTCATGCACCAGCGCGCCGGCCTTGCGTGCAACCTCCGCAGTTTTATCCGAGCAGTTGTCCGCAACAACATAGATATCATATAAAGCGTCATTGTAATTCAGACGGCGCAGGTTATCTACTAATTGAGCAATAACACGTTCCTCGTTATGCGCACAGGCAATCAAGGCAAAGGTTTTGCTTTCATTATATATCTTAACTTCCTTCTTCTTGCCGAACAGGCCGAACCAAGAAACAAAAAAGTAGTAGAGCGTAAAAAATATAATCAATAGCTGCAAAGGTATCATGATTATATCAAAAGCTGTATACATCAAAAATCTCCTTTACTCCCCTAACGGCAAATTATTTGTTCTTACCTGTAAGAGCACGGTAAACATGGTTTACAATGCCTGCCAGCGTATAGGTGAACATTGCTACAAACGGCCACGCACCGGGACGCTCGTACAACATTACGGCACCGACGATTACGGCAATAATTACAGGCAGACGGTACATAGGATTGCCCTTGCCCTTGAAATCCGGGAACTTAACCTCGCTGTACATGATGCAGGCAATTACCAGAGTAACTGCTGCCAGCACAGCCGGAGCGAATTGATAGCCGGAAACAACATAGGTTGCCAAGAAGCAGGCACCAGCCGGAATAGGCATGCCCTGGAAATAACCATGTACAACACCGGTGTTGCAGTTGAAGCGTGCCAGACGCAGGCAGCCGCCCACAGCGAAGAGTGCAGCGATAACCTGACCTGCAAGGCCCAAATCCTGCAGACCATACATATAAATCATGATGGCAGGCGCAACGCCGAAGGAGCACATATCACAAAGAGAATCCATCTCCTTGCCAAAGTCACCGCCGCCAACGCCGAGAGCGCGGGCAGCACGGCCATCCATAGAGTCAAAAAGTACAGCGATTACGATGAAAACGGGGGCAAGGAAGAAATCCCCCTCGATAGTTTTAAAGATAGACAGCACACCGAAAATAAGGCTCGCAGAGCTGATGCTGTTCGGAATCAGACGACGCCAGTTCATTGTTCTTTAACCCTCCCCACTACGGTAATACCGCCAACAACCTTATCACCCTTCTTAACGGTGATTTCAACATTTCTGGGCACAACCAGCTCCGTGCTGGAGCCGAATTTAATCATGCCGTAGGTTTCGCCCTGTTGGAGCTTGGAGCCTACAGTTACCCAGGAAACGATGCGGCGTGCCAGCAGACCGGCAATCTGTATTACTAGGAAGCGCATACGGCCGTTATCCATACCGATAGCATGACGCTCGTTTTCAAAAGAAGCGTTTTTCTCATACGCAGGTACGAACTGACCGCAGGTATAGCGCTGATATTTGATTTCGCCATCGAGCGGCGCACGGTTGGTGTGCACGTTGAAGACAGAAAGGAAAATAGTCACCTTAATTGCAGGCTCGTTGAGATATTCATCATCAAAAATTTCATCTACGCCCATTACCGTACCGTCTGCAGGCGAATACAGGATGTTGGGATCATAAGGCGTAACGCGGTGAAAATCGCGGAAGAAGTAGGCAAAGTATAACGCCAGCACTACAGGGATTACGGCCCACACAGCGCCGAAGATATAATATACTATTGCAGCCAACAACAGAGAAACACCAACATAAATATAACCATCTTTTACAATAAACATATAAAGCCTCGCTTTCCTGCGAATATTTCTTTTAATCTAAAATTTCATATCAGCAAACAACCTTGAACTGACTGTGCAGTCTGTTTTTTTGCAGACATAAAAAGTGATGGAATGCTACTTCCATCACTTTATTATAATACACCAACCTGCTTTTGTCTATATAAGTGTAAAATTCTTAGCACTTTTGACAAGCACAGTATTTTTCAGTCTATATCAGAACTTAGATGCCATTACCTTGATTACAAACTTAGGCAGCGCCATCATGCGCATAAAACGGCTGGGCTGCTTGTACAGGCGGAACGCCCATTCCAAAGAAGCGTCCTGCATCCATTTCGGTGCGCGCTCCATTTTGCCAGCAAGCACATCAAAGCTGCCGCCGATGCCCATCAGAATTTTTGCGTTCAGCTCCGCGCGATGTGCTACAAGCCATTTCTCCTGCTTCGGTGCGCCCAAAGCAACGAAAAGCATGTCTGCACCGCTGGCGTTGATATCCGCAATAATCTGCGGCACATCCTCATCCTTAAAGTAACCGTTATGGCAGCCAACTACCTTTACTCCCGGATAAAGCTCCTCAGCCTTCGCCTTCGCAGCTTCAGCCACGCCGGGGCTGCCGCCGAAGAAGTACGCCTTGTAGCCCTTGTCCGCCGATAAATCCAACAGCTCGTTGTACAGGTCAAAGCCTGCTACACGCTCCGGCACCTTGTAGCCCAGGTGCCTGCCTGCCCACACGGCACCGGCGCCGTCGGGCAGCACCAGCTCCGCATCCTCGCAGATGATTTTCTTGTATTCTGCGTTCTCCTGGCACATCATTATGATTTCGGCATTCGCGGTAACAACGAAGGTCTGCTCCTTGGCGAGCATTCTTTCTTCAAGCGTTTTCACTGCCTCCTGCATCGTCATAGCATGTACAGGCACGCCTAATATTTTAATCGGGTCTTGCATATGTTTTGCCCCCTCTTTTCTGCATAATAATACTACTATTGTACACTACTCTGACAATTATTTCAAATCCGTATACAAGAAAAAGTGAACCCTGCGGCATTTGCTGCCGAGGGTTCACCCGAATTGCTTTACTGTATATATGCCTTCAGCACATCGCTCTGCTTGTCAAGGCACAGATACTTATATACCGGTCTGCCCACGCTGCCGCGGTGCAGATCCAGCTTCAGCAGGTGCAGGGATTTCAAAAACTCCAGATATTTACGGATAGAAACGCGGGAGATTCCCACCATGCCTGCCACTTCTTCGGTAGTAAACATGCCGTCAATACTGCAAATGCAATCCCAAACAGTGCCTAAGGTGTTTTTATCAAGGCCCTTGGGCAGAGTTACCGCAACCTGATTTTCCTGACGCATAATAGTAGTGTCAAGGTCAGCCTGCTTAATGATGCCCTGCTCCTCAACAATCTGATAACGCTTCAGATAATTGTTCAGCGCAAGGTTAAAGCGTTCAAACTCAAAAGGCTTGATAATATAATCGACAGCGCCCAAACGCAGCGCCAGCTTAATTTTATCCTTATCGTTTGCTGCCGAAACGATGATGACATCTACATCATAACCACTCTCGCGTATTTTAGCCAAAAGCTGCAAACCATCCATAGTAGGCATAAAGACATCAAGAATGATTAAGTCATATTTGTTCTGACGCAGCAGCTTCAGTGCAGTATCTCCGTTACCGGCGATATCACACAACTGAAACCCCTTGATCTGGCTAAGATAGTGCTCATGCAATTGGGCAACCATCGGGTCATCTTCTACAACTAACACGTTAATCATCTTAATCCCCCTCTTTCCTGGTCGGAAGCCTTACGGTAAAGGTAGTGCCTTCACCCGGAGCAGACTCCACGGTAATGGTGCCATTAAGGTTATTGATGCTTTGCTTAACCAGATATAAGCCAAAGCCATGACCGCTTTCGCATTTGCTGCTGAAGCCACGCTGGAAGATACGCTCGCGTATCTCGTCACTCATACCGGGTCCGGAATCCTCCACGACGATAACAATCTCACGGTCAAAGTCCAGAATGGAAAGATTTACAATGCGTTCACCGTCAAAATTTTTCAACGCATCAAAGGCGTTTTCGATAATATTGCCGGCAATCAGTACAATATCATGTACCGAAGGCACATCCAGCTCGCTGTGCAGCTCGCTTTCCTCTGTCAAAGAAAAGTCGATATCAAGTTCACGGCTACGGCTTATTTTACCGAGGATAAAGCCTGATAAAGTTATATCCTTCAGGCGGGTTACTACATAAGAAACCTCAGATTGTCTGTTATAGGCAATTTCCTGCGTAAAATTCTTCAGCTCGTCATAGGCCTTCATATCTATCAGGCCCATAATCACATGCATTTTGTTCATAAACTCATGTGTCTGCGCTCTTAAAGCAGTAGCATAATTTTTGAAGCCTGTCAGCTGGTTAGCCATCTCTTCTACTACAGATTTTTTGCGGAAGGTAATCACGGCACCGATAATGTTCTTGCCATCCAGCAGCGGTACTGCAGTAATAATAAAGACGGTATTGCCCATCTTGACACTGGCATCAACTAAAGTTTTACCTTCTTTTATAATATCATCCCACGGCACACGTTTCAAGACATCTTTTGCAGATTTTCCAAATAGTTCATTAACTCCTTCAATACCTGCTTGCTTTAAAAGCAATTGGGCCTCGGAATTAACAAGCGTAATGCAGCCGTTGCTGTTGATATTGATAATACCTTCACGTACAGAGTTAAGAATAACATCGCGCTCCTGCAGCATTCTGGCGATTTCTTCCGGCTCATAGCCGAAAAGAACACGTTTAATCCTCTGCGCCAGATAAATTGCGCCCCAGATGCCGACAATCAGACCAAGCAGCGTCATAGACAGCAAGAATAAAACAGCATCGATTGTTGAGTTATTGACAATTTCGTCGGAATAACCGGTAACAACATAACCGATGGTTTTTTTATTGTCATCTTTGACAAAGCCTATGGCCTTATTGGGAATCGCATAGTTTTCCTTATAGGAAATATTGTTGCGTCCAGCATATTTGTCTACCAGATTTCGTGCGCTATGCTCGAAGTCCGGTAGCTTGCCGGGATTATACAACACGCGCAGATGGCGGTTCTTGTCGTAAATCGCTACGCCCGCTTCATCCGAATGGTCAACATCGTTAACGAAGGCAGCCATAAAGCTGTCTACGGAATCCTCCGGCCTCTTGTTCTGCTTCTCCAGGCTCTCCCTTATTTCCGGAGAGTTACAGAGAATGTTGTTGATGCTTACGGCATTGATACTGACGCGGTCATAAATTACCCGTGCCACCTTCTGCGTCGTAAACAAGGATGTCGGCAACAGTGCAATACCCACTACGAGCGTAATAAGTACTACTATTTTCTGTAAAAGTGAAAGCGTTTTTCCTGATTTGTAATTGTAATTATCTTTAGATTTTCTCCACATCAGCAGGTACCGTCAGGAACTGAATACCAGGATTTCGTTCCAGAATCCAATTCAGGGACCACTCGTTATTTACAAGAATAACAGGTCTGTCCTTTTTATCATAAACAAGCATTCCGTTATCCAAGCCTTTAATGTTCTCAATCAGCTTCTTATCCTCTGCATATACCCAACGTGCAACGGAGTACGGCAGCTGGTTCATCAGCAGCTTAGAGCTGTACTCGTTAAGCAGACGGTATTCCAGAACCTCCAGCTGCAGTACACCGACTACGCCGACGATGTAGCTTTCAAGACCTACGCCCTCCTGACGGAATACCTGAATAGCACCCTCCTGCGACAGCTGGATGATGCCCTTTTCAAACTGCTTGCGTTTGAGGGAGTCCTTAGGCTGTACGCGGGCAAAAATTTCCGGTGGGAATACGGGGAAGTCTTCAAATTGCAGCTTCAGGCTGCTGTCGCTCAGGGAATCACCGATACCGAAGATACCCGGATCAAAAACGCCGATAATGTCACCTGGATATGCTTTTTCCACTATTGTGCGCTCCTGAGCCAGGAACTGCTGCGGCTGTGCCAGCTTAACCATCTTACCGGATTGCTTATGGTAAACGCTCATTCCCTTGTCAAAGACGCCGGAACAAATACGCATGAAGGAAATTCTGTCACGGTGAGCAGGATTCATATTAGCCTGGATTTTAAAAACAAAAGCAGAGAATTTTTCGTTCTCCGGTGACAATATTGTACCATCCTGCAGCATTCTCGGCTGTGGCATGGGAGACATTTCCAGGAATTTTTCCAGGAAGCTCTGTACGCCGAAGTTGGTCATAGCACTGCCGAAGAACATCGGAGTCAGCTCGCCGGTGTTAACCTTTTCCATGTCAAACTCATCGCCTGCCATATCCAGCAGCTCGATGTCGTTGCACAGGTTTTCGTAGAGGTCATCGCCCAGCAGCTCTCTGATTTTGGGATCGTCCAAAGAACCGGTAGTAGATTTCAGCTTGTTGGCACCGTGGCTGGTGTCGTCCTCAAACAGCTCGATAGTGTTTTCCAGACGATTGTATACGCCCTTATAATGGCCGTCGATACCGATAGGCCAGTTAATCGGATATGCGCGGATATTCAGCACCTTTTCCAGCTCGTCCATCAGGTCGAAGGGATTACGGCCGTAGCGGTCCAGCTTGTTGATAAAGGTAAAGATAGGCAGACGGCGGCGGTGGCAAACCCAGAACAGCTTTTTGGTCTGCGGCTCTACGCCTTTAGCAGCGTCAATCAGCATGACAGCGCTGTCAGCAGCCATCAAAGTACGGTAGGTATCCTCGGAGAAATCCTGGTGACCGGGGGTATCCAGAATGTTTACGCGGAAGCCGTCGTAATCAAATTGCAGTACGGAAGAAGTAACGGAAATACCACGCTGCTTTTCAATCTCCATCCAATCGGATACAGCGTGCTTATTGCTCTTTCTAGCCTTTACAGAGCCTGCCAGGTGAATAGCTCCGCCGTAAAGCAGCAGCTTTTCGGTAAGGGTTGTTTTACCTGCGTCAGGGTGAGAAATAATAGCGAAGGTACGGCGTTTCTTAATTTTATCCATCAATTCTGTCATTATGTATATGCTCTCCTATTTCTTTAAATTTTTGGTAATCCTGGCAATTTCGTCCTCATCGGAAACCAGCTCGTCTACTGCCGGATAATCGGCGTTCTGCTCCTCGTACAGCTTGTAGGCATCAAGAATCTGCATTTTGATGTAGTCGGGAACAGGGATTTCCGTCTGCAGCTCACCGCGCATGGTTACACGGAAGGCAACGTTCTCATAGCGTTCACCGCTGTAGGTTTCGCAGGTGAAGGAAGTACGCATGAATTCATCCTTGAAGGTGCAGTCCTTAAGGATATGCGCCTTGCGCTCCTTATCCCAGGCTGCATAGATTTTATACAGCTCTTGCTGTGCCTCCACCGGCACGTCCTCGCCCAGGACAACGGTTTCGGTTTCATCTATCGGCGTGCAGTCCATGTTATTGTAGACTGTGCCGTCCTCCAGCTCCAGATCAACTGTCAGCACATAGTCAACCTCATGAAAACTGGCTGTTTTAATCTGCCATTTCTGCTGCCAGCGGGCAATGCAGTCTGGGCAGATAAATTTGGTATCGCGAATGCTGTTGTTCATGTAATTATCACGATAATACAATTTTTCTCCGGGCACAAAATGTTCGCCGCATTCACTGCAGACGAATTCCAATGTACGAATCATCGGTCAAAACCTCCCAATATAATATGAAAAAGCCCTTACTTCGAATGCAAGGCGCTCTGCTATAACAGTAATCAGTAATGCCGTGGCTGTCGGGAAGCTATATTCCCAAGCTGTGAGCCTTCGGCCTGATGTTTTGCAGCTTTTGCTGTCAATTACTGTTCAAATTGCTTTATTATGCCGTCAGCGGCAGTTTGATTTCAGCTCTGCTACCCGACAGCTGCGTAAAATATATTTACACGTTCTATATTATAACATATCAGATTGTTTTTCCCTAACAATTTTTCTTTAAAATGAGGGTTGTTTGGGACGTAATAATATTTTCCCGCGTGTCCCAACTTCCTTTTAAACATGAAAAAAGCCTTTACGTTAAAACGTAAAGGCTATAAGTCCGACATTGGTCGGAGCGGCGGGATTCGAACCCACGACCTCTTCCACCCCAAGGAAGCGCTCTACCAAGCTGAGCCACGCCCCGAATCACAAGGAGTATTATACAGGTTTATTTGGATTTTGTCAACACTATTTTATAAATTATTTTAAACTTTTTTTACCCCGTCTGTATCCAGGTCCAGAATATGGTAGCAGGCATGCTCATTATTGGCCGCAAACACGTCTACCATAGCCTTGGCAATGCGCTCACAGTCTGCCTCAGGCGAAGCGTAGGCCATCACCGTAGAGCCTGCACCGCTGATAATAGCGTTATATGCGCTTGCCTCTTTGGCAGCCGCAAAAACATCTGGCAAGCCAGGAATCAGATGCGCACGGTACGGCTGATGCAGCTTGTCCTCCAGCGCCATGCCCAGATACTCATAATTGCCGCTCAGCAGCGCACCGACCAAAAGCGAAGCTCTGGAGGTGTTATATACTGCGTCCTTGTGCGGTACAGTCTTGGGAATAGCCTGACGTGCAAGCGACGTTGGCAGCTTGCTGTCGGGAACGACGGCGATGAACTTCAATGGCTTGGCAGGCAACAGACGCAGGGAATGTGCCTTCTCCTGCTCCATATAGCTGATGGTGAAGCCGCCGTACAGCGCCGGCGCCACATTATCGGGATGGCCTTCGATTTCCGTAGCGATACCGAGAAGCTCGTCCTTTGTATAATGGTCATCACACAAAGCGTTAGCTGCGAACAGACCGGCAACAATCGCACTGGAGCTGCTGCCCAGACCGCGGGACATAGGAATGCGGTTGAGCATCTTCACCTTCAGACCGATGCGCTGGCCGTCGGTTACGGCGTTCCACACGCGCAGAAAGCTGGCGAAAGCCAAATTACGGCCAAACGGCTTCAGATAATCTGCGCCCTCGCCTTCTACCTCCAGCTGGAAGCCCTTCTTATCGGTTATTTCATAGCTTACTTCGTTATACAGATTGCAGGCCAGGCCGAGGGTATCAAAGCCGGGGCCGCAGTTAGCTGAGGTTGCGGGAACCTGAATAAATACTTTTTTCATGCTGCCGCCTCTTTATGCCAAATGGCTGTCTTCTACACGAATCACACAGCTGATTGCTTCTACTACCGGCAGTACGCGCAAAATTTGCAGCGCCATCTGCAGATTAGCCTCCGAAACACTGTGAGTAATTACAACAATTTCCGCCTTGTTGCTCTTAACATCATTAGTCTGTACAACATTGCGCAGGCTCACGTTCTGTGCGCCGAAGGCCGCAGCGATGGCTGCGAGTGCGCCCGGTTTATCTGCTACCTGCAGGCGGATATATGCCGGTGCGGACATCTTATCAGGCGGGCAGAGGCGTTTTTCCTCAAAGCAGGTGCAGCTGATGCGTCCGGTAGACTGATGCTGCATATTGCGGGCAACATCAATAATATCGCCGCAGACAGAGCTTGCAGTCGGCAGACGGCCTGCACCGAGGCCCAGGAACATGGCCTCACCGATAGCGTCACCGTTGACGAATACAGCGTTATAAACGCCGTTTACGCCTGCCAGCGGATGGGAAAGCGGAATCATCGTCGGGTTAACACGCAGGCTTACACCGTTTTCCGGATCGTTCTTGGCGATTGCCAGAAGCTTTACTGCGTAACCCAGATTAGTTGCATATTTGATATCGCAGGCCTCAATGCTTTCAATGCCTTCAACCTGTACATCGTCCAGATTGAAGCGTGTATTGAAGGCAATAGATGCCAGAATAACGATTTTACGCGCAGCATCCAGACCGCCTACATCGGCAGTAGGATCGGACTCTGCATAGCCCTTGGCCTGCGCTTCTTTCAGCACCTCATCGTAATCAAGGTGTTCGTTAGCCATCTTGGACAGCATATAGTTGGTGGTGCCGTTCACGATACCCATGATAGAGGTAATCTGATTGGCTGCCATACTGGTTTTCAAAGGTCCGATGATAGGAATACCGCCGCAAACGCTGGCTTCAAACATAAAGTCACAGTTGTGCTCATGTGCCAGTGGGAACAGCTCGGAGCCGAATTTAGCCAGAACGTCCTTGTTGGCAGTAACAACATGCTTGCCGTTGGCAAAGGCTCTGGCGATAAATTCCTTGGCAGGATGCTCGCGGCCCAGCAGCTCAACGATGATATCAATATCCTTATCCTCAAGCACCTCATCGGCGTTATCGGTGAAAATATATTTATCACCGTATTCCTGTTTCAAGCGGTCTACATGGCGGTCAAGCACCTTGGTAATTCTTACAGGCTTGCCTACCTCTTTGGCTATTTTCTCAGCATTTTTCTCTAAAACCTTCAGCACGCCGCCACCGACAGTGCCGGCGCCCAACAGACCAACATTTACAAAATCCTTCATTTAGTACCCCTCCAATACCTAAATAAGTAATCGGTTATACCTGACCTAAAACTTCCAGACGTTTTACGCCGTCAATCATGCGCAGCTTGTCCAGCAAAGCCTCCAGATCTACCGTCAGATGCTTGGTTTCGATAGAAATAGTGGTGTTGGCAACGCCCTGCAAAGGAATGCCCTGGTTGATGGTCATGATGCTGCCGGAATCGTCGGCAACAGTATTCAAAACCTTGGACAGCACGCCGGATTTGTGCTCCAGCAGTAAGGACAGAGTAATGATTTTTTCCTTGCTTGCTTCATAGAACGGAAAAACGAAATCCTTGTATTTGTAATAAGCACTGCGGCTCAGACCCATTTTTTCAACTGCTTCGTTGATAGTTTTGATTTCGCCGCGTTTGAGGATTTCTTTAACCTTTATAGTTTTTTTAATTGCTTCCGGAAGAATTTCTTCGCGAACCAAATAGAATGTGGATTTTTCAGACATACTAGTGTCCCCTTTCTTCATACAAAGTTCTTTTAATATTATACCACTGTTCTCTTGAAAAGTACACTTGTTATTTTTGTAAATTCTGAACAAATTCAGTGCACAATACACGCATGCAAATATACAAAAAAGCTTCCGTTCCTGTAAAAATACAGGGACGAAAGCGTTGCTTCGTGATACCACCCTAATTCATCCATATGTCACCACACGGACCTCATCAAGTACGCAGGGATTGTTTACCCTTTAATACTCCAGCACTGTAACGGGTGCACCCGGACGGCCTAAATGCATGCATCTCAGCCCATCGGCTCCAAGACCATCTTCAATGTCACCACCTGCTCCCTCTCGCACCAGAATGAAGGCTCTCTTCGCCAGGCTCGTACATTTACTCTTCTCGCCCGTTATTAAGTTATGTGCAAAATGATACAACATACATACTCAGTTGTCAACAAAAATTGTTATATTTCTCGTGGGAAAAGAAAGTACCAAGATTTTTGTAAATGATATTACAAAAATACGGAAAGCAGCAGCGTGCTTTCCGTAGAAAAATTAATCGCCATAGGCTAGAATTGGATTTTCTTTTTTTATATCTAATGTCGCCACTACCATGAGCACTACGCCGTCTAATTTAGCATAATACTCATGCAACACGTTGCCAAACAAATCGCGGATTTTGCCCAGCTTCTGCCCCTTATGCACTTTGTCCTCACGCGACACAAAGGCATACCATCGCCAGGAAGCATCTGCATCAAGATATTCACCCTTAGTAATGCGCTTAATTGGTGCAGTTCTTTTCACTATCATAAAATCGACATGGAGAACATAGCCTGTTGCTTCCTAAAAATCTGCACTTCATATTAATTTGCAGGCTGCCAGTCTTTCGTGAGCCAATAGAAATCGCAAGCCTGAATGTTGGCATTAGCAACCTTGCTAGAGCTTACAATATTAGTCTGCGGATGTCCATAGATAATCGTTGCCGCATCATCGAGCAAAATCTTTTGCATATCAATGATATACTGGCGGCGCTTGCTTTCATCAAATTCACTAATATATTGATCACCCAAGGCATCATATTTAGCATTACTATAGCCAGAGCCATTTTGTGGATTGGAACCATTCACATTAGTACGCCAATACATATTCATAAAGTTTATGGGTGAGCCAGCCTGCTCAGACAAAATATTAGAAATAAGCAAATCATATTTGCCACTTGTACCAATGCTATCAAGCACATTATAGTCTACAGCCTTAATATTGATTTTAATACCAACCTTCTTCGCATCAGCCTGAGTTGCCTCTGCAAAAATAGGCAATTCGGCACGGCTGGTATAGATAACATACTCAAGCTCTAAGTTTTTGCCATCCTTATCTACAAAACCATCTCCATCACTATCTTTCCAACCAGCCTCAGCAAGCAACTGTTTTGCACGCTCAACATTATAAGTGTTCGGATCTTTTAGTTCATTATAACCAAAATCCAAAGTCGGCGGCATAGCAGGCCCACCAGGAACAAAGGTATTATGCAGCAAAGTCTTGCAGTAAGTAGGGCGGTCCAGTGCAGATAACAGAGCTTGTCTTACACGCAGATCTGCTAAAGGCCTGCCCTCATTAACATTCATTCTAGCCAAGCAATCACGAATAGACGCCATTTCACTTACATGATAACCTTTTTTATCTCTAAAGAGCGGCATATCACCATAAGCTACATTAACAGCAACATCTATCTCTCCCTTTTGCAGCGCCATAGCCCTGGTATTGGGATCATTAACAGAAGGAATCTCCACAGTATCATAGGGTACCTTGCCATCCCAGTAATTAGGATTAGCCTTCATGACAGCCTTATTCTGGTTGAAAGATTCCACTATATATGGACCTGTGCAGATAGGTCCCATGCGCAAAATGTCTCTATCCTTAACGCTCGTATCAACGATAACAAAATAAGGATCACCTAAAACTCCAGGCAGACCAGGAGTCGGCTTCGTGGTTTTAATAATCAGATTCTGTCCTTCTGCCTTCATAGAAGCAATCTGCGCCCAGGTTTTTGCTTCTAAAGATTTATCAATAGTTCTTTGAATGGAAGACATGCAGGCTTCAGCAGTAACCTTGTTACCATTCGAAAATTTTGCTTTATCATTAATTTTGAAGGTCCAGGTAAGCTTGTCGTCGGCAACCGACCAGCTTTCGGCAATCCAAGGCTTCACATTCATTTTTTCATCAAATTTAATCAAAGTCTCGCCTAAGCCATAACGCGTCAGCGCCCAGCCAACAGCATGGTTCGTAGGCTCAAGATTATCGGCAAAGTTTACCACACCAAATTTTAAAACCTTATTACCAGACGCCTTAGCATCATCAGACTTACTGCCTCCGCAACCAGCTAAAGACAACGCCATAACAGCAGCAAGAGCCGTTGCTGAAAAATTTTTCCAAGTTAACTTCATACACATACTCCTTTCAAACATTCATTCTAAGATAGATATAAAAATAACAATCTATGCTATTAGAACTTTTATTGCACTAACATTATAGCACTTGCGATTCTAAATTTCAAGGTGTAATTTAGATTTTTGCCAAAAAAATATAGCAGCTGAAGAATGCTGCTATAAAATCTTTCAAGTCAAAAGACCTGCCAAAACAACCTTGAGATAGGCAACAAACTGCGGTATAAATTCTCTTGTACCATAGCCAATTTCATAGAAAATAGTTATGTTATTAGCTTTTTTATATTCACAACTTGCAGGATAGAGTACCAAAGCAAAGCTGTTCTCTAAATTTATAAAGAGAATGGCTTGCTCTGCATCAAGCTGTGGTAAAGCAACCCTTGCTACAGCCGCCAAGCGACAATAATCAACATGCATTTGCTGCCTAAATTCCTTATGCTGTTCATCGCTCGCTCCTGCTAAAATTATCGTATTCGTAATAGAAAAAATAGACAGCAGGCGCTCATGCCTTAGCAGCATAGCCGCCCATTTTTGACAAAAAGCATCCAGATCATCAATAGGAGCTGTAAAGCTTACCTCTGCATCTGCCACCATCTGCCTGATTTCCTGCATGAGAATCAGTAAAAAAATATCCTCTTTACAAGAAAAGTAATTATATAAATTTATTCTGCTGAAATTGAGATTTAAGGCAATTTTACTAAAAGTAATCTTATCATAGCCAATCTCATCATACAGTTTTATCGTGGCATCTATTATCTGCTGCACTCTTTCCTGTTTCTCTTTTTCTCCATGCGCTCTTAAAAAACTCATCTTTCTCCTCTAAATTCTTTAATCATATTCTTCATTCAGCTTTTTGCATAGCATCGTCAGTCCGCCCAGCGTCCAGAAGCACAAGCCCATCTGCGTATTAAAATACACGTGGTCAGTCAGGCCGCCGACGATAATGCCCACCGTCGCCAGCACATAGCCGCGTCCCATCGCCTTCAGCCAAAGGCTGCGACCGTGATAAGCAAGCCTCCAGGCGGCAGGCAGGAAAATTCCCCACCAGACAACAAGAAACGCCAGCAGACCATGCGCACCCGTAACATGTACGGTTTTGATTTTTTGCTTAGGATTGCCCAGCTAGCGCAAAAGACCTTCAATGCGCTCCATACCTAATTTAATAGCAAACTTGCCCGGCTGTCTAAATACGCCAGGCTCTCTGTATAATTCATTGTGCTTACGTCTCCATAATTTTTCTTGACACTATATTATAACATATTATCTAATTCTTGCCAGCAAACGTTTCCGCAGCTTTATAAACTCTGCCAGCTTCTATATCAGCATAACCCTTTGCCAACTTGTCATGTAGCTGCGCATTAGTCATCATATCAGCATTAACTGCCACAGGTGCTTTAGGCAGCGTAACAGAAAACGGTATTCCGCCCGTAAGAACAATCTGATTCAAGTACATCGTTATAGCAGTCGACATTGGTACGCCAAGTTTGCTTAATACTTCTTCAGCCTTTTCCTTAACATCAGGATTAACGCGTAAATTTAAAGTTGCAGTTTTTTCCATTATTATCGCCTCCCAAGATAATTGTAACGCTTTTAACGTCACAATTCAAACAAAAAAATAAGTGCCAGAAACCTTGTCCTTGATTAGGTCAAGACCCCAACACTTATTATAGAACCAAAAAAGCTGCCGCAGGCAGGTTCCGTCACCATAAGTAACAGAACAAGCCTGCAGCAGCTGCTGCGTAATTCTTAATTAAAATTAAGCGCGGGAAATGTAGTCGCCGGTTCTGGTATCGATAGCCAGAACGTCGCCCTCGTTGATGAACAGAGGAACCTTAACAACATAGCCGGTATCCATGGTAGCATTCTTGCTGCCGCCGGTAGCGGTATCGCCTTTGATGCCGGGTTCGGTTTCAACTACGGTCAGTTCTACAGTGTTCGGCAGGTCAACGCCCAGTACACGGTTGTCATAAATCATGATTTTAACATCCATGTTCTCTTTCAGGAAGTTCAGTGCGCTGCCCAGAGTTTCTTTGCTCAGCTCGGTTTGTTCGTAGGTTTCATTGTCCATGAATACATACATGCCGTCGGATTCATACAGATATTGCATTTCGCGACGGTCGATGTGAGCCTTCGGCAGACGCTCGCCTGCGTTGAAGGTACGCTCAACTACAGCACCGGTGCACAGGTTACGCATTTTTGCACGTACGAAAGCAGCACCCTTACCAGGTTTTACGTGTTGGAATTCAACAACCTGCCAAGCGTCGCCATCGATGGTAACAGTTACGTTGGTTTTAAATTCGTTTGTGGAAATCATTGGAAGCCCTCCTATAAATTTAAATATTAGACAATTTCAATAAGCTGCTTTTTGACACCGTTCAAGGCTCTTGCCCCATCCTCTGTCAAAACAACAGTATCTTCTATACGTACCCCGCCTTTACCGGGAATGTATATACCGGGTTCAATAGTGAAGATCATGCCTGTCTGCAGCACCGTAGCGCCACGCTTGTTGATCATAGGCATTTCGTGGATTTCCAGGCCTACACCGTGACCTGTTCCATGCACATAATAATCGCCGTAGCCGCAGGCGGTAATGCTGTCACGCACGATAGCGTCAAGCTCTCTGCCGGTCATGCCTGCTTCGGCAGCCTTCAGGCCCTTGCGCTGTGCTTCTTCAACTATAGTATAAATTTCCTGCTGCCAGGAATTTGCCAGGCCAACTACTAATGTACGCGTCATATCGGAATGATATCCCTTATAGACGGCGCCGAAGTCAAATGTAATAAAATCACCGACCTCGATAACCTTGTCGGATGCCATGCCATGCGGCAAAGCACTGCGTACGCCGGAAGCTACAATCGTATCAAAGGAAGTCTTTTCGCTTCCCAAGGCACGCATATAGTATTCCAAGCGGCCTGCCAGACTGCGCTCGGTACAGCCGGGCTTGATATCCTCCAGCAGATGGATAAAGGCTTCGTCAGCAATGCTGGCAGCCTTCAGCAGGATGTCCAGCTCTTTCTTATCCTTAATCATGCGGATATCGCTGAAATCAATGCTCTGCATATATGTTTCGCCCAAAAGCTCGTGCAGCACAGTATAATCATCATAGCTGTAATACGCTCCGTCAAAGCCTACTACCTGCGCTTGGGCATTCTTTGCCAAATCTGCGGCGGCAGCCCAGATGCTGTGCGCACCTGTCGGAGTATACTCCAACACCTTGAAGAACTTCATTTCGTTTCTGGCCTGCTCTGTATAACGGCCATCCGTAATCAGCACGCCCTGTTGTCTGTCCAGATACAGCAGACTGGAATCTCCTGTAAAGCCGGTCAGATAACGGATTGTGGTAACATCCTTAATAATGACACTGTCTACCTGCAGCTTGGCCATATGCTCCAAAACTCTATTGATACGCGTCATGATATTACCCTCTTTCCATAAAACTGATGATAGCTATGAATCACCTAAATATTTTACCACTCATTTGCAAAACTTTCAACTATTATCTTTGCTAAGGCACTTTTTTTGTTAACTTTGTAGCATAACCAGCAAAAAAGCAGGCCGTTAACACCGCCCCCAGCGTTGTCGGCCTGCCCTTTCAAAGACATACGTTAAAATTATTTACATTCTGCAGCAGCAATGCCTTCTGCGGTTTTGATGTTCTTGCGTACATCGTCGCAGCATTTGTGGAAGTTTGCCAGCTCCTCGGCAGTCAGAGGCAGCTCCAGCACACGCTCTGCGCCGTTTTTGCCCAGCAGTACAGGAACGCCTACAAAGACATCCTTTTCGCCGTATTCGCCGTCAAGCAGCATGGAAGCAGGCATAATGCGTTGCTCGTCGTTGAAAATGCAGCGTACCATACGTGCTGCGGTAGAACAGATGCCGTATTCGGTGCAGTGCTTGCCGCTGTAGGTTACCCAGCCGCCGCCGATAGCGCGTTTTTGCAGCTCCGGTTTGTCAAAAGCGAATTTAGGATCCTCGTGCTCCAGAGAGCTTAAGGGAATGCCGTTGAAGTTTACGCAGGACCATGCAGCCATTTGGGAAGCACCGTGCTCGCCAATCATGTAAGCGCTGATGGATTGCGGAGAAATGCCGGTCTGCAGGGATAAAGCAGATACCAGACGGGAGGTATCCAGACCGGTACCGGTGCCGATTACATGGCCTTTCGGCAGGCCGCTTTCGCGATAAAGGATGTTGGTGATAACATCGCAAGGATTGGTGATGTTAACAATGAAGCCGTTGAAGCCGCTGGCCATAACCTTGTGGATATAACCTTTAACCTGTGCTGCGGTAAAGGTAAGCTCGTCCAAACGGTCACCGCTGGCAACCAGGTCGATATCGCCGATGCAGTTTACGATAGCGTCGCAGTCGCCCAAGTCAGCGTAGGTACCGCCGTTGATTTTTACATCATGCGGGCAATACAGAATTGCGTCGCGCAGGTCCTGTACCTCGGCAGCCAGCTTGGATTCTTTCGGGTCCACCAGTACCAGCTCGGCAGCAATGCCCTGAATAGCCAGGCTGTACGCAACGTGAGCACCAACGTGACCTAAACCGATAATACCAACTTTTCTTGTTTTCATAATTAAGTTCCCCCCAAATTTTTCTTTAATATTTTATTTGTCCAAAATAGGCAGCGTAGCCGAAGCATGGCCCATAATGGTAATATTGTAATCCTTTTTGCCCTGCTCTGCAAGTTTTTCCTGAGCCAGATCCCAGGCCTCCTGCAAGGATGCGCAGGGAATATGACCGGTCTTGCGGACAAAATCGAAGTTCTCCGGACGTGTTACCAGATAAGCGGTTACATCGTTGACAATGCAGCGCGCCTTGAAGGCAACAAAGGCCGGAATAGTGAAATTGGCACGAATATCCTTTTCAAACTGCTCCATATCGTTACGGCTGAAGCAGTCCGTAAAAATAGCAGGCTCCTTAATATCCGGGCAGTCCAAAGTGAAAATCATGATGCCGCCGTGCTTAACCGCAAACTGTGCGTTCATGTGGCACTTGGTAGCCTGATACAGATTAAGGTCCTTGGGATAACCGCCGGCGGAAGCAATTACTACATCAGCAAGCTGTTTGATGTGTACGCCTGCCATAGCCAGCAAATCCTTGCAGCCCTTCTGCCATGCCTCGTACCAATGGCCTGCAACAACCTCGCTAATTTCTCCGTCCGGAGTAAACACAGTGTTCACCAGAAAATCCGGCTCCAGCAGCTTGCAGGATTCATACATATCCTGATGAATAGGATTGCCCTCGAGCAGACTTGCATCACAGGACTTGTTGCAGCCTGCGCCTTCTACCGGAGACATAGTCATGCAATGGTTCTTCATAATGCTGTCATATGCCGCTACGCCCGGCATAACAGCCTTGCGTCCGCCGCCGAAGCCGGCAAAAGGATGCAGTGTTACGGCACCGGTCAGAATAACTCTGTCAGCGTTGGCAACATATTTGCTGATAGCAACATCGTTGCCGAAGGAGGTTTTGCCCAGCAGCACCATATCCTCGCTCTTGCGGGAGTCATGCTGAACAATTTTCAGACGGCGCACCATCTCCTCGCCGCAAACGGTGATATCCTCTTCATGTGTATGACCGCGGTGGGTACCGGTAGCAACAATAACAGTGATGTCCTCGTCCTTTACGCCCACACTGTTCAGCTCGGCCACAATAACCGGCAGAAATTCGGACGTGCCGCACAGACGGGTGATATCGCTGATGACAATGGTTACAGTTTCGCCTGCATGCACAATTTCGCGCAGAGGCTTGGTACCGATCGGGTTACGGATTGCTTCGGTAGTAGCGGCAACAACGTCCTCGCAGACGCTGGATTCATTGCCGTGTATATCATATATAACGCGCTCCTCGGGGAGCAGTACCTCTTCCTGTCGTTTGCCTATAGGCAGAAAGTATTTTTTCATCGATATCCCTCCATTTGAAAAAACTAACTCTATTATACATGAAATCAGCTAAATATACAAGCTAAGAGTAAAACTGTAAAGAAAATTCAGCCTTTGTCCAAAATTGTGTTATAATATTACTATATGAAAGCGAGGTTCCCATTATGAAGAAAACTCTCATCGCCTATTTTACACGCACAGGCATCACCAAAAAGCTGGCTGAAGACACCGCTAAGCACACCGGTGCCGACCTTTTCGCCATCGAGCCGGTAAAAGAATATTCCTCCTCTTATCTTATCTGCGTAGGCCAGGCTAAAATCGAAAACCTGCAGAACGCCCGTCCTGCGATTAAGGCTAAGCCGCAGAACCTGCAGGACTATGACACCATTGTTGTGATGTTCCCTATCTGGTGGTTCACCTGCCCCAATATCATCCTCACCTTCCTGGGGGAAAACGATCTGAGCGACAAAACGGTTATCCCTGTCTGCACCTACGGCAGCAGCGGCAAGGGCAGCAGCGAAAAGGCTATGACTAAAGTTTGCAAAAACGCAACCTTCAAGCCTTGCATCGAAGCAACCGGCCTTAAAGACAAGGCTGTTGCAGCCATTGCCGCAGCAATCGAAGAAGCATAAAAAGAATCATAAGCGTAAAATTAAGGCTTCCGCAGTTTGGCAACACCTTACTGCAGAAGCCTTTTGCTTTATTATTTTTCAGGATATGCTTACGGTTTTTCGCGTAAAATACGCTGCGTCAGATTGGTCAGCACGTTGATAGCATTAGCCAGCGCGCTGTGGTCAAAGTGCATATCGCGGTCATGCAGACGCGGCTCCAGATCGCAGCCTATGCCCAGACTGGCAGTTTTCAGCTGCGGACGCTCCTGCTTGAAGAAGTTGAAGTCCTCGCCTACCGTAATATTGGCAGCGGGAATCAGTCCCCCCGCTCCCAGCTCTGCGGAAATTACCTCCTGCGTCAGCGCCAACAGTGACGGGTCAGCCTCTGCCGCCGGGCAGGTACCGACGATATGACAGTCCGCCTCCGCGCCGTACACCTTCGCCGTATTCACGACGATATCCTCTACCTTGCGGCGCAGCTCCAGCATCTCGGCGTTCGACGTACTGCGCAGGTCAAAGCCGATGCTTACCTTGTCGCAGATAGCGTTGAGCGAGCCTGCACCACCCATGAAGCGGGTAGTTTTGATACTGCCGCCCAAAAGCGGGTTGCTGTGCAGTGCGTTGATGGCATTGACGATAGCGGCACCGGCATCAATAGCGTTCACGCCCAGATGCGGCTGGGAGCCATGCGCTGCCAACCCACGGATTTCGCCCTCCATCAGGGTGCAGGCCGTCCAATTGATCTGCGCGATAATCTGACCGGTGCGTGCCATATCCTTCGGCATTACATGGTATCCTAAGGCGTACTGCACATCATCCAGCGCTCCTGCCTCCAGCATTGCCAGCGCGCCTCTGCCGATTTCCTCCGCAGGCTGGCAAAGAAGCTTCACGCGGCCGCAGGCAAGGCCCTGCTCTTGCAGCAGCTTTGCTACGCCCAAAGCGATAGTCATATGCGCATCATGGCCGCAGGCGTGAATAGGCTCCAGCGAGCCATCCTCGTTCTTAAACAGCAGGCAGTCCATATCGGTGCGCACTGCTACCGTAGGTCCCGGCTTGCCGCTGTCGAGCACAGCGGTAAGTGCGGTAGTATTGCCAACGTTTTCTGTCACATCGTAACCAAGCTTACGCAAAAAATCTGCCAGAAAGGCTGCCGTCTTAACTTCCTTGAAGGCAGGCTCCGCCAGAGCGTGCAGCTTGGGCCATACCTCATTAATATGTGCTTGAATATCCATGATTTAATTACCACCTTTGCATAGAGAAAAGGCCAACGGCAAAGCTCCCGCAGGAGTTTTGCACGTTGACCATAAGCTCATTATTTATTATCCCAGCCTAAGTATACAGAACCGGGGAATTTCTTCTCGATGAATTCTGCATTTTCCTTAGATTGATATGCTTCCTGGAAAATCTTCAGACGCGGATCGTTTAGGTCCTTTTCCTGTACGGCAACAATGTTTACATACAGAGAATCTTTGGTTTCACGCAGGATAGGATCCTTGGCGGGGTCCAGGCCGGCGCTGATAGCGTAGGTAGTGTTGATTGCTGCGCAGGTCAGGTCATCCAGGCTGCGGGGAATTGCTGCAGCTTCCAGC
The DNA here is from genome assembly GCF_934190775.1 of uncultured Phascolarctobacterium sp. GTDB lineage: Bacteria > Bacillota > Negativicutes > Acidaminococcales > Acidaminococcaceae > Phascolarctobacterium_A. The sequence continues at coordinate 57,868 of NZ_CAKPTG010000008.1, forward strand.
TCGATAATTTCGAAATGATGCGGATTTTCGGTAATATCCTTAACGCTGGTAGTAACATCCTTCGGGTCTTTAACCTTAATCAGGTTGTTGGCAGCGAGCAGCAGGATAGCACGGCCGCCGTTGGTCGGATCGTTAGGAATACCGATTTTTGCACCGTCGGGAATGGTGTCACCAGGTTTCAATTTTTTAGAATAGATGTTAATCGGGAACAGTGCAGTGTTGAAGGCTTTAGCCAGCTTGAAGGAAGGCTCCTTCTTCATGGTTGCCTTCAGGAAGGGCTCGTGCTGGAAGCAGTTAGCCCAGATTTCACCGGAAGCCAGTGCGGAGTTAGGAGTTACGAAATCGCTGAACTCTTTAACTTCAATCTTCAGACCTTTTTTCTCGGCAATCTTCTTTACGTTATCCATAATGATAGCATGAGGACCGGGGTTTACGCCTACGATAACAGGCTTATTCATATCTACCTTGCCGTCATCCTTAGAACCGCCGCAGCCTGCAGCTACGATAGCAAACATTGTCAGTACGCCCACAAGAGCGTATTTTAAAAACTTATTCATTATACATTAACCTCCCCAAGCAGTTCCTAGACTGCTAAAACAAAATACATTGCTATTATATGCTTTTGCCATAGCATAGTCAAGAAAGAAAAATGTATACTATTTTACACTTTTTAAAAGTTTTGCAGTGCAAAAAAGGCTACCACAATTACTTGTGATAGCCTTAAATGTTCAGTTGCAGTCCAAACTGGATTATTTAATTTGAGACATAACCTCTGCAGCGAAGTCCTCTTGTTTCTTTTCGATGCCTTCACCCAGTTGGAAACGGGAGAATGCCAGAACTTCAGCGCCTGCAGCTTTTACCAGCTTGCCAACGGTTTGGTCCGGATCTTTAACGAACTCTTGGTCAACCAGGCATACTTCTTTGTAGTATTTGTTGATACGGCCCATAACCATCTTCTCGATGATTTTTTCCGGTTTGCCTTCGTTTTTAGCTTGCTCGGACAGAACTTCTTTCTCGTGCTCCAGCTCAGCAGCCGGTACTTGAGAGCGTTCCAGGTAGCTCGGGTTAGCAGCAGCAACATGCATTGCAACGTCTTTACCCAGTTCAGCATTGCCGCCTTTTAATTCAACAACAACGCCGATTTTGCCGCCGCCATGGATGTAAGCAGCAACAACGCCTTCCGGAGCTTCGTACAGAGCGAAACGACGAACGGAAATCTTTTCGCCGATCTTAGCAACGCTAGCGGTTACCAGAGCTTCAACGGTTTGGCCGTCCAGCTCGGAAGCCAGCAGAGCTTCTACGTCAGCCGGTTTGGTAGCTACGATATGAGCAGCAATTTTTTCAACGAGTTCTTTGAAGCCGTCGGTTTTAGCAACAAAGTCGGTTTCGCAGTTAACTTCTACGATTGCACCGATCTTGCCGTCAGCGCTTACGAAAGAGCCAACAACGCCTTCGGCAGCAATGCGGCCAGCTTTTTTAGCAGCAGCAGCCAGACCTTTTTCACGCAGGAAGTCGATTGCTTTGTCCATATCGCCTTCTACAGCGGTCAGTGCTTTTTTGCAGTCCATCATGCCTGCGCCAGTACGCTCGCGCAGTTCTTTAACTAATGCAGCAGTAATTTGAGCCATCAGTTATTCCTCCTCAAAATGTAATATATTAACGTTAGGATTATTCAGCTTCTTCGGTTGCCGGAGCTTCTTCAGCAGCAGCTTCTTCAGTTTGCATACCTTGACGGCCTTCCAGAACAGCGTCAGCCATTTTAGCGGTCAGCAGTTTTACAGCGCGGATAGCGTCGTCGTTTGCAGGGATTACATGATCGATTTCGTCCGGATCGCAGTTGGTGTCAACGGTTGCAACGATAGGAATGTTCAGTTTGTGAGCTTCCAGAACAGCGATGTGCTCTTTGCGGGGGTCAACGATGAACATAGCGCCCGGCAGTTTTTTCATGTCTTTGATACCGCCCAAGTATTTGGTCAGTTTTTCCATTTCATGTTTCAGGCCGATAACTTCTTTCTTCGGCAGCAGGTCGAAGGTGCCGTCAGCTTCCATAGCTTCCAGTTTGCGCAGACGTGCAATACGGGTTTGGATGGTTTTGAAGTTGGTCAGCATGCCGCCCAGCCAACGCTCGTTAACGAAGAACATGTTGCAGCGGGTAGCTTCTTCTTTCATAGCTTCTTGAGCTTGTTTTTTGGTACCAACGAACAGAATGTTTTCGCCAGCAGCAGCAACCTCACGGATGAAGTTGTAAGCTTCGTCAACCTTTTTTACGGTTTTTTGCAGGTCGATGATGTAGATACCATTACGCTCGGTGAAGATGTACGGAGCCATTTTAGGGTTCCAACGACGGGTTTGGTGACCAAAGTGTACACCAGCTTCAAGTAATTGTTTCATAGAGATAATAGCCATTTTTTGTTTCCTCCTGTTTTTTCCTCCGCAGGAATGGGTTATAATTCTTCTCTACGCGGCAAAACGTAGCAACAGATGAATTTTCCTGCGTGTGTTATTTTTACACCAAAATATTTTACCATAAATTCCGCAAGCAGGCAAGAGATTTTTACTGCTTGCGGAGGGTAAATGTTAAATTTTTTACATTATAATGCTGTGCTTACAGAATATACCCCAGATATGCCGCATAGCACACCAGCATCAGCGCACCTGCCCAGCGCTGCAGGCGTTGAGTACGCAACACGCACAACCACAGAAGCACTGCCGCACCAAGCGCTACATAGGTATCAAAGTTGAAGGCAGATGCAAAGGGAATGTCGATAATCAGCGAGGACAAGCCTACTACGAAAAGGATATTGAAAATGTTGCTGCCGACGATATTGCCGATGGCAATATCCGCATTGCCGCGGCGTGCTGCCGCCACAGAGGTAAACAGCTCCGGCAGCGAGGTGCCCAAAGCCACAATCGTCAGGCCGATAAAACGCTCGCTGAGTCCCGCATAGGTAGCAATAGAAGTTGCTGCGCCTACGGTTACATTACTGCCCGCAATAATCAGCGCCAAACCGCCCACTGCACCCAAAAGGCAGCGTCCCAGCGGCAGGCCGGGTTCTTCAAGGTCACTGTCGACATTGCTTTTCATCGCCATGGTGTACAGATACATCATATATGCGGCAAAGGCTACCATAAGCACACCGCCGTCCGCCAGACTGATGCTACCGTCGCGTCCCTGATAAAACAGCAGTGCGGTAACACCAATCATGAAGGGGATTTCGATGCGTACGGTAGAACGCGCTACCGCAATCGGCACAATAGAAGCCGCAAGGCCGAGAATCACCAGGATATTAAGAATATTACTGCCGACGATATTACCGATGGTAATATCTGCATTACCCTTAACTGCAGCAGCGATACTTACCGCCGCCTCCGGTGCGCTCGTACCCATCGCCACGATAGTAAGGCCGATTACCAGCTGCGGAATGCCGAAGCGCATGGCAATGCCTGCTGCACCTTCAACAAACCAATCCGCCCCCTTACCGAGCATCACAAAGCCTAAAGCCAATAAAACAAACTGTAAAGCTATTTCCATTTTCTTCCTCCTTGATTTGCAGCCGTCCCTAAAAACAAAAAAGCGAGACATTGCTGCAATAAAATTACAACAAAGTCTCGCTACTTAGTCACAAAGCCGGATTGCCAAAGCAATCGTACTGACGACAGAGTGAACACGCCATGCGTGCAAGCTACTCCCTTTATATGCTTAGTTTAGCCAAACGCAGGGAGTTTGTCAAGTAAAATTTAACTTCTTTTGAACAGCTTGCCGAAAAGCGGTGAAAGCAGTGATAAAAGAGCTGCCACCAGGAAGAACAGGCACAGCGGACGCTGGAAGAAAATAGCAAAGCTGCCGTCACTCATAATCAGCGAGCCGACAAAGTTCTGCTCCGCCATACCGCCGAGGATAATGCCGATGATAATCGCCGACATAGAAAAGCCCAGCTTGTTCATAAAGTAACCTAAGAAACCGCTTGCCACCATCAGATAAACATCGTTCAGGGAATTATTGTAGGAATAAGTGCCCACGAAGGTCATCATCACGATAATCGGCAGCAGAATATGCACAGGCACGTTAACAACCTTCATAAAAAGTCTGATTAACGAAAAGCCCATGATACCCATAATCACGTTGGCCAACAGCAGACCGATGAAGATAGCATAAACATCAGGCGCCTTTTCCACAAACAGCAAGGGACCGGGCTGCAGGCCCTGAACCATCAGCGCACCCATCATAATTGCCGTTGCGCCATCACCGGGGATACCCAACGTAAGCACCGGAATAAAAGCACCGCCGGATACAGCGTTGTTGCCTGCCTCGGAGGCTACAATGCCCTCAGGCTCGCCGTTGCCGAAGTTCTTGCTGTGCTTAGACCAGCGTTTAGCCTGGTCATAGGAAACAAAGGATGCGATATCGCCGCCGGTACCGGGCACACAGCCGATGAAGGTGCCGATGAAGGAGGAACGCAAAAGCGTGGTAAACACTCTCTTGATATCCTCAAACGAAGGCAGCAGACGGTCCAGCATCATGTGCTGCTCCTGACGTTCATTATGATAATAATCCTCAATACTGCTCAACACCTGCGCAAAAGCGAATACGCCGATCAGCACAGGGATAAAGGATACACCTCCCATAAAATAGTTGGTGTCCAAAGTAAAGCGGATTGCACCGCTCATACCGTCAATGCCGACTGTTGCCAGGAACAGGCCGATAAGACCGCCCATAATACCCTTGATAACACTGCCGGAGGAAACGCTCGTAATAATGCTGAGGCCGAAAATAGCCAGAGCAAAATATTCCGGTTTGGAAAACTGCAGTGCAACCTTTGCCAGCTGCGGTGCCAGCAAAATCAGGCAGACGGTACTGAAAATACCGCCGAAGGTGCTGGCCAAGGTGGAAAGTCCGAGAGCACGTCCAGGCTGCCCCATCTTCGTCGCCATCGGGTAACCGTCCAGAGTAGTCGCTACGGAAGCAGGCGTACCCGGAGTTTTCAACAGGATTGCCGAAATACTGCCGCCGTAAATCGCACCGCAGTAAATGCCCAGCAGCATCAGAATGCCGCCGATACCGTGAAAGGTAAAGGCCAGCGGAAACAGCAGCGCCAAGCCCATGTTAACACTCAGGCCCGGCATACAGCCGAAGGCAATGCCAACCAGCACGCCAAAGAAAAGTCCCAGCAGATTCATGGGGACGAAAATCATATTTAATGCGCTCATTATATCAACCATCAGTATGACCCCCTACTCCATGAATACAGATTGCGGCATCTGCGTATGCAGCAACATGCCGAAAACAAGATAAATAAACAGCAGACACAGTACCGTTGTCAGGCCTATCACCTTATAATTGCGATAATCCATAAGACGCATAACAGCCGGAATCAAAAGTGCCGCTGCCGGATAAAAGCCGAGAATGCTGATGAGCACGCAGAACACAACAACAATTCCCATCATTAAATAAACGCGCTTGTTGCCTGTCGAAGAAAGCTGCACCTTCACGCCATGTAAATCAGTTTTATTGATAAAGGTATAAAGCAGCAGCAAAACCGAAACAGCGCCCAGCACCGCACCCAGCGCAAAAGGCCAAAAGCCGGGACCGGGGCCGTTCTCCGTAAACTCCAGCGGAAAGGCTGCCGCCGCCTGCATAATCAGACCACCGATAACCGCGCCCAGCACGCCCACTATATAATTACATACTGCCATGTTATTCATATAAATCATCCTTAAACAACTCCGCCATCAAAATTGACGTCAATTCGATGCCAGACTAAATTGAGTAACCGAAACTTTATTGCATCATTAAAAGCAACATAAATTGAGTAACTTTACTCTTATTATAAAGTTAAGAGTAAACTAAATTGAGTAATTAAATTCTCATGCAGAGAAATAACAATTGCAGCGAGTAAGTGTCTGGAACCACCGAAGGGCCGAAACTGTCTGAGCGCTATGCAAGCTAATATTGCATAATTTTTTAGCTCAGCGCGAGTTTTTCGGCACTTCGTCTTGGTTCCACACGAAACGAGTGCCCGCAATTCTTTTGAACGGAATGAGATTTAATTACGAATTTTTAACTTTCTTACCCCTCTTTAGGCCCCACGCGCTTAGCCGCCGCCATAATCGCCAGACGACCATGCTCAAAAGTCAAACCGCCCTGGAAGAAAACATTAAACGGCTCACGGCACGGACCATCGGCACTCAGCTCAATAGAAGCGCCCTGTACAAAGGTACCCGCAGCCATAATAATCTCATCCTGATAACCCGGCAGCGGACTCGGAACTGGCTCAACGTGCGCATCAACAGGAGAATTGCCCTGAATAGCAACGCAGAAATCGCACAGACGCTGCTTGCTCTCCAAGGTAATAGCCTGAATAATATCGCTGCGGCGTTCCTCCGGCAGCGGCTTAACAGCATAGCCCAGGCCTTTGAAAACAGCAGCCGCAAAAACAGCAGTCTTAACAGCCTGCACCACAATATGCGGAGCCAGGAAAAGTCCCTGATAGAACTCACGCGCGGTATCGCCCAGAGTTGCGCCCATCTCGCCGCCCAGACCGGGAGCGGTAAGACGGTAGGAAGCATTCTCAACCAAATCCGCACGGCCGACAATATAACCGCCTGTAGGAGCCAGACCGCCGCCCAGATTCTTAATCAGAGAGCCTGCCATCAGATCAGCGCCAACCTCGGTAGGCTCCTGCTTCTCGATAAACTCGCCGTAGCAGTTATCAACAAAGCAGATAACATTCGGGTTAGCTTCCTTCGCTGCACTGCAGATACGGCCGATTTCAGCAACGTCAATAGTCTTACGTTCGCTGCTGTAGCCGCAGGAGCGCTGAATATGAATCATCGTAGTCTTGGAGGTAACAGCGTTTTTTACAGCCTCCAAATCAACATGGTCGCCCTTCATCGGCAGCTCCTTGTAGGTTACGCCCAAGTCAACCAAGGAGCCGGGAGTTTTAACCGGAGAGCCGATAATAGTCTGCATAGTGTCATAAGGAGCACCTGTTACGGCAATCAGCTCATCGCCTGCGCGCAGGTTGCCCAGCAGAGCAACTGCCAGCGCATGGGTACCGCTGACGAACTGAGAACGCACCAACGCTGCCTCGGTTTTGAACAGCTCCGCGTAAATCAGATCCAGAGTATCGCGGCCCACATCACTGTAGCCGTAGCCAGTAGTAGGCTTCAAGTAGTAGTCGGAAACCATGTTATTACGGAAAGCCGCAATAACCTTTTCAGTATTGTACAAAGCTGCTGCTTCTAGCTCTGCGGTATGTTTAGCAACCTCAGCTAAGGCTGCCTGCTCTAATGCATTGTAATCAACCAAAATTCTCACCTGATATTTTTATATTTTTCGGCATAACGCCAATTCATCCTAAGCCTTGGCATCTGCAGCAAGATACTTGGCAAACTGCTGCACCTGCTCTGCGTCCAGGCGCACCTTCAGCAGTGTGCCCTGCGCCAGATATTCCTGCTCCAGTACAGTGCCTGCATCATGCAAGCGTCCTACCGCAGCAGAATCGCTGTAAGGCACGAGGAAGCTCTCCTCTACCGCCTTCAGCTTCAGGTTTTCTGCAATCAGCGCCAACAGGCCGTCAAGATTATAACGTGCCTTAGCGGAAATGCAGATGCTGTTTTCTTCCTTGCTCAAACGCTCTGCCAGACCGGAATCCGGCGGCAGCTTATCGATTTTATTATAAACCGTGATAATCGTCTTATCCTTGGCACCAAGCTCATCCAGAACCTGATAAACAGCAGCAGCCTGCTCCTTATACAGCTCGTGGCTGACATCAATAACGTGCAGCAGCACGTCGGACTGCACAACCTCCTCCAGTGTAGACTGGAAGGCCGCAACCAGCTGATGCGGCAAGCGTTGGATAAAGCCGACAGTATCGGTCAAAATAGCCTGCTGCTTATTCGGCAGATCTAACTGGCGCGTAGTCGGGTCCAGCGTTGCGAAAAGCTGGTCCTGCGCGTAGATATCCGAATTAGTCAGCGTATTCAAAAGCGTGGATTTGCCGGCGTTGGTGTAGCCCACAAGGCTTACCATAGGTACACTCGCCTTCGTGCGTCCTGCACGGTGCAGAGTGCGCACACTCTTAACCTTGCCGATGCATTCCTTAATATAGGCAATGCGGTCACGGATGCGACGGCGGTCAACCTCCAGCTTAGTTTCGCCGGGACCGCGGGTACCGATGCCACCGCCAAGACGCGACAGCGCCAGGCCCTTGCCCATAATACGCGGCAGCGTATATTGCAGCTGCGCCAGCTCAACCTGCAGCTTACCTTCATTAGTATGCGCACGTTGGGCAAAAATATCGAGGATAAGCGCCGTGCGGTCAAGCACACGCACACCCATTGACTGCTCAATATTACGCTGCTGTGCCGGTGAAAGCTCATCGTCAAAAATGCACAGGTCTACGTTCTCCTGCTGCACATAAAGCGCCAGCTCCTGCACCTTGCCGCGGCCGATAAAGAACGCCGGGTCCGGCTTGGGGCGCTTCTGCAGGAATCTTGCCACAACCTCCGCACCGGCAGTATCTGCCAGCTGCTTCAGCTCCTCCAACGAATCCTCGGCCGTCCAGCCGCTGCTGTTGGGAGCACCGTATTCCATGCCCACAATAATCGCACGCTCGGTTCCCTGCGCCAGACTAGCACTGCCTGTCTGCTTATCAAGGATTCGCTCCACCATCGCCGCCAGATTCGGGAAGAACACTCCCTCCGCCTCCTGCAGCGTCAGCGGTCCGTAGCATTCCACCTGATATTGCTCGTTATCGTCAATCCCGGTAATCATGCCGAAGCTCATCTGCGACTGGCTGATATCCGGCGAAGTAACGTCGACAGCAATCATCGCATCAAAACGGTTATTCTTCAGCGCGGAAATATCCACACCGCTGAGCAGCGGATTGCCGTTGGGATGAGTATGCACACAGCGCACGCCGCTCAAACGGCTGGCACCGCGTCTGCCCTCAACCGGAGGCAGCTCCACACTCTGATTATTGCCCACCGATACGGCAAGCACCTGACCATTGCGCGCAACATAAACGCTCACCTCGCGGTTAATAAAATCAGTAACATCCGCCATACGCAAAGCCAGCTCGCTTGTCAGCAGCTGACCGCCCTCCAGACGGATATCATAAAAAGTTTTTAATTCTTCAATAACGGAATTACGGATACCCTTCAGGTTGCCGTAAATTTCATTAGCCATGGGTATTCACCTCCAATTGGGGGTTAACTTAGCAATTTGCTTATCGAAAGGCTCCCCTTGGGGGGATAGCTTAGCAATTTGCTTATTGAAAGGCTCCCCTCGGGGGGAGCTGGCGCCCGCCAGGGCGACTGAGAGGGGCTTGACAGAAACGTTGCTTTAGGCAGAACCCCTCTCCGCCTCGACAAGCTCGGCACCCGCCCCAGGGTGCCTTCTCTTGCCCTACGGGCAATTCACCTTGTCTCCCCAAGGAGAGGCTATTTTTATTATCTTCTTGCCTTAGCAGGCTCAATATTAACCTTATACCCCTTGATAAAGTTCTTGTTCATCGCACCGATAACCTTTTCGGCTACATCCTCCGGTACCTCAACAAAGGTGAACTTATCATAGATATTGATCAGGCCGATATCACGTGCCGGAATGTCTGCTTCGATAGCAATGGTGCTGACAATATCTTTAACCATAATCTTCTGGCTGCGGCCGATGTTGATGAACAGGCGCACCATGCCCGGACGGCCGCCGGTGTTGCGCAGGTCCTTGGACAGGATATCCTCCTGCGGAGCCTCCAGAGCCTTAATACCCTCCTGCATCAGCTTCAGAGCTGCGGCAGCAACCTCTTCGGCGCTGTAATCATCCAGCAGGCTTTCGGCAATAGGCATATAATCATGGTATGCGTTCAGCTCCAGCACAGTCTGCATCTTGCTGATAATCTGGTCGCGTTGACGCTCGATAACGTTAGCAGCGGTCGGCAGCTGACGGCGTTGGATTTTAGTCTTGACGGTACGCTCAATCAGCTTCAGCTGACGGAACTCACGCGGAGTGATGAAGGTCATAGCTACGCCGGTGTTGCCTGCACGACCGGTACGGCCGATGCGGTGAACGTAGCTTTCCGGATCCTGCGGAATATCAAAGTTGATAACGTGGGTAATGTTGTCAACGTCGATGCCGCGGGCAGCAACGTCGGTAGCAATCAGCACATCAACAGCGCCCTCGCGGAATTTCTTCATTACGCGGTCACGCTGGTTCTGGCTCAGGTCGCCATGCAGGCCCTCAGCCATGTAGCCACGGCTGGAAAGTGCGATAGACAGGTCGTCAACACCCTTTTTGGTACGGCAGAAGATAATCAGCTTGCCATCGATTTCTGCGTCCAGCAGACGGCACAGGCCTTCAATCTTATCCTTGGTTTCGAAATAATATTGCTCAATCAGAGGTACAGTCAGCTCTTCCTTGGAAATGGTTACATTCTTCGGCGCCTTCATGTACTTCTTGGTCAGGCTCAGAATCGGACGAGGCATAGTTGCGGAGAAAAGCAAAGTCTGGCGTTCAACCGGCAGGCTACGCATAATTTCTTCGATATCATCAACAAAGCCCATATCCAGCATTTCGTCGGCCTCGTCCAGTACCAGGAATTTGATATGGTCCAGACGGATAGTACCGCGGTTGATATGGTCAATCAAACGGCCCGGAGTACCGATAACAATCTGCACATTGTTGCGCAGCGCACGGATCTGGCGTTCAATCGGCTGGCCGCCGTAAACAGGCAGCGCACGCACGCGGCGAGTACGGCCGATTTTGCCAACCTCTTCCGCAACCTGGATAGCCAGCTCACGGGTCGGAGTCATAATCAGCGCCTGAATATGCTTGAAGTCGGTAATTGCCTGCACCAGAGGAATACCGAAGGCAGCGGTCTTGCCGGTACCGGTCTGTGCCTGGCCGATAACGTCGTTACCCTCGAGCACCAGGGGAATAGTAGCGGCCTGAATCGGAGAAGGCTCTTCGAAGCCCATGTCAGTCAGGGCAGTTACAATTTTTTTGTCCAGCTCTAAGCTGCCGAACATCTCTTTTTGAATGGTCATTAATGTTTATCCTCCATATTGTTTTTTTCTTCTAATAATTTATCAATAGCCATGGAAATAGCTGTCTGAGCTATTCTCAGCTTATTTTCTGTTCTTGTCGACATAAAATGGTGCTCCTGGCAATATACCACGTCGTCAGTGGCAACGGCAATATATACCAGGCCTACCGGTTTGCCCTCACTGGCTCCCGGTCCGGCGTTGCCGGTAATGCTCACACCATAATCGCTGCCCAGCTGCTTGCGCACGCCCAGTGCCATTTCGCAGGCGGTTTCGCGGCTGACAGCGCCGTATTTGGCCAGCGTATCTGCCTGCACATTAAGCAGCTTCTGCTTAGCCATGTTAGTGTAGCTGACGATGCTTCCCAGCAGATATTCGCTGCTGCCCGGCACATCCGTAACTAGGCTGCTGGCAAGACCGCCGCTGCAGGATTCCGCAAAGGCAATAGTTTTGCCCTGCTTCAGCAGCTCCTGCCCTAAGCAGGCCGCCAGAGTGGCATCATCCACACCGTATATATAATTATCAACGCTCTTGCGTACCTTGACTTCCATAGCGTCGAGCAGCTTGACTGCCTCCTTGTCATTGGCAGCCTTCGCCGTAAGCCTGATGAGAATTTCACCGTAGCGGGCATAAAGTGCAATCGTCGGATTGGTCTGCGCCATAATCAGCTCGTCGAGCTTGGACGCTACCATGGATTCGCCGATACCGCGCAGATGCAAGGTGCGCGACATGATAATGCCGTGCTCGCTGAAGCGCTGCAGCATACGCGGCAGCAGCTGCTTTTCGCACACATCCGTAAGCTCGCTCGGAGGTCCGGGCAGCATAATGAAGATTTTGTCCTTATATTCCAGCCACAGTCCGGGAGCGGTACCCACATCGTTCTGCAGTACCTCGGCCCCGATGGGAACATATGCCTGCTTTTCGTTATTTTGCGATGGGCAAAGTCCCTTCTTGGCAAAATAAGCATCTATGCGTCCCCACGTATCCAAATCGAGATAGCCTTCGGTATGACATACCTCCATTACCATCTCCTTGGTAATATCACCGCGCGTCGGTCCCAGACCGCCGCTGGTAATGATGATATCGGCGCGCTGCATGGCCTGCTCCAACACTGCGCGCATACGCTCCGGATTATCTCCGACCGTAGTGTGATATAAAACATCAAAGCCTATATTATTCAGCTTGCGGGATAAATACTGCACATTGGTGTTCAAAATTTCACCCAGCAGCAGCTCCGTCCCGGTAGTAATGATTTCAACCTTCATCTGCTGTCACCCTCTCACCGGTTATTTTGACTCTTACAGCAACGCTCTTAAACCAGCTCTGCTACCATTTCATAGGTAAAGCCTTGCAGAATACGCACTCTTACCATCTGGCCAACCTCAAGCTCAGCGGCATTTTCAATAAAGATGTTGCCGTCAATATCAGGTGCCTCGTGGTAGGAACGTCCTACCGCAAGAGCGGGATTTTCTTCATCAAAGCCTTCGACGATAACGTCCAGCTCCTCATCCTCGCGCTCCTGATGGATTTCTTCGGAAATACCTGCCTGCAGCGCCATCAGCTCATGATAGCGGTTTTCCTTAACCTCAGGCTCAATCTGGTTTTCCATAGCGCCGGCCACAGTGCCCTCCTCCTGAGAATACTGGAACACGCCTGCGTTTTCAAAACGCTGCTTTTCAACAAAGTCCATCAGCTCCGCAAAATCCTCATCGGTTTCACCAGGGAAACCAACAATGAAAGTAGTGCGGATAGTAATTCCAGGAATGCGCTCACGCAGCTTTGCCAGAAGCTCCTCCACCTGTGCGCGTGTGTCATAACGGTTCATGCTGTCCAGCAGTCTGTCGCTGGCATGCTGCAGAGGAATATCAATATACTTGCATACTTTGTCACATTCAGCAAAGGCTGCAATCAATTCATCCGTAAAGTTGTTGGGATATAGATACATAACGCGAATCCACTCAATACCATCAAGCTCGTTCAGGTCACGCAGCAGCTGCGGTAAAAGCAGCTTACCGGTGAGATCCTCACCATAACGTGTGGTATCCTGCGCTACTACAATCAGCTCCTTGACACCATGAGTAGCCAGGCTTCTTGCCTCTGCCATAACTTCATCATAGGGACGACTGGTGTAGGGACCACGCAGCTGCGGAATAATGCAGTAGGAACAACAATTGTCACAGCCCTCGGCAATTTTCAGGTACGCCATATAATTCGGCGTAGTCAGCATACGCGGCGGTGCCTGTACATTCTTGCTTTCCAGCTTTTGCAAATGCTTAACGCGCTTGCCTGCCATCACCTGGTCAATAACCCAGCCAATATCAGTAAAGCTGTCAGTACCGACGATAGCGTCTACCTCAGGCATGCTTTCAAAAAGCTCGTCTGCATAACGCTGACCAAGACAGCCTGTCATAATCAGATACTTGCAGCTTCCCTGCTCCTTATATTGCGCCATTTGTAAAATTGTGCTGATGGATTCTTCCTTCGCACTTTCAATAAAACCGCAGGTATTAACAATAATCAGATCAGCATCTGCAGGATTATTGGTAACCTCCAGTTGCTTATCCTTGATAATACCCAGCATAATCTCGGAATCTATCAAATTTTTGGGACAGCCAAGGCTGACCATACCTATTTTCATTCTTTACCTCCAAAACTTGCTGCCCTCACTCAAGCTGTCGGGACAGCAAGCAAGAGCATAATTCACTATAATCTAATCACTATTTACTAATGACTAGCCACTATTTACTAAATCTAACCTTACTCAGCCACTTATTCGTCAAAGCATCCTGCTTGGCAGGCTCCAGATAGCTGCTGTTGAGCCAGATTTTGTCGCTGTCTACAGCTGCTGCCTCAAAGCCTCGCGGGAAGATAAACAAATAACCGGTGGCGTTTTCCTGCGCTATCGTCTGTACCTGCGGACTCGTCAGCAGCCATTCCATCACAGTCAGTGCCTGCACATCATCAGCTTTTTTAAACATGCCTATACAGAAAAGATTTACCGGTGTTCCTTCCTTGGGATAGACAACATAGGCAGGAAATTTATTTTCCAGATATTTAAAGACATAGCTTTGTCTGGTAATAGCAACATCTGCATCCCCTACTGCCGTCATACGAATCGGCGTAAAGGGAAACTTGGAATATTGCCCGATAAAGCGGTTGATATCACTTAAATAATCCAGCGAAGCTTCTTCGCCAAAATTGTCCGCCATGGACGCCAGAAAGTTTTGCGTGCTGTTGCTGTCAGACAAATTTTCGATAGCAATGCGCAGCTGCTGCTTCTTTGCCAAATCCTGCCAGCTGCAGATATTGGCCTGGCCGACAGTACGTGCATACTGCTGGTTGACCAGAAAAACTGTCGGATCATAAAAGATACCGTACCAGCTTAAATCAGCATCACGAAGCTTCTGCGGCAGGCGATCGCCTTCAGCAAAGGCCACCGGCTTCAGCTGCTCCTGGCGCTTCAGGCCGGCAAGCGTACGCTGCTCGGCCAGCACCACATCAGGCTGTTCGCCGCCTGGCTTCAGCTCATAAATCGCCTTCATCTGCAGCTTGGCCTTATTCTCCTTATTAAACTCATCTACCAGATTTTGCGTAAATTTATTATCCAGCTCGGAGTACAGGACAACGGTCTGCGCTCCTGCGTTCTGTGCAGGAGCAGGCTGCTCACCACAGCCTCCCGTCAGCATTCCAGCCAAAATTAACACTAAAAAGATACAACGGATCATTTTATCCCTCCGTTACTATCTGCGGCGCTTATCCTCGCGCCTTTTTCCACCGGTACTGTTTGAACCGGTACTACGCATTGCATCACGCGCTCCACTGCCTGCAGCACTACGCGCTGCATTACGCTTCGCTCCGCGGGATGCATCACGCTTCGCGCCTCGCGCTCCGCCGCGCTGCTCCTGCTCTGTATACAGCAGGCATTTAGGTCCGCTGCCGACAAGATCCATGCGGTCAGCCTTTTGCAGCGCCTCCAGCACCAGCTTACGGTTGCGGGGAGCGCGGTACTGCATCAGTGCACGCTGCATCGCCTTATCATGCGGATTGCGGGCAACAAACACATCCTGTCCGCTTTCCGGATCAACGCCTGAATAATACATCGCCGTCGCCGCACTGCCGGGAGTAGGAATAAAGTCCTGCACCTGCTCCGGATTGTGCTTGATATCACGCAAAAACTCCGCTAATTCAATAGCATTGTTCAGCGTACAGCCAGGGTGGCTGGAAATAAAATACGGCACAAGATATTGCGGCAGGTTAATCTCTTTATTTTTTTGCGCAAACATGCGCATAAACTTCAGATAAACATCCTTACCGGGCTTACCCATACGCGCCAGAACCTGCGGTGCGATATGCTCCGGTGCAATCTTCAGCAGACCGCTGATATGGTAACGGCACAGCTCGTCCAGGAATTCCTGCTTTTTATCTGCCAGCAGATAATCGTAACGGATACCGCTGCGGATAAAGACCTTCTTAACGCCCGGTAAAGCACGCAGCTTACGCAAAAGCGCTATATAATCGCTGTGGTCAGCATCGATATTGGGGCACGGCTTGGGGAACAGGCACTGCCTGTCCTTGCAGACACCGTATTTAAGCTGCTTGGCGCAGGACGGATGACGGAAGTTAGCTGTAGGACCGCCAACGTCATGGATATAACCCTTAAAGCCGTCAAGCTGCGTCAGAATTTTTGCTTCACGCAAAATTGATTCATGACTGCGCGCCTGGATAATACGTCCCTGATGCGCATGAATAGCGCAGAAGGAACAGCTGCCGAAGCAGCCTCTGCTGCTTACCAGGCTGAACTGAACCTCCTCCAGAGCTGCTACGCCGCCCTTGGCGTCGTAGCTCGGGTGCCACTGGCGCATATACGGCAAATCATAGATAGCGTCCATCTCTTCCATCGTTAAGGGGAAGATGTTCTGGTTCTGCACGATATATTTCTTCTGTCCCTTTTGGACTACCAGCTTGCCATAGAACGGATCCTGCTCCTTGCTCTGCAGCTTAAAGGCTCTGGCAAATTCCTTGCGGTCATCCTTGATTTGCTTCCAGCCCGGAAGCTCCACATATTCATCATCGGGCAAACTGTCAGACAGATACGCCGTACCGCGGATATAATGCAAATCCTCGGCACTGGCACCGCCTGCCAGATAGTCGGCAATTTCCATAATCTGTTTTTCGCCCATGCCGTAAACCAAAAGGTCCGCACCGCTGGCCTCCAGAATAGAAGGCATCAGCTTGTTTTCCCAGTAGTCAAAATGCACAAAACGGCGCAGGCTGGCTTCAATACCGCCGATAATTACAGGCATATCCGGCCACAGCTTTTTGACGAGTTGCGCATAAACGGCCGTAGCATGGTCGGGACGCTGTCCCACCGCACCGCCTGCGGTATATTTGTCGACAGAACGCTCGTTCTTGGCTGCCGTATAACGGCACAGCATGGAGTCAAGGTTGCCGCCGGAAATAAGCACGCCCAGACGCGGCTTGCCCAGCTCTGCCATATATTCTGCTTTATCCCAACGCGGCTGGCACAGCATAGCTACCTTGTAGCCCTGCGCCTCCAGCACACGGCAGATTACTGCCGGACCAAAGGAGGGATGGTCTACATAAGCATCGCCGCTGATAAACAGAAAGTCAATCTGCTCCCAGCCACGCTCGGCAATTTCTTGAGCGGAAATCGGTAAAAACTGTTTCATTAAAAACTCCTGAACAAATTATTATTTCTTCTTATCGGCCTTCACTTCGCCGGCAGCCTGCGGCTGCTCCGGCTCAGCCTGCTTAACCTCAGCCTGCGGCTTCGGTTCTTCTGCCTTCGGCGCAGGTGCGGCTACAGCCGGCTGCGGTGCCGCTTCCTGCACCTGCGGTGCGGGTGCAGCCTTTTCTTCGGCAACAGACTGCTGTACAGCCTCCTCTGCCTTAGACGCAGCTACAGGCTGCGTGGGCGCATTACGCAAGTACGTCTTCACTGCGACGCCATGCTCGCCCTTCAGGTCAACCGGTTGTCCATTCACTTTAATGCGGACAACGCCGATATTGCCATATTTAACAATCAGCTTGTCCTTAGCCTCGAAATGCTTGCTTTCCTTAGCATGCAGAATGCCCGCGAAAAGCTCCTTGCTGTCGGCACTGGCCTCCAGCCAGCAATCGCCTTCAGCCTCCAGGTCAACAGTAACCTTGTCCAGCACTGCGGGTGCTTTAGCTTCAGGTTTAACCTGCTCGGTCTGCTTAGCTTCTTCCTTCGGCATATTTTTAAAATAATTAATCGTAGCGGGAATAGCAAAATAACCTGTTGCAAGCACCGCTACTGCAGCCAGACCAGCAAGACATTGCTTCATCGGCAGCTTAGGCATTTCCAAACGACCTGTGCCACTGCCAATATCACGCTTCTCCTTCAGCTGGATATTGAGGCGAACCTTATCCACCTCGCGAATCCCCTGACTGCGTACAGCCTCTGCTGCCATACCGGCAGCGCTGGCCTTGTATTCATTAACAAGCTCCGGACCATTCAAGCCCAGGAAATTACCGTAGTTGCGGATGATTCCCTTGAGAAAAACCTCACCCGGAGTCTTGTCATATTCATCATTTTCTACAGCCTGCAGATAACGGCTGCGGATACTAGTACCTTTTTCAGCATCGGCCAGGGAAATACCCTTAGCCAGTCTTGCTTCCTTCAAAATTGCGCCGACAGTCTTTTCATTGTCCATTTTGCCTGCACCTCCGCTTATTCACGGCGCAGAAAGCGTTCCTCTGCTTCCTTACGCGACATTATAACCTCTCGGGGCTTGCTGCCCACAGATTGACCAACTATGCCCAGCTCCTCCATGGTATCTACCAAGCGTGCTGCACGCGTATAACCAATGCGGAAACGTCGCTGCAGCATAGAGCTTGAAGCCTGCCCCATATCCAGAACCAGGCTCAGAGCATCCTCAAAAAGCTCATCCTCCGCAGGCGCATTAGAGCCTGCATCCTCGGCATTATGGCCTTTATTATCACATTCCAGCTCCTGCTCCGTTACTTCCTCGCTGTAATTTACAGGAATGGATTGCTTAATAATGAAATCAACTATTTTATTCAGCTCATCATCACTAACGAAGGCACCCTGCACACGTACAGGCTTATTATAGCCTATGGGATAGAAGAGCATGTCGCCCTTACCCAAAAGCTTTTCAGCACCGCCCATATCAAGAATCGTGCGGGAGTCAGTCTGCGACGATACGGCGAAAGCAATACGTGAAGGAATATTGGCCTTAACGATGCCTGTAATAACATCTACAGACGGGCGCTGCGTTGCAATAATCAGGTGAATACCGGCAGCGCGGGCCTTCTGTGCCAGACGCAGGATGGCATCCTCCACATCCACCTTGGCCACCATCATCAGGTCAGACAACTCGTCGATGATGATTACGATATAAGGCATCTTTTCTTCCGCCTGCGCGTTAAAGGTTTTGATATCACGCACGCGGCTTTCAGCAAACGCCTTATAACGGCGTTCCATTTCTGCTACCGCCCAATGCAGCGCGCTGGCTGCCTTTTTCGGCTCGGTAACAACAGGTGTTAAAAGATGCGGAATACCGTTGTAATTAGACAGTTCCACAACCTTAGGATCTACCAGAATCAGCTTAACCTCATCCGGAGTAGCGCGGTACAAAATACCGGCGATAATCGTATTAATGCATACAGATTTACCGGAGCCGGTAGAGCCTGCTACCAGAAGGTGCGGCATTTTGGCAAGGTCTGCCGAAATAATATCACCACTGATATCCTTGCCCAAGCCAATGCACAGATGCTCCTTCGCATTACGTACATTGCTTGCTTCGACTACCTCACGAAAGCACACCGGATCATTCTTCGTGTTCGGCGCCTCAATACCAATCGCAGACTTGCCGGGAATGGGCGCTTCAATACGCACGCCTGGAGCAGCCAGACGCAGAGCAATGTCGTCCGCCAGGTTCACAACCGAGCTTACCTTTACACCAGCCGCAGGCTGCAGCTCGAAGCGGGTAACTGACGGTCCACGTGTTGCGGCAATAACATTAGCACGCACCTTAAAGTCTGCCAACGTCTGCTCCAATATAGCACGCTGGTCCATAATATCCTTCTGGAAGGTAGAACGGTCGCTCGCCTTTGGCTTATCAAGCAGCTCCAGCGGCGGCAGCTTGTAGCTGCTGGCATCAGTAGGCTCAGCACCTGCAGGCTGCTCAGCAATGTCTGCAACAGTAATTTTATCCGCACTATCATAAATCGTCATCGCCGGTGCCTGCTCAGGCATCGGTTCCGGCTCAACAGTCGCCTCATAATATACAGACTCAGCAGGAGAATCTGGACTTTTCTCCAGATGCAAATCTTGAATTATAGACGCAGGATGCTCCGGTTCCGGCTGCATTTCGAACTCAGGCTCAACCTCAGGTGGTTCAGCAACAGGCTCTTGCTTTGGCTCAACCAACGGCGGCTCTGCATCATCCAGAAAACGGCTGTCCGGTTCGTAACCAGCGTCATCATCATAATTGATAACCGGTGTAAACACCACCTCATGACTGCTTTTTTCCCAATCAGGCAACTGCACCGGATCACGCTCAAGCTCCTCTTTCAAAGGCGATTGCTCATAAACACTCTTATTTTTCTTAAAGCTCAGGATACTCCTAAAGCCACTTTTCTTTTGTACACCCTCATTGAAGGCATCAAACTCGGGACTGGTATAGGTGTTGATGACATTATCCGCAGGCTCATTTACAGCTTTGTGTGATTTACGTTTGAAGACAGGCTGCGCTGCCTCCTCCACCGGACGCTTGCGCTCTTCCTGCACCTTGTCATCCGGGCGCACCAGCGTCAGATCATCGGAGGTCAGATAATCCTGCCACAGCTCCCACCACTTACGCAGCGGCAGCACCAGGCCCAATAGCCACAGCCAGCCAAGAGCCAGGATAATATAAACCGTAATATCGCCGACCAACCCATGCAACAGCTTCATCAGCAAACCACCGACAAGACCGCCGCCCTTTGCTATCAGCGAAGGCTCCAGCTCCGAGCCAACAGGTACAAAAACATGATGAGCTGTGCCAGTAAGGCACAGCGTCACCAAAGTAAAAATTAATGTTCTCTTGTTAAAAACACCAAATTGTCCTCTAAGCAGCTGCCAGGACATAGCAAAGAAAGCAAAAGGCAACAAAAAGATACCCTTACCCAACAGATTCAATTCCACCAGGTAAGTATAATGCAATACGCCATCCTCAGGCGTCAAAAGAAGCGCAACTGTAAACAGCAGGCCTAAAAGAAGGCATATGATGCCAACCAGACGCGAATAGCTTATATTCTTCTGTTGCTTCCTTCTTCTTCTTTCCTTGCGCAAGTTAAGACAACTCCTAATTGGCAGCTGCCAGCAGTCATCTGTTATCAATAGGCCACTGACAGCCGCTCATTAATCACTAAAAAATATTCACTAGTCACTAATCACTGAAATCTATCAGATTTCCATGATAATCGGCAAAATCATCGGACGACGACGGGTTCTTTCAAACAGGAAGCGTCCCAGGGAATCACGTACCGTAGACTTGATTGCGGACCATTCGGAAACATTGTTTTCCTCACAGCGATCCAGTGCAGCCTGCACCTTATCGCGAGCTTCATCCATCAGGTCCTCGGCCTCACGTACATAAACAAAGCCGCGGGAAACGATATCCGGACCGGAAACTACATGACAGGATTCCTTATCAATGGTTACAACTACAATCATAATACCATCCTGAGAAAGCTGACGGCGGTCGCGCAGTACGATGTTGCCTACGTCGCCGACACCCAGGCCGTCAACCAGCACCTTGCCTGCAGGCACCTTGCCGTTAATGGTAATGCTACTCTTGGTCAGCTCGATAACGCTGCCGTTTTCACCGATAACAATGTGGTCTGCCGGCATGCCGAGGGATTTCGCCAGATTAGCATGCTTAACCAGGTGACGGTATTCACCATGCACAGGCATGAAGAAACGCGGACGCACCAGATTGTGCATCATCTTGATTTCCTCCTGGCTGGCGTGGCCGGAAACGTGGACGCCGTTGCTCTTTTCATAAATAACGTCCGCACCCAGCTTGTACAGATGGTCGATAGTACGGGAAACGAGCTTTTCGTTGCCAGGAATCGGTGTAGCAGAAATAATTACTGTATCGCCGGGCATAATGTCAACCTTTTTATGGTCATTCATAGCCATACGGGTGAGCGCACTCATCGGTTCGCCCTGGCTGCCGGTAGTAATGATGACAACCTTTTCCGGTGTATAGTTATGAGTTTCGTCGATATCAATCAAAACGCCTTCAGGAATCTTCAGATAACCCAATTCCTTGGCAATATTAACTACGTTTACCATGCTGCGGCCAATAACTGCTACCTTACGCTCGTACTTCACAGCAGTATCAACAACCTGTTGGATACGATGTACGTTAGAGGAGAAGGTTGCTACGATAATGCGATGCTTAGCATAGCGGAATTCTTCATCAAAGGTCTGGCCTACCATGCGTTCGCTGGGAGTAAAGCCGGGGCGCTCAGCGTTGGTGCTGTCTGCCAGCAGGCACAGTACACCGCGGTCGCCGTATTCGGCAAATTTATTGAATTCCATAACCTGTCCGTCAACAGGAGTGTGGTCGATTTTGAAGTCACCGGTGTGGATAATAACACCGATAGGAGTAGTAATCGCGATTGCAACAGCGTCGGGAATGCTGTGGTTTACGCGGATGAAATCGAGCTTAAAGGCACCGGCGTTAATCTTGTCACCGGGTTTTACTACGTGCAGGTTTTCGTTGCCTACACCGTTTTCCTTCAAGCGGCCTTGTAAAATACCCAGAGTAAGTGCGGTACCATAAACGGGACAATCAATTTGTTTCATAACATAGGGCAGCGCACCGATATGGTCCTCGTGACCATGTGTCAGAAAGATACCCTTAATTTTATCTTTATTCTCAACCAAATATGTAATATCGGGAATAACCAAGTCAATGCCGAGCATATCGTCTTCAGGGAACATCAGGCCTGCATCAATCAGGATCATGTCGTCCCCGTAACGGAATACCGTCATATTTTTACCAATTTCGCCCAAACCACCAAGCGGGATAATCTGGACCTTATGTTGAAATTTACCCAAAAAAAATACACCTCCATTTTTTATTTTACATTCTTCCGTACAAATGTAGAAATTGAATTTGATACTGTGTCCGCACACATACTCTCTACTTTATTATACACTAAATATGGGCTATTGACAAATAGTGATACATATTTTTTGTGAAAAGTTTGTTGCCAAACGGATGATTTTTGGCAGACGCAAGGATTGCATACAAAAAGTCCTGCAGATGACATGCTCCCCCATCTCCTGCTTGACTTTCCCCATATTTCAAGTAAACTTAAATTAAGTTCTTGAAAACCGCAAGTAAGCTTACGCATCTGGCTCATTTACCTGCGGACAATTAAATAAGCAGTATATCCTGCAGATACATCTTTTCTGCAGAAGCTTAAGCAAGGCCATTTATATTTATCTGGTACATTCTAAGAGTAGTACGAACTTACGATTTTCTAATCGCAAAGGTACTGCTCTTTTTTGTTTTTAGGCACTTTGATAACTGCTGATGTATTTTTTACTTTATCCGTGTTAAAATGTTATCGCTGAGCTTATAAATTTATCTCTCGCTTATGTAGAGAAACTGAAGGAAGATCAAGCTGAGCAGTCCTGCAAATAATCTTTTCGCTGTTATGAAAAAGGCGTTCTACCGTACTTAGTGTAGAACGCCTTTATTCTTTTATGTTCGCCGTGAGCTTCACTTCTTCTTGCGGTCAAAATTAAAAAGCCCATATAATCCGCCGGTGATTAAATTAAGAAAGCTATTAGATAGAGGCCAATTAGTGTCTTTCTCTCGCTTCCACGTAATTATACAAAAGAACGGACCTATAATGTAGCTGCTTTTTTGCCAGTATGGATCAAAAAACATGACAACAAACATAAAGAGGTAGATACATCCTAAAAATTTAGCATATTTTTTACGCGTCATAAAACTACTCCTTCAAATCGTCAATTTCTTCCTTACTTTCAGGATCCAGCTGGCGGTATTTTATTTCTTGATGTTTTTGGTTTCCTGCTCCAAATCTAACAGGTCAAACTCATCGGCTTGCGCTGCATCGAATGCTTTGCGACGTGCGTCAAATTCTTCGTAAATTTTACGGGCGTGTATCTGAGCTTGTTCCATGGTAATTTTCCCGTGGGATTGCAGCACGGGGACGCCATGATCTAAAAGCAGTTTATCTACACTGGCGCGCCAGAAGTCAAGCGTTAAGTCTTTACGCATTTTTACATGCAATTCAGCACTTTCAAGGAAGATAGTTACTAAACGATTAAGAACATCTATTTCGTCAGATGTTAAGTAATTTTTGGCAACTATAACATCAGCTTTGCGTACGATTGAACCACTCCATGAGGTCAAGGCCATATTCGGAGTATCTGCATTTGCACGTGTAGCTATAATTTCAGCAGCAGTTTTTCTTGTGACGCCAAAAAGCAGTTTGTTTTGCGTGTCTGCAAAGAATAAGTTCGTTGCTTTTTCGGTAACCTTGTAGTCGCTGGAGAGCGCAAACAAGTCACGCAACTTTTGATAAAAACGTTTTTCGCTGGCGCGAATATCGCGAATCTGTTCCAGCAATTCGTCGAAATAATCCGGACGGCCATCCGGGTTTTTCAAGCGGTCTTTGTCAAGGATAAAGCCTTTCTGCAGGTATTCTTTCAATGTATTGTTTGCCCACTGGCGGAACTGTGTGCCACGTGGGGAGCGAACGCGGAAACCAACGGCAAGAATGACATCAAGACTATAGTATGAAACAAGATAATTTTTCCCATCTGCTGCAGTTGTTCGGATTTTCCGAACAACTGACTTTGCATCTAATTCGTCTTCAGAAAAGATATTTTTTATATGCTCGCTAATACTAGATTTACTGCTGTTAAATAAATCAACCATCTGCGCCTGCGTTAACCATACAGTGCCGTTATCGGCGTAAAGTTTAATTTCAGCTTTGCCATCTGCAGTGTTGTAAATAATAATGTCTGCCATGTATTCATTCCTCACTTTCAAAATCTATTATCCTAAACTCTCCACGTCTTCTTCCGCCTTGCGTTGGAGCTTGGCCAGCTTAACATCAATCAAATCGTCAATTTTTTTCTTGCCGTCAGCATCCAGCTGGCGGTATTTTTTTATGTGTGTTTCTTCTTGCTGGGTGAGGGAGAGAGATGGTGGCGTGGGAGCGTCTTCCAAGCCCATAAGGTAAGCAGGTTTTACTCCTAAAGCTTTAGCAAAAGCAACTATTTTTGATTGGGTTATATCGTTTTCACCAGATTCTATCTTTGCTATTGTAGAACGTGATTTATAACCTAATCTTTTTGCGAGCTCTTCTTGAGACATATTTAAATCTTCTCGCCTTGCTTTGATTCTATCGTACAATGTCATGAGCAACACTCTCCTGTCTTTAATATAAGGTTATAGCAGCATAATTGTTCCATATGATCAACAAAAAATTGCCTAGTAAGCAAAAATGTTGATAAAAAGGAACGAAGAGAGCATAACGAATCTGTGATTAAAAATCAACAAAAGAGGTGACAAATAATGACGGACAGTATTACATGTGAATTAGCCGTCACTAAAGCGAGAATATCGAAAGGAGCTATAGCGAATGCTCTTGGGATATCTCGCATGAGTTTAACGCGAAAAATCAACAATGTTACTGAATTTAAAGCCAGCGAAATTTCGCTGCTTAAAACTATTTTGCATCTTGATGACAAAGAGCGCGGTTTGAGTACCATCAGAAATTACGTCACTCTCAAACAGTGGGAACAGTTACATCAAGAGGGCAACTGTTTGGGTACCATCAGAAATTACATCACTCTCAAACCATCGTTCCTCCTCTCTACAACTGTGTGGGGTTTGAGTACCATCAGAAATTACATCATCTCAAACAACGAGAAAAGTCAAAATAGCAGTTGTTTTGTTTGAGTACCATCAGAAATTACATCACTCTCAAACTCGAAGAAAGCATCGATGAATCCAACGTAAGTTTGAGTACCATCAGAAATTACATCACTCTCAAACTGTAATTGTACCTCTTACACAGGATAAAGAGTTTGAGTACCATCAGAAATTACATCACTCTCAAACTGCAATCAATGATTTAAGTCAGGTTATTCAGTTTGAGTACCATCAGAAATTACATCACTCTCAAACTTTGCCCCAGATATATACAGATAAATTCAAGTTTGAGTACCATCAGAAATTACATCACTCTCAAACTTAAGCTGCTGGGAGATTATGCGCAGGCCGGTTTGAGTACCATCAGAAATTACATCACTCTCAAACTATCTAGTTCTATGGCTTCTGCCGTTACGGGTTTGAGTACCATCAGAAATTACATCACTCTCAAACGAACGTACTGCACACGGTAAAAACGAAGTAGTTTGAGTACCATCAGAAATTACATCACTCTCAAACTGCAATCAATGATTTAAGTCAGGTTATTCAGTTTGAGTACCATCAGAAATTACATCACTCTCAAACTTTGCCCCAGATATATACAGATAAATTCAAGTTTGAGTACCATCAGAAATTACATCACTCTCAAACTTAAGCTGCTGGGAGATTATGCGCAGGCCGGTTTGAGTACCATCAGAAATTACATCACTCTCAAACTATCTAGTTCTATGGCTTCTGCCGTTACGGGTTTGAGTACCATCAGAAATTACATCACTCTCAAACGAACGTACTGCACACGGTAAAAACGAAGTAGTTTGAGTACCATCAGAAATTACATCACTCTCAAACAGGAAACAAAAGGAAAAATTCCCAAGAAAAGTTTGAGTACCATCAGAAATTACATCACTCTCAAACCCGCTTGCGTGGCAGGATATTATAAAGCATGTTTGAGTACCATCAGAAATTACATCACTCTCAAACAATAAGGCCGCTATATCCTGCTTCCTTCAAGTTTGAGTACCATCAGAAATTACATCACTCTCAAACCTATATTTTGAACGCTGCGCAATTACTTCTGTTTGAGTACCATCAGAAATTACATCACTCTCAAACTTCCGTTTGATGCGATATACGTCGGTCTTGGTTTGAGTACCATCAGAAATTACATCACTCTCAAACTAAAAGATAATGACTACCGCAACGAAGAGGTTTGAGTACCATCAGAAATTACATCACTCTCAAACGCAAATGGCGCAGACAAAAAGAAGAAGTATGTTTGAGTACCATCAGAAATTACATCACTCTCAAACGCAGAACGTTTAACATTGATAAAAACTATTGTTTGAGTACCATCAGAAATTACATCACTCTCAAACCTCAAATTAAGAGATTATCCACGAATGAAACTATCATCACCATAGCGTAATTTCCTCAGGTCCCTATAAAGACATTATAAATCACTCAAAATTCTTTGTCAAAATCATTTCACAACACATAAATCATCATCAACTATACAAACAACTTCTTCTGCAAGCTCCTGCTCAACACTGTTTTCCAAAAGAAGCAGATGCATTTTCCTATAAAACGCTTCTTTATAAAAATTCTGTAGCTCATCATTCGTCAAGTAAGTCTTCAAATTTACGAAAGCCAAAATCTTTACTTTTTGAAACTTGCTGCAGACATCCATAAAATATACTAATCCTTCTAAAAAATTCTCCTCCCCGGCTTCAAATTCCACCTCTAATGCTTTAAATAAGCTCTGCAGATTAAAATCGTCTTGAAACTTCAAGGCATAATCAACCTGATTAAGCAAGCCATAAGTATACTTTGCTATCTGACCTTTCACTCTACAGGTATTCAAATAATTTTCTTCATTCATTCCCAGCTTACCAAGCTCATTATATAAGCCGGTTAATGCTTTGCGTGAATTTATCTCTAAAGCAAACGGATTTACAACAAGGCAGACATCCTTATCTATCTTTAAAATTTTATCATTGTCAGATAAAACAAATCTACCTTCTCCACCGTCAATCTGCTTGGCAAGCTCTTGAATCATTCTTCGAAAAAGCTCCTTATGCTCCATCACTAAAACATTAACTCTGTTTTCTTGAAAAATAAGCTGCTGCTCCAGCTCTGTATAAACCAACTTCATAATATTACCAGTCTTTCATCACTGTTCAAAACATCCTTATGCGCTTCTCCGACCAAAACCTCCATACGCGAAAACTGTCGTTCCGTAACTGTAAGCAACTGCACCAATCCTTCTTGCGGCAAATTCAGCTTGACCTTCTTGATGATAGCATCTGCCGCTATTGCATTAAGCGCAATTTTGCAATACACAGATTCCTGCATCATCATAAACCCATTCTTTAACAGATACTTACGAAAAATCCTATAAGAACGCTTATTCTCAAGCGTGGTGATTGGCAAATCGAACAGAACTAATATTCTCATAAATCTATAACTCATAATCACTTACACAAAACTGCTCCACTTGATTATGCTTACATCATTATTGTTAAGTGCATCAAAAACACTCTTACAATACAGCTTAATAGCATAATTAAGAGTAACCTGCTTTTCATTGTTTATAACATTTTTATTTAGTACTTCTAAAATCTCATGCTTCTGTTCTTTATCAAAGCAATGCAGCTTTTCTTTTACCAGCATATCATATACCTTATAATCAACAAAAGGCCGCAACGGCTCCATAATATCCGAGCCTAAATTGAAAGCATTGAAAATATTATCATGAATCAGTCCAAGCTGTGTAATGTAACCATTGGCAGTTATCTCCCTGTTGCATGCAGCCAATAAAACCATATAACCATAATTCAATGCTGCATTAACAGCAATATCATCCGCTCTAGTAAATCCTAGTCCAAAAATGGAGTTAAAATAAACTTTGGCCGCATGACCTTCCCGATTACTAGCATCCAGATACTGCAACTGTGTGGCATATTCGTCCAACATAGAAGCTGTATCAAACCCCAGCTTTTTCAACAATGCAGATTGCATCTTTATTTTGGTATATATAATCGCCGTACCAACATCGCCTTTTGTGCTTTCGTTCCAGGATATCTGCTGCTTTATTTTTGCACTGACATCATGCGCTCCATAATACGGAATAAGCTCAGCTGAAGGATTTCTTTTGCTGTCACAAAAAATAACCTTTATTTTTCTGTCCATCATTTCCGCAAGCAAAGCTGCTGTCAATGAAACCTGCGTTGTTTCAATAAGCAGTACTGAAATTTCATCAAGATGGACCTTGGTGGTCCGCTCTCCGCGAACCACCATATAGCCCAATTGTAAATCTAGCTTTGCCCGTGTACTTATAACAATTACACGCCAGCTCATAGCTTCATCAGATCCACTTCCTGTTCAAAAATTCCTGTCGGAGATTGATTAATCAAAATGCATTGCTTACACTTTGTAATATTATTTGTTGTTTTGATTACTCCACAAGAATTGCCTTTACCAAGCAATTTGAAATCTGCTGAAGCACTGGCACATTTAAAGAGGTTCAAAAACTCCCCTATCACATGTATCTGTTTTGATAAAGATAACTTTTCAAATGCTCCCCTTTGCTCTTGCAAATTTTCTGTTTGTGATGCAGGCCTGTTTTTATACAAATTATTAGCTGATTTAGCAAGCAACATGTCATAAATCTGCATATTGGCTTCGTTGCTGATTCCCCACTTTTGCTTAAAATAATCCAAGCGTTGCTGTGCTTTTTGTTTTTGCGTATCATCCGCATTTTTATCAGATATAATTCCCTCATTTGATGCTATATCGGATTCATACTTTAACGCCTTTTTCAGATAATCAGCAACATCATCAGCTACACACAACTGTCCGGCAGCATAAAACACAAGTTGTTTTCCAGTTCTGCCGGAGATATGCATAGGAAAGCCATTAATCTTAAACAGGCTGTATTTTTTGATTTTTGGAATCTTTATTTCAGGCTTGCAAAGCTGTACAACGTCAGTAAGATACTTTTGTACCGCATTTTCTCCTTGTTTAGCATAAACTAAAGGAATAGCTTCTATAGACAGCTGCACTGCTCCCTTTTTTCCTTCTGATTTGACTAAAGCGAAATATGCTGTGGTCAAGGAATCATAGCCGCCATACTTCTCTACGGATAAACCTGCTTTCAAAGGCAGTTGACCACTATTTGCTTTCAAAGGATTCTGTTTAAATAATTCTCCCTTGCCTTCAACCGGCTGTCTGGTAAAGAGAATATTATTCTTATGCATGGTCTTGGTAACAGTTGTAATCGTACCGTCTTTGCCGCCAATCCAGGCAATCTCATTATCACGTTTAATGCTAAATTTATAAAAAATCTCCGGCTTCAGGCTATAACGTCTGTTATCTTGATTTTTGGTAATAAAACTTAAAGGGTTAGCGGTAAATTTCACATGATAGCAATTACCGACCACAATATTCAGATAAGCATCCTTCGCATGATGTAAATCGTTAACATCTCTACATTTTACAAATTCAAACTTTTGACGGAAATCGGATACATTACCGGCCTTAACATATACAATCTCACTATGCTTATACGCTGTCTTTAAAATCGTAGCAACAGCTTTTGTCGACTGTCTTGTCTCCACAAGCTGTCTGCTGATAAAGCCGGCAAGCTCTTCATCTCTCAGCTGTGTACTGCGTGTCAGACGTTCATATTTTCTTTCATCAATGAATCCCTTATCATATAGCAGCTTCCAGAAGCTATGCATTTTGGTGCGAATTGCTGCATCAAGCGGATAAATATCTGTTTTGGCGGCATTAACCTCCTTTTTAACAAGTACCCTGTTGCTAAGGCTGTCATCCTTTGTTTTGGAACGCGGATAGATATGATCAATGTCATACAGATTATCATCATACAAAGAAGCCAGTTCTATTCTTTCGCCCGTATACATGCAGCGTCCCATCTGTGTATAGTAAAGATAGAGCTTATCACTGCGCAAATCATCTTCTTTTTTGGAACTCAGTTGAATTTTAAATGCGTTGAGCTCATCTGTATGAGGCATAAAATCAATATTTTCTTCCCTGCATTGTTTATATAAGTCCTGCAACTTCTTCAGACGACTGTCAGTACGCTTGCTTTCTTCTTTACTCCTAGCCATCTCAATAAAAATACGCTTAGGCTCGTGGCCCATAATTTTCTTGATTTCTTCCAATATCGTCAGCGTCTGCCAAATAGAACGTTTAACCGAAGGAGAAACATAAAGTTCTTCCACGTCTTTGTAAGTAAGCTTACCATTACTGCTTTGTCTGCTACCATTAAAATCTTTAATCTTGCCAATAAAGTCATAAGAACAATAGTTGCTCAAAAGCTCCATGAAATTCTTATTTGTATGACGCAAAGCGCTGATAATAGTGACAAGTTCACCAAAAGCCTTATCCTCATAAGCAATAGCACTGCTATTCAATAAAGTTGCAGACAGACTCCCCCAATCTTTATATTTCAGTTTTTTGATAGCTTTGATTTTATCATCAGAAATATGCGGATAAGTGTTTTTTATTTTAGTGACCAGCATCTTTTTCTCGTCGCAGAATAAGGTTATCCATCTGATAATATTTTCGATTTCTTCTCTATATAATTGAATGTAATCTTCGCCGAAAATTCTTTTAAAGTCATTATAGGACTTCATCGAAGCATTTATCTTGTCATCAATGCCTCCGATATTTTGGAAAGAAATATTTTCCTGCCTAAAAAATCTTTCTAATGTTTTCTTGGTAACCTTTGATGTCTTAGTAAGAAAAAGCTGTTTAAAGATTTTTTCCAGCACATCGACTGGTAAGCGTTCGCCGTCAACAGTAATATTGTTAATAGCATTACGCACCATAAACTCCGAATACAGTAATGATTCCTTAGGAAGTACGTCTTCACCGAAAAGATACGTGCATTTTGCTGTCATATTGGTTATAAACTTTTCTGCACTTTCTTCCAGATTAACAATTTCAGTGAAATTCCAAGGATAAATTTTTTCATTCTTACGTACAACCCAACATCTGCCCTGTTCTCTGGACATACGTGTACCCGCAAGCGGACCTACATAATACGGTATTCTGAACTTAACAATCTGTTCAATTTTTTCACGCACAGAAAGACCGTTATTATCAGTCTCACCTAAAAATGGTAAATATCTCTCAGCATTATCAAGAATGCATTTTAATTCCGCTAAATGCACCTGGATAGGAATGATGCCATTATCCTTAGTTGTTTGTTTAGGAAAAGCAAATCCATTGGCAACACGAAACAGCAAACGCTCCTCCTCTGTTTTGGCATCATCAATACTCGTAATGTCCTGCATTATCTTTTTGTATTCTGCAATACCGTCAAGCTGCTTCTTTAGATCCTTACAAAAATCAAGCTGATTACGTCCTTTGATTCCTTTAGCATATTTCTCATAAGAAATATCTCCATCCTGCCTGAAAATCTTATTATATAAAGGCTTACCTTTAAGCATGGATTTCAAAACAGCCAAATCACGTTTATGATCTTCATAAACCTGCACCTTGCACTCAGAAAGCAGATGTTGTTCACCTTCATCTTTTTTGCCTACATCAAGATGCAATATTTTTGCCAGCAAACTCCAATCATAAATAGCTTTGAAACGGAGTAACCCTTCGTAACGCTCTCCTAATGCTGCTGTAAACACAGGTTCAAGTTCATCCAAATCATCATCCTGAAAGCTTACTGATTTCTTTTCACATTCATCTAATTCTTTATCAGCAAATAACTCAGCTAACTTAGCTTTACCGCCGCTAAAAAGCTGTATAATAGCTTTCTGCTGTTTTGTCTGTGCCGGTAATAAACTCTGCATTGCTTTCTGCTTAGTGGTACGTCCTAAGTTTACATCGCACAAAACTTTAGCCAATTCATCTATATTTTGACATGACCAATCTTCAATTCCCATCTCGTCACGGACATAATTCTCAACCTCACTGAAAACCGCATTAAAATCGTTAACTTTGGAGGCATCAAGATTATCAAACAAAAAATGTCCACGATGCTTAGCAATGTGCTGTACAGCGAGATAAAGCAAGCGTACATCAAAAGGTCCTTTCTGGGTTGCCAGAGCATAACGCAAATGGTACATAGTAGGATATTGTTGATAAAACTCCTTATCTGTATAATTTTTATCAACAAATAAATTATATACTGCCTTCTCGCGCTTATCATCTAATTGCAAACGGCTATCCTCTAAACGCATAAAGAAACCGGGATCAACCTTAGCAATCTCATCCGCAAATAATTCCTGCAACATTTTAAGGCGCCAGGTAGTTCTGTCAATTCTGCGTCTGCCAGAGCGAAAAACTCTTGTAGAGGCTGCAGTATTTGCTGAATCAAAAAGTCTGATTCCCCATAACGCTTTGCCATTAAATTTTAAAATATTATAATTTGTATCCGTAACAGCCCAGCCAACAGATGCATCACCCATATCTAAGCCGATATAATAATCACAATTCTTTAATTTTTGCATATTGACAAACCTCCACAGATGAAATATACTATGAGTAACTTCTTGAGTACCATCAGAAGTTACATCACGAGTTCAAAAAACATGATTTATTCAAATCGTCTTCTTCGGAAGACCCCACAGTGTGTGGAACTAAAGCTTGCTTCGGCAGGCTTTTTTGTTTATTTCAAAAAATTTCATGTACAGTACATTAACTCAATTCTACAGCAAATTTAAAAATCCTTTATTTATAAAAAAAATGCTTATAATTCAGTATCGCTTTTTCTTTTAAGGCTTTGCTATAACATATTATAGCATATGAAAATGACAGTTTTTGTCTATCTTACTAACTTTATTTGCAAGTTCAGTAAAATTTTCAGGTCTAAAATTCAATAAAAAATTGTACATTACTTCGTCCTAGCCTTTGTAAGCTGGTCCAGAATGCCAGTCATCCTTTCCATGTGTGAAACGGAAGCAGAAGCGCAGGAACAGATTAGGCTACTGACAATAAAATTGAACAACAATCTTTCATGTTTTATGTGATAACTTAATGGTAAGCAAAGGTAGTCTCTATGTCTATCTTTTTAAATTGAATTTACGCAACTTATTATACGTCATCTCAGCTTTATGTCCACTTTATAGCGCCACTTCTTTTTCTTACTTCAATGCAACACTGCACCTACGCCACACAAGTCGGCGAGGTGTTTTTTACATACAAAAAGTCCTGCGCAGCATCTAAAATGCGCGCAGGACTTGAAGCTTGCTATAAAATTTTCGGTTTACAGGTCTTCCCCATCTTGTTGAATCGCACCCTTAACCTTGTTCATGCGCTGCCATACATAGGCAACAGCAACGAGCGCAACACCGATACCGTCAGTAAATACGCCGGGGATAATCATGCAGATACCGCCAACGAGGAATAAAATACGCTGCGGAATGTTCAGCAGATTGTTGCAGAAGCCGATCATCGCCATGGAAGCACCCCACATACCTACAATCGCAGTGAAGGCGCTGTAGCAGATGGTGAACGGAGTTGCGTTGATCATCAGCAGCTCAGGTGCCAGTACGAAGATGTACGGAACGATAAACGCAGCAATCGCCAGCTTAGCAGCGATAACACCGGTACGCATCGGATTAGCACCGGCAATACCTGCGCCGGCATAAGCAGCCAGGGCAACAGGCGGAGTAACGTCGGCAACGATACCGAAGTAGAACGCGAACATGTGCGCTGCCAGCACCGGTACATTCATCTGCACCAGAGCAGGCGCTGCAATGGTAGAAGTAATTACGTAGTTAGCCGTTGTCGGCACGCCCATGCCAAGAATCAGAGAAGTGATCATGGTGAAGAACATTGCCGGCAGCAGATTACCGCCTGCCAAGTCCAGCAGAGCAGTTGCAATCTTCAGGCCAACGCCGGTTTTGGTAACAACGCCGATGATGATACCTGCGGTTGCACAGGCAATCAGTACGCCAAGCACGCCCTTGGAGCCGTCAATGAGGCCTTGGACGATTTGCTTGAAGCCGATGCGGGTAGATTTACGCAGGCAGGCGCAAACGATGGTCAGCACGATGGCTGCCAAAGCAGCACGCATAGGAGTATAACCGCTTACGAGCAGGTAAACGATAACGATCAACGGAATAGCCAGATGGCCTTTTTCCATGAACAGTTCCTTGAACTTCGGCAACTGGTCACGCGGAGTGCCCTTCAGGCCGAACTTTTTAGCTTCGTAGTGAACGCCCAGCCATACGCCGATATAGTACAGCATTGCCGGGATTACGGCAGCCTTAACAACATCAAAGTACGGAACGCCTACGAACTCTGCCATCAGGAAGGCAGCAGCTCCCATAACAGGAGGCATCAGCTGACCGCCGGTAGAAGCAGCGGCCTCAACAGCGCCCGCAAATGCCGGACGATAACCGAGCTTTTTCATCATCGGGATAGTGAAAGCACCGGTACCGGCAACGTTACCAACAGAGCTGCCGGAAACAGTACCCATGAGGCCGGAGGACAGTACGGCAACCTTCGCCGGTCCGCCTGCTGCCCAACCTGCGATTGCGTTGGCAATATCAATGAAAAATTTGCCCAGGCCGGTGGTTTCCAGATATGCACCAAAGAGGATGAACAGATAAATGAAGGTAGAAGATACGCCCATAGGCGTACCGAAAATACCCTCGGTAGTGAAGAACAGATGGTCAAACATTTCCTGCACGCCAACGCCGCGATGCGCCAGAATACCGGGAACGTAAGGGCCTAAGAAGGCATACAGCATGAAGCAGAAGGCAACGATAATCATCGGCCAGCCTACTACACGGCGCGCTGCTTCAAATACCATAATCGTACCGATAAGGCCGACGATGAAGTCGGTTTCCGTGTTCATACCGGCACGCAGTACCAGCTCCTGATAGTTGACAACCAGATACATGGCAGTACCTGCGCTGAGCAGTGCCAGGAAGGCATCAAAGGGATGCATCTTGCTGCGGGACCAGGAATGTCTGCTGGGATACAGCAGGAAAATCAATAAAAAGCCGAAGGCTAAGTGAATAGCGCGCTGCAGATGCGCGTCCAGCACACCGAAGGTGGCTGTATATAATTGGAAAAGTGCAAACAGAATACAGATTGCGGAAATAATTTTACCCCACACACCTGTAAGCTCACGCTTGTCTGATTCCTTGTCAAATTTTTGCAATACCTCTTCTGCTGAAAGCTCTCTTACTTTCTTTTCTTTTTCAGACATGGGTATCAGCTCCTCTCATTTAATATAATAAAACCTAAAAGTACCGTTCCAGCCAGTACTGATATCGATACATGGCCTTCACCGTTACCGCAGTCCCCTGCCCGTACAGAGCAATCAGATCGTAGCTGTCGCCGCCGTGGACAATATGCGGCATTGCCTGCTCGGATATACGCAGGTCAACCTCCTTATAAGGACGGTTCATCTCCATATCAAACTTGCCGTCGGCAGTCTGCGTCAGCTTGCCGTCGGCAGCGGAATACGGATAGCCCCAGCCCAGCGAGGAAAAGCGGGTGTGCGTCATGGTCATGTTATTTGCGCCGTTAACCCTGAAATAATCATTCCAGGCAGTTTTTTCCACCGAGTGCGTCAGGCTGATATACCATTCATCACCCGCCGCTGTGGCAAAAGTAACAGCTCCCGAAGCTCCCTCAGGTATAATAGCCACCACCAGGCGCGTACTATACCACCCCAAAAGCATTAAAACAACGCTTACAATAATTACTAAATTCTTTACTGGGAAAAAAGACCGGTCACCGGCAAACGCCGGTTTCCGGTCTTTGAAGTTCGGCATCATTTAAAATCCTTATTTTTCGTTAAAGAATTTTTCAGCACCCGGGTTCAGCTTAATGGACATGCCGTCTTTAGCAGTTTCTTTGCTGATAGCATTTGCTGCGGAGTGAGCAGCTTTCATACGGTCAAGGTTGCCGTACAGAGCTTTAGCAATTGCATAAGCGGTATCTGCATCCATTTTATCGGTTACTGCCAGCATGCATTTTACTGCTACTGCGGTAACGTCAGCATCTTGTTTCGGATAGGTGCCAGCTTTGATAACAAGCTTGGTGTAGAACGGATATTGTTTAATCAGAGCGTCAGCCTTATCAGCCTCAACCGGAACCAGTACAACGTCGTTCTGAGTTGCGATATCCTGAATAGCAGCGGTCGGATGGCCTGCGGTTACGAAAGCAGCATCAACGTTACCGTCTTTCAAAGCACTTGCAGCTTCACCGAAGGACAGGTATTGAACTTTAATATCATCATATTTAATGCCATATGCTTCCATGATTTGGCGAGCATTTGCTTCAGTACCGGAGCCTGCAGCACCTACAGCGATGCGTTTGCCTTTGAAATCAGCAACAGATTTGATACCGGATTTTTTCAAAGTTACAATCTGTACAGTTTCCGGATACAGAGTTGCAAGACCTTGCAGGCCGGCAACCTGTTTGCCTTTGAACATTTCAGTGCCATTGGCAGCATAGTAAGCAATATCATTTTGAATGAATGCGATTTCAACCTTGCCTTGGCTGAGCAGGTTTACGTTAGCTACGGAAGCGCCGGTAGATTGTGCGGAAGCATTGGTACCCGGAATATTTTTATTCAGGATATCAGCAAGAGCACCGCCTAACGGGAAGTAAGTACCGGAGGTACCACCGGTAGCAATGTTAATGAATTTTTGTGCAGCAGGTTTTTTATCATCTTTTTTGTCTCCACCACCGCAGCCGGCAATCATAGTAGCCATCACCATGATACCAAGTAAAAAAGCCAAGAGTTTTTTCATAAGAGTTCCCCTCCTTTAATATACATATGTGCTAAGATAACAAATTTCACGCAGCAACATATTGTTATTCTTGTTATTCGTCAACATTATGTAAATTCCTGCTAAAAAATTCATAAAAACGTCATGTATACAGAATACTTAAGAATAAAAATACAGATTTAGAGAAAAAT
Organism: uncultured Phascolarctobacterium sp.; assembly: GCF_934190775.1. Classification (GTDB taxonomy): domain Bacteria; phylum Bacillota; class Negativicutes; order Acidaminococcales; family Acidaminococcaceae; genus Phascolarctobacterium_A. Next base: position 94,816 of record NZ_CAKPTG010000008.1, read on the forward strand.
TCCTGCTTTTTTGTGATTTTTAATACAATCTTTCTGCATAAAATCCTGTAGAATCATTTCATTATAGAATCATTTTGCTTATTTTCGTAATCTATGTTACAATATTAATGTTATGTTTATTGCTTTTTCTGATAAAGCGAGAGTCATCAAAAACAACTTTTTTAAGGAGTGAATAATATGAGTTCTGGAGCTTATTCTTTAAGACTTGCACGTACCCTGTACGAAAATGTTTATCATGCTATGCTGTACAATGAAAACCAACAGCCTATCGGCGATTTGGAAATCATTCCGAACATTCCTCTCGACCGCAGCCAGGTTCCTGAAGATGCACCGGAAGTACCGGCTTATCTGCTGGTAATCGTTAAAGACGCTGATATCAACAAAGACAACCTGATTGATTTCGAAGAGCGCGCTTCCTATGCTCTGCTGAAACGCTTCTCCACCGAAGTTATCAACTTCCAGCACTGCAAATTCTACTATCCGTCCCCTGCCTTCATTTTTGAACAGCCGGACGCAGTAAACGGTGGCGCTGAGCCCATGCCGCTGCAATAATTTAAACCGAAAAACTCCGCTCCCTGCTGCCTGTGCAGTAAGGAACGGAGTTTTTTTGTGCCCAAACTTTTGTAATTAAGCCTCCGCAGCTGCTTGCGCAACTGCTTCGGACATACTCTTGACGTATTCATAAACATGCTCGGGAGAATTTGCGCCATATTGTGCCACGATTTTTTCAATCGCACTGCCAACGATAGCGCCGTCGCTGGCCTTAGCCATCTTATACGCCTGCTCGGGAACAGCGATGCCGAAGCCGACAGCCACCGGAATATCGGTAGCCTTGCGCACCTCTGCCACAATGCCGTCGATATCGGTAGTGATATTGCTGCGCACGCCGGTAACACCTAAGGAAGAAACTACATATACATAGCCTTGGGCAATAGCGGCGATTTTCTGGATGCGGTCCTTGGAGGTAGGCGCAATCAGCGGCACCAGGGCAACGTGATGCGGTTCGCTGAACGGACGCATCTCCTCGCGCTCCTCGTACGGTATATCCGGTATAATAACGCCGTCTACACCTGTTTCTTCGCAGCGGGTGAAGAATTTTTCCGCACCGTAGGCATAAATCGGATTAGCGTAGGTCAAAAATACCAGCGGTACCTGTGTTTCCTCGCGAAGCTCCGCTACGAGGTCAAAGATTTTATCGGTAGTAGTGCCTGCAGCCAACGCACGCATATCCGCTTTTTGGATAACCTCGCCCTCAGCCACGGGGTCAGAGAAGGGAATGCCGAACTCAATTAAGCCTGCACCGCCCTTAATCATGGCTCTCACCAGCTCCTTGGTTGTATCAAGATTGGGATCGCCTGCGGTCACAAAGCCGATAAATACCTTTTTCTTTTCGTCAAATGCCTTTTGTATTCTATTCATGTAAATCAACTCCCATATAACGTGCGATTGCGGCAACGTCCTTATCACCGCGGCCGGAAATATTTATAACCATAATCTTATCCTTCGGCAGAGTGGGTGCCAGCTTTATAGCGTAGGCTACGGCATGGGCACTTTCGATTGCGGGGATAATGCCTTCTGTTTTGGAAAGATAGTTGAAGGCGTCAACTGCCTCCTTATCGGTAGCAGGAACGTATTCCGCACGGCCGATGTCGTGCAGATAAGCATGCTCGGGGCCGATGCCGGGGTAATCAAGACCGGCGGAGATGGAATAAACCGGAGCAATCTGTCCGTATTCATCCTGCAGGAAGTAGCTCTTCATGCCGTGGAAGATGCCCAGCTTGCCGTTTGCCATAGTTGCGGCGTTCTTGGGATTGTCTACGCCCAGGCCTGCAGCCTCTACGCCGATTAAGCGCACGTCCTTGTCCTCGATAAAGTCATAGAACATACCCATAGCATTGGAGCCGCCGCCGACGCAAGCCACCAGCACGTCAGGCAGGCGTCCTTCCTTTTCCAGCATCTGCGCTTTGATTTCCTCGCCGATAATCTTCTGGAAGTCACGCACAATTTCCGGATACGGATGCGGGCCCATAACGCTGCCCAAAACATAGTAAGTATCCTCAACGCGTTCGGTCCATACGCGCAGCGCTTCGTTTACTGCATCCTTCAGGGTACCGGTGCCGCTGCTTACAGGCACAACCTTCGCACCTAAAAGCTCCATGCGGAACACGTTGAGCGCCTGACGCTCGCAATCCTCCTTGCCCATGTAAACAACGCATTCCATGTTCATCAGCGCCGCTGCGGTAGCAGTCGCAACACCGTGCTGGCCTGCGCCGGTTTCAGCAATAACACGCTTTTTGCCCATCTTCTGCGCCAGCAGAATCTGTCCCAGAACGTTGTTGATTTTGTGGGCGCCAGTGTGGTTCAGATCCTCACGCTTCAGGTAAATCTTGCAGCCTCCCAAATCCTTGGTCATCTTCTCTGCGTAATACAGGAGGGACGGTCTATTGGCATATTCGCGATACAAACGCGCCAGCTCAGCCTTGAATTCGGGATCGTTTTTAAATTTTTCATATGCAGCCTCTAATTCCAGCACTGCGTTCATCAAAGTTTCCGGCATGTATTGACCGCCGTGAATACCATATCTACCTTTTGTCATCGTTATCTCCCCTTACCTCCGCTATAAATGCGGCAATTTTTTCCGGGTCCTTCAACCCTTCTGTTTCTACGCCACCGCTTACATCTACGGCAAAGGCGTTACTATTTTTCAATACATCTGCAACATTCGCTGCCTCAAGACCGCCTGCGATAAAATACGGCTTATTGATTTTTTCATCTGCCACCAGCGATAAATCAAAACGCTTACCGGTGCCGCCGTACTGCCCCTTGGTATAGGTATCAAAGAGCAGGTAATCGCAGGGATAGGCTTGCAGATTTTCAAAGGAGCCTGCGTCCTTCACGCGGACTGCTTTGATAATCGGCAGTTCCGTCTGCAGCCGCAGCCTTTCGCAGTAGGCTGCATCCTCATCACCATGCAGCTGGATAATGTCTATCGTCCTGCTTTTGGCCAGGCGTGCTATCAAATCTATCTCGGCGTTGACGAAAACGCCGACTGCCTTAATCTGCTGGTTAAGCATTGCCTTCAGCTGTGCCGCCTGCTGCTCCGTCACCTCGCGTTTGGTCTTGGCAAAAACGAAGCCTATATAATCGGGCAGCAGCTTGTTGACGCACTCTATATCCTGCGCACGCTTCAAGCCGCAGATTTTAACCTTTACCTTACGCATCACGCATCTCCTTCAGCATCGCCGCCGCATCCGCGCTGCGCATCAGGGATTCGCCCACCAGAACCGCCTGTACGCCTGCCTGCTTCAGCGCCTGCGTATCGGCCGCGCATTGAATGCCGCTTTCCGCTACAAAAATTTTGCTTGCGGGAATCGCATCCCTCAGGCGCAGGCTGTTTACCGGGTTTACACTGAAATCCTTGAGATTGCGGTTGTTCACGCCGATGATTTCCGCTCCCGCCGCCAGTGCCTGCTGCACCTCGCCGGCAGTGTGCGCCTCCACCAATGCGCTCAGCCCCAGCTCCTGCGCCTGCGCCAGGTATTCACCCAGCTGCGCTGCACTCAGCAGGCTGCAGATAAGCAGAACCGCGTCGGCTCCGATGCATTTAGCTTCGTAAATCTGGTACTCATCCAGCGTGAAATCCTTCCGCAGAATAGGCAGCTCCACTCTTTGGCGTACTGCCTGCAGGTAAACATCACTGCCCTGAAAGAACTGCGGCTCCGTCAGGCAGGAGATGGCTGCTGCGCCGCCTGCCTCGTACTCTGCAGCCTTGCGCAGGTAGATGTCCGTAAAATCGGAAGCAATGATGCCCTTCGAGGGGGATGCCTTCTTCAGCTCGGCAATGACACTCAGGCCGGGGGCAGCAAGCGCTGCCCTGAAATCCTTGCCCTGCGGTCTGCCCTCTGCCTCATCACGCACCGCGTAAAGGCTTTTGTGCGCTTTGAGCGCCCGCACACGCTCTTTGGTATATTCCGCAATCTCATCTAAAATCATAATCTAACCTCTTTAATCAGCTTATTTATTGCTCAGCTCAATCAGCTTTTCCAATGTCTGCAGTGCCTTGCCGCTGTCAATCAGCTCTGCCGCCAGCTTGACGCCATCCGCAAAGCTCTCAGCCTTGCCGCCGATGTACAGGCTGGCACCGGCATTCAGCAAAACCGCATTGCGTTTCGGTCCCTGCGCTCCCGCCAGAATGTCGCGCGTAATCTGAGCGTTTTCCTCCGGCAGACCGCCCACCAGATCAGCCTTAGTGCAGCGCTCCATGCCGAAGTCCTCAGGCTTAATCACGTAATTTTTCATCCAGCCGTCCTTAAACTCGCAAACGGTAGTCGGTGCGCTCAGCGAAATCTCATCAAGTCTGTCCTGACCGTAAACCACCATGCCACGCTTAACTCCCAGATTCATCAGTACCTGCGCCAACGGCTGAACCAGATACTCGTCATACACACCCAAGAGCTGCATCTTCGGGCTGCCGGGGTTCGTCAGAGGTCCGAGGATGTTGAATACAGTGCGGATGCCCAGCTCCTTGCGTATAGGTCCTACATATTTCATCGAGGTGTGGTATTTCTGTGCGAAGAAGAAGCACATGCCTACTTCCTTTAACAACTCCACGCATTTTTCCGGGTCCTGCTGAATGTTCACGCCCAGCGCCTCCAGGCAATCCGCAGTGCCGCATTTGGAGGAAGCAGCGCGGTTGCCGTGCTTAGCAACCTTCATGCCGCCTGCCGCAGCAACCAGAGCGGAGGTTGTGGAAATGTTGAAGCTGTTGGAGCCGTCGCCGCCGGTACCAACGATTTCAAAGATGTCCATGCCCGTTTCGCATTTCAGTGCGTGGTCACGCATTGCAGCGGCGCAGCCGGCGATTTCATCGGTAGTTTCCGCCGTAGTACTCTTGGTAGAAAGCGCTGCCAGAAAGGCCGCATTCTGCGTTGCACTTGTTTCACCGCTCATAATCTCGTTGATTACGTCATATGCTTCGTTATAGGTTAAGTCCTCTTTGCCGACGATTTTTACAATTGCTTCTTTAATCATTTTAATTCCTCCCATAGTTTACGCTAACATTCTACGAGAAGGCCTATCACAGATTGTTATACAAAAAAGCCTGTCCTGAAGCTGCTTAGCTTTTCTAAGCAATTTCAAGGACAGGCTGTAAATACTTATACCTGCGGTACCACCTTGTTTCGTCGCTGCTGCGACGCGCTCTCGCAGAGTGCCATCACACTCCTCACCTTTAACGCCGGTGTTGCGTTGCCGAATACTCTCGCCGAAGCGATTTGACAGCACCCTCAACGGTCCATTTATCAGCCTGCATCTCTATCCGGCTTCCACCTGCCCGAACTCTCTGTAAGCGCATCTGCTGACTTGATCTCCGTCTCAACGGTTTGTGGTTTTTTTGAAGTTATGCCTAGTTTACCACCACGGATATCTTTCGTCAACACCTTTGTACAAAAACTTGCAGATTTTTTTATTTTACTGCATTTATGTAAAGGTGTTTACAGATTTGTAACAAAAAACGCTCTGCGTACTACCGTCAGTGAACTGGTTTACTATTATTTCTACAAATATTTTATACTATTAATGCCCAGTTTGTGCCACGGTACGACCATCAATCTTGGTCCATTCTTTTCTTCCATTAGAAGATCGACCTAGAATAACTGCAGCTGCTGTTGACACGCTGGTAAACTCATAATCTTTTACAAAGCCAAAATCACTAATAACTCCACTAGTAATTAGCTCTTTTCTTTTTTCGGATATATTCAATGGAATACCTTCTGTTTCATTTTTGGATATTTTACTCCCTTTTAAAACAATAAATGCATCGGATTCACTGAAATACCCTGTAGCACTTGCTCCTCTTCCTGCTAACTCATATGTATCATTTTCTGCAGCCGAATAATCATCCAAATGAAGTTCCCATTTATCTGCAAATACCTTTTCTATGTTTTTCTGTCGTTCCTTAACAATTTCAGGTGTCCAAGAATCTATCCCAATAACCTGTGTTGTAAGTGTATAAGAACTAGTACCACTCTTTGACTTAAAATATTTAATCTTCTTCGTAGGAAAATCAAAATTTTGAGCTTCCGAATTATGTCTTCTAGTTAGTGGCACCAAATTTGCTATACGATTAAGCCAGTATTTCTGCTCTTGCTCATCAGGCCATAATTTCATCCATTCACTATCTTTAGCAGGATGTTGCGGAAGTACATGTTCTATAGTAAATACTTTAGAATTGTAAGATGCTGCACCATCACTAACAAAAGAATCAAGACGCTGAATTATATAATTGCGACGCTGAGCAGTCATTGGATAAATTTCTCCAGCTAAAGCATCAGCAAATTTCTGCTTTTCCCATTTGGTAAGTTCAATACTTTTTAACGGATTAGCAAGCGAGCTATGAGGATTACTGTCCATTTCAACTAAAATCCATTTATACCTATCCATACGATGATTAACATCTTGCGATGTTACCAGTAAGTACGACGCAAGACGTTCCAATTTACGAATAAACCAGAGGATGTAATCAGAATCATCAATATGGTCTGCTAAAAACTTTATTGCAGGCGGCATCCAATCATAGTTATTAGTTTTGTTTAACCAATACAAGAAATCATTAATTTCATCAGCATTCTTTGTAGACGAAAATGTACAATTCTTTAATTGCTCATAGGCTGTTGTATATGGAATTAAATATGAGTCAATTAAAACTCTTGGTTCTGTTGTACTCATTACATATTCTTCAAACTCTTTAAGTAAATTAGTTCTAGGTCTCTCTTTAGAAAATATTGTACGAGTATGGGTAAATACTTCATTAAATCCATCCCTACCGATACTGTTTTCCATTTTTTCCCATTTATCAGTGTACGCCTCTTGCTTATCTATAGGAAGCCTACCAATAGTTTTAGATTTAATAATATCAGTCGGCAAAAGATCTAGGCCTCTACTATTCATTACAGAAAAAACTCTAAATGCGGATTCTTGATTTGATGTTGAAACAGCCACTAAAAAACAACGATTTAATAAGAATTTGCAAAACTTTAAGAGTTCTTCATCCTCTGAAAAAGCATCAGCAATTTTATCACTTAACACCTTACAATTAATAAGTATATGACGTTGAGATTCTGTTTTCAATGTCATGGGATCTTTGCTCATCAAGTCTTTTAGCTGGACATTTTGAATATACTTATTGAAAAAATCCTGATCCCATTCTCTCAAGAAAATACGTGGCTGAGCAGGTATTTCTTCTAATTCATTACCTTCCTCTTGCAAATACTTTTTACAGAGATTTTTATATTTTTCTGTAACAAAAGCATTGCCCATAGCAGAAAATAAAATTGATAAAGTAGTCAAGCGCTGTTGTCCATCAATAACCTCAGCATAAGGTTTATCTTCGTCCTTTATCAGCACTATACTTCCAAGAAAATAATCATCAACAGACTCTTTTTGAAAGAAATCATATAAATCATCAAAAAGGATTCCTGTTTCAACAGCTGTCCAAGCATATGGTCGCTGGTATCCAGGAATATGGTATTCAAAATCTGAGCTAAATATTTTTGATAAAGTGTATTCGTTACCTTTGATTTTATTGCTCATATTACGTTTCGCCTCTTCTCACTTGCACAAAGAATAAGCTATCACAATGATTCTTTGCAGGATTATTAATTTTATTATACCATGAAATAACAGTAAAAAAGCACATTAACAGAATTTATTTTTATAAATGCTTGTATAGTTATATTTATCCTCTATACTTCATATCACAATCTGTTCCTCAAAAAATAAATTAGAAATTCACATCAAATTATTCGTAACAAAAACGCTCTGCGTACTACCGTCAGTAATACGCAGAGCGTTAAACTTACCTGCTAATATATTTTCTGCTTCGCCCTACGCCGATAGGCGCAAGCCTGCCTGCATCACACAGCTCCTGCAAAAGCATATAGGCCTTAGTTGTTTTCACCTGCAAGGCATCCTCAACCTCCTTGCGGGTAACATAGCCCTGCATAGCAGCCAGCTGCATTACTTTGTCCTTTTCATCCATAAAGCCGTAGCATTCCTGCGTTTCGCTGATGCCCAGCTCCTTGGCCTGCACCTCATTAACATTGGGCAAAACAACCTTAAAGCCACCGTAAACCGCAATAAATTCCGGCCTTGCCGCAGTATACAGATAGCTTTGCTGAATTTTTTCAATCCCAGTACCAAAGCTCTCTATTAAACGCAAGCGGTAGAACACGGCAGCCAGCGCAGGATTGCGCGTCTGCGATACACCAATAAAAATTGTTTCCATTTTTAAGCCCGTAACGAGTCCTCCCAAAGAAATAAACTCAATGCGGTCATCATAAATATTAACCAACGTGCTGCCGCTAAAGCTGTAATCACGGTGTACCAGGCAATTCAGCAGCACCTCGCGCACAGCCTCAGGCGGATAATCCTTCGTATCTACACGCTCCAAGCCGTGAAAGGTTGCCTTGGTTTTATTATAATTATCTATAAATGCGTAGGCATCGTAAAGCTGCTGCAGCAAGGAGCCGGTAAACTCACGTCTGTCGCGAAAAACCGCTCTCGTGCTGCCCTGAAAAACCGCAACTTTCAGCGAATGCTCGCACTGCTCGGAAAGCAACAGCGCCAGATTAGTGTACAGGCAATCGTCACCGATGAGCTTAAGCGTGCGCAGCTGCGCCTCATCCAATTTCAGCTCACGCTGCCGAAAATGCTTGCGCAGAGCAGTAAAGGTCAGCTCCTGCTGCATACTGCGCATGCTTTCATAGCTTTTACCGTTAACCTCTATCAGCATACGGCGAATGCCTTCATCGCTCAGCTGCTGGTTGCTGCTGCCCTGCCTGATATAAACACCGCTGGGCTTTAAGCCTTTTTCACGAATATAATACGGTCTGCTCGTGCCGTTTTGCACCGCAACCTCAATAATCTGTTTACCTTCCCTTGTAACTGCACGTATTTTGACAAACGGCATAACATCCGGTGCAATGCTGTCCTTAAGTGTGTTGGCTGTCTGCTGCATTACATCGTCTACGTTCGGCAGACCGACAACCTCTCCTGCATCATTTATGCCGATATATAAAATTCCGCCCTCTGTATTGGCAAAAGCAACTACTGTTTTTTTGATGTCACTGACGTACAGCTCTTTAAACTCTCTGTCGATATTCTCATACGCAAGTGTTTCTTTTGTCATTATCTTTCGTTCCTTTCGTTCTCTTTTAATTATACATTACTTAAAGAAAGAAAGCAACCAAAAATGTCTATCATAAAAGCACTAGCTGATATACAGATAAATAACCTACAATCCTCTTGTCCGATACTTACATTAACCTCATCCTTAAGCAGTTACCATGCCTACTAAAATCATTAAGATGCAGAGATTTAAACCTGCCTTCTTATATACTTTGTTTATATCAGCACATCAAGAAAAAACTTCACTTCCCACTCCAAATACTAACTCTAACAAACAACAAACCTGCCGGCTGACTCACGTCAGGCGGCAGGCCCGTTAGCGCTTTATTCAGTTGTCGCAGTTTTAATTATGCTTCCTTATGTTCAGCGATAATTTTTTCTGCCATCTTAGGCGGAACATCTTCGTAATGGTCAAACTTCATCTCGAAGGTTCCCTGGCCTTGGGTAATTGCGCGGAGGTCTACGGCATATTCCGAAATCTCTGCATAGGGTACCTGAGCCGTAACTACGCTCAAGCCATCTTCTACGCTCTGCATACCGAGAATGCGACCGCGTTTGGAGTTCAAATCGCCGATAACATCGCCCATCATAGAATCGGCACAGGTTACATTTAAGCTGTAAATAGGCTCAAGCAACACTGGCTTGCATTGTTCCATGGCCTTCTTGAAGGCGATATTGGAAGCAGTTTTAAATGCCATTTCAGAGGAATCGACAGTATGATACGAACCATCAAGCAGGGTGATACGCATATCTACAACCGGATAGCCTGCAAGGATACCCTTTTCCATAGCTTCACGCATGCCCTTTTCAACAGCAGGGATATATTGGCGAGGTACTGCGCCACCGAAAATCTTATCTACAAACTCAAATCCACCTCCTGGCGGCAGGGGTTCCATCTTAATGACTACGTGACCATACTGGCCATGACCGCCGGACTGTTTCTTGTGCTTGCCTTCTACCTCGGCAGAGCCACGAATAGTTTCGCGATATTCGATAATCGGTGCTTTAAGAATAGCCTCAACACCAAATTTACGCTGCATACGCTCCATGATTATATCAATGTGCTGGTCGCCCATACCGCTGATTAAGGTTTCCTTGGTAACAGGGTTCTTGGTAACGATAATCGTCGGGTCTTCATCCATCAGACGATTCAGAGCAGACATAATCTTGTCCTCATCACCCTTTTTCTTCGGGTAAATTGCTCTGGTGTACATCGGCAGCGGGAAGTTAATGGGCGGGAATTCAACCTCAGAATTCTTATCGCAGAGGGTGTCACCGGTAGAGGTATATTGCAGCTTGGCAACTACACCAATATCACCGGCAGGAACCTGCTTCATAGGAATCTGAGTCTTGCCACGCATTGTGAAGATGTTAGCAATACGCTCTTCTTCTTCACGACGGGAGTTATAAACTACGCTATCTGCTTTAATTGAGCCTGAGAATACACGGAAATAACTTAGACGGCCAACAAAGGGGTCGGAAGTTGTCTTAAATACCAATGCTGCCATCGGAGCATTGGCGTCACGCACTTCTTCTTCGCCGGTTTCTTTATCCATAACGATATAGTCATTCAAAATTGCCGGATAGGTAAAGTCGATGATAGCGTTCATCAATCGACCAAGACCAATGTTCTTGTAGGCGCTGCCGCAAAGCATAGGATAGATGATAGCCTGACGAATGCCTTTAATCAGACATTTCATAATTTCCTCGTCGCTAATCTCTTCTCCTTCCAAATAACGCATCATGCAATCGTCATCTGCTTCAACTGCAGCCTCTACCATCTTTTCGTGGGCAGCAGCAGCAGCCTCTTTATACTCATCCGGAATCTCTATTTCATCGGAGCCATTACCGTTGGCACGATAGGCCTTCATTTTGTAAAGGTCTATAATACCCTGGAAGTTGTCCTCCTTGCCCAATGGCAACTGTAACGGCAGTACATGCTTACCGAACTTACCACGCAGGTTATCCAAAATGCTATCAAAATCAGCGTTCTCACGATCCATCTTGTTGACAAAAATGATACGTGGCAAACCAGCTTCTTCAGCCAGCTTCCAGCATTGTTCGGTACCAACCTGTACACCGCTGGTTGCGCAAACCACGATTAACGCACTGTCTACTGCTCTAAAGGCTCCTTTAACCTCAGCAACGAAGTCAGCGAAGCCGGGAGTGTCAATGAAATTAATCTTGGTATCACGCCATTCAACAGGTGCCAAAGTGGCGTTAACGGAGACCTTACGTTTGATTTCCTCGGGTTCATAGTCAGTGGTGGTAGCACCGTCTTCAACCTTGCACATTCTGCTGATTGCTCCGCTGCGATACAGCAGGGCTTCGGTAACAGACGTGGTTCCTGCTCCACCGTGACCCACAATGGCCACATTTCTAATCTTATCTCCTGTGTACTCTTTCATGATAAATCCCCCTTTATCAGGCATTTGTTATGACTAGTATTTCGCTGATATTACCAATTTTTCCTGCTTTTTGTGAAAAATTTCTCATAATTTTTTAAATTCACTTAAAATTGTAAAGCATATTACAGTTTTCAGGAGGAAGGCGGGGTTAGGCGAAAAAATCCGACGCACCATTCCCACAGCACGTCGGATTATTTTATTTATCCCACAATATTAACTTTACCATCTTCTGCTGCTGCGCCAATATTCACTGCGCAGCAAGGCCAGCACAGTAAACAGCTCCAAACGTCCCAGGAGCATTGCCAAGGCCAGCGTCAGCTGTCCCATACCGGTAATACCAGCATAGTTGCCAGTTGCGCCGATGCTGCCAAATGCAGGACCGACACTGGAGATACAGGACGCCACACCGAAAACAGCTTCATCTACATCCACACCGCTCAAGCAGAGCAGCATCGTCAAAACTGCGATAACCAGAACATAAACAAAGAAGAAACGGCTGACGTTGATAATTGTTTCTGTCGGCAGACGTCTTTTAGCGTAATAAACATTAAGCAGCATCTGCGGATGCATAGTGCGTCGCAGCTCCGCCATAACGGTTTTGAGCAGCACGATAAAACGACAGACCTTGATACCACCTGCGGTAGAGCCTGCGCAGCCACCTGTCAGAAAGGTTACAGCCAAAATCAGCTTAGAAAAAGACGGCCATTGGTCATAATCCGCCGAAACATAACCCGTGGTACTGCCGAAGGAAGCCACCTGGAAGAAGGCCTCGCGCACGCCATCAGCAACGCTGTAGCCATTGACCGTAATGATGTTGATGCTGATTAAAGCAGTGAAAATACTCAGCATTACGATATAGCTTTTAAACTCCAGGTCATGCCACAAAACCTTCAGGCCGATTTGCGTAACCTGATAGTACAAGGCAAAGTTACCTGCCGCCAAAATCATAAACAGACCGGTGACGATTTCAATACCAGCACTGTGGAAATGCGCGATACTGTCGTTATAGGGTGAAAAACCGCCGGTAGCAATTGCAGAGCAGGCATGGTTAACAGCATCATAGGTGCTCATGCCCAAAATCGCTAGCATACCGGTGAGAATAATCGTAAACAACAGATAGATATAAAACAAAGCTACGGCAGTTGTGCGGATACGCGGCAGAATACGGCTGTTGGAAAAGCCGCTGACCTCCGCATTGAAAAGATATACTGCACCACCGGCAATCTGCGGCAAGAGCGCTACGAACAGCACGATGATGCCGATACCGCCTATCCAATGCGTCAGTGTGCGCCACAAAAGCAGGCTGCGCGATACTATATCAAGATTGGCAATCGCCGTTGCGCCGGTAGTTGTCAAACCGGACATGCTTTCAAAGTAGGCAGCAGCGGGATTCAAAATGCCATCAAAACAGTAAGGCAGTGCGCCTAAGGCTGCAGCCAGAAGCCACGAAAAGAATACTGTGCCGATGCCCTCGCGCACAGATAGATTACGTGCTCCCTTTCCGTCGCCATAGTAATCAAAAATACCGGCCAAAATAATAGCCACAGCAATGGAAAAGATAAAGGTTCTGGACGTAGCATATTCGCCATAGACAACTGACATCAGCAGCGGTAACAGCTGAGCAATTGCCAAACCGGTGGAAATTCTTCCAAGGAGATATATTATAACCTTTGCATTCATCTTTTATACCTCCTGCCGTTACCAGTTCTGCTTGTCGCGCCAAAAATCAGGGCGCATGATAACCAGCAGCGTAAAAATTTCCAGACGTCCCAAAATCATCGCCCAAATGCTGACGAAGCGTGCCCAATCTGACAGGCAGTTATAGGTCGATGTCGGTCCTACGATGCCGAAGGCCGGGCCAACACTGCTCATGCAGGCAGCAATCATACCCATTGATTCCATTATCGGCACTCCCGACAAGGAAATCAGGATAGTCAGCACAATAAATACGAGGATATATAGGAAAAAGAAACGCGTGATATTGCCGACGATAATCGGGTTAATCTCACGTTCCCCCATTCTGATGGAATAAACGATGCGTGGGTGCAGGGTACGTAGCAGCTCTGCCCAGCCTGCCTTCAGCAGAATGACCAGACGCGTAATCTTAATGCCACCTGCGGTTGAACCGCTGCAGCCGCCGATGAACATCAGCATCAGCAGAACGCTGCGACTGAAGCTGGGCCAGTTGTTATAGTCGTCTGACGCATAGCCTGTCGTACTGCCGATGGATACAGCCTGGAAGACACTGTGACGCAAGCAACTTGTAAAATCCATATAACCGGAAAAATACAGATTAGCACACATAAGCGCAGCAGCCGTTATAAGTATCAGCAGATAATATCTGTGCTCGCTGTCCTGACGCACGGAATCCCAGTCGCCACGCCAGATTTTATAGTAAAGTGAAAAGTTCATGCTGGCAATCAGCATGAAGACAATAGCAATAATCTCAACATAAACAGACCTGAAGGAAATCAGGCTATCGTGATAATACGAAAAGCCGCCTGTCGCCATAGTCGCCAAGGCTAGGTTCAACGCCTGGAAAATTGGCAAGCCTGCAAGCAGAAGCAAAATAACCTCTACAGCCGTTAAAATAACATATATTAAGAGAATCATCATGGCAGATTCTTTGATTTTCGGCAGAGTACGTTCAGCCGTACCACCCGGAAGCTCTGCATTGAACAGGTAGCTTGTACCACTGTTCATCTGCGGCATGATGATAATAAACAGCATAATTACGCCAATGCCACCGGTCCAGTGCGTCAGACAGCGCCAGACACGAATGCTGGGCGGAAAATCGTTGAAAGAAAGTGCGGTAGTAACACCGGTAGTAGAAAAGCCGGAAACACTTTCAAAAACCGCTGCAATCGGGTCCGAGGGATTTAGAAACAAATACGGCAACGCTCCCATCAGGCAGACAAGCAACCAGCCGCAGCCTACGACAGCAATGGCTTCACGCACGCGCAGACGTTGACGCGGCCTTCTGCTGCCAAAGAGGTTAAAAAGCGAAGCAATAGTACTCGTTGTAATCAACGTAAATATAAAAATCCATACATGATCCCTATCTGCAAGTAATGCAGCAATCAGCGGCACCAGCAAAACAAAGGAAAATGCTATTGTCAGCTTGGCTAATAAACGGTTAACAAGCCTTGAATCCATAATTAAGCGCCCCGACCTTCAAATAACGGTACTGTAGTTTTGGAGAATTCACTTTTGATGAAGAGAATAACGCGGTCGTTGGCATGCAAAACGGTATTACCATTAGGAATATAGGCTTCATTGCCACGCACAATGGCGCACAGCAAGCATTCCGGCGGCAGGTTCATATCGCGCACTGCCACACCATCTACATCGCTGTTTTCACCGACAATAATCTCCAGAGCTTCGGCCTGTGCACCCTCCAGCAGGGATACGGATACAATACCGCCCTTGCGGACGAAACGCAACACCTCGCCTGCACTCAAAAGACGCGAAGACAGTACGATGTCTACGCCAACCTTTTCCATCAGCTCGATATATTCGTTACGTGCAACACGCACAATCGTCTTGCGCGCACCAAGATGCTTGGCAAGCTGTGCTAGCAACAGGTTCAACTTATCATCTTCGGTCAGGCAGATGACAACGTCTGCTTCCGAAACGCCCTCTTCAATCAGAAGGTCGATATCAGTGCCGTCGCCGCACAAAACAAGGCCTCGCTTCAGCTTAGCAGCCAAAAGCTGGCAGCGGTCCTTATCCTTTTCGATAACTTTAACTTGTATCCCCTGCTTTTCCAGCATGGGCGCCAGAAAACGGCCTGTGCGGCCTGCACCGATGATGAGAACCTTCTCCAGCTTTTCATATGTATTGGAGAAGGAATTTTCAAACTCACGGATTGCTTCGTGCTTGCCTACGAAGTAAACATTATCGCCCGGAATTACATAATCATTACCATGAGGAATTATCATCTGATGACGACGGAAAACCATGGCCATCAGGATATCCTTAGGGATGTTCAGATCCTTCAGCGGAATATTAACGATTGGAGAATCCTCCTTCACTTTGGCTTCGAACATGCGCACCTTGCCATCAGCAAAGTCATCTACGTTCAAGGCAGATGGTGTCATCAGGATATGATCAATTTCACCTGCTGTAATGCGCTCAGGATTGATTACGAGGTCAATTTTCATATCATTTTTGAGCATTTCCGGCGAATGGATAGCATAATCTACGTTGCGGATACGGGCAACAGTATGCTTAATGCCGTGATTCTTAGCCATCAGGCAGGTTACCATATTTACTTCATCACTATCTGTGCAGGCGATTAACACATCGGAAGCACTGATATCAGGATCAGCAAAGGTTGTAGGGCTGCAGGAGTTGCCTTCAATTGCCAATACGTCCAATGTGTTTTGGATAACGTCCTTGCGCTTGGGGTCAAGCTCTACAACTACTACATCAAACTGATCTTCTGCTAAAAGCTGTGCAATACTAAAGCCAAGCTTACCTGCACCAGCTATCACTATACGCATTCTAATTACTCCTTTAATATGGAAAATCCGTTAATTTCTATTGCTTAAATACTGCTCTATATTATAACACAAATAGCCTTAAACGTCGACAGATGCATTTTTGACGATGTTGGCGAAGTGTTAATAATATGTAAAAAAGGGAGGGGTAGATAGCTTTTATCATGGTAAATTGAGCGAGGGATATATCGTGCAAGGAATAGCAATTTTAGCAAGTGAGCATCTGGTACCATATGCGGGCGCATCCAAGAAGCGAGTCCACAGGACGATGCTGATTGGCTCATGCGCGCCATGCGATAGTGTCCCAAGAGGCAAGCTCGAAGAGCGAAGCTGATTGGTTTGACACGAACCGCTAAGTGTCGCAACTGTCTGAGCGCTAAGCAAGCTACTCTAGAAAAATCTCTCAGCATAGCGCGAGTTTTGCGGCACTTCGTCCTGGTTCCATGCGAAATTTGCGTTAAGAAATTGCTACTGACTGGAACGATATACCTCTCGCGAACAGAGAAAGTATGGGAGTAAGCCTACATATAGTCTGCAACTATCTATCCTCTGTCAAAATGCAGGTAAACCTGCATTTCGACACGCCTCGCCACAAACGCATTTGCGCGTCGCTTTGCTCCTTCAACTGCGGTGGCTGGGCAGCCAGGCCCGCTGCTGCTCATAAGATGGCTGCAGGCAGAAAAAAAGAACCATACCTTTTGGTAT
>NZ_CAKPTG010000009.1 GCF_934190775.1 uncultured Phascolarctobacterium sp.
GTTTTTATCCCTTCTTCTTATGTCCATTTTTTAGGAACCCTTCTTCTTATTATGTCCACTTTATGGGGTATATTTTACAGTGTTGGCATTAGTAATGCCCATAGCTTCGCCTTCAACAAGACCGATGTCCTTGCCCTTAACAAAACCAACAGCTTCGCCTTCACGCCGTTCGTCTAACAAACGAGCCTCCATAAGCATATATTCTCGCCTCACTTTCGTATCAAGTTTCAAGTAACTGATTTCATCGTCAATCTGCTTGGTAAAATCAGTAGTTACAATGTGATTATTGACGTAATCATAAAAACTTTTAAGATCCTTAGAGATTTCGCCATGCGTACCTTTGGTGTTCAAAAGCATCGTAGTTGCTTCATCAGGAAGCTCCAGCTCCAGGTTTTCCAGGCAACGCTTTTTAAAGGTGTAGACATAGTTACCCTTTTCAAAGAAATCAAAAACACAGATGAAGATGATAAATGTTGGCAGTAGCAAATCATAAGGCTGTCCCGCCTGCAGCAAATCAAAATCAAGCAGCGCCTGATAATAGCGCGAGCGTTTGGGCAGAACGTGAGTGTTCGTATTGGGATTCTTATTGTTCTTTACCTGCATCTCCAGATTATAATGCGTATTCTTGTCGTCTGCTACAATGATATCCAGGCGGATGCCGTGGCTCGTGTAGTTAGGGTCAATAGTTTTTTCTGCCTCAATGTAGTTGATGTCCGCAATCTCAATCTGCAGCAGCTCCTCCAGCAGATGCTTGCAGATGCGCTTGCGCGACATAACCTTCTTGAAGATGAAGTCGCTTTGGATTGTCAGGTTTGCAAATTTTGTTGCCAGGTCTTGCATGGTTTCTCTCCTTTCATTTTAACACAGATGTTATAAAAAATACATAAGCAGTGCAAAAACAAAAAAGAGTAGTACCCTGGCGATTAAAAAATCGTCAGTTCGTACTACTCTTAGAATGTACCAGATAAATATAAATGGCCTTGCTTAAGCTTCTGCAGAAAAGTTAGATCTGCAGGATATACTGCTTATTTTTTTGTCCGTAGGTAAGGTAGCTGGAAGCGTAATGTTACCTGCAGTTTTGGAAGAACATGGTTTAAGTTTACTTGAAATTTTGGGAAATGTCAAGAAGATATACTTTTTATGAGAGCTTCTGTTGATATGTTGAGATTTTTTGAGTATGATATAATATTTCCAGATACATATGGTATAATGCTTACACCGAAAATATTACAGAGTGTGTAGTTGTAGTTCCCCGGTGGTTCTTGGTATGGTATAATAACTGCCACCTGCTGAATATAAGTATCAAAGTTGTAGTTCCCCGGTGGTTCTTGGTATGGTATAATAAAAGAGAAATCAGCGTTATTGCAACGCAGGTTGTAGTTCCCCGGTGGTTCTTGGTATGGTATAATTTCATCAAGCTTTGGAACTCCATAAGTTAAGTTGTAGTTCCCCGGTGGTTCTTGGTATGGTATAATGAAAAAATCCAACTGTTAGAAAAACTGTTAGTTGTAGTTCCCCGGTGGTTCTTGGTATGGTATAATAATATATAATCAAAAAAAAACGGAATTACAGTTGTAGTTCCCCGGTGGTTCTTGGTATGGTATAATACAGTACAGGCGGTATAGGCTTGCATGTTGAGTTGTAGTTCCCCGGTGGTTCTTGGTATGGTATAATCCATGAATTCATCAAGGTGGAGGCGACGACGTTGTAGTTCCCCGGTGGTTCTTGGTATGGTATAATTTGCGCCGAAGACAATACATAATAAGGGAGGTTGTAGTTCCCCGGTGGTTCTTGGTATGGTATAATAATCGGCTGCTGCAGGAACAACTTGCTACGGTTGTAGTTCCCCGGTGGTTCTTGGTATGGTATAATAACAGAGTGTTACATTTAGGAGGAACTAAAGTTGTAGTTCCCCGGTGGTTCTTGGTATGGTATAATTACGTAGCAAAGTATAGTTTAAAGAAGCAAGTTGTAGTTCCCCGGTGGTTCTTGGTATGGTATAATCTTACCTCACTTTCTGATATTATTATACCTGTTGTAGTTCCCCGGTGGTTCTTGGTATGGTATAATCGTATTCTTGTTTCTGATACTATCATTGTTGTTGTAGTTCCCCGGTGGTTCTTGGTATGGTATAATGACGAATTCATATTTAATTGCTATAATATGTTGTAGTTCCCCGGTGGTTCTTGGTATGGTATAATAGACCACTGCAAAAAGCCCTTGAAGCTTGGCTTCAAGGGCTTTTTGGTATTGAGAAAAAATAATGAAAAAAGCATTAAATGAGCAGTAAAGTTAGTTTTTTAGAAAATTGAAAGCTGTTCGCAGACAAATGGTGTATCATCTTCGTGATAGTTACCAACCAATATTTCAATAGTTTCATATTGCTTTTCTGTTATGACTAATAAGCGTACAGAGCCATTATCAGGCAAAGCTGTATTTAATCTGCTGCGATGTTTTTGTACTGCATCCATGCCGTTGCAGACACGAGCATAAACCGAATATTGTACCATATGGTAGCCGTCCTTAAGCAAAAAATTACGAAACGCTGTAGCAATGCGTCTTTCTCTTTTGGTTTTGACAGGGATATCAAAAAATACCAGCATTCGCATAAATTTATTCATATGTGTGCTGCCTCAAGGCTACTAAGGTAGGAAGCAGCAGTTCCTTGGATGTTTTTTGGCAACAGCGGCTGAAGCTTTGAATCATTTTTTCAGCTGCATATGCCACAGAATGATTTTGCTGTGCTATTTTGATATCCATGTTCAAAAGATTATAGAGCTTTTGCTTAAGCTGTGGTGTTAATGCTTCAAGGGCTTGTGCTTCTTGTGCTACAAACAGGTCAACTACAGGACGGAATGGTTC
This sequence comes from uncultured Phascolarctobacterium sp., assembly GCF_934190775.1. Lineage (GTDB taxonomy): Bacteria > Bacillota > Negativicutes > Acidaminococcales > Acidaminococcaceae > Phascolarctobacterium_A. The sequence goes on from NZ_CAKPTG010000009.1 coordinate 2,863, forward strand.
TATGAAATCATCTGCCAGATTATATGCATTTAATTCGCTTTTGTGATGAATACCTTTCATGGGCAAAAAGCCATAGCTGGCAATCAGTCGTGCAATATGTCCGCGTATAATAGCATATCCGTAATTTAAGGCTGCGTTACGCAGGTCATCGTCATTGCTTCTGATAAAGTCTGGGCCAAATAGAGCTTTGAAATAAACAGCGGCAGCAACGGCTTCTGTGTTATTGCTATCTCCGCTTGTTACCTTTTTTGCCAATGAACGAAGCTGCTGTGCGACATTGTCTTGCTTATTGAATTCCAGACAACTGGCCTGATTGTTTATTTTGTACTTCACAATCTGTTGCCAGAGCTGTTTTTGTAGAGGCAGAGATAGGCTTTCCTGCAATTTAACAACACCGTATTGTCTGGCATTTTGCGCAAAAGGCATCATAATAGCGCAAGGAGTATGCTTTTCGTCGCAGACAAAAATTGTTACGCCGTCTTGCGCTAATTTGGCTAAGGTGGCAATGGTTATCGTGCTCTGATGGTTTTCAACGAGTACGGAATTAATATCTTCAATGGGAACACTGTGAGTAGTATCTGTTTTGATCAGAAGCTGCTCATTTTTTATTTTTAATTGCGCATTGCTGGCAATCATCAGATTACGATAAGCCATTTTTTATCACCTCTTAACGAAAAGGCTTGCGTACTTCCTTTTTTACTTTGGTATAGTTACCGAGAATATCGACTTGATATTTTTCAAGTTTGGAGAGTGTTTTTACTCCTAATCCTTTAACTATATATGTATTATCGTTTGTGATTATTCCGATAGCGCCGGTAGTTATATTGCTCGTCTTATAATAAACAAATTCGCTGTTTGAAGAATATATTTCAGCAAGACTGCTCTCTTTATTTACTTTGGCAAACTTAACGCTGTTTTTGTGTTCGAATTTTATTAAATCATTAGGATACAACGAGAAAATAAAGTTGTTGTCATCCATTACAGGCCAATCAGTATAGGGTTTGTAAGCAACAATTGCTTTATTTGGCAGCTCTTTTTTCAGAGTGTCTGCTATGTAAATAGGCACAAGATAATAACCGTCACCTTTGATATGGAACACATCTACACGCACCATGCTGTCATTATCGGCAACAGCGGTATTTTGCTGTACTGCGACATTTAAGGTAGATTTTTCGTATACCTTGACCTTTTTTACCAAAGGACCCGGTGTACCGTCTGCTTTTGGCTTGTAAAACGGTTCGGCAAAAGCTTTTGCCGGCTTGTTATTGTAGGCGCGTAAGCGTTCCTTTAAAGCATTGTACAGAATGGTGTCGCTTTCAGGTGCGTAATAGTTGGCGATTTCGCCTTCTTTATCAAGCTTCAGGTTTTGCAGGCTTGTTTTGCAGATTACAATACCATTATTTAGGCAGCGTGCGCTTTTGATGGTTGCCTTGTGCGCAGCACCGGTAACCTTGTGACGTGGCATGCGTGATACGAAAATCGGCTTGATGGTACTTAAATCGGTTCCGTGGTAGAAAATCAAATTAAGCTTGCGTAAAGCATCGGCTGGATTATCAGATAAACGCGCCATTAGTTCGGGACGAAAATCTTCCCATGGGTAGGGGAAACGTTTTAAGATTTCGCCGGTTAAAGAATTAACCAAAAGGCTTTCAGTGTCTGTATGCGTATATTCCAATTCATGGTATTGGGAAAAAGAAGAAAGGTCTTTAATCATCTTGTCGGTAGTACAGGCAATTACAACTGCATCTACAGCGTGATGTTTATCACCGTTTGCTCTGATTTTATTTATGCCCCATCTTTTTCGCAAATAAGCTGTAATAGTACCATTGACTGCGGTAACTCGTTTTTTCTTGCCTGTATCTGAAGGAGCGAACAGCAGATAATCATTAATGTAATTATAAAGAAAACGAGAGATAGTTTTGGTATCTTGCAGATTACGTTCTTTAAATTTATTAATATCTTCTTCCGTAATTTCACGTTTCAATAACTTCTGACGTTTTTTATAATCTTTTATATTGCTTTGCACCCAAATAATAAAATTCTCAGCTGCTTTTACACCAAATTTACTTTGGAGGTAGACAACAGGAAGTCTGTTGCCTTTGTCGCGGTTTTCATCAGAAAAAACGAGAACCTTATTTTTGAAACTGTCATCAAAGCTTATGCTGTAGGGAACGATGTGGTCAATATCTACATAACCAGGCTCAAAAAGACGGTTTATGCTTATTGCTTTCTGGCTATAGGGGCTTCTGCCATCCTGTTCTTCCCAAAGCTTTAACTTAATTAAATCCATACCGGTTGGATTTGCTTTATGGAATTCGGTGCGGATACGTTCCATGATACGCTCGTTTTTAGCTTGGTTTTCTTTATTTGTTTTATCAATTTGAGTACGTTCATCAAAGCCTTTGGCCATTTCGCGTGCTAATTCGATGTTAATATAAACAGGAGAACATTTTTGTTCTCTGATAATAGCGTTAATGACCTTAATGCTTTGAGCAATAGCTCGTCTTGCCACCGGACTGGTTATATCATCCATTTCTTCTTGGTATGCAGGTAAAAACTCCGCTTTTTGTTTATTAGTATGACCTTTGAAATCATAACCGGCAGCAGCGCATGCTTCATTGTAATTTTTACCTTCTTCAAGATAGGGATTTATTTTGCGTAAGGCTTTGAGAGAAAGATGGGCAAATTTTGATAAGCCGTTAATGCTAAGTAATGCATCAATAATTTTCTTTTCTAAGCCTAGTGCAGAAAGTTCCTCGATACGTTTGTTATCGCTTTTGTATGTGGAAAGGATCTGACCGATATTGTCGAGCTGTTCAGTTGTGAGTTTCTGCATGTCTTCTGCCAAGGCTTTTTTGATTTGATGATAGGCTTGGAGAAAATTAAATTTTGTTTTCTTTTCTATTACGTTTACAGCTTCGTTATATGTTATGGCATTGAATAACACTTTTTCGTCTAAGCCTAACGCCTTACGGATATGGGAATATCTTAAATCTGCCTTGTCGTGCGCTAATGCTATTATTTTTTTGCGCTGTTCGTTATCAAGAGCAATAGATTTTCCTTCAAGCAATAGGCGCAAATGATTAACTTTTTGCAGTAAGTTAAAGCGTTCAAAAGAATAGCTTGCTTTGGCTGCTCTATATTCACTCGGTTCAAAGGTACATTTGCCGATCATATTTGCTATCTGGTTGCCTGCATAGGGACTCGGTTCGCCGGGACCTTCATCAAATTGCCTTTGGCTTAAGAGAATAGATAAATATTTGTCTATAAAATTTTGAGTACAGATATCGTTGCCTAGAGCAAATTGCTTTTCAAGAATAGTTCTGGCTTCGGCAGCAATCATATCTCTATGCACTGTAGTAAGGTAGGTGCCACCTTTATTGCGTTTGTATTTTGAGAACAAATCATCTTTATAAAACATTTCGCCTACAGTACGATAATGGTTTTCCTGCATACGTTTTGCGTTTGCAGAAACTGCTTCTAAAAGCTGGCCTGCCTCTTTGTCATTGGTATCAGATTTTCTGTTGGATTTAAAACCACGTCTTTGCGCGAGATGTAATAAGATTCTTGTAAGCTCTGCGTTAGTTACAGAATAATCGAGGGCCTTTACGCGTAATTCGTATATATCAGAGAGATTACCATCATATAAATGCAACAGCTCATCTTTTGTTATAAGCTTGGTAGTAATCAGAAGATTTTTTATACGCTCCAAACGATGATGATGTCTGCGCAGGCGTCTGCGGATGCTGCGGGCTTCACGACGTGGCAAGGCTAAGGAGGCACCATCCTTGGGATTTTCTGCTACGTCAAAGATGCGTGAACCAAGTCGAATAATTCCCCAAGGATTTTCTTCATGATCTAACGCTAAAACGGCATAGCCGACAGATGCAATTCCGATATCAAGACCTATTGCATATTTCATTCTCAACATCCTTTCTTAGTTGGGCGTATAAAAAGATAACGCCCTGCCAGATGGCAGGGCGTTAGAGCTTTTCGGTGTGTTACCTTATCATAGTAACCCGATAATCCTTGGTATGGTATAAGGATTGATTTAAGTATAACACGTCTGCCTCAAATTGTAAATCTCAAAATAAAATATATTTTTATAATTCTAGATGAAGCTATATAAATCCTGCTATACTTATGAAAAATAACGCAATATTTTAAGCGAAAATGAAAAACAAAAAGTTAAGATATTTCATAAAGAAACTCACCTGCTGGAACAAGAATATACTGTAAGTAATAAAATACAGCAGGCAGTTCGCGACTTTAGCATTTAAAAAAATTTTACTTCGCTGTCGCCAGCATCAGCTTAATACGGTTTTCCTGATTAACGCGGGCGGCGCTGGCATCGTAATCCAATGCCAAAATGTTGGCCTCTTCAGCAATCTCCTTGATTTTGTTAATCATGCCGCGGCCTGCGATGTGGTTAGGCAGGCAGCCGAAGGGCTGAGCGCAGATGATATTGGTGTAGCCGCTGTGAACCAGCTCCAGCATTTCGGCAGTCAGCAGCCAGCCTTCGCCCATATTGTTGCCGTAGCCGATAACACCCTTGGCCATAGCCTTGGTTTCCTCATAGGTAGCGGGGGCGCTGAAGGGCGCAATACTGAGAGCCTGATGCAGGATGCCTTCCATATATTTCAAATACCACATAGCGCCTTTGTTGACACTGTATTTGAGCAGGCTACCGCCGTAGAGCTTATAGTCCGTAAGATAAGTATCAACACAGTACATGATGAAATTCATCAGACCTGGCAGCATATATTCACAGTTCTGACGCTGCAGGAAGGCTTCCAGATTGTTGTTGCCCAAAGCTGCATATTTGATGTAGATTTCACCGACAATACCAACCTTGATTTTTTCCTTATTGGTGATAGGCAAATCCGCGAATTCGTGCGCAATAGCCTTTGTGAGCTGTTTGATGGTACCCAAAGCCTGCGCCTTACCGCTCTTGAAGGCTTCGCTCAAGCGTGCCAGCCATTTTTGCGCCAGTCTGTCGGCAGCACCGTGTACAACCTCATAGGGACGTGTTTTATTCGTCAGGTACATCAGGGTATCGCCATAAACGACGGCAGCCAAAAACTTATGCAACATGGATGCATCCAGATGGAAGCCGGGTTGCTGCTCCAGACCGTTGACGTTGAGGCTGATGACAGGGATGTGCGTAAGGCCGGCTTTTTCCAAGGCCTTGCGCAGCAGATAGATATAGTTGGAGGCACGGCAGCCGCCACCGGTTTGGGTGATAATCAGCGCAGTGTGCTCCAAGTCATATTTGCCGCTTTCCAGAGCGTTTATCAGCTGGCCGATAACCAGCAGTGCCGGATAGCAGATATCATTATTGACATATTTCAGACCGGTTTCGATTACCTCGCGCCCGGTGTTGTGCAAAACCTCGGCCTTGTAGCCACAGCTTACGAGTGCTGCCTGCAGCAGTGAAAAATGCATAGGCAGCATGCCGGGTATAAGTATAGTATGCGTTTTTTTCATATCCTCCGTGAAGGGGGTAAACTTAACGTTAGCTGCTGGTAGCATATGCAAATCTCCTTTAATTATTGTCTATATCGAAAAGCTGGGCTGCGGAGAACAGACTGCGGATGCGGATTTTGGCAGCACCTAGGTTATCGATATCGTCTATTTTTATTTGTGTATAGATGCGTCCGCGTTCTTCGAGGAGGCGGCGGCATTCATCGGCCGTAATCGCATCGCAGCCGCAGCCGAAGCTGACGAGCTGAATCAGATGCATATCAGGGTTTTGAGCAACATATTCGGCTGCCGCGTACAGGCGGCCGTGATAGGTCCATTGGTTGAGCACCTGCAAATCGCGGTTGAGCTCCTTGGTCTTGATATGACTGCTTACGGCATCCTCACTGACGAGGGCAGCGCCCATGTTGGTAATCAGGCGGTCGATGCTGTGGTTGACCTTGGGGTCGATGTGATAGGGGCGGCCTGCCAGTACTACGATAGGCTTATGCAGTTCGCGTGCTTTGCTGATGATTTGCTGTCCTCTTGTCTTGACCTGCGCTTCATATTCATAGAAGGCAGTGAAGGCAGCATCAACGGCCTTGCGGATTTCGTCCTTGGTGATGTCAGGGTAAGCCTTGGCAAACATTTCCTGCAGCTTCTTGACTAGCTTCTTTTTGTGCAGCAGGCCAAGATAATCGTAAAAGAAATGGATTTCCGGCTTATTCAGCTCGCGGACGTTGGCGTGCAGTACTTCCGGGTAATAGGCTACGACAGGACAGTTGTAGCAGTTTTCCGTGCCCTGTTCATCTATATTGTAGGTCATGCAGGGATAGAAGATGTTGGTGATTCCCTGATGCAGCAACCATTTGATGTGGCCGTGCATCAGCTTGGCCGGATAACAGACGGTGTCGCTGGGGATGGTTCCCTGACCAAGACGGTAAATAGTTTTGTCTTCAATCGGACTATGGACAACCTTGAAGCCCAGGCTGGAGAGCAAAGCGTTCCAAAAGGGGAGCAGCTCATACATATTCAGGCCCATAGGTATACCCATAATGCCGCGTTTGGGTGTTTCATTAACCGGTAATTCCTTGAGCAGCTGCAGCTTCTGGCGGTACAGGTTCAGCTCATCCTTGGGTGCCATGTGGGTGATGGGGCGCTCGCAGCGGTTGCCGCTGATAAAGCGTTTGCCGCCGGCAAAGGTGTTAACAGTGAGATGGCAATGGTTATTGCACAGGCCGCAGGTCATGCCCTTGACTGTGTGGACGAATTCACCCAGCTGCTGCAGGTTGAGCAGCGTTGTCTGATGCGGTGCGTCCTTGTAGCGGCGTTGTGCGTACAGGGCAGCGCCGTAGGCTCCCATAAGGCCTGCAATGTTGGGACGGATAACGTTCAAATCCATCTCCTGCTCAAAGGCGCGCAGTACGCAGTCATTGAGGAAGGTGCCTCCCTGAACAACGATGTGCTTGCCGATGGCCTCCTTGCTGGCCGGACGGATAACCTTATATAAAGCGTTTTTTACGATGCTAATGGACAGACCGGCGCTGATGTTGGCAACGGAGGCACCGTCCTTTTGGGCCTGCTTGACGCTGCTGTTCATAAACACGGTGCAGCGGCTGCCTAAATCTACCGGCATATCTGCTTTAAGACCGATTTGTGCGAACTGCTCTGCTGTGTAGCCAAGAATTTCGGCAAAGGTCTGCAAAAAGCTGCCGCAGCCGCTGGAGCAGGCTTCGTTCAGAAAGATATTGTCGATGGCGCCGTTGTGGATTTTCAGACACTTCATATCCTGGCCGCCGATATCGAGAATAAAGTCTACCTCCGGCTCCAGATATTGGGCAGCATAAAAGTGCGCCATGGTTTCTACGATACCATAGTCAACACCAAAGCCGTGGCGAATCAGTTCCTCGCCGTAGCCGGTGACTGCACCTGCCAACAGGTGGCAGTTAGGATATTTTGTGTAGAAATCGGTAAGATAATTGCGGACGGCAACAACAGGATTACCCTTATTGCTTTGATAGAAGGAATCAAGCAATTTGCCGTCAGGACTCATAACAGCGATTTTAATAGTTGTGCTGCCGGAATCGATACCGATAAAGGCTTCGCCAGCCTCCGCAGGGGTACCTATAGCGACACTTTCTTTAGAGTGACGCATCTTGAAAACAGTATATTCACCTTCGTTTTTAAAAAGCGGCGGCAGATGCTCAAAGCTGTGCTGTGCTGCTGCTGTCTGCAGTTTGTCGGGCAGCGTGGTAAGATCCACCTCATGCTCGGCGCAGAAGGCTGCACCCATTGCTACATAAAGCAGACTGTTTTCCGGGCAGATGCCCTTGATATTCAGAATACTGTCAAAGGCATCACGCAGACAGCTCATAAAGGTGAGCGGTCCGCCAAGATACAGCACATTGCCGCTGATGGGACGCCCTTTGGCAAGACCTGTGATGGCCTGGCTGGCTACAGCGTGAAAGATGCTGGCTGCCAGGTCGCTTTTTTCTGCTCCCTGATTTAGTAGCGGTTGAATATCGCTCTTGGCAAAAACGCCGCAGCGGCTGGCGATGGTGTAGGTGTTATGTGCCTGCTGTGCCAGCTCGTTCATTTGGGGTGTTTCTACATTCAGCAGGGAAGCCATCTGGTCGATAAAAGCACCGGTGCCTCCGGCGCAGCTGTCGTTCATACGTGCGTCAAAATGGCGGCCTAAGAAGAGGATTTTGGCATCCTCGCCACCTAATTCGATAACGGCGTCGGTTCCGGGATTGAGCTTTTCGGCGCAGATTTTTTCCGCAAAAACCTCCTGCACAAACTGCAGTCCGCAGCTGTCCGCTACACCGATACCGCCGCTGCCGCTGATGGCTAGACGTGCGCTATGCAAGGTAGGGAATTTAGTCATCAATTCTTTATGTAAGGCCAGAATTTTTTCTGCTATCTGGCTGTAATGTCTTTCGTATTTATGGAATAGCAGATTGCCCGCATCGTCGAGTACGGCGATTTTAATGGTAGTACTGCCAACATCTAATCCTATCTGCATAGTAACCTCCTGCGAATATGACTTTCAGACTTGTGCCTGATGCCTGTTCACATTCTTTTTTATAATCTAGGCTGAAAATTCCTCAGTTTATATTGTAATACTTTAGCTGTAATTAGTAAAAGGTGCCAACAATATTTAAAGTAAAAAAAGTGTGAAACCTTGTGGTTTACTTTTATTGTGTTCAATATGTAGCATATATTTGCTAAGCATGTACATGATAAAAAAACTTTTTAGTAATAAATATAATAAAAAACCGTAAAGCCATATGTGGCTCTACGCATAACAAAAGGACTGCGCTAAGACTGTAGCAGTCGGAAGCGCAGTCCTTGCTTATCTAAATTATAGCAAAGATTTTGTGAAAAAGTTGTGATTTTATAGCTCTTAGAATGTTCCCTGCACCAGCTGGGCAATGTTCTTGGAATGATCGGATACACGCTTCATATTAATCAGCAGCTCCATCATAACAAAGCCTGCAGTAGGATTGCAGATATGTTCGTTAAGGCGCGTGATATGATTCTTACGGATTTCCTTCTGGTATTGCTTAACCTCACGGCACAGACGCACAGCGTCCTCCGCAATAACCTTATCATTTTTCTCTAGGGCCTCCAATGAACGTCCGGAGGCACGCAGTACCATTTCGCTGAGCTGCAGCAGCTCGGCCTTAGCCTCATCAGAGAATACCACGTCCTCCTCAACAAGCTTGCGTGCGCGTTTAGCCAATGTTTCACCATGGTCACCGATACGTTCGATATCCGTGCAGGCGTGCAAAAGACCGGTGTGGCGTGTCGTCAGGCTTTCACTCATTTCTGCGGAGCTCATCTGCGTCAGGTAGTCGGTAATATCTCGCTCCAACGCATCGACAACAGGCTCGTGCTCCAGAACATATTTTACCTTGTCGGCATCAAAGCTTTGAATAGCCTCCATGCCAAGACGCACGTCCTTGCGTGCCAGCTCGCCCATACGCACAACCTCTTTGACAGCAAGGCTGATGGCGATAGAGGGAGTGTTCAGCATATTTTTGTCAAGATAAACAGGGCGCATGGAGATGATTTCTGCCTTGCCGGGCACAATCTTTTCTACCAGCTTGATGAAAGGGTTAACAAAGGGCATAAAGAGCAGCGTGTTCAAAATGTTGAACGCCGAGTGCGCATTCGCAATCTGACGCGCTATGTCGCCGTCAGGTGATACGAGCAGCACGAATTTAATGAAGAACGGCATCAAGATTACGAAAATTATACTGCCGATAACATTGAACATTACGTGAGCTGCAGCTACACGCTTAGCCGTAAGGTTAGCACGCAGCGAAGCGAGTACGGCAGTAATACATGTACCGATATTGTCGCCGAGCAGTACAGGAATCGCACCCTCCAGCGGAATCAGTCCCTGACCGGCCATAGCGATAAGAATACCGATGGTAGCACTGCTGGACTGAATCAGTACCGTCATAATCATACCGATACCGATGCCAAGCAACGGATTGCTGGAGAAAACCTCGATGAAATGCACAAAGCCGGGATAGTTACGCAGAGGCATAACCGCCTTGCCAATCATATCCATGCCCAGCATCAAAATACCGAAGCCCAGCATAACCTGGCCAAGATATTTGGTGCGGCTTTTTCTCGCCAGCAGCTGCATCAAAAAGCCGATGAAGATTAAAATTGTGATATAGTCGGAAAGCTTGAAGGCGATGAGCTGTGCCGTCATAGTGGTACCGATGTTGGCACCCATGATAATGCCGAAGCCCTGCTTCAGCGTGAGCAGGCCCGCATTTACCAGGCCTACGGTCATAACGGTGGTAGCACCGCTGGCCTGCAGCACTGCAGTAACAACTGCGCCCAACAGAATGCCCATGGCGAGCACACCGGTCATGGCCTCTAAAATCTTTTGCAGCTTGGCGCCGGCAGCCTTTTGCAGACCGTCACCCATCAGCTGCATACCATACATAAATAAGGCGATACCGCCTAAAAATGCCAAGAAATAAGCAAGCATAAAAAATAAGTCCCCTTTTTTAATTTGTATGCATCCATGATTGCTGTAAAAACAGCATATACCTATACTTATTATACTCGAAATTTTATGATGTTAAAAGTGCGTAAGGAACTTTACATAAATTTTACATTAATCAAAATGCTTTCAAAATAAAAAAATACACCGCACATTTCGGACAGTGCGGTGTATTTAAGGAGAGGTGTATGATGAAAAGATATGTTTAGGAGAGTTGCTTTATAAGAGTCATGGCTTCATCTACCGAAAGCGTGCTGCCGACAGCAACTAACTTTTCGTCGATGACTAAAGCGGGGAAGGCCATAACTCCATAGGCTACTACCTTTTGGAATTCGGAAACTTTTTCAAACTCAGCCTTAACCTTGAGCTTCTTTAAAGCAATAGCAGTATTCTGCAACAGCAGCTCTGCCTGCTTAGTCATGGGGCCAAGAATTTTAACGTGCATTGAAATCACCTTTCTTTGCTTGCCTTGTTCAATAGGTTCCTTTCATCCTCGAGTATTATTGTAACAAACATATATGACAAAGGTAGGTGTAATCTGTGAATTAATTTAGAAACCTTTATCTGATTACTTTAAAATTACTTTTAAGAAGGATTTCAGACGTTCGTTTTTAGGGTTAACAAAAATTTCTTCCGGACTGCCCTGCTCCTGCACATGACCGTCAGCCATGAAAACAACCTTGGTAGCAACCTCACGGGCAAAGCCCATTTCATGTGTTACGACTACCATGGTCATTTTTTCGTCTGCCAGCTCGCGCATAGTGCGCAGTACTTCACCAGTCAGCTCCGGATCCAGAGAAGAGGTAGGCTCGTCAAAGAGCATGATGGCAGGCTTCATTGCCAGAGCGCGGGCGATAGCTACACGCTGCTGCTGGCCGCCGCTGAGCTTACGCGGATAAACATCGCGCTTGTCGGAAAGTCCGACCTTCGCCAGTAAAATCTCTGCTTCCTTGATTACTTCTGCTTTATCGCGCTTTTGTACGTTGACAGGTGCTTCAATAAGATTTTCCAGAACAGTCATATGCGGAAAAAGGTTGAACTGCTGGAATACCATGCCCATTTTGCAGGCAATGCGGCGGACATCATTGTTCTTGACATATTCCGTGCCACCGGAGGTTTCACGGCACAGCTCTTCGCCGTCGATGGTGATGCTGCCCTTATCAATCGTTTCCAGCTTGTTGAGGCAGCGCAGCAGGGTGCTTTTGCCGCCGCCGGAAGGTCCGATAACGGCAACAACCTCGCCCTCGTTTACTTCCAGGTCGATGCCCTTGAGTACTTCCAGGTTATTGAATTTTTTCCAGATATTGGTTGCTTTGATTTTAGTTGTCATGTTGGTTACTCCTCCTATTGGTCATATCTGGAGAAGCGTTTTTCCAGACGTTCAAAAACAAGGGTTAAAATCAGAGTTGCCAGCAGGTAGAAGACAGCTGCAACGATGAAGGGAGTGATAGAAAAGTCGCGCTGTACCAGATTACGTGCGGTACGCATCAGATCGTTCATCGCCAGAACGTATACCAGGGAGGTATCCTTTACCAGAGTAATGGTTTCGTTGCTGATAGGCGGCAGGATAATGCGGATAACCTGCGGCAGAATAATGCGGCGCATGGTCTGCACGTAGTTCATGCCCAAAGTGTGCGCTGCTTCGTATTGGCCTGCAGGAATTGCCTGGATGCCGGCGCGGAAGATTTCACAGAAGTAGGCAGCGTAGTTTAATACAAAGGCTACGATGGCCGATTCAAAGTCCGGCAGGCGAATGCCTACGGACGGCAGTACGAAGTAAACGAAGAAAATCTGCAGCATCAGCGGGGAGCCACGCAGAATCCAAACGTAGCCGCCGATGAGGGCCTGTAGGGGTTTAATGCCGGAAACACGGCCAAGGCTGAGCAGAATGCCCAAAGGAATGCTCAGGACGATGGTGATAATAAAAACTTGAAATGATACCAGGCAACCATCAATCATCTGAGGAATGATATTTAAAACGTAATCCATAAACTATTTCTCTCCATATAATTATAATATGGGCTGCCGCTAAATGCGACAGCCCTCAAGTGATAACAAATTAATATTTTGTGATATCTGCGCCCATCCATTTTTCGGAAATCTTTTTGCAGGTACCGTCTTTTTTCATTTCGTCCATAGCTTTGTCGATGCGGTCTTTGAAGTCTTTGTCATCCTTACGGAAGGCAACTGCTACAACCTCATCTCCCATGGTCTGTTCAAGAATTCTGTAGGCACCGGGTTTCTTTTTGTCATAATAGCCGCGAGCAAGAACTGCGTCTACGATAGCAGCATCAACACGTTTGTTGTCTATTTCCATGTAAATAGCTGCGAAGTCGGGATATTTGCGAACTTCCTTCATGGAAGCTGCCAGCTCTTTGTGTGCAGGCTGCTCGAGGAGGTAAGAGCCGGTGCTGTCATCCTGCACTGCTACGACTTTACCTTTTAAATCTGCAATAGTTTTAATCGGAGAATCCTTAGGAACAACAATCAGCTGGGCGTTGGTGATGTAAGGCTTGGACATGCCATATACCTTTTCACGCTCCGGGTTAACAGTGAAGCAGTTCCAGATAGCATCAATGCGTTTCGATTTGAGCTCTGCTTCTTTTGCACCCCAGTCGATAGGCTTGAATTCTACTTCCATGCCGGCACGTTTGCAGGCTTCGCGTGCAAGGTCAATATCCATGCCGACGATTTCATTCTTTTCATTGCGGTAACCCATAGGAGCGAAGTTATCGTCCAGGCCGATTACCATTTTTTTCGGGCCATCGCTGCCGCAGCCGGCAACCATCATGAGCATCATCATCAGGCCCATTACTAAAGCAACTAATTTTTTCATTTTCCACACCTCATTTGTTAATTAGCATTTAACTATGTACCCATTATACTTTAGTATGCTAAATTTGTAAAGTACTAAACGCAAAATTTTTTTAGAAATTGCAGTAAGGTAAGAAATAAGCTCCCACAGAAGTCTGCGGGAGCTTTTGTGCTATACTTTGGCAAATCAGAATGCCGGAGTAATGGAGCCTTTGAAGTGATCCTCAATGAATTTTTTGTTTTCAGCGGAGGTGTAAATCTTCTTCAGCTGTTCAATGCGCGGATCCTTTTCGTTAGCCTTGGTGGTTACGAAGATGTTGACAAACGGGTTGTCAGCGCGTTCAATCAGCAGGCTGTCCTTAGACGGGTTCAGCTTGGCAACCAGTGCATAGTTGGCATTGATTACGGCAATATCAAGGTCGCCCATTGCTTTAGGAATAGAAGCAGCGTCCAGCTCTTGAATCTTGTAGTTTTTCGGATTCTTGGTGATGCTTGCTACAGAGGTGGAAACATCGTTTTTATCCTTAACTTCTATGAAGCCTTTGTCAGCCAGAACCAGAAGTGCGCGAGCACCGTTGGACGGATCGTTAGGAATGCCGATGGTTGCGCCTGCCGGGATATCCTCAACCTTTTTATATTTGGTGGAATAGATAGCCATCGGGAAGTTTACGGTTTTGAAAGCTTCAACCAGCTCGAATTTAGGCTCTTTTTTCAGAGTTGCTGCCAGATACGGAGCATGTTGCATGGAGTTGGCAAACAGCTCGCCCTGTGCCAGGGATACGTTCGGGGTTACATAGTCGGAGAATTCGACTACTTCGATTTTCAGGCCTTGTTTTTCAGCCAGCTTTTTAACGTTGTCCATGATTTCAGCGTGCGGACCTGCGGTTACGCCGATTTTAACAGGTGCGTTCGGGTCAGCCTTTTTATCGGCTGCTTTGTTGTCGCCACCGCAGCCTGCGGCGATGATGGTCAGTGCGCAGAGCGCAACGGTGAGTAAAAGTTTGGTAATCTTCTTCATAAGTTGTTCCTCCCTAAAATAATGGTGGTCTGCTGTCAGACAGCAGCGGCTTTTTTCTTTATTACGTCGATGAAACTCGCTTCATCGTTGTAAACCCTCATTTGGCCTGTAGATTACAGTTTGTTTTTGTTAAGCTTTTTGGATGCGTAGTCGCCTAAGGATTGCATTGCCTGTACCATGACAATGAGCACGACAACGGTGGCAATCATAACATCCATCTGGAAGCGCTGGTAGCCGTAGCGGATTGCCAGGTCACCAAGACCGCCGCCGCCTAAGGTGCCGGCCATTGCGGAATAGCCGATTAAGCTGATGATGGCAAGCGTTACGCCCAGTACGATGGAATGCATTGCTTCGGGAAGCAGTACCTTAGTGATAATCTGCATCGGGCTTGCCCCCATAGCCTGTGCTGCTTCGATAATGCCGGGGTTGATTTCCAGCAGAGAAGATTCAATGATACGTGCAATGAACGGTGCTGCGGAAATAGTCAGCGGCACAATTGCTGCGGTAGTACCGATGGAAGAGCCGACAATCATACGTGTCAGCGGAATAATTGCTACCATTAATATAATGAAAGGAGTGGAACGTGTTGCGTTGACAATCGCGCCCAGAATAGTGTTAAGCGGCTGGTTCGGCAGGATGTGGTCCTTGCGGGTTACGGTAAGGATTACGCCCAGCGGAATGCCGATTAAAGTGGAAAGTGTGGTAGAAGCGAAAACCATGTAGCAGGTTTCCCAAAAGGATTTTATTAAAAGGTCAATCATATCAGGACTCATAGCCAATTACCTCCGTTTTCAGATGCTGCTGATGCAGATATTCCAATGCATTTTTAATGCGCTCGCGGTTACCGGAAATCTCAATCAGCAGGGTGCCGAAGAGGACATCCTTCAGCTGGTCGGTATTACCGGAAATAATGCTTACGTCAACATCAAAATGTTTTACCATGCCGGAAATAATAGGCTCGCTGGCACTGTCACCGATGAAGGAGATACGTACCAGCAGCTTGCTGCCATCGGTATAGGTATCGCTTAATTTCATCTGCTTAACGATGTCAGGCAGCTCGGCGTTGATAACGCTCTTGGTAAATTCCTTGGTAGTGGGATGCTGCGGATTGGTGAAAACATCAATCATCGGGCCTTCTTCAATGATGTCGCCGCTTTCGATAACAGCAACGCGGTCACAGATAGTTTTTACAACCTCCATCTGGTGTGTAATAAGCACGATGGTCAGATTCATCTTTTTGTTGATGTCCTGCAGCAGATGCAGAATAGATTTGGTAGTCTGCGGGTCGAGGGCGCTGGTTGCCTCGTCGCACAGCAGTACCTTAGGATTGCTTGCCAGGGCGCGGGCAATGCCTACACGCTGCTTTTGGCCGCCGGATAACTGACTGGGATAGTAGTTGGCACGGCTTTCCAGCTGTACCAGCTCCAGTAACGGGCGAACGCGCTTATCAATTTCGCTCTTGCTCAGACCTTGGATTTCCAGTGGAAAAGCGATGTTATCATAAACAGTACGACTTGCCAGCAGGTTGAAGTGCTGGAAAATCATGCCGATGCTTTGACGTGCTTTACGCAGCTGTGCTTCGCTCATGGCGGTCAGCTCCTGGCCGTCAACGAATACCTGGCCTGCGGTCGGTTTTTCCAGCATATTGATGCAGCGCACCAATGTGGATTTGCCGGCACCGGAAAGACCGATGATGCCGAAAATTTCGCCAGCCTTGATGCTCAGGCTTGTTTTGTGCAGAGCATGGATGTCGCCGGCTTTGCTGTAGTAGGTTTTTTCTACATTAACTAGTTCTATCATTCTTGTGTTCCTTTCTAATGTGACCGCAAGTTTCAGCAGTCCTTATTTTAGTGTGAGAGATTATTTTCCAATAGAAGTCAGCGGATGCTGCTTGAGAGTCGCATTCTCCGGTGTACGTCTGTCGCCGGGTGATTGACGGCCGGCGTAAAAAAAATCCTTCACCGGCACGGCGAAGGATACGTTGCATCTGTAATCTTCATCTGCCGGAATTATCCGTTGGAATTGGCACCGTTCACTGATGTGTGGTTGCCGTAGCTTCATCGGGCCAGTCCCTCAGCTACTCTTGATGAAATCTCTGTTAAGTTGGAATGAGATAATCATACATCTATTTTAAGTTGTTGTCAACAGTTTTGTGTAAAATTTACGAAAAAACTGTAAAGCTGTAAAGCTGCGTCCAATGGAATTCGGGAATTTCTCAAATTATATCAAAATACTAGGTAATTGTAAAGCGAAATGCGAAATTTTTTACAAAACTTGCGGAAAAAAGATTTTTTGTAAATTTTTCTTGACTTTCGTAAGATAAAGTATTAAAGTATTTTTACGAGTTAGTGAGTTAAAGTACTATCGTTATATGCACGTAACGCACAGGAGGAAACTAAAAAATGGCAGCAAATATTCATGATCATTTAACAGACCAATTATTCAAAGCGATTCTCAGCTTAAAGGATGAGGAGCAATGCTATAAATTTTTTGAGGATATCTGTACTATCAGCGAGCTGAAGGCCATGGCACAGCGCCTGGAGGTGGCGCGCATGCTGGATGAGGGCTGTATCTATGAAACTATCGTAGAGAAGACCGGTGCCAGCACCGCAACCATTTCACGCGTTAAGCGTTGTCTTGTTTACGGCGCTGATGGTTATAATTCAGTCATGCAAGTTATAAAAGAGGGGAAGAAAGAAGATGACTAATAAGGTATACCAGGTTCCCTACGGAACCAAGGATATTCTGCCGGGAGAGATGAAGACACGCCGCGGAATTGAAAATGCAATTATCAACGTTTTTGACAAATGGGGCTATGATGAGGTAAAAACACCCGATTTTGAATATGTTGAGACCTTCGGCGCTGCCGGTTCCAAAGGTGACTTTCGTTTCTTTGATCGCAGCAATAATCTGTTGGCACTGCGCAATGATATGACGGCACCGATTGCCCGCTTGACAGCAACACGCTTGCAGGGCGGCGAAAAGATTAAACGTCTTTGCTATCTGGCAAATCTTTACCGTTATGAAGAAATTCAGGCGGGACGTCAATGCGAATTTGAACAGGCCGGCGTAGAAATGCTGGGTGCCAGCGGCGCTGCTGCCGATGCCGAGGTTATTGTGCTGGCAGCTGAAGCATTGCAGGCTGCGGGCTTGCAGAAGTTCGCTATCAGCCTGGGCCACGTTGATTTCATCAATGGTCTGGCGGAGGAAGCAGGCTTCGATAACGCGCAATTGCAACAGCTGAAGGATTGCCTGCGCCGTCATGATGCTGTGGGCATGCAGCAAATGGCAGATGCGATGGAAAATATCCGTCCGGAAATCAAGCAGCTTTTTGCCGATTTCCTCTTCCTGCAGGGCGGCATAGAGCTTTTGGACAAGGTTGCTGCAATAGTAACTAACGCCAAGTGCCAAGGCGCGCTGAATGATTTGCGCAAAATCTATAAGCTGGTGGAGGCTTACGGTGCAGCAGGTTATTTGAGCTTTGATCTTGGCTTATATCGTTCGCTTGACTATTACACGGGCATGCTTTTTGAAGTGTATCTGCCGGAAATGGGTTATCCGGTGGCCGGCGGCGGACGCTACGATAAGATGATGCAGCGCTTCGGCCTGGGATGCCCGGCAACAGGCTTTGCCGTTGGCGTGGACCGTGTACTGCTGGCTTTGGAGCGCAACGGCGCTGCTACCAATAACCGCACCTGGGACGTGCTGGTAGCCTGGAGCGAAGGCAAGCTGCCGGAGGCAATTGCCAAAGCGACAGCATTGCGCCGCGAAGGCCGCAGCGTGAAGCTGCTGACTGAGGCTGCGGACCTGCAGGGAGCAGCGCTCGCAGTAAAGGAATATGGCTGTAAATCGTTAGTATATGTAGAATAAGCTTAACAGAAAAACATTAGACGCATTAAGCTTATAGCTGGGAAATATAGAGGGGTATTTTTATGGACGAATACATTACTATAGCATTGCCGAAGGGCAAGCTGTTCGATAAGTCTGTACGCCTGCTGGCGAAGGTAGGCTACAGCGCCGAAAACGTTACCGAGGATTCGCGCAAGCTGGTTATCAGCAACGAGGAAACCAAGGTGCGCTTCATTATTGCCAAAACCGTTGATGTGCCGACGTATGTTGAATACGGTGCGGCAGATATCGGTATCATCGGCAAGGATGTGCTGCTGGAGCAGGATAAGGACGTAGTGGAGCTTTTGGATTTGGGCTTTGGCCGTTGCCGCCTGATGATGGCAGTGCCGGAGGCTAAGCGACGCGCCAAGCTGACGGATTACGCTCACCTGAGGGTAGCAACGAAGTATCCTAACTGCGCCAAGGCTTATTTCAATAAGCTGGGCATTCAGACAGAAATCGTCAAGCTCAACGGCTCGATTGAGTTGGGCCCTATCGTAGGCCTGAGCGAAATGATTGTAGATATAGTAGAAACAGGGCGTACCCTGAAAGAAAATAAACTGGCGGAGGTTGATTCTGTTTTTACCGCTACCGCCAGACTGATTGCTAACCGCGCCAGCTTTAAGCTGAAATTTGCGCGCTTGCACAAGCTGGTTGAGGATTTACGTATTGTTTTAAATGAGGAGGAAAAATAAAATGCAGGTTACAGACGCAAGAAAGATGAGCGCAGCAGAGATTGCTGCTTTAATGAAAAAGAAGGCTTTTGACGAGGTAGAATTATCCCCGCGCATTCAGGCAGGCACGGATGCTATGTTCGGCAGACACATGACGGCAGCACAGGTTGTTGACCAGATTGTCGCTGATGTGCGCAAAAATGGTGACGAAAGCCTTTTTTACTATACTAAGCTGATTGACCGCGTAGAGCTGACGCCGGAAAATATCCGCGTAACCGAGGAAGAATTTGCGGAAGCGGAAGCTATCGTCAAACCGGAAGTAAAGGCTGCTTTGGAGCGTGCTATTGCTAACGTAATGAAGTTCCATGAGGAGCAGATGCCGAAAACCTGGCTTACGAACCGTCCTTACGGTTCACTGCTGGGCCAAAAGGTTACCCCGGTTGATTCCGTCGGTATTTATGTTCCCGGCGGCACTGCTGCTTATCCTTCGTCTGTAATGATGAATGCCTGCCCGGCAAAGGTAGCAGGCGTTCCCCGCATTGTGATGGCCGTACCGCCCGGAAAGGACGGCAAGGTTAATCCGAATGTACTGGTAACGGCAAAATTAATCGGTGTTACCGAAATTTATAAAATGGGCGGCGCACAAGCAATTGCTGCACTGGCCTTTGGCACCGCAACCGTACCGAAGGTAGAAAAAATCACCGGCCCCGGCAATATCTTCGTAACCTTGGCTAAAAAAGCCGTTATCGGTCATGTTGATATTGATATGCTTGCCGGTCCGAGCGAAATCCTGATTGTAGCAGATGACAGCGCTAACCCGACTTATCTGGCAGCAGACCTGCTGAGCCAGGCAGAGCATGATCCGCTGGCCTGCGCTATTCTGATTACCGACAGCGAGCGCGTGGCTAACGCTGTGGGCGAGGAAATCGAAATGCAGCTGGCACAGCTGCCGCGTAAGGAAATCGCCGGTACCTCTCTGCAGCAGGCAGGCAAGATTATCCTTGCCAAGGATATGCCTACCGTTATCGAAATGGCAAACTTGTCCGCACCGGAGCACTTGGAAATCATGACAAAGGCACCGTTTGAAATTATGCCGTATATCCGTAATGCCGGCGCAATGTTCCTGGGTGCTTATTCACCGGAGCCGCTGGGCGATTACTATGCAGGACCGAACCACGTTCTGCCGACAGGCGGTACGGCGAAATTCTATTCCGTACTGAACGTAGAAACCTTTATGAAGAAAACAAGCATTATTGCCTACACTGCTCCGGCATTGATGGCTGCTGCCGACGATATTATTACCTTGGCTGAAGCAGAGGGACTGCAGGCTCATGCCAACGCTATCCGTAAACGTGTGGGTAAATAAGGAGGCAGAAGATGAGTAGCTTTACTGTTCGCCAAAGTATTGAGGCGATGGAAGAATATGCCGTAGAAAGCGTGGCTGCGGATATTATTGTTAACGCCAACGAAAGCAATTACCCGCTGCCGCAGGAAATTGCGGAAAAGATTACCCAGCGCACCGCACGCTTCCCGTTTAACCGTTATCCGCCGATTAAATCGGAAAACCTGTGCGAGGTTATTGCCAAAGAGCTGGATGTAGATATTGACTGTGTAAAAATCGGCAACGGCTCCAGCGAGCTGTTGGAAAAGGCCTGCTATGTTTTTGGCGGGCCCGGCAAAAAGATTGCCGTACCCTGGCCGTCATTTTCTATGTACGGCGAATACGCTGCCCTTTCCGACAGCGAGGAGGTGCGCTATCCGCTGACAGCCGAAGGCTTTGTTGATGCTGACAGCGTTATCAGCTTTTGCAAGGAGCAGCAGCCGTCGCTCTTAATTGTCTGCAATCCAAACAATCCTACCGGCAACTATAACAGCCTGGCAGCTATGGAAAAAATTCTTGCTAATGTAGATTGCCCTGTTATCATGGACGAGGCCTATATGGAATTTGCCGATGGCAAGGAGCTGGCACCGAATGATTTGCGTCCGATGAATAAGCTGTGGCTGGTAGCAGGCTCTACGTTGAGCTTAGTCGGACGCTACAGCAATCTGATGGTCTTCCGCACCTTTTCTAAGGCCTATGGCCTGGCAGGCTTGCGCTGCGGTTACGCAGTGGGTGCGTTGGGGTTGGTGCGTCAGCTGGGCAAGGCGCTGCTGCCGTATCATGTAAATGCCTTTACGCTGATGGCAGCCAAGACCGTTTACGAAAACAAGGAATTGTATAAAGAACGCATCAAAACCATCCGCGAGGAACGCGATAAATTTGCGGACTGTCTGAAAACCTTAGGCTTTAAGGTATGGCCGACGGCAACTAATTTCGTTACCTTCCGTGCGGAGGGAGAACTGATGCAGCAGCTCGCTAATGCTTATGCGGCGAAGTTTAGCGAAAGATTGCCGGAGCAGGCTGCAGGAGGCAAGCTGATATTTAAATATCTTTTGGCCAACAGTATTCTAGTGCGTGATTTCAGCACGCATCCGGTGCTGCAGGGCTGCTTGCGTATCACTATCGGCTTACCTGAAGAAAACAAGCAGATTATTGCTAAAATCACCGAGCTGTGTGCGGAGGTAAGAGCATGAGAAGCGGTAATGTAGAAAGAAAAACGCTGGAAACAGGCATCAGCGCCGAATGGTGTCTTGATGGCAGCGGCAGCTGCGAAATAAATACAGGAATCGGCTTTTTTGACCATATGCTGACGCTTTTGGCTAAGCACAGCTTCAGCGATCTTGTGGTGCATGCTGTGGGCGACTTAGATGTCGACAGCCATCATACGGTGGAGGACTGCGGTATTGTGTTAGGCCAGGCGCTGAAGGAGGCTGTGGGCGATAAGGCAGGCATTCACCGTTACGGCAACTGCTTTTTGCCGATGGATGAAGCGTTGGTGCAGGTGTGCCTGGATTTCAGCGGTCGTCCATATCTTGTCTTTGATGCGGATATTCCTAAGGTGCAGCTGGGCATTTACGATGCCGAGATGACGGAGGAATTTTTCCGCGCTTTGGCAATGCAGGCAGGCCTCACGCTGCACATCCGCGTGCTTTACGGCAAGAATACGCATCACATCATCGAAGCAATTTTCAAGGGCTTTGCTAGAGCGTTGGCCGAGGCGGTAGCCTTTGACAGCCGTGTACATGGTGTTATGAGCAGCAAGGGTACACTTTAAGACACACTATAAAGCACCGTTGCTTCACATGTGTTGTAAGTTAGCATGAGGGAAAATATATGAGTAAAAAAATAACGATTATAGATTATGGCATGGGCAATCTTTACAGCGTGCAGAATGCACTGCGCTCCATCGGCGCAGAGCCTGTGGTGACAAGCGATGCAGAGGTTATCGCGAATGCTGAAAAAATTTTGCTTCCGGGCGTGGGTGCCTTTGGCGATTGCATGGCTAACCTGGAAAAATCAGGCCTGATTCCCGTGATTATGGACAGCCTGCACAGCGGTAAGCCTTTTCTCGGCATCTGCCTGGGCATGCAGCTTTTATTTGAGGGCAGTGACGAAGCACCGGGAGTTAAGGGCCTGGGCTTCTTTAAAGGACAAGTGCGTTTGCTGCATACCGAGCTGAAAATTCCGCATATGGGCTGGAATAAGCTGGAGCTGCGCAGTCCGTCCCCACTTTTAGAGGGTGCGGAGGGTGAATACGTTTACTTTGTGCACAGCTTTCATGCAGAGCCGGAGGACAGAAGCATTATTACCTCGGTTTGCGACTACGGTATGGAGGTTACTGCTTCCGTAGGACGCGGTAAGGTACAGGCCTTTCAGTTCCATCCGGAAAAGTCGAGCAGAGTCGGCATGCGCCTGCTGAAAAATTTTGTTAAATTATGAGGGAAAAATTATGATTATATATCCTGCAATAGATATCCGTGGTGGACGTTGCGTGCGTCTAACAGAGGGACGCTTTGATGCGGAAACCGTTTTTGCCGATGATCCGGCGGAGATGGCAGCTAAATGGGCGGCCTGCGGTGCCGAATGGCTGCATCTTGTTGACCTTGACGGTGCGCTGGCGGGCGAGGGCAAAAACCTGCCTGTGATTGAGCGTATCCTCAAAACTGTAAAAATTCCTGTGGAGCTTGGCGGCGGTATCCGCAATCTGCAAGCGATTGAAAAGCTTTTGGAGCTGGGCGTGGAGCGTCTGATTCTTGGCAGCGCTGCTGTAAAGAATCCTGAGCTAGTCAAGGAGGCCTGCGCCAAATATCCCGGACATATCGCTGTCGGCATTGATGCGAAGAACGGCGATGTAGCTATCGAAGGCTGGGGCGAGGGCAGCGGCGTTGCCGCAACCGAGCTTGCCAAAAAAATGGCGGACTACGGCGTGGCAACGATTATCTTTACCGATATCAGCCGTGACGGTATGCTCAGCGGCGTAAATGCCGAAGCGACAGCGGCGCTGGCGCGTGCCTGCGGCGTGCCGATTATTGCTAGCGGCGGCGTGGCTTCGCTCGATGATATCCGCAATGTGAAAAAATACGAAAAGGATGGCGTAGCAGGCTGCATTATCGGTAAGGCAATTTATACCGGTGCCGTTAATCTGCCGGACGCTTTAAAAATTGCTGCGGCAAAGGAGGAATAAGATGCTTACGAAGAGAATTATTCCTTGTCTTGATGTTAAGGAAGGACGTGTGGTCAAGGGCACGAACTTTGTCGGTCTGCGTGATGCCGGTGACCCGGTGGAGCGTGCGGCAGCTTATGACGCCGAGGGTGCCGATGAGCTTGTTTTCCTTGATATTACTGCGACATTTGAGGAGCGCAAGGCGATGCTGGATGTTATCAGCAGAACTGCGGCCAAGGTTTTTATGCCGCTGACAGTCGGCGGCGGTATCAGCAGCGTGGAGGATATCAAAAATGCTTTGCGTGCCGGTGCTGATAAAACCTCGCTCAATTCCGCTGCCGTAAAAAATCCGCAGCTGATTGCCGACGGCGCTAAGCTGTTTGGTAACCAGTGCATTGTTCTCGCAATTGATGCACGTAAATGCGGTGAGAACAAGTGGGAGGTTTATGTGCAGGGCGGGCGTAAGCCGACGGGCCTTGATGCCGTAGAATGGGCTAAAAAAGGCGTAGCGCTCGGTGCCGGAGAAATCCTGCTGACAAGCATGGATGCCGACGGCACAAAAAACGGCTATGACATTGCTCTGACGAAGGCCGTGAGTAGTGCCGTAAATGTGCCTGTTATCGCCAGCGGCGGTGCAGGTAAGCTGGAGGATTTCTATGATGTGCTGACAGAAGGTGGCGCTGACGCTGTGCTGGCGGCCTCTGTTTTTCACTATAAAACCTTCACTATTAAGCAGGTGAAGGAGTATCTGCGTTCTCGAGGTATAGAGGTGAGGTTATAATGCAGATCGATATTTCTAAAATCAAATTTGACAGCAGAGGACTTGTTCCTGCTGTCATTGTAGATGTACGCACGAACGATGTTGTTATGCTGGCGTACATGAATGAGGAGTCACTGCTCAAAACATTGGAAACAGGTTATACCTGGTTCTGGAGCCGCAGCCGTCAGGAGCTGTGGAACAAGGGCGCAACAAGCGGCAATCTGCAGAAGGTTGTGGAGCTGTTCTATGATTGCGATGGTGACGCATTGCTCGTAAAGGTGGAGCAGCAGGGAGTTGCCTGCCACACAGGTGAATATTCCTGCTTCCATAATCCGCTGTGGCATACTTCCAATTTGCCGGTGCCTGAGGTAGAAGGTTTGCCGAAGGTTATCAGCGAGCTGTACCGTATGATTTTGTACAAGCGTCAGGCTGATGATGCAGAGATGAAGTTCCTTATGAGCGGCAGTCAGGATAAGCTGCTGCAAAAGCTGGGCAACGAGATTACGGAAACGATTATCGCGTCCAAGAACGGCGAGAAGGATAAGGTGCTGCACGAAATGGCAGATTTGTGGTATCACTGCCTGGTGCTTCTGGCTTATCACAACATTACGCCGGAGGAGCTGCTGCGTGAGCTTGGGGGCAAGAGAGCGTAAGGAAAATTTTACAAAACCCAATATGTATGGTAGACTATAAACAGTTGCATGGTTATTTTCACTTAGCGAAAAGATCGTGCCTGACTGTGTGAGTCAGTGGCATCTGTCGAGCTTTCGGCAGATGCCTTTTTTATTGACACCACATATGACACCAAGTATAATGGAGGTAGAAAGAAGCTATGTCACAATGGGAAAAGCTACTGTACAAGCTGAAAAAATTATCACCTGATATGCGCTTTGAGGAATTGCAGAAAATATTGGAAAGCTATGGCTACGAAATGCAATCTCCGAGAAGTGGCAGCAGCCATTTTTCGTTTCGTAAAAAGGGCAGAGCTGTTATTACTATTCCTAAGCATAAGCCAATCAAAAAGGTGTATATTAAGTTAGTGAAAAATATTGTGGAAAGCGAGGAAGAAAAATGAAAACTTTAGAAGATTACATGAAGCTGAATTATCGTCTTGAGTTTGAACCTGATGAAGATGAAGGCGGTTATGTTGCTTATTTTCCTGAGCTTCCCGGCTGTATTACTATGGGGGATACTATTGAAGAGGCAGCGGCAAATGCAGTTGACGCTAAGCGTACATGGCTGAAAGCTGCCTTGGAAAATGAAATGGAAATTCCTCTGCCTGAAAAAAAGGATAAGTATTCCGGTCAGTTTAAACTTCGTGTGCCCAAGGCTTTGCATAAGCTTTTGAGTCAGCATGCTAAGCAGGAGGGTATCAGTATGAATCAGTATTGTGTGTATCTGCTCACACGTAATGATGCTTTAAATGCCAAATAGAAAAGACGGCGCGTAACCTATCATAAAGTAAAGAATCTGCTGTGCGAAAGCGTGGCAGATTTTTTATTACCTTTGTAACAATTTTCTTCTCCTGCTATAACCTAAGATACTTTTTTTCGCTAAAGCATTACAAAAGCATTTAAATATAGTATAATGATAACATATTATTTTCTGGCACTATTTTAGGGAGAGGTGTAATTACTCATGGATGAAAGAAATAATAAGCCTGTGCCGCAGCTGATAGAGGTTGAGCCAATGCAGGATGGCTACCGCTGGGTCGCAATTACAGCGATGCTGCTGGCAATCGGTATTATTCTGCACACTGTAAGTCCTAACGTCGGCGGTGTAACGCCTAACTGGACCATTGCTATGTATTCTATTGTTATCAATCTGACGCGTCCTAAGCTGTCTCAGGCTATCGGTATCGGTTTTATCGCCGGTCTGACGCTGGTGCCGTCCTCCAAATCGGCTTTCCCGCTGGGCAATGTTGCCAGTGAGCTGGCCGGTGCGACTGTCTGCTGCCTTTTGGTTGAGGCTATGTTCAAAACCGGTATCAGCGAATGGAAGCTGCGTCCGTTTATCACTGGCTTTGTTGCTACGATGACCAGCGGCGGTCTGTTTACTTTTATTCTGAAGCTTATTTTAGGCCTGCCGCTGCACGTATGGATTTATGCTATGCTGCCGGTTGTTGCGATTGTAGGCCTGCTTAACGGTCTTATAACCTTCTTCCTGTATGCTCCCGTGCGGAAGCTGTTTTACTTTCAGGAGGATGAAAAATAATGGAAAGCGTAATCAACTTAGAGAATTTTTACTTTGCCTATAAAAAATCGGATTTGGTGCTGCGTGATATCAACTTTGAAATCAAAAAAGGCAGTTTCACCGTTATCACCGGACCGAGCGGTGCCGGCAAGACAACGCTGTGTAAGGCTATGACC
Source organism: uncultured Phascolarctobacterium sp. (assembly GCF_934190775.1). Taxonomy (GTDB): domain Bacteria; phylum Bacillota; class Negativicutes; order Acidaminococcales; family Acidaminococcaceae; genus Phascolarctobacterium_A. Next base: position 29,419 of record NZ_CAKPTG010000009.1, read on the forward strand.
GGTATCGTCCCCTATTACATGGGCGGACGCTACAGCGGCGATGTTAAAATTAATGGCGAAAGCACTAAAGGCAAACGCGTTAGTGATATTGCCATGCGCGTAGGCTTTATTATGGAAGACTACGAAAGCCAGCTGGTTTCCCTGACTGCCGGTGAGGAAATTGCCTTCAGCCTGCTGAACCACGGCTTTGCGCCGCATGAGGTTGAAGAGCGCACCAGACAGGCGCTCGAGGATGTAGGTCTGCCGGGGCGCGAAAGCTATCAGCTGGACGAGCTCAGCGGCGGTCAGCGTCAGCGTCTGCTGCTGGCTGCAACGCTTGCCGTGCATCCGGAGATTATTGTGCTGGATGAGCCTGTATCCGCAATGGACCCGGATGGTGCACGTTCCCTGTATAAGCTGGTAGATAAAATCCATAAGCAGTATGGTACAACAATTATTGCTGTTGAGCATCGCGTGGATTATGTGCTGCCTTATGTAACGGATATGATTGTACTGAATGAGGGCGAGCTGGTGGCGGCTGATACCTTTGAGGCTGCAGCTCCTAAAATGTATGAAAATCCCGTATTACGTCCGTTGCTGCCGTCACTGTGGCAGATTAAGCTGGGCCTGGAGGAAAAGCTTGGCGTGGATTTGGGCGATTGGCGCAGCGAAGAGGATGCGCTGGCTGATTTTCGCACCTATGGGATTGTTGCGGCAGAAGGGAGAGCTGACTGATGTTAGAAGCAAAGGATGTCAATTTCGCTTACATGCGTGGGCAGCCTGTAATCAAGGATATGGATTGCAAGATAGAGGACGGAGAATTTGTGGCGCTGCTGGGACATAACGGCAGCGGCAAAACAACCTTGAGTCGTCTGTTTATGGCACTGTGCCATCCGCGCAGCGGCCAGGTTTTTGTTGACGGCGAGGATATCGTTAAGCGTGAGCCGGCAGATTTAGCCGACAAAATCGGTTACGTATTCCAAAACCCGGACCTGCAGATTTTAGAGGATACAGTATTTGATGAGGTTGCTTATGGTCCGCGTGCCAAAAAGCTGACGGAAGCAACTATAGAGCGTCAGGTAAACGAAGCGCTGGAGGCGATGGGGCTGACAGAGCTGAAGGGCGAGTATCCGCGTTTGCTGTCCTTTGGACAGAAGCGCCGCCTTGGCGTAGCAGCGGCTTTGGCGCTTAATCCGCGTACACTGATTCTGGACGAGATTACTAATGGCCAGGATGCGTTGGAAAAGGAAGCTATGATGAGCTACCTGCAGGCAATCAATGAAAAGCGCGGTATTACGATTGTGCTGATTTCGCATGATATGGATATTGTACGCCGTTATGCTAAGCGTGCGATTGTACTGCATTACGGCAAGCTGGTTTACGATGGTACGCCGGCGAAGCTGTTTGACGGCAGCCAGCCTGTAGAGCGCTGGGGCCTGTGCCGTCCTACGGTAGCAGCGTTAGCTGCTTCTTTGGGCATTGAGGCCGCAACTGCCGAAGAATTTTGCAAGCAAGTTATTTGTAAGGAGGGAAGCAGATGAAGCTGACAGCCTTTACACAGATTATAGTTACTCTGGCAGTTACTGCCTGGGTTTTCATTCTGCCGGTAGAAGCGGTAGCTACGATTCTTGTTCTGGAGCTGGCGCTGCTGCTATACATTAAGCATGACAGAATGACGATGGCTGCTATCGGCGGCCTGGCAGTTTTCACCGGTATGATGATTTTACTGCAGCTGCTTTTCGGCTCACCGCTCGATGTATCGCTGATCGGCGGCCTGCGCATGCTTGTTATGACGATGGCGTTTTTGTGCCTGTTGGCAGCGAGCCGAATTCAGGATATTGCCAAGGCTTTGGTAGACCGTTTCCATATGCCCTGCGAATATGCCTTCATGCTGACTACGGCACTGCGCTTTGTGCCTAACTTTCTGACCGATAGCGGTATTACGCTGGATGCACAAAGCTGTCGCGGCTATTCTAACCGTGGCAATATGTTCAAGCGCTTCTTCGCTTATCTGGTTGTTATCCGTCCGCTGGTTATGCGTGCGGTAGCCAAATCGGAAACACTGGCGCTTTCTATGGAGCTGAAGGGCTTTGGCGGCAACACCTATAAGAATATGCCGCCGGCACCGCTGCGCTTTGGAGATATTTTCGTACTCCTTCTGGTAGTAGTGCTGAGTACCTATCCGCTGTGGATTAAATACCTTTAAAAAAATAAAGAACTGCGAAAGCTCTGTGCAGTGTATTGCTGTACAAAGCTTTAGCAGTTCTTTTTTGTTGCGTAAACAAGTTTTATTCTCCCTTGGTCTGGAATTCGGCAATGGCAGGATTAATCAATGCCATATAATAACCGGCGACAACCTCGGGACCGGGATGCATTTTGTTTTTTAGCCACCAGCGTATCATGCCGACAAAGCTGCTGGTGAGGCTGTTGATTAAGAAGTCCTCCGGCACTCTTTGAGAGTATTCATTATAGGAGCCGCTCATCTTGATGCTGACATTCTGCAGCATGTAATCGCGGAAGAAGCCTAAGAACAGCGTACCGTCATCGTAATTGATGATGCCAAGGTAGTATTCGCGCTTGTCGCGCAGGTGGTAAAGAATGTGCGTAATACGTGTTTCTGTGTTTTGCGGCATATCGGAAAAATTATGTGTGGAGCAGGGAGGAACAACCGGACTGAAGATATGGTCGAAAAGCTCAAAGCAGATTTGGCGTGCCAGATCATCCTTAGTTTCGAAGTGGCTGTAGAAGGTGCTGCGTCCGACGTTGGCTGCATCAATAATTTCCTTAACGCTGACTTTTTCATAGCTCGTTTTGGTAAGCAATTTGACAAAGGCATCGATAATTGCCTGCCGGGTCTTTTTTTGTCTTCTGTCCATGGTATGCAGTGCTCCTCTCCCGATAATGTACAATTTATGAAAAGTGTTCATTAAAGTACGAATTTCGATTTTTGTAGATAGATTTTTTACCCAAATTAGATTATCATATACATAAAGTTTAGTCAAGAACTTGACTTCGCTTCATGATATACTCATACTCATCAAAAAACGTAAAAGGCGTCCGGCGGCAAACGGACGCTTTTTGCGTTGTGCGCAAAAATACAAAACCCCGCGGTCTGACGGACTGCGGGGTTTTGCTTTTGATGAGTATTGAGTAGAAAAAAGGGTTGAGCTATGCTTTGCCTTGCCGCGCAAAGCATGCGTATATAGAAAAAGCTCAAAGGGGATGATGCTTTTTACTATCGAAAATGAAAGGGAAAAGGTTTAAATAAAAATTAAAATATTGTTATATCAGAAGTGTCTGTGAAGATGGTGATGATGCAGGTGCTTAAGGTGAATATCGCCTTTGTAATGCTTGTAGCCGCGGAATTCACCTTTGTGATGTTTGGGCGGCTTCGGCGGCAGCGGTTTGTTAGCTCTTACTGCTTCGCGTTGCTCGGGAGTCATGTTCTGCAGGCGTTCATGACGAGCCCGGCGGTTCGCCATATCGTCTTTAATGAATTGCTGCACTTCGGCCTTTTGCGCCGGGGTGAGCTTAGCCATGGTTTCCTTAGCGTATTTTTTGTGTGCTTCCTTGCGATCTTTACGCATTTTTTCTACAGCCTTTTCACGCTGCTCGGGTGTCATGCTTTTCCATTCCGCGCGCAGCTTCTGGTGCTCGGCACGTTGCTCAGGTGTAAGCTTAGGACCTTGACGGTGCATCCTGTGAGCCGGTGGCGGGCAGGGACGGTCGGCGTCATTTTCGTATAAAATGGTATTTACACGCTCTTTCATAGTAGGTTGTACCTGATTTTCGGGTGTAGCTGCAAAAGCACTGCTGCAGAATGCTGTCAAAACAGCACCGGCGATGAGAATCTTTTTCATGTTCAACATTAGAATCACTCCTTGTATCTTTAAATCGTTTAGTGAAATATTGCCTTGATTAAGGCTCGGCTTTTAGCTGTTCCTTAACTTTGATTACATTGTACAGGCATATTATGACTTTTTTATGTTTTTTTGACTTAATTTAGGCTGAAAAATATCTTTTTTTGCGTCATACTTTTAACACACATAGACGTTAAAATGTAATATAATGAAAGAAAAGCAGCTTAAGGAGGTTTTGCGATGAAAAAAATACTTATCGCTGATGATAATAAACAGATTACGACAATTTTATCCGGCTATGCAAAAAAGGAAGGGTTTGAGCCGGTTATTGCGCTGGACGGAGCAGAGGCGTTGGATAAATATCTGCAGTATGAGCATGAAATTGCTGTCGTACTGCTGGACGTGATGATGCCGGAAATAGATGGCTTTGAGGTTTGCCGTCGTCTGCGCAAGGAATCCATGGTGCCGATTATTATGATTACGGCGCGTGGTGAGGATTACGATAAGATTATGGGTTTGGATATCGGTGCGGATGATTATGTGATTAAGCCGTTCAGCGCACCGGAGGTGATGGCCCGCGTGCGTGCGGTCCTGCGCCGCCTGGGTGCGCAGGAGCCGGCGAATGCTCAAACGCTGACTTACGCAAATCTGTACATTAATCTGGAAAAGTATGCAGTGCAGATTAACGGTGAAGAGGTACCGCTGACAAAAAAGGAAATCGAGCTTTTATGGACACTGGCGAAAAATTCTACGAAGGTTTTCAGCCGTGATAATCTGCTGGACAGCATCTGGGGTTACGATTATTTCGGTGACAGCCGTACTGTCGATTCGCATATCAAGCGCCTGCGTGCTAAGCTGGATAAGTACGAGCATCCGTTATGGGAAATCAAAACTATCTGGGGCGTAGGCTACCGCTTTGAGGGACACAAGGATGAATAATAAAATTGCGTTAAAGCTGACACTGTATTTTTCTGCGGTGCTGCTTGTTTTTGCATTGATTATCGGCGGTGTTTTTTACCAGTTCTTCAAGCAGCAGACGATTGAAATCAAGGAAAAGGAAATGCGTCTGCGGGCGGAGAAAATTGCCGAAGTGCTGAGTGATAATATGGAGCGTATGGAAAGCCGTCACGGTGACGGTATTGCCAATAGCAAATTTATCAGCTATCTGGATAATGTGACGCAGGAAATCGTCTGGGTGGTGGACAGCAATCGTCAGCTGAGCATCAATAAGGACAGGGTACAGCGTCAGCGTCGTGAGGTACAAAAGCATCATGAGCATAGCGGCTTTGGTCTTTTTAAGCGTCCGCTGCCGCCGATTGCCTGGAAGGAACAGCCTAAGACTTCTAAGGAAGCCTATGAAAGACTCCCTGCACAGGTAAGAGAAAAGGTTGAAGAGGGCTTTACCGGAAAAGAATTTATTTTAGAAGAATATAATCCTGTTCTGGATGGCATTATGCTGACTGTAGGCAGACCGATTTATGACAGCAAGGGACAGGTAAAGGCTGTGCTTTTGCTGCATTCTCCGGTAGCAGGATTGCAAGATGCTATCTGGTCCGGTCTGCGCATTCTGCTTATTAGTCTGCTGGTGGCAATGGCTTTGGGCATGTTGCTTTCGGTAGTGCTCAGCTGGCGCTTTACCGGCACGATAGAAAAAATGAAAAAAATTGCCGAGCGTCTGGCGGAACGTGATTATAGCGCCCGCACCAACATTAAGCAAAATGACGAAATTGGCGAGCTGGCACGTACACTTGATGTTTTGGCAGAACGTCTGGAGCTGGCAGATGCCGAAAGCCAGAAGCTGGAAAAGCTGCGCCGCGAGTTTATTGCCAACATTTCGCATGAGCTGCGCACGCCTGTAACGGTTATCCGCGGCAGTCTGGAGGCCTTGCGCGACGGTGTAGTTACGGAAAAGGCGGATGTAGAGGAATTCCATGAGCAGATGTATAAGGAAAGCCTGTTTTTGCAGCGACTGATAAATGATCTGCTGGATTTGTCGCGTTTGCAGAATACAGATTTTCCGATTGAAAAGGCTCCGTTGAACCTTGTCGATGTTATGCATGATGCAGTGCGCAGCGGCAGGCAGCTCGGTGCTGATAAAAAGCTGCAGATTACAGGCAGTGCGGATAAGGACATGTACATGCTGAACGGTGATTACGGACGCTTGCGGCAGATGCTGATGATTTTTTTGCATAACAGCATCAAGTTTTCACCCGAAGGCAGTGGAATTAAGCTGGAGCTGGCAGGCAACAGGCTGAAGCTGATTGATCATGGCTGCGGTATTAAGGAAGAGGATATTCCGCATGCCTTCGACCGCTTTTATAAGGCGCGCAATGAGCATAATAAGAGCGGCAGCGGTCTGGGACTGGCGATTGCCAAGCAGATTGCGCAGCGTCATGATATGCAGCTGGAGCTGCAGAGCAAGCTGGGCGAGGGGACAACGATTATTATCAGTCTGCCGCCTGAGCTGAAGGAAAAGGAGTATGCGGATGAATAAGATGAATTACGGCTGTGAAGGACTTTGCGTTGCTATCAGCGGCGGTACGTCAGGCATCGGGCTGGCGGCGGCGTTGTGCTTTTTGGCAGATGGTGCGCGGGTATATATTTTGGGGCGCTCCGTGGAACGTGGTGCGCAGGCATTGCGTTATCTTGAGGAGCAGACAGGAAAGCAGGCAGTATATATTTCCTGTGACGTGACGAAGCAGGCTGAATGCAAGGCTGCAGTGGCAAAGATTGCTGAGCAGGAAGCCAGGCCTGACTGGCAGCTGGATATTTTGGTCAACAGCGCCGGCTTTTATCGTGAGCAGCGTCTGGAGCAGCTTGCGGAAGCAGATTTTGATGCGATGATGAACGTCAATGTTAAGGGTATGATGTTTTTGACGCAGGCAGCACTGCCTTATCTGCGCAGTAAAAGCAGCGTGGTGAATATTGCGTCGGATGCTGCTGTCAGCGGCAATTACGGCTGTGCGCTTTATTGTGCGACTAAAGGCGCGGTAGTTGCGTTTACCAGAGCGCTGGCGCTGGATCTGGCGCCGAGCGTGCGCGTGAACTGCGTCTGCCCGGCAGACGTTGATACGCCGCTGCTGGCGCAGCAGCTTGCGGATGCGAACGGCGGTTATACATTGGCGGATGTAGCTGCAGCCTATCCGCTTCAGCGGATTGCTGCAGCAGATGAGATAGCGCACGTAATCTGCAGTCTGGCGTCTCCTGCCAACAGCTTTATGACCGGCAGCATTGTAACTGTTGACGGCGGCCTGACAGCCGGATAAATAATATATAGCAGTAAAACAGGTAAAGAAAGTTTTCTTTGCCTGTTTTTTATATACGCAAACGTATATAAGTGATATAATTAATGTATTAAAGTATAAAAAATACGGGAGGGTATTTTTATGGATAAAATGCAGCCCATTGGCGTACTTGATTCGGGAGTCGGAGGTCTGTCGGTTTTGAAATGCCTGCATCAGATGCTGCCGCACGAGGATTTTATTTATGTAGGTGATACTGCACGTACGCCTTACGGCACACGCAGTGAACAAGAAATCCGTGGTTTTGTGGGAGAAATAATCGATTGGCTGGCAGCAAAAAACGTTAAGCAGGTAGTTATAGCCTGCAATACTTTGACGATGCTTGGTGTAGACAGTTTGCGGGGGACGCATCCGTTCAGTGTTGTCGGGATGTCCAAGGGGGCGCAGCAGCTGCTGGCGGCCAGTCCTCATAAAAAAATCGGCGTGCTGGCAACGCAGTTTACTATTGCCAGCGGTTTGCATAAAAAAGCTATTCTTGCTGCAGACCCGCAAGCGCAGGTTTATCCGGTGGCTTGCCCGAAGTTTGTACCGTTGATTGAGGGAGAGCAGTTTGACAGTCCGGAGCTGCGGCAGGCTATCGCCGAGTATACCGAGCCTTTTAAAAAAGCGGGCGTTGAGGCAGTGATTTTATCCTGCACGCATTATCCTTTTATCAAAAAACAAATCGAAGCCGATTTAGGACCTGCTGTAAAGGTGCTTGACCCGGCGGCTGCCACCAGTGCCGACGCTATTGCAGCACTTAAGGAGGAAGGCCTGCTGCGTACAGAAGGCAAGGGACGTCTGCAGGTTTGCTGCACGGCTGATCTGGCAAGAGTTGAGCGCTTGGCCGGCAGAATGTTGCCTGTAGACGAGTGCGATTTTTCTTTAATCGATTTAAAGAAGAATTGATTGCATAACTTTTATTCCTTTCAAAAAAGAAGCAGGAATTTTCTTTTTAATGTCTAATTTATAGTAATTAAGAGCGAGAAAAGATTGCTTTTTTGGTGGCTTGCTATGAGAGCTGCCTAATAGGTGTTTATGTTACTAAATGCCGGTTTCATGATACTGTGAAAGTTGTATTTATATTTTCGCAGCTATGTCATCTGTATTGACGGATGACTGGTTACGCAAATGCTATTATATTCAAAAATAATATAAAGAAAGGTGGTAGCTGTGGAAAAGCAGGGAGTATTAAACGATAAAAAAATTGTAGGCTCGCCTATGGTGCATATGACATGTCTTGCTCTGGTGCTGTTTGCATTCTGGATGGTTTTGTCAGGCAGAACAGAAACAAAATTTGTCATATACGGTATCCTCACAGCTGTAGTGACGACTTGGGTTACATACCCGCTTCTGCTGGTCCCGAATAAGGACGGCAGTAAAAAGTATTATGTTTTCGGTTTTTCAATTCCGAAAATGATTATGTACTTTTTCTGGCTGATGTGGCAGCTGGTGCTCGCCAATATTGACGTGCTGCTGGCAACTACAGGTCAGGAGCTGAACATTGATCCTAAGGTTGTCCGCTTCCGCTTCAGGGCCGATAATCCTATGGCATCTGTTATTTTGGCGAACTCAATTACGCTGACACCGGGTACAGTAACAATGAATGTTACCGACGACGGTGTGTATGAGATTCATGCACTGACCGTTGGTGCGGCCGCAGGCGTGCTTGACGGCGGCATGCAGAAAAAGGTTGCTGATTTATACGGCGAAAAATTTGATTTTGCAGTAGTAGAGAGTGAGGAATGATTATGCAGATTATATTTTATATTATGATGGTAGCCATTCTTCTGATCATCGGCACAATGCTGCAGCGCTTGTTTAACGGACCGACAATTTTTGACAGAATGAACGCCTTGGGCGTTATCGGTGCCGATACAATTCTATTATTGGTACTTTTCGGCTATATTGACAAACGTCCGGATATGTATGTTGATATAGCGATTTCTTATGCAATTTTAGGCTTTATCGGCTCGTTGATTGTAGCTAAATTTATAGGAGGTAAAAGGATATGATTGAACAATTCGGTTTTACCTCCCTGCGCGAAGTTATCGCTGCACTGTTCCTGCTAAGCGGTCTGGTATTCTTCGTCGGTTCAGCTATCGGTATGCTGCGCCTGCCGGACTTCTATTCCAGAATCCATGCCTCCGGTAACAGTGAAACTCTTGGCTGTACGCTTTCCTTTATCGGTCTGATGATTTATGAAGGACCTACACTGACAGCGGCAAAGATGGCTTTTGTGTTTTTACTTGTTTTTATGGCGAATCCGATCGGCTCGCATATTCTGAGCAAGGCAGCCTATAAATCCGGACATCCTGTCTGGACACTGCAAAGCAAGGGCGCCAAAAAGCTTGTCGGTCTGGAAAAGGCTGACCACAGCGCTGACGAGCCTGTTGGTCATATCCGTAAGAAGACTGTAAAAACAAATCGTAATCAGGTACATAAATATCATAAGAAGAAAGGAGATAAATAAAATGGAGATTTATACTATTGAAGCTCTTTTACTTGTCTTCCTGATTCTCATTACCTGTGCAGTTATTTTCTGCAAGGATATTTTAAGTGCTGCGATTATCTACAGTGCGTTCAGCTTCTGTGCTGTGCTGCTGTATCTGATGATGGGCTCCCCCGACGTAGCCTTTACGGAGGCTGTTATCGGTACGATTTCTACCATCTTCTTCGTAGCTTCGTTGAAAAAAATTGATAGGTGGTGTAAATAATGCGTGGATTAGTTGCTGTTATCCTGGCGATTATGACAGGCATGTTTTGCTCTGTCGTAACCTACCTGCCCGAAATTGGTGACGCGAACACTGCGCCTAACCAGCATGTTACTCCGACCTATATCTCCCGTAGTGCGGAGGATACAGGCTCGCCCAATATCGTAACGGGCGTCATCATCGACTATCGTGGCTTCGATACTATGTGGGAAACCTCGGTAATGTTCCTCGCCGGTCTGACAACGGTGCTGGTGCTGACCAGCAATCCGGTAGGACGCAGACCTGAGGAAGAGCCGGAGGATCCGGAGGAAGGAGAGATTATCAAATGAAAGAACCATTTGGCGGTCTTATCCTGAATGTGGCCTTCAGAATGCTGGTGCCGTTCACGATTACCTACGGCATTTACGTTCTCTGCCTGGGTGAGTTTTCTCCGGGCGGCGGCTTCCAGGCAGGCGCATTGCTTTCTGTAGGCGTGCTGCTGGCACGTCTTATCCTGGGCTTTGATACAAAGTTCAATGTCTTAGGCAAAACTTCTGTTGTTCTTGCCGGCGTGGGTACCTTCCTGTATGCTTTTACCGGTTGGCTGACATTGTTCGGCGGTGCAGACTTTTTCCTGAACTACAATTATATGCCAATTCATATGGAGCCTCAGCACGAAATGCATGCCATGGGCATTTTCCTTATTGAAATCGGCGTTGCCATCTGCGTAATGATGACAATTATTAATCTGCTTGATGCAATTGTGAAAAGGGGTGACGAAGATGGAAGTGCTCAATGAGTTTTTGAAAACAAAAGGCATTTATTCCCTGGTCATGATTCTTTTCTTCCTGGGTGTATATGGCATGGTCCTCAGCAAGAACTATATGAAGAAGCTGATGGCGATGAATGTTATGCAGGTTGCCGTTATTTACTTTTATCTGTGCTTCGCACAGAAGGATGGCGCAATGATTCCTATCCAGAACGGCCTGACAACAGATCCTAATGCTTACATTAACCCTCTGCCGCATGGTCTGATGCTGACGGCAATTGTTGTAAGTCTTGGTACTACAGGCGTAGCAATTGCACTCCTCATGCGTATTAAAGAAATCTACGGTTCTGTTGAAGAAGTAGAGGTATTGAGGAGGGCTAGTAAATGACACAGCATGCTCCCGTCCTAATTGTACTTTTACCTTTAACAGCATCGTTGCTGTGTATGTTATTTTCCCGTATCAGTAAAAACTTAGGCTCCTGGATAGTTATGGCTTCTATCGCCGGTGCCTTTGCCAATGCCTGCATCGTACTGCAAAGAGTGTTGGAATCCGGCGGCAAAACCTGGCATTACTGGATGGGTGGTTGGGAACCGCCAATCGGTATTGAATTTGCTCTTGATCCGCTGAACAGTATTCTGGCAGTAGTGGTAACGTTTATTTCCCTGATGGTTTCGCTTTACAGCCGTCCGTTCGTCAAGGATGAGGATTGGCTGCATGTAGGCGGCTATTATACATTGTTCGGTCTGCTGACGGTAGGCCTTTCCGGTATGATTATCACCGGTGACGTTTTTAACCTCTATGTATATCTGGAGATTATGTCACTTTCCGGTTACGGCCTGATTGCCCTCGGCGGCAGAAAGTCAATGCTGGCAGCCTTCCGTTACCTGTTAATCGGTACCATCGGTGCTTCTCTGTATCTGCTTGGTGTCGGTTATCTGTACGCTATGACCGGTACTCTGAACATGGCTGACCTTGCTGCACGCGTAGTGCCTCATCTGAATTCACCGCTGTTTGCGATTGCTGTAGCCTGCTTTATCATCGGCTTCGGTATCAAGATGGCGCTGTTCCCGCTTCATGGCTGGCAGCCTGATGCCTACACCTTCGCTCATCCGGGCGCTGCTGCTTTTATCGCAGGCTGCATGAGTAAGGCTCCGGCATATGCTTTAATCCGTTTTGTATATTATATCTTTAAGGTTGATAACCCTGTCATGCAGAGTGCGCTCAACGTTTTGGGCATTCTCGGTGTAGCAGGCATCCTTATCGGTTCTATTATGGCGATGGCTCAGTATGACTTCCGCCGTATGCTGGCATATTCCTCTGTTGCACAAATCGGTTACATTGCAATCGGTCTGGCTATGGGCAACATGTACGGCTTCATCGGCGCAGTGCTGCATGCTATCAACCATGCTTTCATGAAGAGCAGTCTGTTCCTCGTTATCGGTGGTATTGAGTATCGCTTCGGTGAGGTCAATCTGTATCGCTTAGGCGGCATGAACAAAAAGATGACTATCAGTACGATTACCGTGCTGCTGGCTTCTCTGTCTATGATCGGTTTGCCTCCGACCTGCGGCTTCTTCAGTAAATGGTATCTTATGCTGGGTGCTTACACCGGTGCACAGTATTTCTACATCGCTGTACTTGTTATCAGCTCTCTGCTGAATGCAATTTATTTCTTCCGTATTATTGAGCAGATGTTTATACAGCGTGAAGCTTCGCTGACTGAGGTACATCCGCATAAGGGCAAGCTGGGCTTACCGCTTTCCATGGTTATCCCGATTCTCGTCGGCGGTATCATGATTCTGGTACTTGGCTTCTACAGTGTTGACATCGTTACCGATGTTGTTAAGTTAGGATTGCCGGAGGTGTTTCTGAGATGACTATTTTAGATTGCAGACCATTTCTGGCGGTTGGTGTATCCTTTATAGCTGCTGTACTTATCGCGTTCAGCAGACGTTGGCCTAACCTGCGTGAAACCTGGAGCGTTATCGCTTCCGTACTTAAATTCGGTATCATCCTGTCGATGCTGCCTGCTGTTCTTGACGGCAACCAGTATCAGTGGACGCTGTGCCAGATTACAGATACTGTGGGCCTGACGCTGCGTACCGATCCGGCCGGCATGATTTTTGCGGTGCTGGCTTCGATGCTGTGGGTACCGATGAACTTCTATTCCATCGGCTATATGCGCTGCAATAACGAAAGCGAGCAGACCGGTTACTTTGCTGCTTTTGCTATCTGCATGAGTGCCGTAATGGGCATTGCGATGGCCGAAAACCTGTTGACCTTCTTTATCTTTTACGAGCTGCTGACTTTGGCAAGCTATCCGCTGGTACTGCATAAGCGTAACCAGGAAGCTTTGATGGCCAGCCGTAAGTATTTGATTTACACCTTGATTTCCGGTCAGCTTTTCCTGGCCGGCGTTATCGCCGTTTACTGCATCAGCGGTACGATGGACTTTACTCCCGGCGGCTTCCTGACTACGGACATGGCTCCGAGATGGGTGCTGCAGGCTATCTTCGTACTGATGATTTTGGCAGGCTCCGTAAAGGCTGCAGTTATGCCGCTGCATGGCTGGCTGCCGGCAGCAATGATTGCACCGACTCCGGTATCTGCATTGCTGCATGCCGTTGCCGTTGTTAAAACCGGCGTTTTCGCCGTACTGCGTATCATCGGCTTCGTCTTTGGTCCGAAGCTGCTGGCGGAAATCGGTGTCGTTGACGTATTGGCATGGGCTGCTGCGGCAAGCATTATCATTTCTTCGCTTATCGCTCTGCGTCAGGATCATCTGAAACGTCGTCTGGCGTTCTCCACTATCGGTCAGCTTTCCTACATCGTGTTAGGTGCTGCGCTTATTTCTCCGCTGAGCATTAAGGGTGCTTACCTGCATCTGGTAGCTCATGCTGTTATGAAGATTACCCTCTTTATGTGCGCCGGTCTGATTATCGCGCGTACACACAGAAATAATATCAGTGAGCTTTATGGCATAGGCAAGAAGCTGCCGGTAACTATGGCCTGCTTCACGATTGCTTCCCTGGGTATCGCCGGTACGCCGTTCCTCGTTGGCTTTGTCAGCAAATGGAATCTGGCACTCGGTGCTTTGCAGGCAGGCAAGCCTCTGTACATTCTTGTTTGGGTTGCCAGTGCACTTTTGGCTGCCGGCTATCTGATGCCTGTTGTACAGATGGCATACTTCCGCAAGGACCCGCAGGAGGAGTTCCGTGAATATGGCGACATCAGCTACTCGATGCTGATTCCTATCTGCATTACAACGATTATTGCTGTTGTCCTCGGTATCGTGCCGGATATTTATCCGCACTTCTATGAGCTGGCAACAATGGCCTCCAACGCTATTTGCGCAGGCTGGAATGGAGGTTGGATGTAATGAGCAAGAAAACTGTTTACATGATAGCTGCTGCCGTGCTCGTACTTTCCGCAATCGGAGAGCTTTGCGGCGTACATCTGCACAGTCCTGCGTGGTGGCCGCTGCCGTTTGGCTACGATATTTTCTTCGGCTTTGTCGGCTGCTGGCTGCTGATTATTCTGGCAAAAATTATCATGACGCCGCTGCTGCAGCGTGATGAAACCTACTATGATGATCCTAAGGGAGGTGAGGACGATGAGTAATCTGCTTCATCCCGGTCTGATCCTCATTGCCGTGGGTGTGATTGCAATGATCGTGCCGAAAATGCTGCGCAAGTTCGTTTTGGCTGTAGGCCCGTTCTTTGCCCTCTTTGCTGCACTTTCTATGCCGGTTGGCACAGATTTGAGCATTGAATTTTTGGGTACAGGCTATCACCTGGGCTACATGTTTGTAGATAAGCTCAGCTATGTATTCTGCATGATTTTTGCGCTGATGGCTTGCATCGGCGGCATTTATTCCTGTCATAACGAGAACCGCATGGAAGCATTTTGCTCCATGTCCTATGCCGGCTGTGCTCTTGGTGTAACACTGGCTAAGGATTGGCTGACGCTGATTTTCTTCTGGGAAGCACTTGCCGTAACCTCTCTGTTCTTGATCTGGTGCCGCAATACTCCTCAGTCCCGTCGCGCAGGCCTGCGCTATCTTTTGGTGCACATGCTCGGCGGTAACCTGCTGCTGCTCGGTATTTTCCTGAAGGTTGGCAGCGGTGATTCTCTGATTGCAAATCTGTCTAAGGCTCCGCATGACCTTGCTTTCTGGGCAATTTTAATCGGTGTAGCTGTTAATGCGGCAATTCCGCCGGTTAATGCCTGGCTGGTTGATGCTTATCCCGAAGGTACGATTACAGGCAGCGTATTCTTAAGCTCCTTTACTACGAAGGTTGCTGTTTACGCTTTAATCCGTATCTTTGCCGGAACAGATTTCCTGATGGGCTTTGGCTGCTTTATGGCGCTTTACGGTGCTGCCTATGCGATTATGGAAAACGATATGCGCCGTCTGCTCGGTTACCATATTATCAGCCAGGTAGGCTTCATGGTTGCCGGTGTAGGCGTTGGCACGGCAATGGCCCTGAACGGTGCTGCGACCCATGCCTTCTCGCACATCCTGTATAAATCCCTGCTCTTCATGTGTGCCGGTGCAATTATCTATGCAACCGGTATCCGCAAGATTAACCAGCTCAGCGGTATGGCGAAAAAGATGCCGTTCGTGGCTGTGTGCTTCTTTGTAGCGGCGTTCTCCATTTCCGGTGTACCGTTCTTCAACGGCTTCATCAGCAAAACGATTACGATTGCCGCTGCATCCGCTGCCGGTTATGATTGGGTATATACACTGCTGGAGCTTGCCAGCATAGGTACATTCCTGTCCATTACCTTGAAGATGGGTTACTTCATCTTCCTGCGTGATGCCGATAAGAATGTAGAAATTAAAAATCCTCTGCCGAAAAATATGTATATCGGCATGGGCTTTGGCGCAGCGCTCTGCTTCCTGTACGGCGTATATCCGGATTTGCTGTATCGCTATCTGCCGTTCGGTTATCCCGATTACCAGCCGTTCACTGCAGCACATATGCTGAGCTACGTAGAAATTCTTGTCGTAACTATGGTACCGTTTATGATGTTCCTGCCGCGCATGGAGCCTCATACAGCGCTCAGCCTCGATACAGACTGGTTCTACCGTAAGCCGATTGATTTTGTCATCGTCCGTATCAGCATGTTGCTGTGTGCAATCAGCGGCGGCTTGGGCGGTGCCTGGGGCGTTCTGTACGAAAAGTTTATGGATCTTACGAGCAATCCTATGGATTTCCTCGATGCTAAACCGTTCCGTAAACGCACGCATTATAATCCTGAAAACTACCGTACATCTATCGCTGACCCGATGATGATTACCTTAACGGTGCTGGTAAGCAGCATTGCTTACTTCATTGCAACATTGTAAAATGCTTTTGAGAGCTGTCGCACGCAGGTGCGGCAGCTCTTTTATGTAGTCTTTTTAAAGTATAATTTATCTGTCTTGTAAATATTCTTATCAGGTGTTATATTATTGATAATCATCATATATGAAAGAGGTTATCGGTATGCTTAAGGGTATATTTTTAATTATAGGTGCCGCAACCTGCTGGGGCATGGGCGGTGTAGCAGGACAGTATTTGTATCAATATCATCAGGCAGATATGATCTGGCTTTGCATGGCGCGTCAGATTCTGGCTGGCTGCTTATTCCTGCTTTTTGCGTCCTTTGTGCAGAAGCAGAATATCTTTGCTATTCTCAAGGCAGATACCTGGAATATTATTGAGTTTTCGTTTTTAGGTATTTTAGGAGCGCAATTGGGCTTTTATTACACAATCAGCCTGTGCAATGCGGCGACGGCGACGGTTTTGCAGTACATGGCACCGATTTATGTAATGCTGTGGATGAGCTATAAGTCAAGAAAAATTCCTGACGGACGTGAACTGATAGGCATTGTCGGCGCACTTGTCGGTGTCTTTCTTATCGCAACGCACGGCAGTCTGGATAGCCTGGCGATTTCGCCAATGGCATTAACAATCGGTGTATTGTCTGCGCTTTCCTATGCATATTACAGCATTAAGCCGGGGCCGATGCTCAAAAAATATACTGCGGCAACGCTTATCGGCTGGGGCCAGCTTATCAGCGGCGTGGCATTGATTATCTGGCGTAATCCCTTTACGCCCGCAGGTCATTGGG
The DNA here is from genome assembly GCF_934190775.1 of uncultured Phascolarctobacterium sp. Lineage (GTDB taxonomy): Bacteria > Bacillota > Negativicutes > Acidaminococcales > Acidaminococcaceae > Phascolarctobacterium_A. The sequence continues at coordinate 46,122 of NZ_CAKPTG010000009.1, forward strand.
ATATGAGCGGCTATCTGGCGTTTGCGTATCTGCTGTTGGGTGCTACTATTGCGAGCTATGCCTTATATTTGGCAGGCCTGAAAATTGTCGGACCTACCAAGGCGAGCCTGATTTCCTGCGCCGAGCCTTTGGCTTCTATTATCTCCGTAGTTTTGCTGCTGAACACAAAATTGGCAATGGCTGATTATATCGGTATGGCGTGCATTATTTTTACGGTTTTATTACTTTCATTGCCCAAAAAATAAACATTTTTCATAGCAGATATGATAGAATAGAATTAAGTAAAATAGCTTAAGCCAAGCAGGAGGAGGTACGGAGATGACTGATTATAAGTACAAATATGGTCATGGCTACAAGGAGTTTTCTCTGCCGGAGGAGCATGTTCTGGGCGAACTGAAAATGAAGCAGATGCCGCCGCTGGAGAATTTAAAAGCAGCTGTTCTGGATGCTTTGTATCATCCTATCGCCAGCGCACCGATTAATGAGCTGGTGCAGCCCGGAATGAAAATTGCCTTTATCTGTAACGATTCAACCCGTGTTGCCAACACGCATTCCTTTATGCCCATTTTGGTTAACGAAATGAATAAACTGGGCGTTAAGGATGAGGATATGCATATTGTCTTTGCGTTAGGCACCCATCGCTGCATGAGCCACGAGGAAATGGTGGAGCAGGTTGGCGAGGACGTTGCCAAACGCCTGAAAATGTATAACAGTGACTGCCACGTGCAGGATGATTTTGAATATTTTGGTGAAACAGAGCATGGTACGCCTGTATGGCTCAATAAGCATGTCTGCGATGCTGACCTGGTTATTTTGACCGGTACCGTTGTTTATCACTTCTTCAGCGGCTTTGGCGGTGGACGCAAGGCTGTGCTGCCCGGTGTTGCCGCTATGGAAACGGTACGCAAAAACCATAGCCTGATGATGAGCCCGGAGGCCAAATTAGGCAAGCTGCATGGGAATCCTGTATACGATGATCAGGTTGCGGGCGTGCGTCTTTTTGCCAAAGAGCATAAGATGTTCCTGTTCCATTCCATTTTGGATGCGCAAAAGCAATTCCTGAAGGTTTTTGCCGGTGATTGGTATGAAGCACATCTTGAGGCCTGCAAATTTGTCGAGCAGGTTTATGGCGTGCCTATCAACGAGCCTGCAGATGTAGTTATTGCCAGCTGTGGTGGTTATCCTAAGGATATCAATATCTATCAGCTGCAGAAGACGATGGATAACGCCTGGTGCGCTGTTAAGGACGGCGGCGTGATTATTATTCTTGGCGAATGTGAAGAAGGCAGCGGCAGTGCTGCTTTGGAAAAAGCTTTGGAAGAAAATCCTTCGCCGGATGCTATTAAAGCTGAGCTGGAAAAGAATTTTGTTATCGGTGCGCATAAGGCATTTGCTATCACCCGCCTGATGAAGAAAGCGCATTTTATACTTGTTTCTGCTTTGGATAAAGAGCTTGCTAAGAAATTGCTGTTTGAATCAGTGGACAGTGTAGAGGAAGCAATACAGCTGGCAGAAAAATATGTTGGCAAAGATTATAAGGTTTTGTTGATGCCGCGGGGTAGTTTGACAGTGCCTGTGTTGAAAAAATAAAATTCTATAAAAAAATAAATGGCTCTTGCCTTTTACGATGATATCAGATATAATTGTAATGTTATTAGTATGTGATTAAGTAGAAGGGGAGAACGTTTGTGAAGTTAGATATTGATTACAAGGCTATTGGACTGAGGATAAAGGCCGCTCGTGCCAGAAAAGGATTAACTCAGGGAAATATAGCTAATCTAACTGGTCTGTCAACTCCGCATATCAGCAATATAGAAACCGGTAATACTAAGCTTGGCCTGCCTACAATTATTCATCTGGCTAATGTACTGGATGTTTCTGTGGACGAGCTGTTGTGTGACAACATTCATCACAGTGAGCAGATTTACTGCAATGAGCTGGCTGACCTGGTTAAGGATTGCTCTGTAGACGAGCTGCATATTATTTCTGAATTGGCTAAGGTCATCAAAAAGGCTGGTATTAACAGTGCCAAGAAGGCCAGAAAGCGCCGTACTAAGGCAGAGATGGCAGCAGCTAAGGCAGCGGAAGAGGCTGCAATGCAGCAGGAAATTTAATAGGCTTATGTGCTACTGTAGCTCAGCTGGTAGAGCAACTGATTCGTAATCAGTAGGTCGCAGGTTCAAATCCCGTCAGTAGCTCCATTAAAAAACCGCCCCCAGACGTAAGTTTGGGGGCTTTTTGTATGCTTAGGTAGCCCATTTGGGAGCCCTTTTATGAAAAAGAATAAAGAGGCTGGGATAAAACCACTCTGCTATCAAAGCTCGGTGCAATATATTGAAATTTGTTTATACTATTTTCAATATGTTGTGGGCTTTAGTACAGAGTTTAGAGTTTTATCCCAGCCTCTTTTGTATATATTATTTTGCTATTGATTCTAGAACGCGAGCATACTCGTATGCTTGGCTCGTGATATATTCAAAGTCTATTGGCTTGGGTGCCTTTGATGATTGGCCAAGTAAGTTAAGCATATCATTTTTTAATCTAAAATAAGGATACGCTTTGAATGTGGACTTACGTGGATCGTCTTCGTAAGGAGCATGGATTTGAGACAGCATAAAGAGGGAATAGTAAAATACTATTGTAGCCCTTTCTTCTAAAGAGTATAGTGACTTTCTAGAACTATCTAAAGCATACTTATCAGGTAAAGATATGGTGTGTTTATCATTGGAATCTCCGTTGTAGAATTCGAATACACCTGCACCTGATTGATCACATGCTATCATAGAGGCTTCAAGTTTAGAAAGTAAGCTATCTGATAGAGGACTATCTGCATTACCGGTGAGCCAATCAAGTGTGACACCAAAGAATTTTGACATATTAAGCAACATGTCAATCTGTGGCCAGTTATTACCTTTTTCCCATTTTGACACAGATGCTTTATTGGTAACATTAATGGCGAATGCCAATTCTTTAGATGCAACCTTATATGAGTCACGAATATGTTTTAGGCGGGCAGAAAAAATAAAAATATTTTGCATAGACTACTTGCACAAAACGGAACCTTGTGGTACAATAAGGTTGAAATAAATTCAACTAAGATGATGATAAATCAACAAAGGTATATAAAACGAATGCGTTTTACTGATGCATTTGTACCGTAAGGATACCGTAAATCCTTTCTGCGAATTTGTTTCATTATATCACAAAAAGGAGGAAAAAACCATGAATGATCAAAAATTGTACTACACGATTGATGAAGTGCGTAAGCTCATCTATGCAAATGGGGTAAGCAAGTCTACGCTGCACAACATGATCAATAGCGGAGATATCCCGTCTCGCAGGCTAATGAAACGAGTATTTGTGCCTCGTTGGTGGGTTGACAAGGAAATTGCTATTGCAACGCACGCTCCGCAAGAGGTTAACTAATGGCTGGGTCGCGAGGTGGTAATGGCGAGGGATCGTACTACTACGATGAGCAACGAAAACGATGGATATGGCGACGGCGTATTGTGGATGCAGATGGAACGCATAGGAGGATAACGTTAACGGCGTCCAAAAGAGCCGATCTCGTCAAAAAGGTAAGACAGTACCAGGACAATTATGAATTAACCAATGGATTGTCTGGGAATCAGCGAATTACGGTAGAGCAATGGGTAAAAAAATGGGAGCAGAGTACTGAGCTTGTGCTTAAGCCTAAAACCAAAGAATATTATCATAGGTTTTGCGAAAATTATATTATACCTGGCTTAGGCAAAAAGAAGATTGTAGATCTATCTATGATTATTATCCAGGATTTTTTGACTGTTACAAGCAAAAATCCTGGAAAATCAGGTAAAATGCTGTCTAACAGTAGCATTAATGGTATCAGGATTACGTTAACAGCCTGCTTAGAGGCCGCGGTAAGAGCCGGACTGATAAGCAAAAATCCCGCAAAGCATACAAAGCGTATGCGTAACAATAAAAGAGCTATAGTGGTGTTAACATCAGAGCAGTTAAGCAATTTTTTGCAAATTGCGGAGGAGGGAGCATACTTAAAAGATACGCCATATTTGCTGAGTCATTGGACACAAGCACATGATTATCTTGCTCAATGTTTTGCCACAGCGATTATTTTAGCCGCAGAGACCGGTATGCGTTACGGTGAGGTATATGGCCTACAGTGGGATGATGTCAATTTGGATGACGGCAGCATATTTGTACGGCACAATCTGTCAGAGAGTGGGAGCAGCATTGTGATAGATACGCCCAAAACAGCTAACTCCATGCGCAAAATATCGCTTACTAAGCGGAGTATATCAAAGTTAAGATTTTGGCAATCTTACCAGACTACGTATGCTAATGATGTTGGTGATTATTATCATAACAAGGAGATGCTTGTATTTACTACGTCCGTAGGTAGTGCTATCCGAGTGAGCAATTTCCGGCGGAGTTGTTGGAGCAAACTGTGCGCTGCTGCGGATATACCTGATGGTTTTACATTCCATGCGTTGCGTCACACCCATGCTACATTGCTTTTGCAAGCAGGGGTTAACCCTAAGGTGGTGTCCGAGCGGCTAGGACACGCGAGCGTGCAAATAACATTAGATGTGTATGCGCATGTGCTACCGGATATGCAAAGGACAGCCGTTGAGGCTTTTGAAAAATTGTAGAATTATAAAAAGTAAAAAGGGACAAAAAAATAAGCACTGTAGCAACAGTACTTAAAAATAAATGGTATAACATCGCACTATTATTATACCATATTGTCCCAGATAAATCTAGATGTGTAAAGGAGACAATCATGGGCTCGAAAAAAAAGACGTATTATTATATAATGCTTGCGTCTGAGTTCTTTTCGGACGAAATAGTATCAAGGCTTAGAGCTATGGATAACGGAGATTCTTTGGCGCTGGTATATATCCATATGTTAGCTTATTATGTAAAAACTGAGGGTGTAATAGTTATCGAGGTCGATACTGACGAAAGTATCGCAGAACAAATGCATTGGCAAATCCACGAGGATGTTGCGTTAATTGCAAAAGTGATAGAAACCTTGGAAAAACATAAAAGGTTAGTAGTAGAAGAGGAAAATGTGTATGTGCTCAAAGGCATTGATAAGCTGATTGGGCAGGATACTAATTTTGCTGTGCAAAAAAGATCAGAGCGTGAGCGCAAAAAAAATAATGACAATAATGGCGACAATGTCAATGATAGTGTCGACAGTAGTAACGACAATGCAAGTGATATTGTCGGTAATAGAGGCGACAAAGATAATAATGATGTCGGTGCTAGTGTCGACGATGGCGACGATGGCAATAATAGTGGGCCTTTGGCGGACGTTGTCAAAAATATTAAAGCCAAATCAGAGGCGAGCCATCAAAAAAAGATGGCTAGTGCTAGATTGGCAGAGATTGGGGTAGTTGGTAAAGTGGTAGATGAGATCGCAGATTGGGCTACGGTACAGCAGATTAATGATGTGTATCGTAGCATAGATGGGGCTGCCACCATCAATAACAAACCGGGTGCGCTTGTGGTTGCATTGCGCGCAAGTAAGGCACAATTAACAGCGCCTCGACCCCAAAATATTACATGTCTTAATTGTAATGGGCAGGGAGTAGTATTAGATGCAGACCGGGATGACGGATCTATGTGTACGTGCCCTATTTGCAATGGTAGCGGACAAATTACCCAAGTATAGGCATCAATATTATATTTTGACCACCCTCTCTACCTATGTAGTGGAGGGTGGCTTATGTGTCGAGGCACAGTACGACGGAAGAGTATTATCGGAAATGTGTCGGCGTATAGTACGACATAGAAAAAACTAGCGTCGGTAATTGGTCGGTACATGGGACGACAGAATAAAAAAGTTGTCGGTAATATGTCGGGATAATTACAACAACAAATAGAGTTAAAGTTACAAATACAATAACAATCAAAGGCAGAAAAATGTTAGTGCTGTTGTTCTTATTAAAGTAGGATTAATTGGTTTAATGGTGAATACTAAAAGTGAGGTGTATTATGACGATAGCTGATTATTTAGACTCTGCTACCTCACCTGAGATGCGGGCGTATATGGAGCAATGCAACGATGTATGGAGTAATGATGCAGTAATAGGATATGTATTACTGGCTGCTAAGGCTGCTGATATCAGTGATAGTGATGTGCAGAGACTGTTGACGTATCTGTCAGATGCGTTTGATGGCTATAGCGTAGATGACGCTGTAGCAGTCACACTAACTAGTCATAGTCTAATTACTGATATACGGTAATGCAAAGGAGTGAGCAAAATGGATGTTGTTATTGAGATGACCGACGAGGAAAGAAAACTTGCAGAGAAGTATGCTGAAATACAGGGTAGCACATTGGAGGCGTTGTTTAAGCGCGCTTTGTTTGAGCGTATAGGGGGAGAAAAGGCTAAAGGAAGAGCAAGAAATGGGAAGATCCAAGTTGCCCAAGAATAGAAAACGATGTTAAAAAGGACGCACCTCTTTGTACTTTGTGCAGAAAGGTGCGTTTTGTGTCAGTATATGGTACGACAGAAGAAAATGTATTGTCGAAAATGTGTCGGCGTACAGTACGACACAGAAAATATAAAGTCGAAAATATGTCGGCATATAGTATCACAGGAGAAAAAAGTTGTCGGAAATATGTCGGGATATATACAACAACAACTATAACAAGAGTTATAATCAAAACAACAGCAAAAGCAAATAGTCATTGTTGGTGGTGTTGTCGCCAAAAAAATGGAAGAAGTGATTTGTTTGTATTGTACTCGGTTAGTGCTGTTGCTGAAATTTATAACATGCTAAAAATTGGCAAATTTTTTAATTTAAGTGAGTCCGATGAGGATAATACCACAATGGACGCTACGTTTTGAAAAAAGCTGAATTTTTAGCTCGGAATGGGCTAAAAAACGCAGGTTAATCATTTCATATACTCATTAGTTAGTGCGTAGGATGTATCCCATAAGCATACTTTCTAAATAGGGTTTAAGTAGTGTTCGGTAATATGGACACATTCGTTTTTGAAATGTTTTGAAATTGTTTTGGCGTTTTTGAAACAAAATGGTATAATATTATTAACTAAAAACGGGTTGTATTACGCGACTGGAGGTGGCGTATGGCTAATGTATTATATGTCCGTGTATCAAGTCAACAGCAAGATCTCGGACGGCAGAAGTATTTATTTTCCGAGAGGAATATAAAAATTGACAAGGTTTTTGAAGAAAAAATTTCTGGCAAAAACATGGATCGAGAAGTGTTTAAGCAAATGATGGATTGGGTTCGCGAAGGAGATGTGCTTTACATCGAATCTTTTTCGCGCTTGGCAAGGAATACCAGAGATTTGCTGGATATAGTGGAAAGACTAAAAAGTAAATCGGTTAAGCTTGTTTCTCTCAAAGAAAATTTTGATACTACTACTCCGCAGGGAAAGTTAATGCTTGGCGTTTTCGCCTGTCTTTATGAATTTGAACGGGAGTGCATGCTTGAACGCCAAAAGGAATCTTATGAGGCAAGGCGATCTGCCGGACTTCCGGTTGGAAGACCTAAAATAAAAATTTCTAAGACTTTTAAGAAAAATTATGAGAAGTGGGCCGCTGATCCCAAGGCTTATACAGCTACTCAATTTATGAAGGATGAGAAGCTGTCTAGGACGACTTTTTATAGATTGCTCAAAGAATACAAGGAATCATTAAACTCTTCTAAAAATAATTTGTTGTGGGGAGGAAGCTCTTTATGAAAAATGTTATTGCGTCTTGCGTACCTAGAAAAAGCATTGTTGAAGGTACATTTAATCCCGAAGTTTTCACAGCGACTTTGGGACCTGTTGTAAACTATTACCGTAATGGTAGCAGCACTTTGGACAGCGTTTATACCAATGCAGAAACTTTTTTTAGAGATGCCACTTATGTTACTGATGGCTTAAGAAGTACTGTAAACAATATTTTTCGTCGTATAGCAGGTGATACAACTGCTCCCTCTATTCAACGCTTGGAAACCGCTTTTGGTGGTGGTAAAACCCATACATTAATTGCATGCGTGCATATTGCTAATAGGGGCAAAGACATTGCGGGAGTAGTTAGCAATATTATTGATAGCCAGTATCTGCCTGATCCTGGTACTGTTACTGTTGTTGGTATTGCTGGTGATGAGATTAAGACTAGCCAAACTATTGCTGGTAAGGTTGTTCCATATACCCTTTGGGGCGAAATGGCTTTGCAGATTGGTGGGCAGGAACTTTATAACGCAGTAAAAAAGGATGCTGAAAGCTATTCTGCACCTGGCAGTGATTATTTTGAGACGGTTTTAGGCAACAGAAAACTTTTGATTGTGTTTGATGAGTTGGCTCAATATGCCTCCAGATTAGAGGTGCTTAATAACTCTAGCGACCAGCTTGCTGCATTCCTAATGACGTTGAATACCTATGTTCGTAACAGACCTGGTATAGCTGTTGTAGTAACCCTTGCCGGTAGTGTTGACGCTTTCGCTAAGGAAACAGAAAAGATTGGTAAAGTCCTTAATACTATGACGAGTAAACGATTGACACAAGATGATGTTATGGGCGTTACTGCTACTGCAACCAAAAATCTTAAAAGCGTTGTAATGCGTGATGCCAGTGCAGTTACTCCTGTACAAGCCAATGAAATTTCTGCGGTGCTAGCTAAGCGTCTATTTGAAAGTGTTGATACAGATAATGCTAAAGAAGTAGCTAGAGCATATAAGGATACATATACTAAAAACAAAGGCATGCTGCCTCAAGAAGCAACAAGCATGAATTTTGAAGACCGGATGGTGCAATACTATCCGTTCCATCCGACTTTGATTGATTTCCTCAATAACAAGCTTGCTTTAGCAGAAAACTTCCAAGGCACTCGTGGCGTTTTGCGTACTCTTGCCATGGCGGTACGTAGCATTTGGAAAGCTCAAAAGAATATTTTGCTGATTCATGTTAGTGATATAGATTTGCATAATGCGAGCATCGTTGATGAAATCTTGGGCAGAACCGGTAGCAGTGATTTAAAACAAGTGCTGACTGCAGATGTTGGATCTGTGGAAACGGAAAGCTATATTAAGGGCGGTAAGAGCAATGCTCAATATGAAGATGAAAACAATCCTCATCCTGATGGAATAGCCATGTTTGAAAATACATGGAAAGTAGTTTTCCTAAATAGCTTAGTTGGTAGATCCCAAGGTTTAAGCTCTAACGTATTTGGCGTGTCTGAACAGGATGCTATTTTCCAAACTGCCACGCCGGAACTGCTTCCTTCCCAAGTACGTATGGCACTGGAGAAGATTACCGATGTAGCGTATTACCTCCGTTGCGAACATGGCAAATATTTTGCACATCTTGAGCCTACAATCAATAGTGTCTTAGCGCGTATTCGTGGAACTATAGAATACAGCAAGGTTCTTGGTAAGCTGAAAAGTGTTGCCAATAACTTAGTTACTAATGCAGGCATTTTTGCTGTAGAGCATAATGTAACGAAGCCCGATGACATTAGGGATGATTATGAGAAACCTGTTGTAGGTGTAGTTAGCCTAGAGGTAGAAGGCACGCTTAATGTAGAAAACTTCTATAAATTTAAGGCTGGAGGGCAGTTCCGCACAAGAAAGAATTTGCTGATGCTGCTTGTTCCTAAGACTATCAAGCTGCAGGGCTTATCTCAGTCTGAGTATGAGAATGTAGATCTTTTTGATGAATTTGCTAATAACCACAATGACGAAAAGGAAAAAGAAAGAGTAGAAGATTTGGCTCGTCAAGTTTTAGCAATTAATATTCTGCAGGATAATCCTGAAGAGTATGGTATTAGTTCCTCTAAGCTGCAAGATCCTGATTTTCGTAACCGCCAAAGCAGTAGACCGCAAGAATTAGCTATTGCTGTTGCCAATCTGTATACTAATTTCGTTTACTATAGTGTTGATGGTATTGTGCGCAGAGAAATTAAGACTGGTTCTGGCGAAAGCACTTTGACTTTGATTCAGAAAAAACTTGTTGATGACAATGAGCTGATTCTACAAAAAACAGATAAGTATGGTACTGCTATTCTCAGAGATCTTTCTGATAACTATATCTTTAAAACAGCTAAAACCGTTGAATGTAAGTATATTCTAGATAATTTCTATAGCATCGGTAATTGGCCGGTATTGGCTAATAAGAGCATCTTGGATAGCATGCTTCGCGAAGGTGTAGAATCTGGGCTGTGGGCAATTTATAGGAAGTGGAGCGATCCTACTCAAGCTCGTCCTACGGAGATTTATTTCTCTGATAAGCCTGTGCCGATGAATATAGATATTATTAATCTTGAATATAAAGCAACAACAGTTGATTTTGCTAAAAAGAGTGGTTGGCTTGATGTAGATAAGCCTTCTCCAGAGAAGGTTAAAGAGGCCATTAGTAAGCTGTTAGCCAATAATGGCGCTGTTGCTGTAGATGATATTGTTAAGCAAGTCAAATTGAGCTTAGCAAAAGCGGAAGATACGCAGATTTATGATGGTGTGCAGGATTTGGCAACCAACAAAGGATATGCCATTTATAGAGGCAAGGTAGACCAGGTAGATAGACCTAAAGAGGAAGATTGTTTCGAGGGATATAATGTTCCCGGTCATCCTATTGAAGGCACGGATGTTCTTATCAGTAGAAGTGAGCAGTCTCAAAGAGGATGGTTTACTAATCCTGCTAGAGGTGTGCACGTTCAAGGTAGTGACGGCGACAATAAAGTACAAAAAGTAGTTGAACTGCTTGGCTCTTTAGGCAGTAGTTATCGACGTGGTAAATCTAAGAGCGAGGTTGATTCACTTGATTTGTATGATTTAAGACTTCCGAGTGGAGGAACTATGCGCATTACTCTTGCCAATGCTACTGCGCAAGATTTTAAAATGCTTGATGAGCTTTTGAATGATGTAAAGAACAAGTTGAAAGTTAGTGGTATTACAGGTGTAGACGTGGAAATTAAAGATCCGCAAGATGGCTGCGAATTTGCTGAAGCCATTAAAACATTGCAATAGGGAGTGTTGAAATGGACGTAACAAATGAAAAATATCTAGACATGTTGCGAAACATGACCAACTTAATGGAAGTTGCTCCCTGGATTATGCAGGTCAAAGAAAATGGTGATGGTGTGGTATTAGTACTGCAAGAGCGCCAAAAGGACGATAACGGGCAGACTGTATGGCATAAGTGGGGCGAAATAGCTTGGAGTAAGGTGCGCTCCTGTAAGGAGCCTATTCGTTATATCTTGAGTGGCGTATTGGACTCCTTAGGAAATCCTTTAGGGATACAGGCTTTGATTTCGTCTGATATTGCATATAGAGGGGATGTTCCCTTGAACGGGGAAGCTGGAACAAAGATGGCTTTAATTGCTATTCTTACTGCTTCCGTGCAAATAGAGCCTAAGATAGAGCTGCTTGGTTGGCGTATAGAGCGCTTTTCTGCAGAAGAAGCATTCTATTGGTTTGGCAAAGCAACTATTCCTGTATACGGCAAAAAAGCCATGAATTGGTCTGTTATAGGCATGCGTACCATGCTTGCCGGGCCTACTGACCAAAAAGTAAAGTATGATGACCTGCTAGAAAAGTTGAGGAGATAAGATGATGTATGAAAAAAGGCTTATAGAAGGCAAATTTCCTTGCGGACAAGTTGGTGCAGAAACACAAAGAGAGCGTGGAGCTAGTTCAGCTCTTCCTCCTTTATATTTTCTACATGTTTGGTGGGCTCGTAGACCTTTAACTCCTAGTCGTGCCGCTGTTTTGGGAAGCATCCTTCCTGCAGATGTAAATCCGGATGATTTTCTGCGTAATTTAGGCATTGTAAAAAAACAAGTTGTTATCAATAGTCTTAGATGGACCTTGGTTGGGAAAAATTTGAAATTGATTCGTAACGATGGATACGGGGAATACATTCCTTACTCCGAAAAATTTGATACTGCTCTTGCTAAAGAGAATGAACGCAGAAGGGCAGTAAGAGAAACGTTAGGTAAGCTGTGTCAGGCTGATCCGGTTTATAGAACTTCTCCTTTGATAGAAAGGTGGCTGGATGAAAACCAGCATTTAAGCGAGGAGTGGCTTTTTGGTAAGACCAGCTTTAAGGTCGAAACTGTTGTTGCGAATCCTGTGGAGGTTAACAATAGAATTGATGTTGCAGCAAGTTCTAGCGTAAAAGATATTTTAGGACACGAAATAAAAATAGATCCAGAAGATTTATATGGTTATGGCAGAGCTTATCAAAGCCCTATTAATGCTAAATATAATGATTTTACAGTACTTGATTGCACAGCAGGTGGTGGATCGATTCCTTTTGAAGCATTAAGACTTGGATGCAACGTTATAGCAAATGATTTAAATCCGGTTGCTAGTGCTATTGAGAAAGCTACATTGGAATATCCTGCTGTTTATGGTAAAGAATTAATCGAGCATATCAGTAAGTATGGTAGTCTTTTAGAAAGTACTGTAAATAAGAAATTGGAAAACTACTATCATTTTGAAGATGGGGAAATTGATATTCAGGGATTATTATATCACCGTACTGTTACCTGTCCTCATTGTGGCGAGCGCGCTCCTTTATTGAATGCTTACGCCTTGCAGAAAAAAGCGGATGGCTGGATGGTTATTCCACGTATTGATGGCGTGAAAGGACATAGAAAAGTCCATTTTGAACCTGTGCGCTTGGTTAAAGGCAAGGGACCCAATGGTGAAAATCCGGAAGAAGGCAGTGTGAAACGCGGTGTTGGCACCTGCTTGCACTGTGGACAGATTATAGATTCGGAAGAAATCAAACGACAGGCCCAGGGCGTTTCTGAATATGGCACTTGGTCCGATGATTTGTATTGCGTAGTTGCTAAAAGACTGGTTCCTAAACTTGATAAACAAGGGGAACCGATGGTTATCAAAACAGGTCCTTTAAAAGGTCAGGTTAAGATGGCGGAAGAATTGTACTTCCGCGAACCGGTAGAGGCTGATTTTGCTGCCTTAGAACGCGCAGAGCAGGCTTTAAAAGATAATTGGGAACGCTGGGAAGATATGGACTTGATTCCAACGGAGCGTGTGCCCGAAGGTAATGATGCACGTCCTCAGATGTATGGTTCGTATAGATGGTGTGACATGTTTACTCCTCGTCAGCTATTGGCACACTTGACGGGCATGGAAACATTGCAGGAGCTAATCCCCAAACTGGAGCAAGAACTTGGCGAAGAAAAAGGTCATGCAGTGGCTCACTATTTGCAATACATGCTAGATAAAGGCATCGACTATAATAGCAGACAAACTAGATGGCACTATTCAAGAGGTGTGGCGATAGGTACATTTGGCAGACATGATTTTTCATTGAAGTGGTCTTTTACTGAAATGATATATTCAGGGATAAATAGTGGCTTAGTATGGGGGAAAAACCAAGTATTAGATGCCTATACAGGCTTGTGTGAATTATTGTGTGATGACCGAAATACAAATATAAAAATAATTAATGGGTCTGCGTCTAGTCTAGACTTAAAATCTAACTCAGTGGATGTAATTTGCTTGGATCCTCCATACTATAACAATGTTCAGTATGCGGAGCTCTCAGACTATTTTTATGTATGGCAGAAGAGAACATTTAGAGATATTTATCCTGATTGGTTTAATCGTAGATTGACTAATAAAGAAGACGAAGCAGTAGCTAATCCTGTAAGGGATGGTTCTGCGAAAGAAGCAGATAAAGTTTACGAAGAACGCATGAGTGAAATATTTGCTGAATGTCGTCGTGTAATTAAAGATGATGGCATTATGACTATGATGTTCACTCATAAAACGCAGGAAGCATGGGAAACATTGACCAAAGCTTTAATTGTCAATGGTTGGATTATAACTGCTGCCTTCCCTGTTGATTCTGAATCTAGTGCGTCTTTGCATCAAAAAGATATGGCTGCTGCAGCAAGCTCCATTTTCATAGCCTGCCGTAAGCGTTCTTTAGAGGATAAGCCTGCTGCTATTTGGAAAGGCTTTGGTAATAGTGGCGTCTTGCCCAAGCTGCGTAAAGCTGTTAGGGATAGCTTGAAGGAATTTGAGCCTTTACACTTGAATCCTGTAGATGAAATGGTTGCCAGCTATGGTAGTGCTTTAAAAGTTTTATCTGAAAACTGGCCTGTAATGGATGGCGATCAACAAGTAACGCCTATTGCAGCCATGCGTGAAGCTAGTACCGTAGTTGCTCAATATCAGCTTACTAGATTGACCAGTGGCAGATTATCCGTTGAAGATGTTAATGCAGAAGCAGGCATTGCCTTGACGCTGTTTGGCATTTATGGCATGAGCATCTTCTCTTATGATGATGCCCTCAGCTTGTCTAGATCCCTGAATATCAGTCTAGTTAATAAAACTGCCGGATACATAGTTGATAATCAATCCTTAGGCATCAATGACGAACGTACAGCAAAAACTAGCAGAGATGAAGAATTTGAAGGCTATTTTGCACCTGTAGTCCGTAAAACCAATAAACTGCGTCTTGCAATGCCGGAAGAACGTGCTAAGAAACGCTTGGAAGAACCGCAAACCGAGTGGGATGTAATGCAAGGCCTGATAATGGCATATCGTGAAGGTGAAGCACCGTTGGCGCATGCTTATTTGGAAAAACATGCTCAAGGACATGAAGACAAGGTTGTTGGCGTGTTGAAAGTTTGGGCAGATGGTTGTGGTAGCGAAGAACTCAAGAAGGAAGCACAACGCATCCTGTTTAACTTGAAATAACTTGTTAGTGCAGGAGTAATAACTCCTGCACTTTTTTTGAATGGTGGTAAAGCGTATGGAAACACAGAGCCTGAAAGAAATAGCATGGGAAGCAGATTATCGTAGTTCCAGTGTTAAAGATAACGGGGAACCGGTTGACATCCTGCACGATTTTTATATTCCTGCATTGGAACGTAGCGTGAAATATGATAGAGTAGCAGGCTATTTCCGTTCTACTTCTTTGGCAGCAGCTTCGCAAGGATTTACTAGTTTTTTAAAGAATGACGGGCATATGCGCCTTATTGTCGGAGCTGATATGGCATTAGAGGATGTAGCTGCAATTTTAGAGGGCAATTCTCAAAGATTATCCGATAAACTAATGCAGGAACTTGATGACGAAGATGCTTGGACCGACGAAGTAAAAAATGGTGTTGCTCTGCTGTCTGAAATGGTTGCCAAAGGAAGATTGGAAGTAAAAGTAGGATTTAGAATTAATTCTAACACTGGCAAACCACTTTCTTTAGATGACAATGAAGATGGATACGTCCATGAAAAATGGTTCATTATGACTGATGCCGAGGGGAATAGTATTAGTTGTGGCGGGTCTCTCAACGAATCCAAAACAGCATTGACCATTAACGCGGAAAACATTCATGTAACCTGTGCATGGGACGGGCCAAAGTTCCAAAAAACAGTAGAAACAGCAAAGAAAGATTTTGAGGCTTTTTGGGCAAATAAAAACCCACATATGAAAGTTTACACTTTGCCTGAAGCAGTTAAGAAAAAATTGGTCAGACTTAAAAATTTACGGAACAAGCCTACGGAAATAGATGGAACTGTCGTTAATATCAAACCCAAACTGAGCAATGAAGAGCTTCTTCAGTTTGCTGTGCTTAAAGATGCACCAAAGATGGCTAATGGTATCTATGTTGGTATGTATTCTGCACCTGTAGAAGCATGGCCACATCAGGAAGTAGTTGCACGTAGACTAGTAGAGACTTTTCCATATTCGTATATGATGTGTGACGAAGTAGGTCTTGGCAAAACAATTGAAGCAGCTTTAGCGATGCGTAGCTTGATCCTTTCCGGCAGAGCCAAAAGAGTGCTTGTAATAGCACCGGCAGGATTGACGGAACAGTGGCATCGTGAACTTGCAGACAAAGCATTACTGCCTTTCGCACGTAGCTGGAATCAATATGGTACAGGTATTGTTAGCGAGTGGACTTATCCATACGCAAGAGATTGCAACCACGATAACCTTTACGCGGAACCTTTAAATGTTGTTTCTAGCGGCTTGGCTCAGCGACCGGAACGCAGACAGCAATTAAATGCAGCAGGAAATTTTGATATTGTCCTTTTGGACGAAGCACATTATGCACGTAGAAGTAATCCTGCTAAAGGAACGTCCGGTATGGCGCAATATAACCGACTTTATAAACTTTTAAGTGAAAATGTGCGCAAGCACACTAAAGCGTTATGGATGGCGACAGCTACACCTATGCAGTTAGATGCAGTAGAGGCGTATGATTTACTCCGCTTAGCTGGTCGTTCCGGGCCCTTTATGGAGGACTCGTCCTTGTGTATGGGCTATTTCGAATTACTGTATAATATCACTAAAGGTGAAGACCTTACTCAACAGCAGTGGTCCTTTATGGGACAAAGCTTTGTTCAAATAGAAATGCTCGACCACTATTTATGGGAGTTCTTGAATGCTACAGTAATAGATGGTCGCAATAAGAACGTTTTGAAAGATATGCCTTTTAAGCAACCCAAAAGAATCGATGTGAAAAATCTTAAGAAACCTCTTTTTTCAGCTTCTCCGTTGGCAAGAGTTATGCAAAGACATACAAGATCCTTGTTGGAGCTTTATAGTGCAAAAGGCAAGCTTAAAAGTAATCTTGCCAAACGAAAAATTCGTCCTATAGCTGCCATTAAATTTACAGATGAAGAAGCGGATTTTTATGCTTCGCTAGAAGAGTATTGCATAGAGTTGCGGAATCAGATGTTAAGGTACAACAAAGAAGCTAAAGATGCACTTGCTTTTTTGTTGAATTTCTTGCAGTTGCGCTTCGCCTCTAGCTTATACGCTATCCAGAAGACTTTGGAACGACGTTTAAGCAAGGTTAGGAAGACGCTGTTGTTGGGAGCAAGAACGTTTGAAACCGAAGATGAACTAAGAGAAGCAATAGAAGCTTTGAAGGACATCAAGGATGATGATGGTTACGATGAAAGGGACTTCAGCGATATTACCCTTGATGTGCTGCTAAAATCACGTACCGAAGGAGATTTAGAGTGGGAAGCCAACAAGTTAGAAAAAATGCTTGGAAAGCTAAATAATATTACAGGCACTCCTTCTAAAATCAGTCGTCTGCTAGAAGAAATAGAAATACGCAAAGATGGTGAACGCGTTAAACAGCTTGTAATCTTCACGCGTTTTTATGATTCCTTGTATAGTATTCGCCGGTACTTATCCATAAAGGAGCCTAGGCTGAGAGTTGGCGTATATTCCGGTAGCAAAGTGTGCTACTATGATGGAGAAAAAGGCAAGGATGTTGAAACGAGTCGCGATCATGTAAAAAGACTTTTCCGCGCTGGGGAAATAGATATTTTGTTATGTACTGATGCTGCTGCCGAAGGTTTGAACTTGCAATCAGCGGATTTCCTGATAAATTTCGATTTAGGTTGGAATCCAATGAAAATTGAGCAGCGTATAGGCCGTATAGACCGTATCGGACAAAAGTTCCCTAAGATAGAAGTCCTCAATATGTGCTATCTTGATAGTGCTGAGGAAATCGTATATGGTCGGTTACTTCGTCGTTTGACAGAGGCAAACTATATTGTTGGTACGCAACAAGTTTCTATGCTTCCTGTAACGCCTGATGATTTCCGAAAGCTTCAATCAGAAGAACTTTCTTTGGATGAACTTACTAAAGAAGCGGAGAAAAAACTGGAGGAAGAAAAGAAACAAGTTGCATCTATGGAAATATCTGCCCAAGATATTTATGACATTTACGATAAGTTGAGCAAAAATGCAAAACAAAAATCTTTGCCTGCAACAGTTGAGAATATGTGGGATGCTTTTTCCAATTCTTCTTATCTAGTTCAATCCGGGATGATGTCTGTCGATGGCGATATGATTACACGATTAGATGGCGTGAATAGTGTGTCTTATACTAAGGACAGAAGCAAGTTGTCGGATACGTCTAAATATCTTTCTTGGGGAAGCAAATTAGCAGATGAAGTTTTTGCTTATACGGAGAACAAGCTACAAGATGCAAAATGGCTCAGACGTATTGAAGTATCTAGTGGAAACATTTCGCTAGTTGGTTACGCTGTAGCTACTACGTCCGGAGTTCAATTTGTAGATAGCTACGCTCAGCTTGCAAATTTAAAAATTGATGGCAGAGCAGTATTGAAGGAAACAGATATAAATACGTGTAAAGCTGAATTAGAGCACAAGCTTAGATTAGAGAGTGTTATTAGCTCCCAAATTAAAGATACTTTAGCTAGGAACGCAGAAATTGCAGAGCTGAATGCCAAACTTATTCGCTTTACGGCTGCTGCTCTTATTAAACATTTCACTGATGATGAACAAGCTGATTCGTATAATGATGTTTTCAAAAAAATAGCAGAAAACGAAACAGTTACCACTACTGTCGATATTCCATCAGGGATTTTTGCGGGAAAAGCACAAACGCTTCTATTTAACATCAGCGAATATGGTGGCAAAGTCACCATAAGCATTAATGGTATGCTTAGAAATATAGTAGTTGACTGCATGCAACGCGAAGTAGATGGTATGAAGCAAAAACGCTCTGCAATACTAGCTAAGGACGTAGTTCGTAGGCTTCAGGGGAAAGATAGAATTAATTGATATCTTTGCCTCATGTTAGCAGCTTCCGCCAATGGAAGACTAAGGCGGGAGCTGCTATAAATTAGCTCATGAATAGTCCAATCAAGTAGTTGAGAAAAAAGAGGCTGGGACAAAACTCAGAACTCTATACCAAAGCCAACAGTATACACGAAAATGGTATAAACGATTTTCAATATATTGTGTCGAGCTTTAAGGGTAGAGTGGTTTTGTTCCAGCCTCTTTGGATGGTACATTAGTCTTCGATTAATTCATGCTCTGTCAATTTTGCCTTGCCTGATTTTACATCATCTATTAATCTTGTTAGATGAGACATGTTTTCTTCAGAATAAAATGGATCCATGCAACTGTCGAAAGAAGTGCATTCTTCATTGATAACTTTTGGCTGATTGCTGAGGCAGTTTAGAAGAATTTCAGCTGTCTTGCTAGGATAGGTGCCAATGTATTGGGTAATTTTTTCCTTGGTTATATGGTATGCTTTGAGGTATTTTCTTATGGTATCATAAACCTCATTATGCGGTTTGTCAGTAAACTTATCTAAATCATTTAATAAATCAAGCAGCTGGAGAATGTAGTAATTATTGTTAGTGATAGGACACCGAGCTTTTCTAATAATAAATTCTTGCCCACATAAAGTTTCTTTCCTGCATTCAGTGGCAGTGTTATTGGTTACTATTTCAGTGACGCATGGAACTTGTGTGCTTAGGCCAATTTGATTTGCCAATGCGTGACCGGTATGATATCCTATAATCTTTCCAGACCTCATAATATATTTATGATTGATGACAGTAGTAGGTGATAAAGTAATGCCATTTTTTAGTATGGATTTCTTTGGAATATAGTAAATGCCTTTACTAAATATTTTTATTTTGCCAGTATCGCAAAGAGATTTTAACCTTTGGAGCAAGTGGGTATGACTAATTGGCAGAGTAATATCTTCTATAAAAATAGGCTCATTTGGCTTATAATGCGTTAGTAAATAATCGTACAGCATTGCGTATTCCTCCTTTATTAAGATTATAGCATGGTTTGTCCGTAAGGAGTGTGGTGATAGAAATTAAAATTAAAAAGTTGTGTAGACTAACGACACAATGGCTAGAGTTAATGATCTAGCGAAGTCGCACTCCGTAAGGAGTGCGTGGATATGGATAATATGTAAATTACTAAAAGATATGCTTTATTGTGCCTACAATAAGACTGCTCGTTGAGCGGACCGTGGGGGAGTAGACCCCGAAGGTGTCCGCTGAATGAGCAGTCTTTCGTTTTTCAAGTTATTGCAAAGCTATTAGATAGATTGAGAAGGTACTAGCAGTCATCATATTCAATGTTTACGGTCCTCTAAAACTGAAGTATATCAATTGTTAGTAGAATTTTTATGTAATTTATCATGACAGTCGGCGTGTAACAGGTAAAGGGTAGAAAGGCACTGTTCAGAAATTTCAGGGCGGTCGGCAAAACAAAGCTCGCAGTTTGGAACTTCGCGGTAAATATTGCCCTTGGTATCTGGAGCGTACCTTTTTATCAAACTAGACCAACAATATCGAGTGTAGTCGGAATGATGCACTTGTGCTTCGTCTGAACATGGATGAGCAATGATTTCGTGGCAAATAGGACAACGATTGTGTTGTCGATAGGCCAATATCGTTCGCAAATCCGGATTTTGACCGGCCCTTTCAAAGGCAACAAACTTATCAAGTCTGTCCAAAAGCTTATGAGCTTGCTTTGCTGATGCATAGTCAATTTTAGGGATAACAGGCATGGGTGGGGGATACATATTGGGATGACTCCTTTCAAAATTAAATGTTTTTATAAATTGCATTTTTAGTATGTATATACCAAAGTTATTGAACCTAGAGGTTTCAGTAACTTTGGTATATACTTTTATTTACTCTATCTACCTCGTCTTGCTTTTTGCGATTTTTTGGCAGGTGCCGTTACCTGCTCAGCAGTTTGTGGCGGATCCATAAGGCTGTAGCAATGACCGGGACATGCAGCCATAGGCTATTAATAGACAGGTACGGAGCGGCAAGCTCGCTTGTTATAACTAATACGGGCAACAATATGCCTATAGTTAGTCTGTTGTCATGTGCGATTATATAGACCTTATCGATTACGGCTCCTATACGGCGCGCTAGGAGGCTCATAGCGCAGCCGATCAGGCCGAGATACGTAATTGTAGCAAGGATGCGTCTTATTGTTGTCTGAGTCAATATTGGCAATAACAGAGCATCTATACAGCGGTACACCCATAGATTAGACTGCATGATGCTCCCCCCAATCCACTTAATGACAACTCTTAAGTCATACTTGTAGTAATCAGTTAAGCCAATGCAGACCATAGCAATTAATGCAGTGTACATCAACAACGCAAAATCTCTATACAGGTTTTGCTTATCAGCTTGCTCCATCCCGGTCTTGTACGCATTGGCCTGTTGCTTACGGGCATCCGCCAGAGCCTTGTCCGTAGCCTCCTTGGTCTCTCTGATAGCCGTATTAGCATCATCTATGCCCTTTTGGTACGCGGCAGCTTGTTGTCTGCGTGCATCGGCAAAGGCAGTCTGTGCCCGAACGTAATCCCTGCGAGCAGCATCGGTAAGACTCTGCAGCTCTTGTCGTGCCTGCTGCTTTGCGGTCTCGACTGCCTTGGCTGCTCTATCCTCGGCGGCGACTGTGCGTTGCTGTAAGTCGGCTGTCCGCTTATCGACTGCGCTCGCTATGGTTGCATCCAGACTAGCGGCACGCTTGTCGTAATCTGCTTTGCGAGCGTCAATCTCTGCAAGTCGCTTATTAACGGCTGTAGTCATCTGCTCGCGCTCGGCGGCGACGTCTTGGCGCAGCTGCTCCAGCTGTGCCTCCTTTGCTGCCAGAGCGGTTTTGCGTTGAGCCAGCTCCTGCTCTTGTTGCAGCAACTGTTGCTCCTTGGCTGCCATCTGCTCTAGTATTAAGTCGCTGTTGCTTACGGTCGCGAGTTTGTCGCTCAGTTGCTGCACTTGCTGCGTTAAGAGCTGATTGGCTTGCGTCAGCTGTATTACTTGTTGCTGTAATAGCTGCGTTGATGACTGCTGCTCGCTCTGCATTGCCCGCAAAGACATTAAGTAATCCCTCCTTGGTTAGATCGACCTTAAATCTATCACTTAATCGGCTTGTCCGAGCCTTATACTTACGCTCGCCTGCATCACGGCGCGTCTTATCGATAAGCACGATGTGCTTATGATTATCCTGCCAGTCGACCTCGTAGCCCTTGGAGGACATCAGCTCGCACCACTCGGCACGGCTGGTCGCCTGATGGGCAGCCAGCATGGCAGCCTCTGCGGCATCGTACAGCCAGCTGATGTCGTGCTGTCCCGACTGCTCAGCGGCGGTTTGAGCAGCCAACAGACGCTCGTAGGTCGCCTTATCCCATGCGGTGGGATCCTCCCTGTCCTTGCCGTCGTGGGTCTTGCCCTTGATGCAGACGGACAGTCCGTGATCACGGCAGATGCTGTCGCTGTGCTGCTTGATTTGGTCCAAATCCCTGTTGCTGAGATGGAGTTTGCGACCATTAAGGCAGCTGACGCTATTAATTATGATGTGGTTATGGATATGCTCTCGGTCCACGTGAGTTACTATGAGTATTTGATAGCCGTCCCACTGAGGGCAAGTCGACGCCAGCTGATACCCAATATCATGCGCCTGCTCTGGGGTAACCTCTCCGGGTGCAAAGGACTGTACGTAATGCTTATAGGTCCTGCCGTCAGTCTTGCTCCAGCGTCTTTTGACCGCCGTCATATCTTGTATAGCTGTTTTGGGTTCACAGTAGATGCCGCTGACTAATCCATCGGTGGTCTTGCTGTCATGTTTGACATATTGGACAGCCGTCCGTATCGGTGCTTTGGAGGATATCGCCTTAATTGTCGCCATTGTTGTCCCTCCTCTCTGTTACTATTGGCGATTGTATCGCCGCATAGGTATTCATTAGGCTTTGTAATGTCCTGTGCAGCTCCGACAGAATCGGCTCGATCTGCTGTGCGTCGTACTGTCGGAGCTGATTGAGTCGTCGAGCGCACTGGTTAAGATTATTGCCTTGCCGGCGTAACTCTGGGAGCAATGATTGCGCTCCTGCCGTATCGATTATCATGCCGTCGAGTAAGGCGGCTGTAATGTAGTCCTGTTGTAATTGATGCGATTTGGCAATTTTTGTCTGGATGGCTGTATAGTCAGCCGGGCAAAATCGGACTGTAATCGCATATGATTTGCGTCGCATCATGTTGAGCCTCCTTTGGGTATTTTTGGGGGTTGCAAGGGGGGGCCTTTAGCCCCCCTGCTTGGGGGTTAAGGGGGACAACGTCCCCTTACAAGCGTCGAGTGGCTTGCCACTCGGGGGAGCTTGCAAAGGTCGTCTCCCTTGGCTTATACCTTTAATATAGACGGTCGTGTTGCGTAATCGTTAATTTGTGTTGGCTGTGTCAATGGCTGTTGTTAATATTTAGGAAGCGGTAAAAAATAAGCCAAGGAGACATCTCCATGGCTTATTTTTAGCGGTGTAGTTAGTTGAGCTGATTGAGTTGTTGCTGCTTATTGCGTCGTTTAATTTCATAAGAAAAACGATATCTTTTTTCTATGGAATGGGAAGATAACATACCTAGGAAGTGCATGGGTTGCTAATCACCAGATGAGTATTTTGATAAATATCTAGACAGCAGCTATGCAGCCTAAAGGATTGGAAAGAATGTACGACTTGCTATTGTAATTTAGGGTTTTATATGAGATGAATTATGAACGTTGGACCACACAATTGGAACACAACTATGGAAAATAGAACTGATTGATAGTCGACTTAGCATCGAATTCCGTGGCACTTGACTATGGGATAAATGATGATATAATAAAAACATAAAAAATAAAGTAAACATACGCTGTAATATATCACAGGGAGGTGCTGAGATGGAATTATCTTATATGGATTATATTTGTTATTTGGTTAAGCAGAGCGAAATAGCAAAGCCTATTTACTCTGCTGGACTCGCCCAAAAGGTCGCAGAAAGGTTTGCTATGCCTATAAAAAAAGCTGCAATGGCCACAGCAGTTGCCTTAAAGAGAATTTTAGATGGTAGGCTGATAAATGACTTTCGGTTCTATAAAAAGGGAATATATTATAGAACTAAGGTTACTCCGTTTGGCGAATTGGGTATTGATAAAGAAGCAGTGATTGCGGATAAGTACCTAGCTGGTGATAACGGGTATGAATCCGGGCTGTCCTTATTGCATAAATGGGGGCTGACAACTCAAATTCCTAATGAGAAGGTTATTGTGACTAATGTGGTTGCTCATGGTGCTAGAAAGGATAAAGTGCTTGGTATTGTCACCAAAGCTCCTAAGATAGCTGTAAATAAAGATAATAAAAGATATCTACAGATCCTTGATGTTTTAGAGCTTCTTAACAGAGCACCTGTGGATGCCGAAGAACCATACCAAATAATTGCAGAACTAATAGATAAATTGGGATTGTCCTACAGAATGCTTTTAGCTTTGGCGGGAGAGTATTACAATGGAAATACAGTTAAGCAACTGAGTAAAACAGCGATTGCAGGAGGATTGGCGGCATGATTCTACATAACGATCAGGATGCTTTCAGAGTACTGCTAGAAACAATACATAATGAGACTGGGTATCGTAAGGATGTTTTAGAAAAAGACTATTATGTAGTTTTGTTGTTAAAAGAACTATCTGGACTGCAGCGGGATGGATTACCAGCTTATTTTAAAGGTGGAACAGCTCTGTACAAAGCATTGAAAACTACAAATAGGTTTTCAGAAGACATTGATTTATCTGTTGATACAAGAAATTGCACCCGTACAAGAAGTGATAAGTTGCTTGAAAAGGCTACCAAGAAGTATGTATCGTTGGAACGTGATGTGAGCAAGGGAGTAACACACAGATCTGAGGTAATAGCAGTGTACAACTATAATCCAGTTACTGTTATTGACGAAAATGATGCTTTGCAGAGATTTGGTAACGTAAAAATTGAGGCAACATCATTTACAATTAGTGAGCCGGTGGCACCGTTAGAGGTAACTCCTATGCTTTATGAGTTAACAGATGCTAGATTTAGAAGTATATTGGAAGATACATATCAGATTAAACCATTTACTGTTGATACGATAACTTTAGAGAGAATCTTCGTTGATAAACTTTTTGCTGCAGAGGCCTATATAAGAAATGCGAATGTTGGTAATAGAGCATTTGAAGCGGCTAAGCATATCTACGATTTGTCGGTGATGAAAGAGCATCCCAAAATCAAGAAATTCATTAGGGATGATGAGCACCTTCGTAAACTTGTAATGATAAGGCTTGAGGAGGAACTGCAAAGGCTAGATGGTATACCCAATGTTCTGCCAGATGAGTTTCTCTTTTTGAAAGATTCTATTCATAAATCTATGGTTAAGGATGCGTACAACATCATGCAGAAACAGTATGTATTGTTGGACAAGGATAGGATTAGCTTTGCCGATGCAGAGAAGGCTATTGGTGAAATTGAAGCAGAATTAAAAAATAAAACTGTATGGCGCAATTTGAAACTATAGGATTAGGCTCACTAAAGGTAGCCACTATATTTTAATGCTCACGCTCTTTTAAAACTGAAGTCTATAGATTGTTAGTAGAATTGTTGTGCAATTTATATATGTACTCAGTATAGTTGATATGAGAAATTGATGTAATTAGGGAGCCCTTTTGAAAGCCCATTTTGTATAAACTCAAAATTCTGTGTGGAAAAAAACCGCAAAAATGGACTAAATGAATGAAAAAAAGGACAAAGTTACTAATTTTGCAGTATAAAAATGGTGTGTTTAAAAATATATATTATTCGTAATCAGTAGGTCGCAGGTTCAAATCCCGTCAGTAGCTCCATTAAAAAATCAAGCACCCATGCGGGTTTCGCGTGGGTGCTGTTTTTGTGCGTGGGTGAAATTTATGCTTGTTGGGTGCAATGTGGGTTCAGTTTTGCTTTATGGTAACGGAAGAATTAGACAGAAAATAGATATCCTGCAATAAAAAAGCCGTTGGCCTGGCCAACGGCTTAGTAAATTCTGGTGGAGATAAGCGGGATCGAACCGCTGACCTCTTGAATGCCATTCAAGCGCTCTCCCAGCTGAGCTATACCCCCATAATATATTTCTATCTTACAAAAACAGTTTGACTTTGTCAAGTGGGGAAGATGCTGTACAAGCAGCATGTGAAAAGATCATTATAAGGTATAAGAAAAAAGTATCATAATAAGAAAAGCATGTTTTAAATATTATTATAGATGTAAATATTGCAGACGTAAGCTAGAAGGAGAAAGCTTATGTATTGATATTTCCTGCATACGGATGCTTTATGGCGCTGGTAACATAAAATACATAATTTATCCAGCAGGATTAACAAGAAAATTGGCTTTGAAATGCAAAAATTTGACTAAAAACGAAAAAAGTATTAAAATAATAGCGTTGCAATAGTTTCATTAAGGAATATAGCAGATTAGTAGATAAAAAAACAACAAAGGAGTATCGGAATGAGTCAGGATTTCTTGGAGCGATGTAATAAAAAAATGCAGTCATTATATGATTACTGCGGCACAAAAGCAAGCGAATTCTACACTAAGCTGTTAGAAGAAGTGCAATCATTATATAATCACTGTAAAGCAAAGGCAAATGTATTAGTTGCCAAACTGTTAGAAAAAGTGCAGTTATTATACAATGACTGTTTAGAAAAAATTATTGCTTTTATTGCACAGGTGAAGGCAGTAATAGCTGTTGCCGCAGCTGTTGCCAAAATTCAGCTGTCTATGCTTGAGCGTCGTGTGCGTCTGCAGGTGATGAGTCTTGTAAATAAGGTACAGGATAAGCAACGTAGAATTGTTAGGCGTATTAAGGTGCGTTACAATTCCTTGCGTATGATGTGGCATAGCAATCAGCATTTCACCTTCTGGTTCATTCCTGCGGATGGTCAGAATATCGCTAAGACTCATGTTAAAAAGACTCATTTGAAATATGCTTTTACAGCAGTAGCTTCGTTTTTAGTTGCTGTGACCTGCACCATTGGTGTGTTGGCTCATTTTGCTGTGCAAAATGAGCAGCAGAAGCAGGAGCTTGCTGCTTATAAGCAGACTAAATCCGAGCAGGAGCAGACTATCAGACAACTGCGCCTGATGGCAGAAACCAACCAGAAAAAGCTGGCAGCTTTATCAAAGCTTGAAGATCAGGTTCGTAGCCAGATGGAAAAAAGCGGTGCGCAGCTGCCTCCTAAGAGCAATGCTTCTGATTACGCTGGTCAGGGTGGTCCTGTCTTGGGTGATACAAATCCGGCTAACATTGTGCTGGAGCAGGAAAAGAACATTGGTCGCGAGGCTGATGCTAAAAAGGCAGATTTGGAAAATTTGCTGAGTGCTATTGAGACTGAAAACTATCGTCGTGATGTTACTCCTAGCCAATGGCCTACTAGTGGTGGCAGCATTTCTTCTCCTTTTGGTGGTCGTGCTAACCCCTTTGGCGGTTATGGTCGCGATTGGCATCCTGGCATTGATATTGCTAATGATTATGGTGCGCCGGTTTATGCCAGTGCGGCAGGCTATGTACAACAGGCAGGCTGGTTTGGCGGTTATGGGATTTATGCGCGTATCAACCATGATTATGGTTATCAGACAGCCTATGGACATATGAGCCGCGTTGTCTGCAGTGCAGGCCAGTATGTGAAAAAAGGCGAGATTATCGGTTATGTTGGCAGCACTGGTTACAGCACCGGTCCGCATCTACATTTTGAAGTTATTCGCTATGGCGAGCAGGTTGATCCTTCTAGCCTGATCTGATTACTACAAAAATAAGATATCGAAAATTTTTAGGTTCGTCGTACTTAGTGCGACGAACTTTTTTTGACAGAAAAGAAGGCAAATTTCAGAAAAATCGTTTACATATGTTCTAACAAATGCTACAATTGGAATAACGAAAGGAGCGGATAAATAATGCTTACTTTAGAGATGTTGGAAAAGATGCTTTTGGCAGCAGCAGTTGAGCTTGAAGAAAAAAGTAAAATGCTGTGCGAGCTGGACAGCGTAGCTGGTGATGGTGACCATGGCGTTACTATTGCGCGTATGGCAGAATCCATGAAAAATAAGGTAGAAGCGCATGACAGTGCTAATATTAAAGATTTGCTTGATGATTTGAGCATGGCTTTTATGAATAGTAACGGCGGCAGCGCAGGACCTTTATGGGGAACTGTTTTTGGCGGATTTGCTGATGCTGCGCCGGAGGATGCACAGGAGGTTTCTTTGGAAGAGCTTCGTGCTATGCTGGCTCAGGCTAAAGAGGATTTTGAGGACATTTCCAAGGCTAAAATTGGTGATAAGACAATGGTTGATGCGCTGTATCCTGCTCTTGATGCAGGCATGGCAGCTGAAGGCGATGCAAAGGCTGTCTTTGCAGCAATGGGTAAGGCAGCAGCCGAGGGTGCTGAAAAAACTGCTGATATGGTAGCACGCTTCGGCCGTGCCAAAAACGTTGGTGAACGCAGTCTGGGTACTAAAGATCCCGGTGCAACATCTATTTCTATCCTGCTGACAGCAATGGCTGCCGCAATCTGATTTGCTGATAAAGCGCAAGCTAAAAAAACAATAAAATAAATAAAAACGGAGGCGTCATTATGCAAAAATTCATTAACAATCCGGAAAATCTGACAAGTGAATTATTGGAAGGTCTTGTGTTATCTAATCCTGATATCATCACCTTGGAACAGGGCAACCTCATTGTAAATAAGAAATTGGCAGAGGCAGATCGTGTAACTATCGTAACCTTGGGCGGCACTGGTCACGAGCCCGCAATCAGCGGCTTTGTCGGCGAAGGTATGATTGATATATCTGTTGCAGGTAATATTTTTGCTGCACCCGGCCCTCAGGCTTGCGTAGAAGCAATTAAGCTGGCTGATAAAGGTCATGGTGTACTTTTCATTGTACTTAACCATGCAGGCGATATGCTGACCGGCAACCTGACCATGAAACAGGTAAAAAAACTGGGTATCAATGTTATTAAGGTTGTAACTCAGGAAGACGTTGCTAACGCTCCGCGTGAAAATGCTGATGATCGCCGTGGTCTCGTTGGCTGTGTTCCTCTGTACAAGATTGCCGGCGCTGCAGCTGCTGCAGGCAAATCCTTGGAAGAGGTTGCTGCTATTGCACAAAAATTTGCTGACAACATGGCAACTATCGCTGTTGCTACCAAAGGCGCTACTCATCCGGCAACCGGTATGGAAATTGCTCATATTGCCGAAGGTACCATGGAAGTCGGCATGGGCCAGCATGGTGAAGGTGGCGGCGGTACTCAGCCGATGAAATCTGCTGACGAAACAGCTGCTATTATGATGGACGCTCTGCTGAAGGATCTGGACGTAAAAGCAGGCGAAAAGCTGATGGTTGTTATCAACGGCAGCGGTGCTACTACTCTTATGGAACAGCTGATTATTTTCCGTGCCTGCCATAAGCTGTTGGCAGAAAAAGGCATTGAGGTTGTGGCAAGTGCTGTAGGCGAAATCCTTACCGTACAGGAAACCGCAGGCTTCCAGATGTTCATTGCACGTATGGATGACGAGCTGCTTGGCTACTGGAATGCTCCGTGCCGCACTCCGTACTACAGAAATTAAGCAGGTGACTGAACATGGCAGATAAAGAAGGTAATGTACTGGCAAAAGACTATGGTATCGGCATTGCTCCGCCGGAGCGTCCGTTCCCGGTAAAGGGACATGCATCTGCAGGCTGGGGCATGCAGTCTCGTCTGGGACAGATTTTTGCTGATGACGGACGCACTATTATGCTGGCCTTTGACCATGGGTATATTATGGGCTCTACCGCAGGTCTGGAACGTCTTGATCTGACAATTCCGCCGCTGATGCAATATGCGGATTGCCTGATGGCAACAAGAGGCGCTCTGCGCACCTGCATTCCCGCAAACCATCACAAGGCTGTTGCTCTGCGTTGCACTGCAGACACCAGCGTGCTCAAGGACGATATGAGCTTTGGCAATGTGGGCGTAGAAATTGAAGACGCTATCCGCATGAATGCTTCCTGCATGGCAGTTCAATGCTTTGTAGGCTCTGCAGGCGAGCTTGACTCCCTGCGCAATTTGTCTTATTATGTAAATATGGGCGAACGTTTTGCGATTCCTGTTCTCGGTGTTGTAGCAGTTGGCAAGGAGATGGAGCGTACCACGCGTTATTTCTCCCTGGCTACACGTCTGCTGGCCGAAACCGGCGCACATATCATAAAAACCTATTATTGTGATAACTTCGAACAGGTTACTGCTGCATGCCCCGTACCTATCGTAATTGCCGGCGGCAAGAAGATTCCTGAGCGCGACGCACTGGAAATGGCTTATCGTGCCGTAAATGAAGGCGCAGCCGGTGTTGATATGGGACGCAACGTTTTGCAGGCTGCCGCACCGAAGGCTATGCTGCGTGCAATCCGTATGGTTGTACACGAAAATGCAACTCCGGAAGCAGCTTATCATGCTTATGAGTTATGGCAGAAGGATGTGGATTAAATGAAAGAATTTATGCATGTCGGCGTACCGACGACTGTTGCAAGAGAAGGCGAGATTTATGCAGAAGGCATAAAGACACATCTCATTACTCCTGATACCAATGAATTTCATATTGAATACCTGCGTTTCGAAAAAGATACTCCGTTGCCTGAAGAGCTGCAGACCTTAGTGCATGTAGCTTATAAGGTTGATGACCTTGATAAGCAGCTGGCAGAAAATAAGGTTATTGTTGAGCCCTGGATGGCTGATGAGCATACCCGCATTGCTTTCATCATGAAGGATGGTATTCTGTTCGAATTAATGGAAGAAGTTAAATAAATGCTATCGGTTCATGAACGGGCACAGCTTGTAGCTGCTGCCCGTTTATATTATGAAAGCAATCTGACGCAGGCGCAAATTGCGCAACGCCTTAATGTGTCACGTCCGTCTGTCAGCAAGATGCTGGCAAGAGCGCGTGAGATGGGAATTGTGCATATCGAAATCCGTGCCGGAGATGAGGGAAAGGCAGATTTATTGCAGCGTCTGCAGTCTAAGTATGCGTTGGCCGGGGGCTGTGTTTTGGCTGATGCACAGGATGTGTTGACGCAGGCTATGCAGTATCTTATGGCTGAAACAACAGCTGATAAGAGCCTGGCTCTGGGCTGGGGTTATGCTTTGGGTGAGGTTGTACTGAAGGCTGCGGATTGCAGCAGCTATACGCAGGATGGTATGGTGTATCCGCTTATTGGCAAGGCACATTTTCCCAATAAGGGCTATCATCCGGATGAGCTGGTAAAAATATGGGCAGATGCCTGTGGCCGTAGCAGCTATATGCTGGGCTGCAATGCGTTTCCTGCTTCCGAAGAGGAACGTGCTGAGCTGGAAGCGGGACAGGCGTATCAACAGCTTTTGCAGCAATGGCAGAGTCTGGATGCTGCTGTTGTTTCCATTTGCGGTTATCCTGCCGTGCCTGATGAAGCAACGGCAACACGTTTCGGTGATGTCTTAGAGCGACAAAAGGCAGTAGGAAGCTTTTTGTCATATTATTATAATCAGCGCGGTGAATTCATCAGCGGTAATAATGATTACTGTCTGCATATTCCGTTGGCACAGCTACGTCACTGCAAAAAGCTGATTGGCCTAGGACTTCATGCCAGCAGCAAAGCTTTGCTTGGTGCTTTGGCAACAGGACTGTTTACGCATCTTGTTGTCAGCGAAGAGCAGGCCAAAAAGCTATTGAAATAACTGAATTTAAAAAGACTCCTTCACGCTATAGGTGTGAGGCAGTTTTCCTTTTTACGGTAGAACATGTAACTTTTTATACATTAAAGGTACTTCGAAATACTAAATAGAGAAAAAATTTCAAAAAACTTTACAAATCAAATATAAAAGCATAAAATAACTTTAACTACATTTATACGAATTTTGTAGCATGGAAGGATGGTAGAAAATGATTTCTCTGAAAAACAACAAAATTAAAGCATTGGCAGCTGGCTTGATGCTGACCCTCGCCTTGGGGGCATTAGGCTGCGGCGGTGACAAAAAGGAAGCAGGTGCAAAGGCTGAAAAGGTTAATGTAGGCATTGTACAACTGGTTGAGCATGAAGCGCTCGATGCAGCTAACAAGGGCTTTGTTGACGGCTTGGCATCTAAGGGCTACAAGGAAGGTCAGAACATTACTTTTGACAAACAAAATGCGCAGGCTGACCAATCCAATCTGCAGAACATTGCTCATCGCTTTGTAAACAATAAGGTAGACTTGATTTGTGCTATTGCAACTCCTGCAGCGCAGACTGTAGCCAATGTTACCAGCGATATTCCTATCGTTGCTACTGCGGTAACTGACTACAAAACCGCTAAGCTGGTTAAGGATGATGCTAAACCGGGCACTAATGTAACCGGTACAACTGATATGAACCCTGTTGCCGAGCAGCTTGATTTACTGCTGAAGCTGGTTCCGAATGCTAAAACCATCGGTACAATTTATTGCTCCAGTGAGGTTAACTCCCAACTGCAGGTTGAGCTGCTGAAGAAGGCTGCAGCTGCCAAGGGCATTACCGTAAAGGAAGCTACTGTTTCTACTGTTAATGATATTCAACAGGCTGCCCGCAGTCTGGCAGGTGATGTACAGGCAGTATATGTACCTACTGACAATGTATTGGCATCTGCTATTCCTACTTTAATCAGTGTAACTGAGGAAGCAAAGCTTCCAGTTATCTGTGCTGAAGGCGGTATGGTAAGAGCCGGCGGTCTTGCAACCCTGGGTGTTGATTATTACAAGCTTGGCTTCCAAACCGGTGTGATGGCTGCTGATATTCTGAGCGGCAAGTCTAAACCGGCTGATATGGCTATTCAGGCCCAAAAAGAATTTAAGCCTACCATTAATCTTAAGGAAGCAGCTAAGATTGGTTTGAAGGTTCCTGAAGATTTGCTGAAGGGTGCAGAGGTTATTAAATAATTAAAATTTGGAGCCTGCTAATCAAAAAGCAGGCTCTTTTTTCGCTAAGAAGATTGGGAGGAATTGGGAATGATTAGTTTGCTGATACCTACAGTGGCACAGGGCTTGCTGTGGGCGTTGATGGCTCTTGGTGTATATGTAACATTCCGAGTGCTGGATATTGCAGATTTGACGGTAGAAGGCAGCTTTCCGCTGGGTGCGGCAACAGCTGCTTCCATGATGGTAGCAGGCTTTGGACCCTTGGCCGCACTTTTGGGTGCCTGCGTTGCCGGTATGCTGGCAGGTATTATAACCGGTATTTTGCATACTAAAATGAAAATACCTGCATTGCTGGCCGGTATTTTGACCATGATTGCTTTATATTCCGTTAACCTGCGCATTATGGGCAAGGCTAACTTATCTTTGCTTGGTGTAGATACTACCTTTAAAATCGCCAAGTCTATGCTGGATCTGACTATGGCACAGACAACGCTTGTTGTTGGCCTGGTTGTTACTGTTCTGGTTGGCTGCTTTATGTATTGGTTCTTTGGTACGCAGATTGGCGCTGCTATCCGTGCTACCGGCTTTAACCAGCAGATGATTCGTGCTCAGGGCGTAGATACCGACGTAACTATTATCCTGGGTCTGCTTATCAGCAATGGTTTGGTGGCAGTTTCCGGTGCTCTGGTTGCACAGTCCAACGGCTTTTCTGATGTTGGTATGGGTACCGGTACTATCGTTATCGGTCTGGCATCTGTTATTATCGGTGAGGTGCTTTTTGGTACACGCAGCTTTAAAAACTGTCTGATTTCTGTAGTTTTAGGCTCTATAGTTTATCGTATTGTAATTGCAGTTGTACTGGCTATGGGTATGCCGCCAAATGATTTGAAGCTCTTTACCTCAGTGCTGGTAGCAATTGCTTTGTCCATGCCGCTGATTAAAAGTAAATTCGGTGCCAGAAAGGCGGTGCGTTAAATGCTGCATGTAGAACACGTTTCCAAAACATTTTTCCCCGGAACTATCAATGAAAAGAAGGCTCTGCAGGATTTATCTCTGCATCTGGAGCCTGGTGATTTTGCTACCGTTATCGGCGGTAACGGTGCCGGCAAATCTACTACGCTGAATGCGATTGCCGGCGTTTTCCCGATAGATAAGGGCAAGATTATTATCGATGGTGAGGATATTACCAAAAAGCCGGAGCATAAGCGTGCCAAATATATCGGCCGTGTGTTCCAGGATACGATGCTTGGTACTGCTGCCGGTATGATGATAGAAGAAAATCTTTCGCTAGCGGCTCGCCGTGGCGAAACTCCTGGTTTGGGCTGGAGTCTTTCCAGTGACCAGCACGACCGCTTTTATGAGCTGCTGAAGGAGCTGGATTTGGGCCTTGAAGACAGAATGACTGCGAAGGTCGGCCTTTTGAGCGGTGGTCAGCGTCAGGCACTGACACTTTTGATGGCAACGCTAAAAAAACCTAAGCTGTTGCTCCTGGACGAGCATACAGCAGCGCTTGACCCGAAAACTGCGGCTAAGGTGCTAGCTCTTACGGAAAAGATTGTAACCCGCGATCAGTTGACAACGCTGATGATTACTCATAATATGCGTGATGCGCTGCGTTATGGCAATCGTCTGATCATGCTGCATAATGGCAGAGTAATCATTGATGTCAAGGGAGAAGAAAAGCAACATCTGCAAATAGCCGACCTGCTGGATATGTTTGAAAAGGCCAGCGGTGCTGAGATGGCCAGTGACCGCTTACTGCTTGGTTGATAGCAATTCCTGCTTGCAAAAACAAAAGTATTTTTTGTAAGGATAAATGTGGCATCGAAAATGAAATTTAATATTTTGCTGAAAAGTTCATATAGTTATGAGCGAAATATAGAGAAAAGTAAATAAAATATACAAAAAAACTCTTGCTAAATCTGAAAAACGTGGTAAACTTTAAATAAGTGCTTTATTAGTTTAAAATAATTTATCGTAAGTAAACCGAAAGGCGGTGCAAGGAAATTGCAAGAAGAAATTAAACTTATTGGTCGCAGAATTCGTTTACTGCGTACTGCAAAAAATCTAACACAAACCGGATTGGCAAAGGAAATGGGAATTTCCCAGACACACCTGTGTAATATAGAGTGTGGCCGTGTTCCTGTAACTCTGCCGAATCTGCTTAAACTGCATAGCCTGTTGGAGTGCAATATGAGCAGTTTCTTTGTTGATTTAGATGAACAGGCTGAGGCTAAAGAGAAAGATATCAGTCTTGAAGAAGTTCTGCAAATTGTAAAGTTGTTAAAACAAAAAGGTTAATAAGCACTTCGCTTTACGAGGAGATAGAAAATAGAATTAGCTGGCGCAAGGTATGTGAGAGTACTTGCACCAGCTTTTTTATATTATAAGCCTTTGCTTACGCTGTTATCTGCTTTGTGCTATAATTAAAAATAAGAGTAAAGAAATTCTATAACATAATAGATAAAGCGTTTGTTGATAGGAGATTGATTATGGCTACAGTAAAAACACAGGCGCACTGCCTGCTGGCCGGCGCCGCAGCTGCCGCTGTCTGCGCCTGGCCTTGGGCGCAGTCCAGCCTGGCGGCTGATTTTGTACATCACACGGCATTGGCTGCGACGATTGGCGGTTTGGCAGACTGGTGGGGCGTGACGGCATTGTTCAAACGTCCCATGGGTATTAACGCGCCGGGAACAGATGTACTGCGTAATAATTATGAAAGATTGACAACAGGCTTAGCGGATTTTGTGAGTAATGACCTGTTGACGGCAGAAAATGTTATGCAGGCTGTTGCTGACGAAAATTTTGCCAAGCTGCTGCTGGCGCATTTTGCGCAGCAGCAGAATGTGGAGCGTCTGTGGCAAACGGTGCGGCCGCTGGCGGAGCATGCGCTGCAATCACTCAATACCAGCCAGGCTGAACAGCTGCTTTTGCAAGAGCTGCCTAAATATATTGCCAGCCTGCGTATTCCGGAGATTTTGGTGGACGCACTGCAGAAGGCTGTGGCCAACGGCAGCTTTAACGGTCTTTGGCAGCTTTTGGCGCAGGATGCCAAGCAGATTTTGCATAAGGCAGAATTTACCGCTTTGCTTGAAGGCTTGGCGCAGATGGCGGAGGAAGAATACAACAAGGACAGTCTGCTGCGCAATTTGTTTGTGAGCGGGCAGGCTGCAAAGCTGGTGCCGCTTTTTGTGCAGGAGCTGGAAAAAACTTTGGACGCCTTGGCAGATCCTGCAAGTGAGCTGCGGCGACAGCTTGATAATTGGCTGTTGGCGCGCATGGAGGATTACCGTCATGATATTGCTTTTGCAGATTGGCTAAACGGTAAGCTGTCACAGATGGCGACAGCGAAGGCCTTGGCTTTCAAGGAGCTGCTGCAGACGCAGGATGTTGATATTTTGCTGCAGCTGCTGCAAAACAGGCTGCAGCTTTTGGCGAACAGCGAGGTGGAGCAAGGCAAGCTTGATCATGCACTTAAGGAGTTGCTGCTACAGGTCTTAACAATGCAGCATGATACGGTATATGATTTAGTTTTGCAGAAGCTGCAAAGCTATGATAAGAACGACCTGATTGCTAAAATGGAGCTGCGTGTAGGCGATGATTTACAAAATATCCGCAAGAGCGGCACTTGTATCGGTGGCTTGCTAGGCGCGGTGTTGTTTGTTATTGCGACGTTGGCAGAAAGGCTGGTGAGCTAGGATGCATAGCTGGAAAAAACATTGGACGTATGCAGACAGTGCCTTTCTGGCTGCAGGTTTAGTTTATCTGCTTTTCCTGTATTTGCGGCTGTATTATGCCGGGCAGTATATGGGAATTTTTGGCGAGCTGAGCTGGGACTGGCTGGTTTTGGGTTATTATATGGCGGAAGCCGCGCTTGTTGGCAGCTTTGCTGATTGGTTTGCGGTGACGGCAGTGTTTGAGGTGCCATGGATTTGCCGTTTGCTGCCATTTATGGCTAAGCATACGGCGATTTTGCCACGCAATCGTGATGGTTTTGTACGTGGCTGCAGCAAAATGGTGCAGCAGGAATTTTTAACGAAAAAAACGCTGCTGTTGCAGAAAAAGCAGCTGGTGCTTTTGGACAAGCTGCTGGCTTATCTGGAAAAGCCTCAGAATAAGGCGCGTTTGCAAGGATTATTGACCGACTTTGCCGAGGGTGTTCTGCATAAGCTAGATACGCTGGCTTTAAGCAGGCAGCTTGAGGGGAAAATAAAAACCGCTTTGGCTGATGTTGAGGCTAATACAGAGCTTGATAAGTTATTTAAAGCTTTGGCTGCACAACGCCAGGACGAACAATGCTATGAATGGCTTTTGCAGCAGCTGGCAGCATTGGCAGAAGCGCCAGCGACCAGGCAGCGTGTGCACAGTGAGCTGCAAAAGCAGGTTGAGCAGCGCAGTAGTGAAGGCTTTTTGAGCAGTTTGAAGCTGTGGGCAGCCAAGAAGCTGGACGTAGTCAATGTTGATGATGCAACAGATGCTGTCTGCAGAGCGCTGCTAGCAACGGCGCATCGCTTGCAGGATGACGAGCAGTGGCGCTGCTGGCTGTATACGCAGCTGCAGCGCGTTGTAACCAGCGTTTATGGCACGGAGCAGTGGTGTGAGCTGGTGCAGTCACTGCAGCAGCGTGCTCT
Source organism: uncultured Phascolarctobacterium sp. (assembly GCF_934190775.1). Classification (GTDB taxonomy): domain Bacteria; phylum Bacillota; class Negativicutes; order Acidaminococcales; family Acidaminococcaceae; genus Phascolarctobacterium_A. The sequence goes on from NZ_CAKPTG010000009.1 coordinate 83,262, forward strand.
GCGTGATATTTCCCTGCAGCCTGCTTTGCAGCAGCTTTTGGATAATATGATTAAGGCCTTGTGCCGTCCGCAGACGCAGGAAGGCAGCGCGGTAGCGCGGCCGACGATTCTGCAGCAGGCTATAGCAGAGGCGTTGGAAACTATTGAAACTGATTTACGTTCCGACGCACAGTTTAAGGCTAAGGCTGAGGCGTATCTGCAGCATATACTTGGCCTGGGGCTGTTGCAGGCGCAGACGATGCTGGGAAATATCGTGGAGCGTATTTTGCAGGCAATGGCCGATGAACGTTTGACGGAGATGGTGCGCAGTAAGGTTGATACAGACATGCAGCGTATTCGCCTTAATGGTACGGTGATGGGTGCGTTTTTGGGAGCTTTGTTTTATATTCTTAAATGTGCCTGGTGAGGAAGGCTGGCGATAAAGCACCATATACTTCGTCACGAATGCCTTGACGTAGCAGTAGTACGCCGGCGGCATTAGTTCCTCGTCTCCGGCACTTTCTCGCCAGCCTTTGAGTCTGAGGATAAGCACCGTATGCATTGTCACAAATGCCTTGCCATATAAATTTCCCGATAATTTTAAGTCTGACGATAAGCAATAAATGCTTTGTCGTCAGACTTTTTTATGTGAGCGCAAATAAAAAAGCTCCAAGCCGAAGGCTTGAAGCTGATAAACGTAAATGGAGCGGGTAACGAGAATCGAACTCGCGACACTCAGCTTGGGAAGCTGATGTTCTACCGCTGAACTATACCCGCAGATAAAAATACCATAACGCTATTATATACTATAACAGGTAAAGTTGCAAGTATGCGGCAGTGCAGATAGCTAAAAGACGAGCAATTGTAGTTGTCAGAAAAACTTTAAAATTTTTTCGAGAATACTGTATACAAAATACAAAAACGTGCTATAATAGATAGCAGATGAGGGAAAAACCCCACAGGCTGTAAAAATACAGCGTCAAATAAAAATAAAAAGTGCGAATGCATGGAGGTGAGTTACTATGTTTAGTGCCGCTGGTGTTAGCTTAGTTTTCTTAGGCGTCCTGACTGTTATGTGCATCTTTGAATAATTGTAATGAGGGAACGCCTCTGACCACGCTTTGAGCTGTGGGCAGAGGCGTTTTTATTTTGCCTGTAATTCTGTTTTTGTTAAGCTAATCCCTTGCGGTGGCTGTCATCCCAGCCTACCAGGTCCTTGATGACTTCGGAGGCAATAATCAGCCCTGCTACCGAAGGTGTGAAGGCGTTGCTGCCGGGAAGCGCACGGCGTTTGGGTGCTTCAGCGTGACATTCGCTTTCTATTTCTTCATTTATAGGTAAAAGCGGTAGCTCCTGTGAATAAACAACCTTGAGCTTTTTTATGTTGTTTTTCTTCATGGCTTGGCGCATAACACGTGCCAATGGGTCGACCTTTGTTTTATAGATATCTGCTACCTCAAACATGGCAGGATTAACCTTGTTGCCTGCTCCCATGCTGCTGATAACCGGCACGCCTGCTGCTTTGGCTGCAAGTACGATAGCAATTTTTGCTGCCACGGTATCTACCGCATCAACAACGTAATCATACTGCGAGAAATCAAATTCGTGCTGATTTTCCGGTAAAAAGAAGCATTGGCGGCAATTTACTTGGGCATCGGGATTGATGCTGGCAATACGCTTGGCCATGACTTCCACCTTAGGCTGGTCGACAGTATCAAGGGTAGCGATAATCTGACGATTGATATTGGTGAGGGCAACGGTATCGTTATCAATGAGGTCAAAGCTGCCGACGCCGCTGCGGGCGAGTGCTTCAACTGTATAACCGCCTACGCCGCCAATACCGAAAACAGCGACGTGAGCGTTCTGCAGACGCGTAATTGCTTCGCTGCCGAAGAGCAGCTCTGTACGTGAAAATTGGTTAAGCATATGAATCTCCTTGCGTGGTATTTATTGGTTTGGATATCGGAAGCTTAAACTGCTAAGCTGACTTCTACCTTTACACCGTCCTTAAGATCCTCGGGCTTCTGGTCCGAAGTAACAGTGATTTTGGTGCCGTCAATGCTGCTTATCTTACCGCTGAAGGGGGCAGGGGTTTCGGCGGCCTTAATGCTTACCGGCATACCTGCCTTAAGCTCCTTAGCCTGCGCTGCGCTGACATTAAGCGTTATACTGCAGCTGTCGACAGCCTTGATGTGCAGGATTACCTGATCCTTTTGGACGGTAGCGTTGTTGGCAGCCTGCAAATCGGTAATGATGCCGGTGCAGGGGCTGTTGCCTTCATTTTTTTCCTGCTGTGCCATTGCAGCTGCCTGTTGTGCCTTGAGCTGGACGATGAGCTTTTGCTGCGCATCGATTTCTGCCGGAGAAACGGGCTTGAAGCTGACGCTTACACTGCTTGCTGCCTGCAGCTGCGCGATAGCACGCTGTAGCTCGTCTTGGGCAGCTTGTGCCTGATTGCGTGAAACTGCGCCTTGCGCCAGCAGGCTGTTCATTTTCGCGGCCTTTTGCTGTGCCGCCGCTACGTTGGCCTGCGCCAGAGAGGTGTCAGCAACCGGTGCTGCCGTCGGTGTGCCCTGCTGCATACGCTTTAAATCTGCTTCGGCCTTGGCAACCTGCGTTGCCAGGTCCTTAACCTGCTTATCAAGCTGTGCGTCACCTATAGCAAAAAGCGGCTGCCCCTTGCTGATGCGTTCGCCTTTTTCGCTGATAAGGCCTATGAGCTTGCCTGCGGCAGGTGCTTTGATGGCGTAGGTCGGGATGCTTATTGTGCCGCTGCCCAGGCTGCCCGCAGCCTTTTGCAGACTGCAGCCGCTTAGGCTGAAGGCTGTGAGGCAGACGGCTGCCATATAACATAATATTTTTAATATCTTCATAGTAGATTCCTCGTTTCATTGAAGTTAAAAGCCTATTGTACTTGTATATTATAGCGTAAGTTTGTGGCATTTGCATGACATTTTGCATAATTAGCTCGCGAAAAATTAAAAAGCTACTGCCTTCAGCGTGAATGCCGAAACAAAAAATAATGCAAGAGTTTCCAGTGTACTAGAAACTTTTAACCAAAGAAGCAAGAGTTTCTGGTATACAAGAAACTTTTCGCGAAAACAGCAAGAATTTCCAGTATACAAGAAACTTTTCGCGAAAACAGCAAGAATTTCCAGTATACAAGAAACTTTTGCACACAAAAGAAGCTGCTGCCTCCGGCGTGAATGCCGAAAGCAACAGCTTTAATTGTATAGGTCAGATTCTATTTCTCAATCAGTGCCATACCTGCTTCGAGAGCCTTGGTATTAGCTTCTTCGGTTCCTTTCGGAACGCGGTTCAGCACAGCCTTGAGAATTGCTTCTTTGGAAACGCATTTTGTCAGTGCAACTACTGCGCCCAAAGCAACAATGTTTGCAAACAGAGTCTTGCCGCAAACAGTGTTGGCAGTGTGGGTAATAGGCAGGTCAACGCGTTTACCGTACTTGCCGGGAACATCAGTTACGAAAAGAGTATCGGTGATAACAGTGGTATGCTCATCGCAGTCGGCAATGAATTTGTTGGCAGCCTCCTGGCTCATTACCAGCAGAGTATCCGGGCAGATAACACGGCTGAAATAAATGGGCTCGTCGCTGATGATAGCCTCGGCCTTGGAGGAGCCGCCGCGGGCTTCCGGGCCATAGGATTGGGATTGTACAGCCAGCTTGTCATCTAAGAGGGCAGCTTCGGCTAAAATAATACCTGCAGTGATCAGGCCCTGACCACCGGTACCGGAGAAACGAAAGCTATGTCTCATAATTATTTACCCTCCTGTGCACGTTGAATAATTTGGTCATATGCCTTGGTGTATTCCATAACGTCGTTGTTTTCATAGAGAACGCCGATGGGGAATTTGCCGGCAGCAATTGCTTCTGCCTTTTTCTCTTCATCCATGCGGTCCCAAACAGCCTTCATAACGCCATGGTCACGCTGCCAAGCCATCATCTGAGCAGGTCCGCCCATCTTGTTCTGACGGCCGAAGGAAATCGGGCAAGCGCTTACTGCTTCGATGATAGAGAAGCCCTTGTGAGCAATGCCTTTAGCGATAACATCGACCAGTACAGGAACATGGTAGGTGGTTGCGCGTGCTACATAGGTTGCACCGGCAGCTTTTGCCAGGTCGAGCAGATTGAAGCTCGGTTCAACAGTGTAGTACGGAGCAGTGGTTGCTTTGGAATGAATCGGGGTCATCGGAGAATATTGACCGCCGGTCATGCCGTAAATGCTGTTGTTAAAAACAACCAGAGTCAAATCAATATTGCGGCGTGCTGCATGAATTAAGTGGTTGCCGCCGATAGCGGTGCAGTCACCGTCACCGCTGCAAACGATAACGTTCAGTGCAGGGTTAGCCATTTTTACACCGGTAGCAATCGGCAGAGCACGGCCGTGCAGAGTGTTGGCGGTGTTGAAGTCCAGATAACCGGAGGAACGGCTGGAGCAGCCGATACCGCTGATTACTGCAACGTCGTCTTTTTCCAGACCTTGCTTATCAATTGCTTTTACAATGGCGCCGGTGATAACGCCGTTGCCGCAGCCGGGGCACCAGATGTGAGGCAGACGGCCCGGGCGGAAATATTTATTGATTAAATTTTCCATTTCACTCATCGTTTTTTCTCCTCTCATCCGTTAGGCCATAGCCTTTTTGATTTCAGCTAACAGTTCGGCCGGAGTAGCAGATTCGTTATCGTATTTAGCGTACAGGCTTACAGGAACCTTGCCTGCTACAGCGCGTTCAACTTCCAGAACGTACTGGCCGCAGTTCAGCTCGTGTACGAGAATGCCTTTAACCTTGCTTGCCAGCTCCTGCATCTGTTTTTCGGCAAACGGCCAGATAGTAATCGGGCGGACGAAGCCAACCTTCAGGCCTTCCTTGCGTGCCATGTCAACTGCTTCATAAGCAGTGCGGGCAGCGCCGCCGAAGGCTACAACAGCAAATTCGGCATCTTCCATACGATAGTTTTCTACTTGTACGATGTCGTCTAAGTTATCTTCTAATTTAGTGCGCAGACGGTCCTGAGAGGTACGGGTTGCTTCGCCGGTGCCCTTCGGAAAACCGGTTTCGTCATGTACCAGACCGGATACGTGCCAGCGGTAACCGCTGCCGAAGTCTGCCATAGCAGGAACCTTGGAGCCTTCCTCGCAGCCGTAAGCCAGATAATCTTCTGGTGCGCAGGTCGGGCGCTTGCGTTCTGCCTGCGGAATTTCATCATAGTTGTCGGGAAGCTCGATTTTCTCGCGCATATGGCCGATAACCTCGTCCATCAGGAGAATAACCGGGCAACGATATTTTTCGCTCAATGCTACTGCACGCAAAGTCAGGTCGAAGCATTCGGGAACACTGGACGGAGAAACAGTAATCAGCCAGTGGTCACCGTGGGTGCCCCAGCGGGTTTGCATAACCTCGCCCTGTGCGGGGGAGGTCGGTTGGCCGGTTGCGGGGCCTACACGTTGTACGTTAACGATAACGCAGGGGATTTCGGCGCTGCAGGCGAGGCCGAGCATTTCCTGTTTCAGGGAGAAGCCCGGGCCGCTGGTTGCGGTCATAGCCTTTTTACCGGCCATAGATGCACCGATAACAGTGCCGAGACCGGCGATTTCATCTTCAGTCTGCATAAATTTACCGCCAACCTGCGGCAGACGCAGAGCTAATTGTTCAGCAATTTCGGTAGAAGGGGTGATCGGATAACCGCCGTAAAATTTTACACCGGCAGCAATCGCACCCTCAACAACCGCTTGGTTACCTTGTAACAGCAGGATTCTTGACATGGGTTGACTCACTCCTTTTTTATTTATCTACAAAGATGGCATAGTCGGGGCAACGCATTTCGCATTGTCCGCATTTGATGCAATTTTCTTCAGCAACGGCTTCGACTTTGCCGACTTCGCTGACTGCCAGAACTTTTTTCGGGCAGAAGGCCGCACAAATACCACAGCCTTTGCAACGCTTAGTAATTATTTTTAAGCTCATATGGTCTCCTCCTTATGATACCTTGTTTAAAATAACAGCATGCGATAGCTTCATCCTATATTATATCAAAAATAGCGTTTAATGAAAGTCTTTTTGACAGCTTTTCACAAATTATCTTTTACTAGGTCATGAATAAATTCTATAAGGTTTTGTAGAGTGAAAAAGATAATGTTATTGTAACTTTAAGTAAGACTGTTGGAAAAAATCTTGACTTCGACCGTACTCCAAGTGTTATGCTAGAAGCGAAAACAACATGAAAGGAAGATACGTATGAGCAAGAAATATAAATTTTTGCTGCTTGCACTGTGCGTTGCGGCTTTGGCCTTAAGCGGTTGCGCTAAGAACGCCGACAGCGAAGTGCAGGGCAGTGATACTGCCGTTGCTATTACCAATCCGCGTCAGCTTGTAGCTACGGATAACAAAACAGGGCGCACGATTATGTGGGAAGCGAAGGTGAAGCAGCCTTATACGCTGGAGTACCGTTTAAAGGGCAGCAAGGATATAAAGCAAGTGCAGGCAACAGACAGCAGCTTCACGGATAAGAACAGTATTATTCAATATACTACGCGTCTTAGCGGCCTGGTGTCGGGCAGTGCTTATGAATATCGCATCAACACAGCGCAGAATAAAGGGCGTTGGCACAAGCTGCAGACGGAAAGCGGCGCAGGCTTTACTGCCTTAATCTTCCCAGATTCGCAAAGTGCCAATTACAGCGGCTGGCAGCAACTGGCGCGTGAAGCGTACAAGCGTCATCCGGAAAGTGCGTTTTACGTGAATATGGGCGATTTGGTGGACAACGGACAGGATGCAAGCCAATGGCGGGCGTGGTTCAACAGCGTGAGCGTATTCAGTGATGCTGTTCCGCTAGCACCGCTCCTCGGCAATCATGAGGCGTACAGCCTGGAGTGGAAGGAATGCCTGCCTGCAAGCTATACGCATTTGTTCAATGTGCCGCAAAACGGTCTGGAAAAATATCCGAATCAGTTTTACAGTTTTGATTACGGTCCTGTACATTTTGTAGTGCTGGATACCAACTTCCCGGAGATGGAAAATTTCCAACCTGATTTATTGGCAGACGAGCTGCCTTGGCTGGAAAAGGATTTGGCAGCGAGCAAGGCGCAGTGGAAGGTTGTTCTGATGCACCGCGATATCTTTCTCTACGGTTTCGGGCCGGAGTCGGGCAGAGCGCAGACCAAGACGCATTTTCTTGATTTCAGCTATCAGCTGATGCCGGTGTTTGAAAAATACAAGGTGGATGCGGTGCTGACGGCGCATTTGCATACTTATCGCCGTCGTGTGCCGTTGCAGAATTTTGCGCCTGCACCGCAGGGCGAGGGTGTTACCTATATCCTGACAGGTGTGGCCGGCAGTGTGCGTTATCCTAAGCTGTGGGGCGATTTTGAATGGGATGCGGCAACAGCGCCGAAGCCGGAAACTGCCAATTATATGACGCTGAAGGTAGATGAGAAAACATTGGAGTTTAAAGCCTTTCTGCCGGATGGCAAGCAGTTTGACGAAGTGAAATTAACTAAATAAGCAAAAAGGCTGTCGCATCAATAGTGAATGCGACAGCCTTTTTGATTGCGCTTAATCAAGCTCAATCAGTTCATATTTGTCATTGCCCATTTTCAGCTCGCGCATAGCGGTGAGCTGGTGCAGGCCGTGACGGCTTTCCATGCGTTCAACGAGGTCATGGTTGCTTTCCTTGGCATATACCAGATCGACGGAAGCCTGGTCGATAGCCAAAATGTCGGTGGAAGCGAGAATGCCGATATCAGGGATGGTCGGCTCTTCTGCGCTTAAGCCGGCGCAGTCACAGTCAACGGACATGCGGCGCAGGACGTTGATGTAAACGATGTGCTTGCCGAAGAAATCAATGGTAGCCTTAGCGGATTCAGCCATGTTTTCCATGAGCAGCTCCTTGCCGGGCCATACGTTCCAGTCCGTAGGCAGGTTATCCTTATCTACACCGTGAACCTGTGCTTTGCCGATGCGTCCGTCAGCGCAGCCGATAGCAAGGTTTTTCATGGAGCCGCCGAAGCCGCCCATAGCGTGACCTTTGAAGTGTGTTAAAACGAGCATGGAATCGTAGTTGACGATGTTTTTGCCCATGGAAACTTCTTTGAAATGCTTGCCGTGGCGGACAGGCAGATTTACAGTGCCTTCTGCGTCCATGATATCAACAGGGCAGAAGGTCCAGCCGTTAACCTTCAATGTATCCAGATGCTCTTCGGTGGTATAGCGGTCGCCCTGATACAGGGTGTTGGTTTCGACGATGGTGCTGTCAGGGATTTGCTGCTGCAGTGCTTTCACCAGCTCGCGCGGCAGAATGTTGGGGCCGTGCTTTTCGCCGGTATGCAGCTTGATGGCAACCTTGCCGTAAATGCTTTCGTTGATTAAATCATATAATTTGATGAGATGCTCTGCATCAATGTGTTTGGTGAAGTATACTTTGGCATGTGAGCCTGCGTTATCGTTTTCGGAAACTTTTTTGCAGCCTACTACAGGGGCTTGTGCAAATTCTTGTGTCAATTTCATCTACCTCCTATAATTTAGTTACTTATATTTTAATACCTGAAGTATACTCTAAGTCAAGAGAAAAATGGAAGTTTAGTGGTGAATGTTAACTACTAACTCATACTACAAAAACGGGGCAGCACTTGTTTTATATATTCTTGCCTTGAAACAATATCGTTTCGGGGCATTTTTTTGCGCAGACTTGGGCGAACGTTGGGGCGATGTGTGGCAAAAAAATAAAAACAATGTAAAATTTGCCGAGAAAAATAAAAAATATAATAACAAAAACAAGGTACAGTCTTGCGGGGGGGGCAGATGTGTTATAATGGCCTAAAATTATTCTCGAGAGTGGGAGTGCTATGGAATTAGCTGAAAAACTGGAACGCATAGGTAAGAAAATAAAGATAATCAGATGAGGTTCTAGGTTGCCTTACAACCTAAATTTAAAATAAAGGTGAGATGATGAAAATGAAAGTTGATTTGAAGAAAAAAAGAGCGCTTGCAGCGGCGATATTGCTTTCGATGAGTTGCTATGGACAGGCGTGGGCGGAAGACAGCATTATAACTATTTCAGCAGATGGCAAAAATTTAAAAATGGATGCAAGAGACACTGCTACTTATGACCCGACAATTGCTGGCAATAGCCATCACTTAAAAGAGCACGATGGTGTTTATTATTTTGAAAATGATAACGGAGAAAGTTTTGATAGTATAGTGTGGGATGATAAAAATTCTACAGTTTCAGGCTATTATAGGTCACAATTTTTGGATGGTAATTACAACTATACCGTTTTGACGAAAAACCTGACAATAAATTTTGATCTTGAGAAAGCAGAGGAGCTTTATGGCACTGGTCTGCATAGTATTACTGTAGCTAGAGGAAAACATATTAACTTAGGTACGAAAGACAACCCTATCAATAATATCAAAATGATGGGTGGTCTACAGTGTAATAATGGTATGAATGATACTGATGGGGCTAGTATTAATATTTATGCAGATAATTTTGAAGCAAAAAATTTTAGAAATGGACAATCCAGATTGGGTGATCCAATAATCAATATAAATGCTAAAAAAATTCATTTATCAGGAGATCATATAACCTTATCTCCTATGGTTCAAATAAATCAGGAAGAAGATTATAAGAAAGGTATACTGCAAATTGATGGAAGAGTAATGCTTTACACAGACATGCAGGGAATTACCGATAGTTATCGCAATTTCACAATGAGTTTTTATGGCAAAGACTCATATTTAAATGGTTCATTATATAACACTACCAGTTTTCATGTTACTAACTCTTATACCTTTGATGATGGGGCTCAATGGACGATGCGATCTGATGAAGCCGATTCTTATGTGGGCAATTTAAATTTACTAAATTCTTCTGTAATTGATTTTAATAGTATTAATAATGGGAGTAATTTCAAAAAAATTATTATACGATATTTTAAAGATGAATTCGACAACTACTATGTTGATGGCGGAACCTTTAATGCTGATGGCGGTATTATAAAAATGGCGTTTGATGGCAGCAAAGAAATAAATTATGGCTGTCCGTATGTAGATACAACTAATTATAATGGTGATTTTATTTATATAAATAAAGAACATATTGGCGATACAAGTTTAATTTTAACTAATATAAGTGAAGATACTTCAAAAGTCATCGGAAGAGCTTTGGTACAAGTTAAGAATGAACAAGGAACTTTCAATGTTAAAAAGACAGAAGGTGCTCTTTCTTGGACGAATTATGATTTGGAAGCCAAAAAAGTGCAAGACTATGATGATTATATAGGTCCAATGGGTCAAGGTGGTAACTTAGGTGAATGGACAAGATGGATAATTACAGGCTTTTCACAAGAAAGCGCTCCCACCACTTCCGTGACCACCCTTCTCTCCACCATCACTGCAGGTTACGACACCTGGCGCAATGATACCGACAAGTTTAATGAGCGTATGGGAGAGCTGCGTCTGAATGGTGCTGGCAATGAGGGCGTTTGGGTGCGCACGAAGGGCAGCGAGTTTGGCAGGCACAGCAGCAATGGCAGCTACACCAACAAGCAGCAAACTTATCAACTTGGTTACGACGCTGTGACGAGCAAGGATGATAAGCAAACCACTTATACTGGCGTAGCAGCAGAATACGGAAAAGGCAGCTTGTCCTTTGATAGTGGCACAGGTACAATGAAGAGCATGGGGCTGGGCGTGTACCAGACTAAAATGTACGAGAGCGGTCACTATTTAGACTTGGTTGGCAGATTTGACAAGTACAAAAATGACTTCCATGTTGCGGACACACAGGGCAATGCTATCAACGGCAAATATGGCAACAATGCGTTGAGCATGAGTGCGGAATATGGTCGTAAAAACGAATTGAAGCATGGCTGGTATATCGAACCGCAGAGCGAGGTAACGCTTGGTTACATGTTTGGCAACGACTTTACCACATCCAACAACATCCGCGTGGAGCAAAAGAACATGCCTGCGCTGATTGGCCGCTTAGGTTTGAACATTGGCAGAGAAGTGAGTGATAAAGTAAACTTCTATGTTAAAGCAAGTATAAATCACGATTTCTTAGGCAACTATGATATACAGATGACGGATCTGAAGAGCGGCGAAAGATTAGGTGCAAGCGATCGCTTTGGCAGCAGCTGGTTTGATTATGGCGCAGGCTTGAGCGTAAAAACTGGCAAAGATAGCTATGTGTACTTTGACATCGAGCGTGCAGTCGGCGGAGAGTATAAAAAGAACTGGGATTGGAACGCTGGCGTACGTTGGAGCTTCTAAAGAAGTCACAAAGACTTCACAATATAAATCCTAGAAATTTAGTATACTTTAAATATGGTTTAACTTTTCACATTGAAGGAGGTTTATCTCATGAAAAAATTAACAGCTATTATTACTGGCGCACTGACTGTTTTGGCAATTTCTGCTACAGCATTTGCTGCTAATCTGATTAGTGCGGACGAAGCTCGTGCAATTGCGCAAAAGCAAGTTCCCTCAGGTAGTACATACCTGCATACTGAAGCAGAATTGCAAAAAATGCAACCATATTATGAAGTGAAGTTTTTTGATACTGCTACTCAGACAAAATATGAAATTGATGTATATCAGGTAAATGGTAAAATCAAAGAATATAATATGGAAAGAAAAGCGTTGGGCGGCAGCGCTAATGTAATCTTGTCCAAAGATGATGTAAAAGCAATTGTTGCTAAAGAAGTTGGTGACGTGTCGATTTATGAACTGAAATTGGACAGAGAACGTGGATTATATGAATATGAAGTGAAATTCAGTGCCTCTGGTTTGCGTGGTGAGATGAATATTAATCCGGAAACTGGTGTAGTGCTGGATAAAGAGGTAAAATACAGCCTTTAAGAATAATTTTCTATACATTTTCTAGAGCGGTGCGAAAGCATCGCTCTATTTTTACAATCTTTATTCTTGGGTTTGAGTTAAATTCAGATGCTATTAAAAAGCTGTAAGGCGACAATAATGAGCTTGTGATTATTCCTGGGGCAGTGCACGTTTTTTCAATAATTATATAAATCTTTCTCCATCGGTATCTCCTACCGGAAAGCTTTGAAAACTTCGCTTAAAGATGATATAATAAGCTATTATACTATGACTGGAGTACGCTATGCGCAGGAAAATATTATTTGGTGTTGATTATACAGACAGCGAGCTGATTAAGCTCTTGCTGTATCTGTTTGTCGGTGGCACGGCGGCCTTGGTGGAGTGGGCCTTGTTCTACATTTTCTTCCACTATCTTTTAACCGGGTTGAGCCTGACCTTGCTGACTATGCTGGCAACAGCCTTATCCTTTTGTCTGGCAACACTCTATCATTATTTCTTGGGCAATGTTCTGGTTTTTGACAGCGGCAGCCGTTACAAACGCGGCAAGGAGCTTAGCCTGGTGTTTTTGGTAAGCTGTATAGGCTTGGCATTTAACCTGCTGCTGATGTATATTTTTGTCAGCCTGCTTGACTGGCAGCCGATGCTGTCTAAGGTGCTGACAAGCTGTATTGTTGTTGTATGGAACTATCTCTCACGTAAAAAATGGATTTTTAGGAGTTAGATATGCCTGGAGAATATGTAGACGTAAAAAAATTTAAGAAGGTTGTGCTTTTGTATAACCGTAATTCCGGTAAGCAGCTTTTTGCCAGTATGATGGCTAAGGTAAATGAAACCTATAAGCTGGTGAAGGAATTAGTAGGACCTAAAAATGCAGAAATGCGAGATATCCGCTTCTTTGACCAGATACCGCAGATTGCTGCGGAAATAGTTGAGGAAAAGGTTGACTGGGTGATAATTGCCGGCGGTGACGGCACAATCAGAGCGATGATTGAACAGCTGGCTAATCGCAAGTATGTGCCTTACATCAGCGTTTTTCCTGCCGGTACGGTAAATCTGGTGGCTAAGGAGCTGCTGCTGAAGGCGGATCCGCATAAATGGTTTAAGCGAGTATCCAAAGGTATAGAGGTGCCTGTTTATCTGGGACGCGCCAACGGCAATGTTTTCCTGACGGTTGCCGGTATAGGCTTTGATTCCCTTGTAGTAGACAAGGTGACCGAAAAGGAGAAAAAGCTGCTCAACAAGCTCGCTTATGTTTGGCAGGGAACAGAGATTATGCGTAAGGAATTTCTGTTTAACAACTGGCGTTACCGCTTTCAGGTGCGTTTTGATGATGAAGAACAGTGGTATGATGCAACCTCTGTTATCGTAGGCAAGAGCCGTTATTATGCCGGACGTTACAACCTCTTTAACGGTGCATCACTGTCATCCCCCCTTTTACATGCGGCGCTGTTTACCGGGGATAAGCGCGGGGATTTTATCCGTTATGCAGCCTGCATTGCTATGGAGGCGCTGACGTTGGATAATGATATTATTATCCGTGCAGCGAAAAAAATGGAAATACGCTGCAATGAAGAGAATTTTGCAGCAGAGCTTGATGGAGATGCTGTAACAACTGCTCCGCTTTTAATCGAGATGGAGTCCGAGCCTATTAAGTTTTTGGCGTAAGCAAGGAAATGGTGTAAGGTGAATAGGATTAGTAGAAAAATGGGCTGGCTGATTTTTATTATTGCGGCCTGTATAGTAGAAGGATTTTTTGCCTGGCAGAGCTTCGGCGGGACGCACCCCTTTCCGCTGAACGAGTTTGGCTTTCAGATTTTTGATCATCTTCTGCGTGACTGTGTTTTGGCAGAGATAGTGTATGTGCTGTATTATCGGCGCAAGCGTGTGCCGGACAGATTGCAGCGCTATTTTCCTGTTATTGTCATCGGTATTCTGTATCTTTTCGAAGCCTTTTTCATGGTTAATCAGCTTAGCCTGGATAAAGGCCTGCAGACAAGCCTGTCCGTGCTTGCCGGTATTAACAATAACATTTTTGTAGTGCTGCTGATGGCGATGTGCTACCATAAATGGCCCAACATCGGGATGAAAATCCTTTATTTTGCTGTTTATGTATTTTCTGCCTTGGCGATAGTCTTTGACGGCTTCTATTTTTGGCAGACCTCCATGCACGTGGAGAGCGTTCTCTTCCAAAACCTGAATATCTATGCTGTTAAAGGTATTTTTGCGACGATGAGCAACACGATGATTGCCGGTATTGTTATCAGCATAGTGGTGATTTTACTGCTGTTTTATGTACCGAAGCCGCAAAAGCGTAAGCCTAACTTTGCCTGGTCGCTGCTGTGCGTGGCCATGTTCACCTTGGGCTTGAACCTTACCGACAGACTGCTTGGCTATGCCGGCATGTACGGCGTGGAAAATGTTATCGGTATGTACGCTGAGGTTGAGAACGAAAAGACGCGTATGAACTATCGCAATATGCTTTCCGTACCGGTTAACGTGAACTTCGTCAGCAAGGCAATTTTTGATACGGATAAAATTGCCGGCGGCAAGCATGTGGAGCAGCGCGAGCTGACTGCCAAGGATAAAACACGTCTGACGGAAATGGGCATTGATGAGCCTAAAGCAAAGATTGCCAAAATCAAACCGCAGTATGACAGAGTTGTTCTGCTGATTCTGGAATCCATGCACCGTGATTACATCAACTACTATAACCATGATATTCCCGAAGAAGCTACTCCGTTCTTGAATAGTCTTGTTATCCGTTATCCGCATATGAACAGGTATTATTCCTCTGCTGTGCCGACAACGCAGGGCCTGAATGCTACCTTCCGTTCGCATTTGATTATGGATAAGGGTCTTCCCGGCAAAAATACGCCCTCACTGTTCCGCAGTGTACAGGCGCAGGGAATGCGCGGCATTTTCATGAATGCCTCCAGCCAGTATTATGCCAACGAGCTGCGCGAATATCCTACGCAGTTCGGCATGAACGAATACTATGCCAAGGAATACCTGGAAAAGCAGGGCTATACAGGTGCCAGCGGATGGGGCTTCCATAATGACGTAATGTATGAGGAAACACTGAAGCTGCTGGAAAAAGCCAAAGCGAAGAATGACCGTCTGGTGATGGTTACCAAAACGCTGGATATGCATCAGCCTTATCCTTATACAGGCTTCAGCTGGAACGAAATGCCGGATAAGGTACGCAGCAACACATTTATTACGGTACGAGGCGTATATTGGGTTGATAAAACCTTGGAGCATTTCTTTAAGGAAGCACAGAAGCGTGGCCTGATGGATGACAGAACGCTGTTCATCATTACGAGTGACCATAATCCGCACAGCGGCGGCGAGTACACAAAGCTCGTTACCAAGGCTGATGATAAGCAGAGTATTGCACCGATTCCGCTGATTTTTGTGTCGAAGAATCTGGCACCGCTCAATAATCTGCGCACCAATGAATATGCTTCGCAGATTGATCTGGCACCGACGCTTTTATATCTGCTGGGCATTGATGTGCCGGAAAAATTCATGGGCCGCAATCTTCTGCAGCCTACGGATATTCCCTATGCCTTAGGCTACTTTGGCGGTAAAGCGTTCTACTGGTCGGATGAGCGTCATTTTGTCGACCAGATGGATAAGCCTGTACCGGACACAGAATATGAGGATGCTTTAACAAACTATATTATTCATTATTATGGCTTGTGGCACCAATAAAAATTATTAAAAAATGCCGTTTCACAGAAATGTGGGACGGTATTTATACTTTTGCTATATAAACTTAGCTACAGAAAGCAAGTATATTGTATACACATGCTGTTACACTTTTCAAAAGCAGTTCTATCACATATAATATTAATGCAAAAAAATAATTTTATGGAGGAAATGAAGATGTTTCTGATAATTGGTGCACTCGTTGTTATCGGTGTAATTTATCTTTTATTGAAACGACATGAATCCAGAATGGTATTGATTGCCGCTGGTATTCTGATGTGCTGCATTGCCGGCAAGCCGATGGCTTCTCTTGATGCTTTTGCCAAGAGCATGACTAATGCCGGTCTGATTACTTCTGTTTGTTCCTGCATGGGCTTTGCCTGGTGCATGAAGTACACCGGCTGCGACAAGCATTTGGTTGTCGCTATCGGTAAGGTTTTGAAAAAAATGGGCTTTTTGCTCATTCCCGGCGCTACGCTGGCAACCTTTGTTGTTAATATTGCTATCCCCAGTGCTGCAGGCTGCAGTGCTGCGGTAGGCGTAATTTTTATTCCGATTATGATGTCTGCGGGCATTCATCCGGCAATGGCTGCTGCTGCCGTTAAATCCGGTACTTATGGCAGTATGCTGAACCCCGGTCTGGTACATAACGCCGTTATCGCTAAGCTGGCAGGCGTGCAGGTTACTGATGTAATTGCTAATCATATGATGGCAACCGTAGTCGGCGTAATCATTGCTGCTGCTGTATTGACCGTTCTCGCAGTTGTGTTGAAAGAAAACAGAGGCTTTGTGCCGGAAGGTGAAGCCGGTGTTGACGAAAACTTCGGCATCAATCCGCTTTTTGCTATCATGCCGCTGGTTCCGGTTATCATTCTGCTGCTTGGCAGCACTAAACTGGTGCCTGCACTGAAAATGGGCGTACCCCACGCTATGGTTATCGGTGCAATCCTGTCCTTGGCGGTAACCCGTAAAAATCCTGTTGAGCTGACTAAGAGCTTCTTTGACGGCATGGGCGATGCTTATGCTAATATCATCGGTATTATTATTTCCGTAGGCGTTTTCGTAGCAGGCCTGAATGCTTTGGGACTGATTAAGGCGCTGATTAACTGGATGCTGAATTCTACCGGTATTGTTAAAATTGCTGCTACCTTCGGTCCGTTTGTGCTGGCACTTATTTCCGGTTCCGGTGACGCTGCAACCGTTGCGTTTAACGAAGCAGTTACTCCGCATGCGGCACAGTTTGGTCTGGAAACCATGAACATGGGTTCCATTGCAGCTTTGGGCGGTACTCTCGGCCGTACTATTTCCCCGATTGCCGGTGCTACTATTATCTGCGCAGGCATCGCCGGTGTAGACCCGATGGATGTTTGCAAGCGTAATGCGTTAGGTATTACCCTGGCGCTGGTTGTAGGCATGATTCTGCTGCTGTTCTAATCTAAAAACGTTGCGGGTAAATATTAAAGACCTGCGGCTTGATGAGAGTCAAGCTGCAGGTCTTTTTTTACGTACAGCTAGGGTTTATTGCTGTTTTACATACGGAAATTGCATAACCAGTCGGTCCTGCAGCACATGGGTGAGGCTTTCGATATTAGCACTCAGCTTTTCTATTCTGCCTTCCATACGGACCAGAAGATACGAGCTGACGAGCATGGGAAAACCATAATCCGCTGCTGCGGAAAGCAGTCTTTCAAATTCCATGAGAATCACTCCTTAGGGGGGACAACCTTCAGTCAGTTCTTGTCGCATACACAACCCTCAGTCATCGCCTTTGGCGATGCCAGCTCCCTTTCAGGGAGCATATAAAGGTTAGTGGTGATTTTAATGGTTGTGTTTCGCAAGTAGTTTATATCTCCCCTGAAAGGGGAGGTGGCTGCGAGCTTTGCGAGCAGACGGAAGGGTTGTCTTAGTTCAAAACTTCGACGTTACGGTTGACCACACGGGCTTCAACTGCCTGCACCAGGTCGCCGCCGAGGGTTTTGAAGACGTTGGCTGCGATGATTTTTTGCATTGCTTCGTCAGTTTGAGCTTTAGTCAGACCATCTTTCGGGTTGGCGATGGTGATGAGTTTGGTGCTGCCAGCAGCGTTTTTAAATACTAATTGCAGGGATTTTTCCATGATTTTTGTCTCCTTTACTTGGTGAAAATTTTTGGTTTGGAAATTTGGGTTATTGGCCTTAGTCGCCCTAGCTACTCCCTTTAGTCGCTGGTGCGACAGTCGCCTAAGCTACCCCCTTCCGCCTCACTTCGTTCGGCACCTTCCCCGAGGGGCAGGCAAGATGTAGCATTACGCTAACTTTCTTGGTTCCCCCTTGGGGGAACTGT
>NZ_CAKPTG010000010.1 GCF_934190775.1 uncultured Phascolarctobacterium sp.
GTTTTTATCCCTTCTTCTTATGTCCATTTTTTAGGAACCCTTCTTCTTATTATGTCCACTTTATGGGGTATATTTTAAGCTTCGCCTTCAACAAGGCCTACGTCTTTGCCTTCAGCGAAGCCGATGTCCTTGCCTTCAGCAATACCCTCACGCCGTTCGTCCAACAAACGAGCTTCCATAAGCATATATTCTCGCCTCACTTTCGTATCGAGTTTCAAGTAACTGATTTCGTCATCAATCTGTCTGGTGAAATCAGTGGTTACAATGTGATTGTTGACATAATCATAAAAGCTTTTAAGATCCTTAGAGATGTCGCCATGCGTACCCTTAGTGTTCAAAAGCATCGTGGTTGCTTCGTCGGGAAGCTCCAACTCCAAATTTTCCAGGCAACGCTTTTTAAAGGTATAAACGTAATTGCCTTTTTCAAAGAAATCAAAAATACAGATGAAGATGATGTAGGTCGGCGGCAACAGGTCATAAGGCTGGCCCGCTTGCAGCAAATCAAAATCAAGCAGCGCCTGATAATAGCGCGAGCGTTTGGGCAGAACGTAAGTATCCGTATCGGAATTTTTAATGTTCTTTACCTGCATCTCCAAATTATAATGCGTATTTTTGTCGTCTGCTACGATGATATCCAGGCGGATACCGTGGCTTGTGTAGTTAGGATCGATAGTTTTTTCTGCTTCAATGTAGTTGATGTCCGCAATCTCAATCTGCAGTAGCTCTTCCAGCAGATGCTTGCAGATACGCTTGCGCGACATAACCTTCTTGAAGATAAAGTCACTTTGGATTGTCAGGTTTGCAAATTTTGTTGCCAGGTCTTGCATGGTTTCTCTCCTTTCATTTTAACACAGATGTTATAAAAAATACATAAGCAGCACAAAAACAAAAAAAGAGTAGTACCCTGGCGATAAAAAAATCGTCAGTTTGTACTACTCTTAGAATGTACCAGATAATTATAAATGGCCTTGCTTAAGCTTCTGCAGAAAAGTTTAGATCTGCAGGATATACTGCTTATTTTCTTGTCCGTAGGTAAGGTAGCTGGAAGCGTAATGTTACCTGCAGTTTTGGAAGAACATGCTTTAAGTTTACTTGAAGAGGAGAGAAAAGTCAAGGGAGGAGAGTGGAGATTTCACCGTACGCCACTCCAAACTTACGGAAGCAGAGGTGCGTGAGCTGGCCTCCAAGCTGACAGCGTAATAACTTCTTCCATAATATTATAAATTTCACCCGTTCTTCACAGCAGCTCGTGCCTTGCACTTCGCTGCTGTTTTTTTATGCGCCAAAATCTGCTATAATATATAGTGTATAGTTAGCTTTAGTGCAAGGAGCATTACAGCCTGCGCGGAATAAATTCCGCCCCGGACTGCAACGCTTATTTGCTAAGCAATAAGGAGTGATACACATGGAGATAAAATCTGTCGCACTTTTGGGAGCAGGAGCCGTTGGCTCTTATATAATCTGGGGACTGAGCAAGCTCCCCGATATCAGATTCGGCATTATCGCCGAAGGCAGCCGTGCTGCGCGTTTGCGTGACGAGGGCTGCACCATCAACAACGTTACCTACCATCCGCAGGTATGGAGCCCGCAGGAAGCGAAGGGCGTAGACCTGTTGATTGTCGCTTTGAAATACGGCGCTCTGCCCGGCGCGTTGGCAAGCATTCGCGAGGCAGTAGGCCCCCATACTACTGTCATGAGCCTGATGAACGGTGTGGACAGCGAGGAGATTATTGCCGGTGCTATCGACCGCAAGCAGATTCTGCCTGCTCTGATTAAGATTGCGTCGCGTCACGAGGGCAACGGCGTGCGCTTCAACCCGGAAAAGACTATCGGTATTGTTTTCGGCGAAGCGCAGGCACCGTTTGAGAGTGAGCGTGTGCTGGCGATTGAAGCACTTATGCACAGTGCCGATATCCATATCCGTCATACGGATTGCATTAATGAAGAAATCTGGTGCAAGTTCCGCCTGAACGTCTGCAACAATCTGCCGCAGGCTGTGATTGGCGCAGGTCTTGGCTGCTACCGGGACAGCGAGCATATGCGTGCGATTAAGGAGGGCCTGCGCCGTGAGCTGGAGGCCATCGCCGCCGCTAAGGGCATTGATATGAGCAAATGTCCCGCAAGCTCCGGCCGTGGCAGCGCCGTTCCGCCATCTGTGCGCTATTCTACGCTGCAGGATTTGGACGCAGGCAGACACACTGAGATTGATATGTTCTCCGGTGCTCTGATGGCGATGGGCAAGGAGCTGGGAATTCCCACGCCCTACAACGAATATACCTATCATATTATCAAAGCGTTAGAGGAAAAGAACGATGGCCTGTTCGATTACACCGGCCAGAACAAAGAAACTACCTTCTCAAACTAAGTGCGCATAAAAGGAGGCTTTTGCAGATGAAGAATTTGCTGACGATTGCCGGCAGTGATTCCAGCGGCGGCGCAGGAATCCAGGCCGATTTAAAGACCTTTGCCGCTCATGGCACCTTCGGTATGAGCGTCATTACCGCCGTTACGGCACAAAACACCTGTGGTGTTACCGCAGTGCAGAATATTGACTGTGATATTGTCGAAGCGCAGATTGCTGCTGTTTTTGATGATATCCGTGTGGACGCGGTGAAAATAGGTATGGTATCGCAGCCGGAGATTATCCGCACGATTGCCGCCTGCCTGCGCCGTTATCAGCCGCGCATTATCGTGGTGGATCCGGTGATGATTTCCAAAAGCGGTTATCCGCTGCTGGCACCGGAGGCCTGCGAAACGCTGATTAAGGAGCTGCTGCCGTTGGCTACGCTGGTTACGCCCAACCTGCCGGAAGCAGAGGCGATTACCGGCATGCAGGTTACAGAAAAGGCGCAGATGCGTGCCGTAGCAGAAAAGATTATCTCCCTGGGCGCGAAGGCAGTGCTGGTAAAAGGCGGTCACCTGAACGATACGGCAGATGACCTGCTCTTTGATGGCAGCATGGAAACATGGTTCCCCGGCAAGCGCATTGCTACGAAGAATACCCACGGCACAGGCTGCACACTGTCGAGCAGTCTGGCGGCAAATCTGGCCAAGGGGCTGGAGCTGACGGAGGCAGTACGCGCCTCCAAGGCCTACGTTACCGAAGCCATCGAGCATGGCATCGAACTGGGCAGCGGCTGCGGTCCGACGCATCATTTTGTTGATTTATACAGAAAGGCTGGTATCTTAGACTAATGGATTTAAAAAATACTTTTGGCGAGCTGGTTGACAAGCTGCGTAAGGCAAGACCTGTCATCCACGAAATTACTAATTATGTTACGGCGGAAAGCTGTGCAGATGCTGCGCTGGCAGCAGGCGCTTCTCCGGTGATGGCCGATGAGCCGGAGGAGGTTATTGAAATTACCGCCGGTGCCGACGCACTGGTGCTGAATCTTGGTACGCTGAGCTTCAATAAGCAGATTGCTATGGAGCGTGCGGCGCAGGCTGCCAAAGCCAAGGGCATCCCCGTAGTGCTGGACCCTGTGGGTGTAATGGCTTCTACCGTACGCTTGAACTTCGCGCTGAAGCTGCTGAACGCAGGCTATATTGACATCGTGCGTGGCAACCACAGCGAATGCCAGGCGCTGCTGTTGGGTGCAACCGGCGGCCGTGGCGTAGACAACATGGAGCAGGGAACCGAAGAAGGCGAAGCACTGCGCACCGCTAAGGACGCTGCTGCCAAATTCGGCTGCGTATTTGCTGTCACCGGCCCGATTGACAACATCAGCAACGGCAAGCAGGCTGTTGTGCTGAACAACGGTCACCCGCTGCTGCAGGATATCACCGGCAGCGGCTGCATGACTACTACCTTAGTTGCCTGCTGCGCTGCTATCACCAAGGATATGCTTGTTGCGGCAGCACTGGGCGTGGTAATCATGGGCCAGAGCGCCGAGCTGGCAGCCAACTTTCTCGAGAAGAAGGATGGCCCCGGCATGTTCAAGGTGCGCCTGATTGACGCCATTTATCATGTAACTACGAAGTGGAATCTGGTGAACCTGAAGCCGGAGGAAAAGGTGTCCTGATGAAAGCACAGCCTGATTACAGTATTTATCTGGTTACGGATGATGGCTGCCTGCAGGGAAGGGCGCTTATTGACTGCGTGCGTGAGGCGCTCGAGGGCGGTGTGACACTGGTGCAGTACCGTGCCAAGACAGCATCCAGCGCGGAGATGTATAATGAAGCGCTGCAGCTGAAGGCACTGTGCGACAGCTTTAACGTGCCGCTGATTATCAACGACCGTCTGGATATCGCCATGGCGGTAGGCGCAGCAGGCGTACACCTAGGGCAGGACGACCTTCCCTGCGCTGCGGCACGCAGGATTTTAGGCGAGGAATACCTCATCGGCGTTTCTGCGCACAATCCGGCGGAGGCTAGAGCGGCGCTGCAGAGCGGTGCGGATTACCTTGGCTGCGGCGCTGTCTTCGGCACTGCTACCAAGGCAGACGTCAAAAAGCTGGGTACGGAAGGCTTAGCGGCTATCTGCAGGGAGAAGGAACGGCCTTACTCCGGACGGAATCTTCTGGCAGCTATCTGCTGGAAGAAGGGACTGCCTGTTGTCGGCATCGGCGGCGTAACTGCGGACAATTACCGCGAGGTGCGCGCGGCAGGCGCTGACGGCGCAGCCATAGTCAGCGGCATACTGGCGCAGCCAGATATTCGCACTACGGTAAGAGCGATTGCCAAGGTAAGCGAAGAGTTTGCCAAATAATAAACGTTATAATAACGTTCCTTTTCAATAAAATTATGGTCATCTTTTAGGGTGGCCATTTTTGCATTAAAGCTGATTTTCCGAATTATTTTTAGCTAAAACTGAAAAATGTTCACCAATTTACCTAGATTTATCGCTATCCATATTGGATAAAACGCCGAAGTGTGTTAAAATAGATACATAAATAGCAAGTATTCACCTCGAAAAAATTACATTGGAGGCCGTGTATATGAGTAACATTAGAAGACTTTTTGTAGAAAAGAAGGATGCCTTTGCTGTCGAAGCACATGGCTTGCTGGCAGACCTGCGCAACAACCTCGGTATGAGCAATCTTACCGGTATGCGTATCGTTAACCGCTATGACGTGATGGGCCTGAGCGATGAAGAATTCGCTATGGCTAAACAGCTGGTGCTGTCCGAGCCGCCTGTCGACAATGTCGTAGAAGAAGAGCTGCCGCTGGCTGCAGGCGAGGCTGCCTTTGCCGTAGAGCTGCTGCCCGGTCAATATGACCAGCGCGAGGATTTTGCCGAACAATGTATCCAGCTGATTACCCAGAAGGAGCGCCCGATGGTTGCTGCCGCTAAGGTATATGTGCTGGAAGGCGAGCTGACTGCGGAAGAAGTTGAAAAAATCAAGGCTTACTGCATCAACCCGATTGAAGCGCGTGAGGCTGAGCAGGCTAAGCCTGAAACCCTCATCAGCACCTGCGAGGAGCCGGAAAAGGTTAAATCCGTTACTGGTTTCCTGACCATATCCAAGGAAGAAGCGGAAGCACTGCGCCAATCCATGGGCCTGGCTATGAGCCTGGACGATCTGCTGTGGTGCCAGAAATACTTCAACGAAGAGCACCGCGAGCCGACTATTACCGAAATCCGTGTGCTGGATACCTACTGGTCCGACCACTGCCGTCATACCACCTTCATGACGCAGATTGAGGATGTAGATATCGTTCCCGGCACCTTTACCCAGCCTGTTCAAGAGGCTTATGACAAATACATGGCTGCCCGTGACGAGGTTTACGGTGAAGACACCGAGCGTCCGGTAACATTGATGGACATTGCCGTAATCGGCATGAAGAAGCTGCGCAAGGAAGGCAAGCTGGCTGACCTTGACCAGTCCGAAGAAATCAACGCCTGCTCTATCGTTGTGCCTATCGAAATCGACGGCAAAACCGAAGAGTGGCTGGTAATGTTCAAAAACGAAACCCATAACCATCCGACCGAAATCGAACCGTTCGGCGGCGCTGCAACCTGCCTCGGCGGTGCAATCCGCGATCCGCTGTCCGGCCGTTCCTATGTATATCAGGCTATGCGTGTAACCGGCAGTGCCGACCCGCGCACCCCAATCAGCGAAACCCTGCCCGGCAAGCTGCCTCAGCGCAAGATTACCATTGGTGCAGCTGCAGGCTATAGCTCCTACGGCAACCAGATTGGTCTGGCAACCGGCCATGTACAGGAATACTACCATGATAAATTTGTTGCGAAGCGTATGGAAATTGGCGGCGTAATCGGCGCTGCTCCCCGTAGCGCAGTTCGCCGTGAGCGTCCCGCTGCCGGCGATATCGTAGTGCTGCTGGGCGGCAAAACCGGTCGTGACGGCTGCGGCGGTGCAACCGGTTCCTCCAAGGAGCACACCGTTGACTCCCTCATGAGCTGTGGCGCAGAGGTACAGAAGGGCAATCCTCCGACCGAACGCAAAATCCAACGTCTGTTCCGCAACCCTGCCGTAACCGCAATGATCAAACGCTGCAACGACTTCGGTGCAGGCGGTGTATCCGTTGCTATCGGCGAGCTGACCGACGGTCTTGTTATTGACCTCGACAAGGTTCCCAAGAAATACGAAGGCCTAGACGGCACCGAGCTGGCTATCTCCGAATCTCAGGAGCGTATGGCTGTTGTTATCGCTGCCGCTGACCGCGATGCCTTCATCAAATATGCTGACGAAGAAAACCTGGAAGCAACTGTTGTTGCTGACGTTACCGAAGAACCGCGCCTGGTTATGTTCTGGCGTGGCGATAAAATTGTTGACCTGTCCCGCGCTTTCCTCGATACCAACGGCGTTGCACAGCACACCAATATCGTAGTAAGCGAAGAAGAAGAGGAGAATGTATTCGAGCAGGTTCCTGCCGAAGTAACCTCCGCTGTTGACCTGGAGGCTGCATGGCTGGCTAACCTCGGCCGTCTGAATGTCTGCAGCGAAAAGGGCCTGTCCGAGCGCTTTGACAGCACCATCGGCCGTGGCACCGTAATGATGCCGTTCGGCGGCAAAACCCAGCTCACTCCGAGCGAGGGCATGGTAGGCCGCATCCCCGTGCTGCACGGCAACACCACCGCAGCCAGCGTAATGGCCTGCGGCTACAACCCGAACGTTGCCTGCTGGAGCCCGTTCCACGGCGCTATGTACGCTGTAACCGAATCCGTAGTTCGCGCCGTAGCATTGGGTGCTGATCCCGCTAAGCTGCGCCTGACTCTGCAGGAGTACTTTCCGAAGCTGCATGATGCCAACAGCTGGGGCCAGCCGTTCAGCGCACTGCTGGGTGCCTTCACCGCACTTGATGCTCTGGACCTGCCGGCAATCGGCGGCAAGGACAGCATGAGCGGTACCTTCATGGACAAAACCGTTCCGCCGACACTCGTTTCCTTCGCTGTAGGCGTAATCGACGGCAATAAGGCTGTATCTGCCGACTTCAAGGCAGCAGGCGACAAGGTAATCTTCCTGTCCTGCCCGCGCAATAGTGCCGAAGTACTGGACTTTGCAGCCCTGAAGGAAAACCTGACCGCTGTACACAAGGCTATGGAAGCAGGCAAAATCGCTGCTGCTGCCGCTGTTAAAGAGGGTGGCGTAGCTGCACTGGTAACCACCATGAGCCTGGGCAACGAGCTTGGCTTTGAATTCATCAAACCGTTCCACGATACCGACAGCCTCTTCACTCTGCAGCCCGGTGGCATGGTTCTCGAGCTAGCAGCCGGCGTAGAACCGGAAGAGCTGTTCGAAGGTCTGGATTACATGCTGCTCGGCCACACCACTGCCGAAGCAGGCATCACCATCAACGACACCAAGATTGACGCTGCGAAAGCCTTTGCCGCATACCGCGAGCCGCTGCTGGGCATCTTCCCGGACGGCACTCCGAAGGCAGAAGAGCCTGCTGACATCGCAATGCCGCTGTACAAGAGCGAGCTGACTCTCACCGCTCCGGTGAATATCGCTAAACCGCGCGTATTCATCCCCGTATTCCCCGGCAACAACTGCGAATACGACAGCGCCCGTGCTTTTGAAGCTGCAGGTGCCGAAGCTAACACCTTCATCGTGCGCAACCTTACCGCTGCTGCTATCGAAGAATCCGTAGAAGCAATGGTTAAATATATCAACAACTCCCAGATCGTTATGATCCCCGGTGGCTTCAGCGCCGGTGACGAGCCTGACGGCAGCGGCAAATTCATCGCTACCATGTTCCGCAACCCGCGCATCAAGGAAGCAATCAGCGACCTGCTCGAAAACCGCGATGGCCTGATGCTGGGTATCTGCAACGGCTTCCAGGCATTGATTAAGCTCGGCCTCGTTCCGTACGGCGATATCCGCGACATGACCAGCGATGCACCGACACTGACCTTCAACAACATCGGCCGCCATATTTCCCAGATTGTTACCACCAGAGTTGTTTCCAACAAATCTCCGTGGTTCAGCCTGTGCGAGCCCGGCGAAGAGCATGCAGTTGCCGTATCTCACGGCGAAGGCCGCTTCTACGCTCCGGAAAGCACCATCAAAGAGCTGTTCGCTAACGGCCAGGTTGCTACCCAGTATGTAAACGCTCAGGGCGTACCGACCATGAACACTCCGTTCAACCCGAACGGCAGCCTGTATGCTATCGAAGGCATCACCAGCCCCGACGGACGTATCCTCGGCAAGATGGGCCACAGCGAGCGCTTTGCTCCGGGCCTGTTCCGCAACATTGCGGGCGACAAGGATCAGAAGATTTTCCTGTCCGGCGTAAGCTACTTCAAATAAGCTGAGGCTTAATAACGACACAATAAAACGCTCTGCTGATTGCAAGGTTGGCAGAGCGTTTCTGTATGTTTATATGTATATTTTGGCTATCCTCAGAAACCGTACAAAACTGTACAAACCGTACAAACGCAGGCAGGGCAAGGCTTTGCGTGTGTACGGTTTTTGTTATGGTGTACGGTTCAGACGATTTTCAGTTCTTTTACAAGAGCGTCCTGCAGCAGGCTGCTGAAATTAATATTGGCATCTAGAGCGCGCTTGTTGAGCCACGCAGGAATGGTCAGCGTTTTTTTAACGGATTTTGTGTTTTTGGCTAAGTCAATTTTTGACTGAATCAAGGAAGTATAGGTATTAGGTTCGGTCAATTTGATGTTTTGGGGAGCAGAAGCCTGAGGAAGCTTGTCGCCGTCCTCCAGCAGTCCCAGCAAAAAGCATTCCATAGCTTCCGCCGCATTGGCCAGCAGCTCCTCCTGCGTATCGCCTTGCGTAAAGCAGCCCGGAAGGTCGGGGAATTCCGCCCACAGGCCGTCGTCATCTACATGAATTATTGCGGGATATATAACGAGCATGATGTAGGGCCTCCTTTTATAATTTAATGCCTGTTCTTTTTAGGATAGCCATAAGCAAGCCTATTTTCATATCCTTACCATGAACAGGAATAACCTCAACCTGATTGCCTTTCTTTAAACGATGGTGACTTCCTTTTACGTTAGTCAGTTCCCAACCATTTTTCAATAAGAGGTTGAGCAGGGCTTTGTCTTTCATTGTAACCATAGAGAACCTCCCTGTACTTTAATTATAGCACGTATACACGTACTCAACAAGTTGTCTATAAACAAAAGAGACCTCTCGTACTACAACGAAAGGTCTTACCTTAGGCGACAACAATATTTAATTCGGATACAGTTTAGCATGGTAAAGAAAATAAGTCAAGTGATAAAGAAGATGAAATAATGATGCGGTATATGCAGGGAAATTTATATTCATAGCGAATAATTAAAATGTAAAGCTTATACAATAATTGTAAATGAAAAAAAGAAATATAGAGAGGAAAGTATAAGATGAAAAAGATTTTAGCTTTAGGATTAGGACTTTCTTTAATTATGTCCCTAGGCACTGCTAATGCTTCAGATGTTGCACAAAAGGGTGATACGGATATTTTCTTTAATCATTGATATCCTTGATCCCTTAACAAGCCGTAATGAGCCTGTAAAGTACCAATTCTAAGCAACTTCATAAAAATATGAAAAAAAATGCCACACATCCTTAATACTTTGTGAAGTATGGTATTTTAAAAGGACATGCACATGGAAAAATGGCAGATATATTTATATCTTTTCTTTGTAGTCGCAATATTGCACGCATTTTACGATAAACGTACCAAACTGGCAGTAGGGGCATGTGTCTTCTTCGCTATTGTTGTAGGTGCAATTAAATATGCAACATATGGTTTATATTCAGGATTACTAGCTTTTGTTTTGCTGCTTGCTCCTGCTGCTGTTGGTGCATCTATGCAAAAATCCGGGGTACTAAAGAAAGTATTAGATGAAAGTGATGATAAGACTGAGGATGCTCCACCTGTCCCTCTTGCTTCAGCGGATGAAGATTTCCAGAATACTGCACAGGAAAGCGTTAATCCGGAAAGCATGGTCAATTACCTGGATGATAATGGCCAACAGGTTGCAAATACATATAAACAATGCGAGCCAGAGGAAAAAACAGACGATGAAGCGGAAGCTGGCAAGAAAATAATAATCTGTATAGTTATGTTTTTTCTGCTTGTCCTGCAAGATGTAAGGTTGTACGCCATTTGCGTAGCATACTTTCTGTTGATTTTTAAACGCAGAAATTACTTTATGGATAAAAGGATATTATGGCCCCAAAGTCTCCATCTTGTAAAGACATTTTATTACAATATACTGCTGATATTCAGAATCTGGTTTTACAGCATGATGCTTTTGATTGCATCTATACTAGTAACAAATAAGCTTTGGTGGCAACCTGATTATACTTTTGCTTTTTATGCTTTCGCAATTGCTTTTCCGTTCTTTTTCGGGTTCTTGATTGTTGATATCTGCGATTTACATGATCTGTGGGCAGTCCGTTATCGGGCAAACACTATAAACAATAGAACTGATAAGCAGAGAAGCAACATAGATTATTACAGAAACCATCCAGATTATGAAAATTATCTGGTGCCTGCAGGATTAATTCTTCTTTTATTTTTGCTTGATTGTCCGTATTTAGCTTTAGCTATGGTATTAGTTGGTATACTTATCTTAGTGCAATATACTTTATGGACATCTTCAAAGCAGGCGAGGGAAGAATAAAATATATAACACTTAATAACGACACAATAAAACGCTCTGCTGACCGCAAAGTTGGCAGAGCGTTTCAATATTAAGCTATGAAGGGATAGTCAGCGTCTTATTATAGTCTTTTTGAATTTATTAATCCCTTATAGGTTAAGTAGCGCTGCCAATCAGGACAACTAAAAATAACTTGCTTTAAGAAAGAAAAACGCGATTCGTCTGCATTTATAATCCAATATAAAGTATCTACAGCAATGTTAGAAGACAAATCCAACGGCCAGCCATGATGTCCCGTGCCAATACATGGAATGGCTATTGTTTCACAACGATAGTATTCTGCTGCTTGTAGAATAGAGGCATAGCACTGACTAAATTTTTCTATGTTTCTATCATTCTTTATATAATACTTGGGAGTGAGAACATGAAAAATATATTTTGCCGGCAAATTAAATCCTGGTGTTGCAATACATTCACCATCAACAAGACCATCAGCGCATTCTAAATACTTATCCAATTCTGCTTCCCCGGCACTTTCATATATTGATTTACAAATGCCAGAGCCTTTAATTAAATGTTGATTAGCTGAATTGACAACAGCATCGCATTTTATCTCAGTAATATTGCTTTTGATAACCAAGTATTCCAATACGACCAACTCCTTATAAAAATATAAAAGAAAAGTTTAAAAAACTATCAAATTTATCTGTTTACAAACTCATTTTAACACGTATATACGTATATAACAAGTAATATCGCAGCAATTATGCTATAATATACATATAATAAATGAGTGGAGGCGTATACAATGCTGGGTGCAATTATCGGCGATATTGTCGGTTCACGTTTTGAATGGGATAATTATAAAGCGAAGGATTTTGAGTTTTTTACTAATGACTGCTTTTTCACAGATGACAGCGTAATGTCTTTGGCGTTATGTGAGGCGCTTTTGGAGAGCAAGCCTGATTTCAGTGATTTGCGCGAGCAGGCTGTAGCAAAAATGCGTGACTTTGGTGACGCATATCCTGATGCCGGTTATGGCAGAACTTTTTCCTGCTGGCTTTATTTTGGCGACCCACAGCCTTATAACAGCTATGGCAATGGTTCGGCAATGCGCGTTAGCGGTGTTGTCTATGCTGCGAATACCATGGAACAGGTCAAACAGCTTTCGCTGATGGTGACGGATGTAACGCACAACCATCCAGAGGGCATTAAGGGAGCGGAGGCAACTGCTGTGGCAGCCTTTATGGCCAAGCAGGGTGCAGATATGCAAGCCATCAGGGATTATATTGATGCTAACTATTATCCTATGGACTTCACGCTCGATGGCATCCGCGATTCCTATATGTTCAACGAAACCTGCCAGAATACCGTACCGCAGGCATTGATGGCCTTTTTCGAGTCAACAAGCTATGAGGATGCAATCCGTAATGCTATTTCTATCGGCGGCGACAGCGACACGCTGGCAGCAATCACCGGTGCGGTAGCAGAATGCTACTACGGCATACCGCAAAAACTACGGGAGCAGGGCATGAGCTATCTGGACGAAAGACTGCTTGGTGTATTGCGCGCTTTTGAAGAAAAGTATACGCCGAAGGTTGCGGAACTGTAAGAACATGCTGATGATTAATATATTATGGAGGTTTCCAAGCGACTGATTTTCAAAAACAAGGAATCCTATAAGCTTCTGGCAGAATGAGTATTTTCTGATAAAAGTAAAGATAATTAGTCAGAACATCAACTCTGATGCAAAATAAAACCGTACAAACGCAGGCAGGGCAAGGCTTTGCGCGTGTACGGTTTTTGTTATGTGTCGAAAAGTGTTAATTTCCCCAAAATATTCGTGTAAAAATACGTGAAAAAAAGAGCTTTTTTTACACTAAACTACACGAATAGTCAAAAACGCCTTTAAAACGCTAAAATGAGAGGCGGTTTTAGAATACACAAGAGCGTTATCATATGCTAGGAGAATTTGCCAAAACCACTCCCACAGGAGTATAATATACTTAAAAGACGAAAGAGGTGAGCCTTATGCTGCGCAAGCTATATCATGGTTCCAAAGATATTATCCAAAAGCCTGTCTATGGCTACGGTAAAAAATATAACGATTACGGCCTCGGCTTTTACTGCACCGAGGATATCAATATGGCGAAGGAATGGGCAGCAACGGCCAACCAGAACGGCTACGCCAACTGCTATGAGTTGGACTGCAGCGATTTGAAGATTCTGGATCTGAACGCAGAGCAGTTCTGCATCCTGCATTGGCTGACGATTTTGCTACAGAACAGGGAATTCGACACGCCCTCAGGTCTTGCGTATGAAGCGAAGGCTTATCTTCTGGAAAACTTTAAGGTCGATTACTCTGCCTATGACGCTATAATCGGTTATCGTGCGGATGACAGCTATTTTTCCTTTGCACAGGATTTCATCAACGGTACGATATCTTATCGCCAACTGAACAATGCCATGCATCTGGGCAAGCTGGGGCAGCAATTCGTGCTGAAGAGCCGTAAAGCCTTCTCTCTGATCAAGTTTACAGGCTACGAGTTGGCAGAGCACACAGAATGGTTCGATAAGAAGAATAAGCGTGACAAGAGCGCCCGTCGTGAGTATTTCAGCACGGAACGCAACAGGCGCCAACGTGGTGATATTTATATTACGCAGATTATGGACGAGGAGATGAAAAGCGATGATGCACGCCTACGATAAGCTATATCTTGATAAAGCGCGCACAGTTCTTGCCCGTATGCTGGATTTCGCTGTCTACGATTTGCATTATGACATCAGCGAATTCTTTGAGCTTTTTCTCGCTTCCGGTATCGCCAGACGCTTCGAGCAGGGTGATTTCACTATCCTTGCCGGCATGTCGGGTGTGGAGCTTGCCTATACAGTTTTGGAGAACGTGGGACTGGCGCAGGAGCGCATTAAGCCTGATTATCCGGTCAACCGCAGTGAGGAATACTGGACAGGCTGGGCGCTGGCTTATTACCAGTGGCAGACGGCGCTGAGCTTTGCGGAGATTAACCGTTATGTACCTATTAAAACTGTGCAGAGCCTCTACAATCCTTATCACGAGATGGATATCCGCCAGTTTACGGAGAAGATGACGGAGCTTTATAAAGAGGCGAAGAAGGATACGAACCTGAAGCTGTTGCGTGTAAAGGCAGAGCTGACGCAAAGGGAGCTGGCGGAGCTGGCAGAGGTTCCGCTGCGCACTGTTCAGCAGTATGAGCAGCGACAGAAGAATATTAACCGCGCGCAGGCAGAAACGCTTGCCAGAATAGCTAAACAGCTTTATTGTAATATCGAGGATTTGTTGGAGAAGGTCTAAAGAGCTTAATACAAAAACCGTACACACGCAGGGTTTTACACTTTGCGCATGTACGGTTTTCTTTATAATATTATATTAATCAGCTTAGTACGGCAAGCCCTTGCTACCGGAGATGGGGCGGCTCCAGCCTGGATGCGGACCGGTGACGTTGAGGATATCAACCAGAGCGGTATTTTGATTTAACACCTCAAAGTCGAATAAATCATATTTTTCATAAAGCTTTTCATCGCCAGTAGCACTGTCGACAACGATGATGGAGAGGGGTTTAGCACCGAAGCTGCCGGAAAGCTTTACCTTGACGCCTGTGCAGATGATGCCGGTATCTAAATCATGAGTGGCGATTTCCTTCCAGCCATAACCGGATTTTTCAACCGGGTGGGCCATTGCGGTAGCGTTGATGCTAAGGCTGATATAGTCGCGATTTGGCGTATATTCATCAAGTTCGTGCGTATGTGTTGCGTATACGTGATAGAAGCGATAATAATTGGGATTTTGGTTGGCATATTTTACCAGATGATTCATAATGAGCGAATCGGTAGGGGAGAATTTGTCTTTGAGGATAGCGTAATAACCCATATCAAGCACTTCAGCAGCAAAGGCAGCGACGCTGAAGCAGGCAGCAATTACGCATGAGAGCATGAGCGTGATAAGTTTTTTCATAAAATAAAATCATCCTTTCGATAAAATTCAAGAAGTATAGCAAGCCTTCCTATTTAGCATTATACTACTTTGGTTGAACAATGCAAGCAGAAAGTTTCAATTATAGTTGTATACATAGATTAAAATAGCTTAATACCGTACACCTGCAAAAAAACCGTACAGCCCCAAAGCCTTATGCAGCAAGGGGTTGTACGGTTTGTACGCTTTTGTACGGTTTTTTGTGAGCGCCTAGCCCTTATAGAAAAAATAGCTGATGACTGCTACCTGCAGGAAAAAGATGAGCGGTACGCCGAAGATGAACTTGAAGTGCAGCGTTTTGTGGCGGAAAAGCTGCATGGCGATAAATGCACCCGCGCTGCCACCGAGCGCTGCCAAAAGCAGCAGCCAGATCTCCGGCACACGCCAGCTATGCAGCCTGGCGAAGGCCTTATCCGCGCCATAGGCGGCAAATGCAACGCAGTTGATGAAAATCAGGTAATAATATAAAAAGCTGTGCATGGTTCATACCCTCACTTTCTCCAGGTTAGCTGCTGACGCTTTACTCCAGCAGCTTGGCGATATCCGGCAGGGGAGCGACGCTGCGCTTTAAAATGCCGTGCATATAGGCAATGGCGATGCCGTAGTTGGTCATGGGCACGCTCTGCGCCGCCGCGCGTTCGCTGCGGTTTTGCATTTCGCGCTCGTTGAGCATGCAGCCACCGCAATGCACTACGAGCTTATACTGTGACAGGTCAGCGGGGAACTCCGTGCCGCTGCTGAAGCAGAATTCAGGCTCCGCTTTGGTGAAGCTGCGAATCCAGCCAGGAAGCTTTACTGTGCCGATGTCCTGACATTGGCGGTGGTGGGTGCAGCCCTCGCTGATGAGTATCTTATCGCCATCCTGCACTGTATCGAGCACGCGCACAGCCTCGACAGCTGTGCTGAGCGTGCCCTTGTAACGCGCCATGAGGATGGAGAAGGAGGTGAGCGGAACGGTGGGCGGCACAATTTTGCTGACTGCGCCGAAGGCCTGACTGTCGGTTACGACGAGCTTAGGCGGGAAGGCGAGGCGTGCCAGTGCTTCCGCCAGCTCGCTTTCCTGTACGGTTACAGCAATGCCCTTGTTGTCGAGCACATTGCGCAGTACCTGCTGCTGCGGCAGGATGAGCCTGCCCTTGGGGGCGGCGCTGTCAATCGGCGTTACGAGCACTACGATGTCGCAGGGCTTGATCAGATCGCCAAGCAGCTGGCGTTCTACCTCACGTGGGCGCAGGGCGGCGATGGCCTCCTTCAGCTCGTTGATGTTACGGTTGGCAAGGGCGCTGACGAGGAAGCATTGCTTGGTGAGCTTCATGGCCTCCATAGTGAGCAGTGCCTGGCGCATTTCGTCCAGCAGCTCCACTTTGTTCAATACAAGGATAGAGGGGAGTTTTTTCGCCTGCAGCTGCTGCCACAGCGCTTTATCCGCCTCGCTGAGTCCTACGCTGGCATCTACTACGAGCAGAGCGATGTCGCACTTACCGAGCACCTGCTGTGCCTTGGCGATGCGCTGTGCACCCAGTTCGCCTTCATCGTCGAGGCCGGGGGTGTCGATAATCATTACGGGGCCGAGGGGCAAAAGCTCCATAGCCTTATATACAGGGTCGGTAGTGGTGCCCTTTTGTTCGCTGACAATGGCAAGCTCCTGACTGGTGATGGCGTTGATCAGGCTGGATTTGCCGGCGTTACGCTTACCGAAGATGCCGATGTGGATACGTTCGGCAGCGGGAGTTGTATTTAATGACATGGTGGGTTCTCCTTTACATATATAAGAAAAAATATACCATAATGAGGACTATATTTCGGAGAATACAGTGTCCTTACGGTCAGTAAAAATTACGGCCACTCATTTCGTGTGGAACCAAGACGAAGCGGCGCAAAACTCGCGCTATGCTGACAAATACTACTATACAAATCAGGCGTAGCGCTCAGACATTGCGCCCCTTCTGTGATTCCAGACACTCACTCGCTGTAATTTTTATTCCCTTCACGACACTATATTCTCTTTTAATTATACGAAATTGTTTTAAATACCACAATAAGCACTATATTTCGGAGAACACAGTGTCCTTACGGTCAGTAAAAATTACGGTCACTCATTTCGTGTGGAACCAAGACGAAGCGGCGCAAAACTCGCGCTATGCTGACAAATGCTACTATAAAAATTAGGCGTAGCGCTCAGACATTGCGCCCCTTCTGTGGTTCCAGACACTCACTCGCTGTAATTTTTATTCCTTTCACGACACTATATTCTCCTATTTTTACGTTGTAGTTCTAGCTAGATTTTTAAATAACTTTTGGTTCAACATGGTGTAAGCTTGGCTTCGGATAGCAAAAAAGGCTGCAGTACTTTCGCACTGCAACCTCATTGTTGCAAATTATTTCACAAGCTCCATTTTGGGATTAGGATTGTATTTACGGCCAGCCTTAGCGCAATCCTTACCGTCAACCTTAACGATATCCGCAGTGTAGTTGATATTGCCGTCGAAGAAGGAAGAGCCTACTGCATAGGTATCAACAGGCACGCCCATTTCCTCAAAGGCTGCTACGCGTTCAGCGTCAAAGCCGCCGGAAACGATAATCTTAACGTGGTTGAAGCCTTCGGCATCCAGCGCACGGCGAACGTTGCAAACCAGCTCCTTGCAAACACCGGTCGGCTTAAAGGTACCGATCTGAGTCCACAGGCTCTTGTCAACCATGCTGCCGGAGGTATCCAGACGCACACCTGCAAGCTTTTTGCCCAGCTTGCGGGCAACAGCCAGAGAAGTATTTACGCAGTCGTTGTCAAAGTCAACCAAAGCGATACGTGCGATAGACGGGTCAACATATTTATCGAATGCTTCAGTAGCAGCAACAGTGTCACCCTTATAGGAAGCAATGAGTGCGTGGGGGATAGTACCCAGACCCTTGCCGCCTGCTGCCAGCGCGTTAGCGTCGGTAGAGAAGCCGTGGATGCCGCCCACCAAAGCTGCATAGCCATCGGATTCCTGAGTCTGGTAAATATCATAACGTGCAGGGAAGAAAAGCACTGGCTTGCCGTTGGCAGCCTTCACTACGCGGCGAACATTGGTAGCAATGCGGCTCTGGCGTGCCAGAATACCCAGATACAGTGTTTCCAGATGCGCAAAGTCAGCATAATCGCCTTCGATAGTCATAACGGTTTCCCACTCGTCAACCTCTTCACCGTCACGCAGGGAACGAATCTCGATAGTTTCCGGATGGAAAGCGCATTGACGGATCAGAGCAATGACCTCGTCGGTACCGCAAACAACAACATGGTCACGGGCGAACACCTGCATCAGCACACGCGGATGGTAATTATCACCATTCAAAATCTCTTCGGAACGCATAAAATATGCGTCAGTATAATAACCTTGTTTAATTTTTTCTACAGGAAAGCTAAAGCTTTCAACAGGTCTTCTTGTAGTCATTTGATGAGCCTCCCAAAAATTTCTCACGAATTTTACGCTTTGCGAGAACATTAACTATTGATTGTAGTTAAAAATATGATACAATATAAAGGCTATGATAGCAAGTCTTTTCGCAAAAAAAATTCCGTTGAGCTATATTTCAGACACAATATAGATGGTGATACATATGCATGAAACACGAAAAAAATATACCGTGCTCCTGCTTTCAGCACCCATAGGCTCGGGACACAGGCTGGCAGCCGAAGCGCTGGAGCAGGCCTTCGCCGACCGTCCGGAGGTTGAGGTCATCCACGGCAATATCTTCAACTTCTTCCCACAGTTTCTGGGCAAGGCCTTTCTCGGCACCTACCTGTGGATTTTAAAATGCTGCCCCTGGCTTTATAAGCTGGCCTACAGCTGGGGCAACAAGCAGGGTGGCTCCCTGTGGCTGCGTGAGCTTTTAAACCGCCTCCTGGCACGCTTAGGCGGCAGCTACCTGCGCAGCGTACAGCCCGATGCGGTAATCGCTACGCACGCTACACCCGCAGGCATCATCGGCTATTACAAAAAGCAGCATCCCAAGCTTTGGCTTGGCGCCGTAGTGACCGACTTTACAATTCACCGCTGGTGGGTTTGCGACGGCGTGGATACCTATTTTATCGCCGACGAGCTGCTGCGCGACAAGCTCACTACTACTGCTGATATCCAGGCTACCGGCATTCCTGTGCGCCAGCAGTTTATGATTAAGCACGATAAGCAGAAATGCCGCGAGTTCTTCGGCTGGGACGAAAACGAACGCGTTTGCCTGCTGATGGGCGGGGGTGAGGGCCTGCTGCCGATGGCCGAGATAATCACGGCACTACAGCGCGCCGCTCTGAAAAACCTGCGCGTTGTTGCCGTCACCGGCCACAATGAGGCGCTGGCAGCACAGCTGCAGGCCAAATACGGTGCTACTGCCGAAATCTACGGCTTCCGCGAGGACGTGCCGCAGCTTATGGCAGGCGCTGATATGATTATCACCAAGGCCGGCGGCTTAACCTCTTCCGAGGTGCTGGCGAGCGGGTTGGACCTTTTAATCTACAAGCCGCTGCCGGGGCAGGAGGAGGGCAACGCCACCTTCCTGCAGCAGTATTGCGGCGCTCTGGTGGCACGTTCTACCGACGAGCTGGTGCAGCATATCAAAAGCAGCACGGCCAACACGCGCGAGGCTGCAGCGTGCAGCGAGCATGCACATCCTTTGGCGGCACAGCAGATTGTAGACTACGTAATGCAAAGACTGCAAAATAAAAATTAATCAACAGCGGACTCCTTCACCCGAGGGAGTCCTTTTTGCTGTGTGGCGCGGTTTTGCGCACTTTGGGCAACATCGTTCCAATAGTTTTGCTTGATAATTTCTTCTATTGTATAATTAATTTACTTGACCAATACGAATTTCATCATTATAATGTAAGAAAATCGCATATTATGAAGGCTGTGGCATGAAGTTCCGCTCTGACTGCATAATCATGTATGGAAAACAGGAGGAGTGTGACCTTATGGATACCTTATATCTTGCTGCAATCTGCGCTACTGTCCCCGGGCTGGGACGCAGCAGAATCCCTGAATTAATCAAAGCTTTGGGCAGTGCCCGCGCTGTTTTTGAGGCTGATGCTGCCACGCTTACAGCGACAGGACTTTGCACGCCGAAGGCGATTCACAATTTTCTTGGCAACCGTGATGCACGCATGCCGCAGAAGATTGATTACTTCTGCCGTCATCGTGGCGTGGAGTTACTTGCGTATACGGACGCCAGCTATCCGCAGAGCCTGCAGAACCTGAGTGACAAGCCCTTGGTGCTCTACGTCAAAGGAAGGCTGCCCGAGGCGCCCTACGCCTTGGCGATAGTCGGTTCACGTCGCTGCACGGAATACGGTGTGCGTGCTGCCGCCTACTTTGCGCAGGCGATGACGCGCGAGGGCATACCAATCATCAGCGGCGGTGCCAAGGGCATTGATACGGCGGCGCACGAGGCCTGCCTGCAGGCCGGAGGGACGACGGTAGCAGTGCTTGGCTGTGGGCTGGATATTGCCTATCCGCCGGAAAACGCCAGACTGTTCGCCCGCATTGCCGAACGCGGTGCGCTTGTGTCGGAATATCCGCCGGGAGTTCCGCCCATAGCGGCCAACTTTCCTGCGCGCAACCGCATCATCGTCGGTCTGTCGCAGGCTGTACTGGTAGCAGAGGCAGGCAAGCGCAGCGGCGCTGTAATTACGGCGAACATTGCTGCCGATGAGGGACGTGAGGTATATTGCGTGCCGGGGAATATTTTCGATGGCAGCAGCATTGGCTGTCACGAGCTTATCCGCACCGGTGCCAAGCTGGTTGATATGCCACAGGATATTTTAGACGATAAAAAGAGCTGGCAGCAGGCTATGAACCGCCGCATAACCCAGCCAAATATTTTTGACTGTGCACCGCAGGAGCCAAAGCCTGCACCCGCACCGGTCACAACCGAATTAGGAGCGAAGCTGCTGGCACTTTTGCAGGCAGGAGCGCTTTCTTTAGAAAAGCTGACGGAGCAGAGCGGAGCTGCTTTTGCTGCCGTAAGCATGGAGCTACTTGACCTGCAGGCCGCCGGACTGGTGGCTACGGACCAGGCACAGCGTTACTACCGAAAGTAGGAGGAACATAAATGGCAAAGACTCTGGTTATCGTGGAATCACCTACGAAATCCAAGACTATCGAAAAATTTTTAGGTAAAAACTATACCGTAAAGGCTTCAATGGGACATCTGCGCGACCTGCCGAAGAGCACCCTGGGTGTAACCTTTCTGCCGGACGAGGAGCATGCAAACGAATTTGAGCCGAAATATATCAATATCCGCGGCAAGGGCGATTTAATCAAATCCTTGAAGGCTGAAGCCAAAAAAGCCGATAAAGTCTTACTGGCAACTGACCCTGACCGCGAGGGTGAAGCAATCAGCTGGCATCTGGCATTTATTCTGGGCATAGACCCGACATCTGCCTGTCGCATTGAATTTCATGAGATTACCGCTGCCGCTGTCAAAGACGCTATCAAGCATCCGCGCTGCATTGACATGGATATGGTTGATGCACAGCAGGCACGCCGCATTCTGGACCGCATCGTAGGCTATCAGCTGAGCCCGCTGCTCTGGCGTAAAATCCGCAAGGGCCTCAGCGCCGGCCGCGTACAGTCCGTTGCAACCAAAATTGTTGCTGACCGCGATCGTGAAATTGAAGACTTTGTGCCGGTAGAATACTGGACATTGCGCGCCAAGCTGCGTGAAAACAGCAAAGCACCGCTGTTTGAAGTGGAAGCAGTAAAATATAAGGGCAAAAAGCTGGAGCTGCACAATGAGCAGGAAGCAAGAGCAGCGGAGGAAGCACTGTCCAAGGCCGATTACATCGTGAGCGACGCAGTGAAGAAGGAACGCAAGCGTCACCCCGTACCGCCGTTTACCACCTCAAGCATGCAGCAGGAGGCCAACAAAAAGCTCAACTTCAGCGCCAAAAAGACCATGATGCTGGCACAGCAGCTTTATGAAGGCGTATCCTTAGGCAAAACCTCCGTCGGTCTGATTACCTATATGAGAACCGACTCCGTGCGTCTGGCAGAGGTTGCTGTTGCCGAAATCCGCGACTATATCAAGCAAAACTTCGGCAGCGAATTCTGTCCGGCGAAGGAAAACCATTACAGCACCAAAAAGAACGCACAGGACGCGCATGAGGCAATTCGTCCGACCAGCGTCATGCGTACCCCGGCCGAGATGCAGGAGTACCTTACCAGCGACCAGCTGAAGCTGTATACCCTCATCTGGAACCGCGTTGTTGCCAGCCAGATGACGGACGCTGTTTATGACGTTACCACATTGACGATTGATGCTGCTGACTACCAGCTGCGCGCAACAGGCTCCGTACTGAAATTCCCGGGCTTCTTGCAGCTGCACAGCAAATATGATGATAAAGAAAAGGACGCTAAGGTTCCTTATATTGAGCCTGGCACAAAGATCGTCCTTTACAAGCTTCTGCCCGCAGAGCAGCACTTCACTGAGCCTCCTGCGCACTTTACGGAAGCAACGCTCATCAAGGAGCTGGAGGAGAAGGGCATCGGCCGCCCCAGCACTTTTGCCCCGACCATCGTTACCCTGCTTACCCGCGGTTACGTGGTAAAAGAGGCCAAAAAGCTGCTCGTTACCGAGCTTGGCATTATGACCGTGGATATGCTCACCGAATACTTCAAGGGACTCATCAACATCGGCTTCACCGCCCAGATGGAGGAAAAGCTGGATGAGGTTGCCGAAAAGAAGCACACCAAGGACGAGGTCCTCAGCGAATTCTACGGTCCCTTCAAAAAGGATCTGGACCACGCAGGCGTGGCAATTCCTATCGTCGAAATCCCGCTCGAGGTATCCGACGTACCCTGCGACAAATGCAACGACGGTACGATGATGGTTATCCGTGAGGGACGCTTCGGCAAGTTCCTGGCTTGCCCTAACTTCCCCAAATGCCGCAATACCAAGCCTATCCTGCACCCGATTGGTGTAAAATGTCCCAAGTGCGGTGCCGATATCCTCGAACGCAAGAGCAAAACCGGCAAGTTATTCTATGGCTGTGAAAAGTATCCTGAGTGCGATTACACCACCTGGGACAAGCCGCTTAACGAAACCTGCCCGGACTGCGGTGCTATGATGGTAGAGCACGTGGAACGCAACGGCAGCAAGCGCAAGTT
This sequence comes from uncultured Phascolarctobacterium sp., assembly GCF_934190775.1. Classification (GTDB taxonomy): domain Bacteria; phylum Bacillota; class Negativicutes; order Acidaminococcales; family Acidaminococcaceae; genus Phascolarctobacterium_A. The sequence continues at coordinate 23,168 of NZ_CAKPTG010000010.1, forward strand.
CTGCAGCAACCCGGAATGCTCCAAGGCAAGGCCGGTATATGCCTCTAAAAACGCAGCAGCAAAGACTTCGGAAGCTAAAACAACCGCAACCAAAACCGCCGCAGCCAAGAAAACTACGGCGGCTAAAAAGACTACCGCTAAGAAAACTGCAACTACCAAAACTGCTGCGAAGAAAACCACTACCGCAAAGAAAGCTACCGCTAAAAAAGCTACTACTGCAAAGAAAACTACTACAACTAAGAAAGGCAGCAAGGAATAAATGACTATCTCTCCTGTACACGTAATCGGTGCGGGCCTGGCAGGCTGCGAAGCCGTTACCCAGCTGACGCGCCACGGTATCCATGTAATCCTGCACGAAATGCGTCCTGTAAAAAGTGACGAAGCACATAAAACCGCATATTTTGCCGAGCTTGTCTGCAGCAACTCCCTGCGCGCAGGCAACATTGAAAACGCTGTCGGCCTGCTCAAGGAGGAAATGCGCCGTTTAGGATCCCTCATCATGCAAAAGGCTGACGAGCATCAGGTGCCTGCCGGTGGTGCTCTGGCTGTTGACCGCGACGGCTTTGCCGCTGCCGTAACCGAGGCAGTTAAGGCTAATCCGCTCGTTACCGTCATCCACGAAGAGGTGACCGACCTGGAAAGCCTGGAAGGTACTGTTATCGTAGCCAGCGGTCCGCTGACCAGCGCTGCGCTTTTTGACGATATCAAAAAGCTGCTGCAGGCTGAATACCTGCACTTCTTTGACGCGGCAGCACCGATTGTTACCGCTGATTCCCTGGACTATGACAAGGTTTACCGTGCGTCCCGCTACGACAAGGGCGGCGCCGACTACCTCAACTGCCCCTTTTACACGAAGGAGGAATACGTTGCCTTCTGGGAAGCTCTCTGCAATGCGGAAAGCGCTCCCGTAAAAGATTTTGAGCATGATGTATTTGAAGCCTGCATGCCTATCGAGGAAATGGCTGCAAGAGGCGAGGACACCATGCGCTTCGGCCCGCTGAAGCCTGTAGGCCTCATTGACCCGCGCAACGGCAAGGAGGCGTATGCAGTAGTGCAGCTGCGCCAGGATAACGCTGCAGCGTCTCTCTACAACCTGGTAGGCTTCCAGACGCATCTCAAATGGCCGGAGCAAAGACGTGTTTTCGGCATGATTCCCGGTCTGGAGAACGCAGAGTTCGTGCGTTTCGGCGTAATGCACAAAAACACCTATCTGAATTCGCCGCAGCTTTTGGATAAGCACTTCAACCTGCGCAGCAATAAGCGTTTCTATTTTGCCGGACAGATGACAGGCGTAGAAGGCTACGTCGAGTCAGCAGCCTCCGGCCTGATGGCCGGTTTAGCTGCTGCGAGAGCAGTACTGGGCCTGCCTGAGGTAGAATTCCCCGAGGTAACTGCGCACGGAGCGCTGGCCAACTACATCAGCAATCCGACGATTGAAAACTTCCAGCCGATGAACATCAACTTCGGCCTCATTCCGCCGCTCACTGTACGCATCCGCAAGAAGAGAGAAAAGAACGCACAGATTGCAGCACGTGCTTTGGAAGCACTGGATGGCTTTCTGACGACGCTTAAGGACTAAACAGGTATAACAATTCGTCTGTTGTTTCTTGCAAAAAATCAGCAAAAGCCAAAAATATTTTTCAACAAAGACAATATGTGTCCTCCTGCTATGATAAAATCTGCTTATAGCCGGTGGCAAAACGTTTGCTTAAGAGAATAAACGTGCTATAATAAGCTTAAAGAGATTTTCTTACAGCAACCGCTTTGCAAAGTTCATGGCAGGGAGGAACTAATCATGACAGATTTACGTATCGCTAAGGATCGTTTGCTCTATATGTATTCGCGCCTTGTAGACGGCAAAATGCTCTACAAGAAGGAAGAGGCCCAACGCTTCGGCTGCTCCTTACGCTCAATTCAGCGCGACATAGAAGACCTGCGGTCCTTTTTGCATGAGCAGAATGAAGCTACAGGCCTGGTGCAGGACCTGGTATATAACCAAAAGCTGGGCGCTTACCAATTGGTACCGCCTTCACGCAATCTGCTGTCTAACGAGGAGGTTTTCGCCACGCTCAAAATACTGCTGGAAAGCAGGGCATTCACCAAAAAGGAGCTTTACCCGATTATCGATAAGCTGATTGACTGCTGTATCCCCAAAACGGAGCAGCAGCGTGTGAGCGAGCTGATAGGCAACGAAAAGCTGCTATACGTAGAGCCACAGCATCAGGACAAGTTCCTCAAGAAGATGTGGGAGCTGAGCGGCGCTGTACGCGAGCAGCAGGAGGTAACGATTGCCTACCGCCGTACTGATGGCGTGCAGGTGCAACGCACTGTGCAGCCTGTAGGCATCATGTTCTCCGAATTCTATTTCTATCTGATCGCCTTCATTGCCCCCAAGGACAAGAAAAAGGTGAAGTTTGAGATTGAAAACGATCCCTTCCCGACAATTTACCGCATCGACAGAATCAAAGGCTTTACGATTACGGACAAGCATTTTGCTGTACCGTATGCCCAACGCTTTGAAGAGGGCGAGTTCCGTAAGCGCATCCAGTTTATGTATGGTGGTCATCTGCAGCGACTGCGCTTTTACTTCAAAGGCAGCTGCTACGAATACATTTTAGACCGACTGCCAACCGCTAAGGTTGTGCAGGAGGATGAAAAGGGTACGCTGATTGAAGCAGAGGTTTTCGGCAAGGGCATTGATATCTGGCTCAAAAGTCAGGGCGAGCTGATTGAGGTTGTGTCCCGACAGGAGCTGGCAGTAAATTGAGCTGAAAAAAATCCCATAAAGCACCAAAAAATTTCTTATTTCATCTAGAAAACTTTTCAGGATAGTCAATCTTTGGCTATCCTATTTTTTATAATTAGCTTATGGTAAGCAAGATAAAAAATAAACACTGAGGCAGCAACACGTTTTCAGGCAACGGTTGCAGCAGCAATCCAGGCGTTACCAACCCCTTGCGATGGTAATGCCGGCGAAAGAAGGTGCAAGAAGCAGAACCCGCACCTTTTTTTCCATGAAGAACCGCCTTGAATAATGTAAGCTATAATCAGTAAGATGAAGAGGAGTGGATGATATATGTATTGCGAAAAGTATGTAGAAATGGGCAGAAAAATACGTTATTACAGAATCATGCAGGAGCTGGGGCAGGGGATGCTCGCAGAGCAGATAGGCATTACTCCGCAGTATTTGAGCAAAATCGAGCACGGCAGCGCGCGCCCGAGTATGGACCTGGTATTCCGCATTGCCGACAAGCTGCAGGTAAAGGTGTCGCACCTGCTGGAAGCTTGCTGATAACTTAATCAGGGCATGGATTTTTCTTCCTTTTTGTGGTACAATACCCATGTAATTGCTTCTGCTCGAAGCAGTTAACAGCGTGACTGCCAAAAGGCAGCATACATGTAAGGAGGAAAACTTAATATGAATGAGCAAAACACCGTTTTAAACATCATTGGCAAGGTGAGCGGATTACTGTCCAAGTATATCGCAGTCGTGATCTTGATTACCTCAGCGATAGCCTTCACACATCCGCAGGAATTCATGTGGATTCCGCAGTACACGGCCCTCTTCCTGGGTACGGCAATGTTTGGCATGGGCCTGACCATCAAGCGTGAGGACTTTCAAATCGTCTTTTCCCGACCTAAGGAGGTTATTTCCGGCTGTATCCTGCAATACACTATTATGCCCCTGGCAGCCTATCTGTTGGCTGTAGTGATGAATCTTGATACTGATATCGCTCTGGGCGTTATCCTCGTAGGCTGCTGCCCCGGCGGTACTGCCAGCAACGTTATTGCCTACATCGCTAAGGGCGACGTTCCCTTATCCGTGGGCATGACCATTACTTCGACCTTGATTGCACCGCTGGTAACACCTGTGCTGGTGTACCTGCTGGCTGGCTCCTGGGTAGAGGTAAGCTTTATGGCTATGGTGCTTTCCGTAGTAAAGATTGTGCTGCTGCCTGTGCTTGCAGGTATCATCTTAAACAGCCTTTTCCACGATACCATTGTCAAGCTGGGCGGTATTCTACCGCTGGTTTCCGTTGTAGCGATTGTAACTATTATCGACGGTATCGTTGCTGTCAACGCTGCTAAGCTGATGAGCTGCGGTCTGATCGTTATGCTGGCTGTTGTCCTGCACAATGGCATCGGTATGGCTCTGGGCCTGGGCATGGCGCGTCTGATGAAGGTATCCTACGCTAAGGAAACATCTATCGCTATTGAAGTTGCAATGCAGAACAGTGGTCTGGCGCTTGCACTGGCAACTGCAAACTTCGCCGCTAACCCGCTGGCTACGCTTCCGGGAGCAATTTTCAGCGTATGGCATAACGTTTCCGGTTCTATTTTCGCCAGCTGCCGCATCAAAGAAGTAGAGGAGAAGCAAAAGCTGGACATTAAGGAACATGCAATAGCAAAATAAGCATAAACACTAAAGGCACTACTGCAGCGCAGTAGTGCCTCTTAATTTTTGCCGTAGAGCAGGGGAGAAAGCCTGCTCCTTATTTTTTATTCTTCTCATCTAAACCGAAGAGCATTGCCATAGGCTGCTCCGGCGCTTCCTTAACAGGCGCGCCTGTGCTGAAGCCCGGCATTTCTGCCTTGGTCAGCTCAATTTTGCCGTATTGGCGCTCATAATCATCAATAACCCATTTCAAAATCTGTTCGATTTCCTTATTTACTGAACGACCATTTATCTTTGCCAAATGCTTCATCTTATTCATAATAATAGGATGAATGCGCAATGTAAAGCGTGCCTCTTCCATGAATACTCCCTCCGTATACTGATAATTCTACTAATTATTATAGGCAAGAAATGCATATTTGGCAAGGAGATAATCTTTTTTAGCAACAGCTAACTCTTTTTACAAGATTTTCAGACAATAGCTTGGCAAATATGCTATAATGAATACTATAGTGTAAATTTTAGGAGGCAACAATGACTTTAGCAATAAATGCCGTATACCACGGCTTTAAGGTTTTACAAGCACAATTTGTAGATGAAATCAGCTCCCAGGCATATATCATGGAGCATATCAAGAGCGGCGCACGCCTTTTGTACCTTGCTAACGATGACGATAACAAGGTTTTTTCTATTTCCTTCAGAACTCCGCCTGCAGATGATACAGGTGTGGCACATATTCTGGAGCATTCCTCTCTCTGCGGCTCCCGCAAATATCCCTTAAAGGAGCCCTTCGTAGACCTCGTCAAGGGTTCTCTGAACACCTTTTTGAACGCTATGACCTTCCCGGATAAGACCATGTATCCTGTTGCCAGCCGCAACGATAAGGACTTCCATAACCTGATGGACGTCTATCTGGACGCTGTGTTCTATCCTTCCTTCTACCAAAACAAATACACCCTGCGTCAGGAGGGCTGGCACTATAATCTGGACAGTCTCGACGGCGAGCTGAGCTACAACGGCGTTGTTTATAACGAAATGAAGGGCGTATATTCTTCGCCGGACGCATATCTGGAGAACGAAGCCATGAAGGCTCTGTTCCCCGATAACTGCTACCGCTTTGAATCCGGCGGCTATCCGGACGCTATTCCGCAGCTGACTCAGGAAAAATTCGAGCAGTTCCACAAAACCTATTACAGCCCGGAAAACAGCTATATCTATTTATACGGCGATATGGATATCGACGCTACTTTGGAATATCTCGACAGCGAATATCTGAGCAGCTTCGAAAAGACCGGCACTGTTGATTCCGCCATCGCAGAGCAGCAGCCCTTGCTGCGTACTGCGGATATCGAAGCATATTATCCGGTTGGGGCAGAGGAGGACTGCACCGCCAAAACATATCACGAGCTTTCTATCGTAACAGGCAAGGCAACCGACCTGCAGACCAGCATGGCGCTGAGCCTGCTGAAAAGCACCCTGCTGGACAGCGAATCCTCAGCACTGCGCCGTGCGCTGATGGACGCAGGTATAGGCCAGATTATCAACGGCAGCTATACCTCCAGCATGTATCAGCCGGTATTTTCTATTCGTGCCAGCGGCAGTGAGAAGGAGCTGCGCGATAAATTTATCAGCGTTATCTATAAAACACTGCAGGATATTACCATAAACGGCGTTGACAAAAAGCTGTTAGAGGCCAACATCAACTCCATGGAATTCAAGCTGCGTGAAGCAGATTTCGGCGGCTATCCCAAAGGACTGATTCTGGGCATCGGCGTTATGGACAACTGGCTGTATGACGGCAATCCGATTGAAGGCCTGTGCTATAACAAATATATCGCAGCACTGCGCGAGGGCCTGAAGACCAATTATTATGAAAGCATTATCGAAAACTATCTGCTGGACAACACTCATAAGGTGCTGGTAACCCTGCTGCCGCAGCCCGGCAAGGAGGAGGCAGACCAGGAGGCCGCTGCTGCCAAGATGAGCGCTATCAAGGCACAGATGAGCCAGGAGGAGCTGCAGCAGCATATCGACGAATGTGCCGAGCTGCACCGCCTGCAGGCTACTCCCGACAGCGAGGAAGCACGCGCAACCATCCCTGTACTGAAGCGCAGCGACATCAGGCAGGAGGTAGAGCAGATTGAAACGCAGGAAGAGAAGCTGGGCGCAAGCCGTCTACTGTATCTGCCGCGCAACACCAATAAAATCGCTTATACCGGCTTCTATTTTGATATCACTGATATGGAGGCAGAAAAACTGCCTCTGTGCTATCTGCTTACTGATATCATGGGCAAGTTCAACACTGAGCGCTACAGCTATCAGGAGCTGGCAACCAACGCTATCATGTATACCGGTGGCATTGCGTTCGCTGTACGCGCCTTTACCGAGGCTGAAGCCACGGACGATTACAAGATTTACTTCTCCACCAAAGGCAAATGCCTCACAGAAAACCTGCCGAAAATGCTGGATATCCTACAGGCTATTGCTTTGGAAAGCAAGCTGGACGACCTGGACCGCTTCCGCGAGCTGGTATCCGAGCTGAAAACCGATTGGGACGACAACTTCTTCAACCGCGGTCAAACGGTTGCTATCTCCAGACTGTACTCCTATTGCTCTGCCGGCGCACGCGTCAACGAGCAGGATGAGTTCAGCTATTACCAGTTCCTCAAAAAGCTGACGGACAACTTCGACGAGCTGGCACCACAGGTGCTGGAGCAACTGAGCCTGTTAATCAAACGCTTCTTCCAGAAGAGCCGCTTCCTGCTCAGCTACAGCTGTGATGTGAAGGAGCAGGCAACAGTAAAAGCGCAATGCCTGGAGTTCATCAGCAAGCTGTCTGAGGTAGAAGCAGGGGAGAAGGCTGAGCTTCTGCCTGTAGGCACCACCAACGAGGCTATTGCAACTGCCGGTAAGGTGCAATACGTCGCTGCAGGCGGCAACTTTGCTAAGCATGGTCACAAATATGTGGGCGCTATGGCTGTGCTGGAAACTATTCTGAGCTACGAATACCTTTGGACCAAGATCCGTATCCAGGGCGGCGCTTATGGCGTTACCGCACGCTTTGAGCTGAACGGTGTAGGCGTATTTGCCTCCTACCGCGACCCGCAGCTGCCAAAAACACTGGAGGCCTATAAAGGTCTGGCAGAATGGCTGAGCAACGAAGAGTTCCCCGAACGCGAGCTGAACAAGTATGTTATCGGTACCATCAGCACTATGGATAAGCCTTTGACCAACAGCATGCGTCTGGACAAGGCCACAGCGCAATACCTGAAGCACGTTTCTGTTGAACTGCGCCAGCGCGTGCGCAACGAGGTTCTGCAGGTAACTAGCGCCGACCTGCAAGCACTGGCTAAGGTAGTAGAGGACATGCTCAGCGACGGCCTGATTTGCGTAGTCGGCGGCAAGCAGCCTATTGAAGCTAATAAATCTTTGTTCAACAATATCCTCAATGCGTAAATCTGTACGCTATTAAATTTACGCTAAGGCTAATAAAAACCCGTGACATCCGAAGGGAGTCACGGGTTTTGTTATACGGAAAAACGATATTTACTTAGTCCAGCTCGCCGCTTTGCGCTTTTTTAACAAGCTCCTGATAAGCGTTATAAACGCCGCTGTTGAAGCAGGTGAGCACAACGCTCATGCCATAGTCGGCGTTGGCATTAATCCATTCGGTGCAGGTCAAAAGAGCGATACGGGCAGCCTCGTCCACAGGATAAGCATAAACACCGGTAGAAATCGCCGGGAAAGCAATGCTATGCAAATGATGCTTGCGTGCCAGGTCCAGGCAATTCTTGTAGCAGTCGGCCAGCTCCAGTCTTTGTTCAACCTTACCATTATAAATCGGGCCTACGGTATGGATAATGTAGCTTGCAGGCAGGTTATAGCCATAGGTGATCCTGGCAGCACCAGTCGGGCAGCCGCCTAAGGCTTTGCATTCCTCCAGAAGCTGCGGTCCTGCAGCGCGGTGAATAGCACCATCAACGCCACCACCGCCTAAAAGCGTACTGTTGGCAGCATTGACAATAGCGTCGCAGTCCAGCGTAGTTATATCACCACGCCAAACAGAAATAGCGTTCTGCTGCTTGTTCTTCTTGGCATCGGCCAGCAGCTCCTTCAGCATTTGGTTTTGGATATTGAAGGGAGCGGGGGAAGCAGGGTTAAAGATAATCCCGGCAATGCCGTCCATTTGCAGGATTGCTTCAAAGTAGTTGACCAAAGGGCGGCTGATAACGTTGCAAGGCGCGCCCTGCTCATAGGCTTCCTTACTGCTGAAGGCAGTCATATATTCCAGGCCGCTTTCCGTAGTCTGCGTCTGCAGCAGCAGCTGGCCCTCTGGCGCATCAGCAGCAGTAGGGATAAGCACCTCAGCACCTTCCTGTAGCACAATGCTGACTGCATGCAGCAGCTTCACCAGGTTGGCTTCGCTTTGGTCAGCAGCAAAAAAATTGCTGGGCATTCATGATAATATCAGTAGATGGATGTAACATAAGCGTCATCTCCTTATAAAAATCGTTTACACACATTCATAACTATAATATATAACAAAAAAACAGCTCTGTAAAGAGCTGTTTTTCGTATATGACGCTAAAGTGACATCATTTTACATGCATTTTACAGTCAGGTTATTACAGCATGCGGAATACAGAAATAACCTTACCAAGCACCTTAATGTTGTCAGAACCGACAATCGGCTGATACTTATCGTTTTCCGGTTGCAGGCGCACACTGCGCAGCTCGCGGAAGTAACGCTTAACGGTAGTTTCCTCGCCATCAATCAAGGCAACAACAATATCACCGTTATTAGCAAAGTTCTGCTTACGAGCAATAATGTAGTCGTGATCCAGGATACCTGCGTTGATCATGCTGTCACCGCATACGGAAAGCATGAAGACATCATCGTCGCAGCCGATCAGGTCACGAGGAATAGGATAGGTCTCTTCAATATTCTCTACAGCGAGAATAGGAACACCTGCAGTAACCTTGCCAACCAGCGGTACCGGAACAAGGAGCTTGTTTCTCCAGGCATCACTTTCGCTCATCAGCTCCAATGCACGCGGTTTGGCTGCATCACGCTGAATGAAGCCGTATTCCTGCAGCTTCTTCAGATGGTTATGCACGCTGGCACTGGAAGATAAGCCTACAGCTGCACCAATTTCACGTACAGCAGGCGGATAACCCTTATGATTAATAAAGGTACGAACGAATTTTAAAATATTACGTTGGCGTTCAGACAACATTTCTTCAGTATAGTTGCCATCAAAGTCTGGCGGGAGCGCTTTTCTTCTTCCCATTTTAGACCCTCCAATCATTTGTTTATAGATTACCTTATACAAATTATAGCAGATAAAAGTAATTTCGTCAAACAGCAGTGCGCATGGTGACTAATTAATGGTAAAACACTACAGGGGGAGAGCTGAGCGGCTCAAAAATGTAGATTTAGCATATTTTGAGTGGTATTTCAGGCATTTTTCCAGCTTGGGAAATAAGCTTGTCTGTAGAGTTGCCTTTTTTGGTGTTTTGAGCGCAAAATAATATTTTACGTCCGATAATGTATATTATGTTAAATTTTCCTTTTCTCAGACGTGAGATTTTCATGCACTGCAACTCATTGCACCTGTGTAATTAAAAGTGCCATTCGTTTACTTGCTGTTCAAGGCTTTTTTCCGTTTCAACGTCGGTTTTTTTGATAAAAAGCATCGCTGTAGCAGCTTTTTGGTTACAGCTCAGCAAAATTTTGTTGTTATAAGCAAAATCCTTCAGCAATTGGGTATCAGCATTGATGCCGATAAGAGCTTTTTCCTGGGTGAAGTCAAAATTTGTCTTATAATCCTTCAAAGCAAAGTATTCGTTGCCAAAGCCCTTCAGTCGCTGCAGACCATCATTAATAATCCTTTCCACAGCAAGCTTGTTGGCAACAGGCGTTGCTAAAAGCTCTTTAGCATCAGCGTCATTAATATTATCTACGCTGACGGTAACAAGCAGATGATTCCAATGCTCCAGAACATTGCGCATGCCGCTGGTGTAAAGATCCATGAACTTTTGCTGGTATTCAGGATCAGACGCCGGAATAGCAAATACAGAATAAATATTGTCATAATCCGTATTTGCGGCAACCTCCTGCATTTGCTTCATAGAAGAAGCCGTAGTCAGATAAAAGGTGCCTTTATCCTTATATCGCAGGTTCAGCTGGCCGTAGAACCAGTCATCCGGCAGCTGCACACTTTTGCCGACTGCAGCATCAGTAAAGCTGATGGCCTTCGGCGTGCTTGTCGGAGCAAAAGCCTTAAAGCCCTTCAGCAGATCAGTGTGTGCTTTATCAAAGCGCTGCATTGTTTCTGCAGGAATGTCGCGCAAAGTAACATTTTCTACCTGCAGAGCCTTTTCTACTGCTTCCTTTATAGAAGCTGCGTCCTGAGACTTGGTTTTTGCTGCTTTATCCTCACTGCCTGCTTCGTCAGTATCGATATCTTCAATATCATCGATATCAACATCTGTATCAGCGTCAGCAGCTTTTTCGTCCTTCTTCGGAGCGTATACATCCTGGTCACTGTTCACTGTCGACAGCAGATAAAGTCTGTCATTGGCAGAAACCATACTGGTATCAATTTTAAACAGTACATCAGATTGCTTATAGATATAAGAAATGGTAATTGCCTTTTTGCCGGCAATCTTGCCTACCTTGATTACAGGCGTAAGCTGGTCCAGCTTCTCCTTGAGCACCTTGCTTTGGATAGTTACATTACCATTGCTGTCGTGCTCTGCATATTTTTCAAGCTCCAGCAGCGGCGCAGGCACAGTTTTCGGATTGAGCTGAGAGCGCTCCAAAAGCGCCAGCTTCTCATACACGGCATCAAAATATGCGGTAGAGAATTTTTCGCCTAAAATCTGCTCCATATCCTCTGCTGTGTAATAGTTAACAATGTTAACTGCGGTATTTTTTAAATCCTCTTCGTCTTGATAGGCCTTTTTGCTGCTGATATTGGTATACGCATAAACCTTCTTCGCTTCCAGCTTATAGTAAGGCTGTCCGTCCTTAACGCTGTAGCCTGCGTAGCTGTTTTCGTAGGCAGAAGCATGCGTAGCGCACAAAACAAGCGCTGCTGCCAAGGCTGTGATTTTTTTCATATACTCACCATCCTTTTATTGGAAAAACGGTGGAATTATTTATTATAAACGATGTTAACCATCACGCCGCTGCCCAGGTTGCAGGCATTAGCTTCGTCAGTGTCGATATGAACCTCGTCAGCATGCTTTACGCCCGCACGTACCAGAACATTATGCAGTGTTACGGAACGCTCGCCCTCTGTAGTAATATCAACGATATCGCCATCCTTCAGACCGTATTTTTCAGCGGTTTCGGGGTACAGATGCACGTGGCGCGCAGCGATGATGATACCCTCCTTCAGCTCCAGCTCGCCCTTCGGACCGATGAGCTTAGCGCCAGCGCTGCCTGCGATGTCGCCGCTGTTGCGGATAGGAGCATCAAGGCCAACCTTGCGTGCGTCAGTCAGAGAAAGCTCAATCTGAGTTTCCGGACGCAGAGGACCGATGATGCGCAGCTTCATGGAATCCTTGGGAGTTACCATGGTAATCTGTTCTTCAGAAGCAAACTGACCAGGCTGGCCAATCGGCTTTTTAACGTGCAGCTCACTGCCTTCACCAAATAAAATATCCATATGCTCACGGCACAGATGTGCGTGACGTGCAGAAACACCTAAAACTATCGGAAATTGCATTGTATGTCACCTCATAAAATAATTTTTTGTTTATATACTTATTATAGCTTGAATTGTGGTAATTGTCATTAGTTATCGAAATTTTTTTCATATAATAGGATATCAGCTACAGGCAAAGCTTCTTTTTCCTACATATTTACAGAAAAAAATAGGACCAGGCTTCCCCAGTCCTATTATTACACAAGATTTTTTTAGAATTGACCGCTTACCATGAAATGGATGCGAGTTGAATCTACATCAGTATTATTGATTTCCTTAATCAAAGGCACGCCCAATGTTACCACAGCACCGATGTGCTTGGTGATGTTGCTGCGCACGCCCAAACCACAGCTTGTCAGCACATGGCTGTCAAAGGCACTGTCGCCAAAGACCTGACCATGATCCATAAAGACGAAAGCATTAGTCTTTTTGTCTTTAGTCACAGGCACGGAATATTCCAGGCCCACACTGTAGCCACTGTCGCCGCCAAGCAGGCTTTCTTTGTAGCCGCGTACGCTGTACATACCGCCAATGTAGAACTGACGGGCGGAAGGCAGATAATTGTTGAAGCCACGCTGTGCGTCCAGGCGCAGGCTCAAAAGCTGCCCATGCTGATACATTTTCTGGTACAGGCCATTAAGCTGGTACAGGGAAAAATCCTTGTCCTTATCGGCAATATTGGTATGCGTACCGGCGTTAAAGCTGTGCTTTTGGTAAATAACAGAGCTTGCGCCGTAATTAGTTACGGAATAGCCTGCCGTAACGCCTTTAATGGTATCATCGAGCCAATGCTGGCCGCTGAAATCAGTCTTGGAATTTTGCTGGCCGTAATCAAGTGTTGCCTCAGTACGAATCTTTTCCGTCACTACCAACGGCTGACTCAGGCCAACGTTCATGGCATAAGCATGACCGCGTACATTCAACGGCTCCAGCTGTCCGTCCGTAATGTGAACGCTGTTGGCGCTGTACTGCAGGTTCAGCTTGGTACCGCTATGGCCTAATGGCCTGCTGTAGCCAAGGCCGAAGGATTTGGTGCCATCGCTCAGCATCGTGTTCAGCGTCAGCGCGTCACGCACACCTGTCAGGCTTCTGTCCGTAAAGAACAGGCCGCCGCGGTATTCGCCGCTCGTATCACTGCCTGCGTTATCACTGTAAACAGTCCAGGTAATATTTTGCGGTTCATAAGCGCTGATGACGTAATCCGTAGTTCCCGGCTCACTGCCGGCCTGCAGAGAAATGCGCAGCTGCACGTCATTAGCAGCGTTAAAGCGCAGTAAATCGTCATTCAGCTTGTTGATGTTGGCAACCTCTCCCTGCTTCAGGCTCATACGCTTGCTGATGTATTTGCTTTTGGTATACTTGTTGCCCTGCACCTCAACAGCATTCGTTTTGCCTTCGATAAGCTCAATTTTTACCGTACCGTTTTTAATTGTCTGTGCCGGCAAAATTGCACGACAGGTAAAGTAACCATTATCAAGATACAGCTTGTTAATTTTATTCACCAGCTCGTACAAATCCTTGACGCCAACCTCTTTACCGATATATTCGTCCGTCAGCTTCTGCAGCTCTGCCTGCTCCAGTACGGTGGATTCATCCAGCTCCAGCTTTTCCAGCTTAAAGGTTACTGCCGCCTGCTGCTCCGCATCAGGCTTTTGGCTCCCCTGCTCTATCTTGCTGCTTGTCTTAGCCTTGTCCTCGGCAATCTGCTTAGCAACACGCTGGCGCTCCATATACTCCATAGCTCTGTTGGCTGCCACACCGGCGTTATTCAAACCGCTTTTATGGAATTCCGCTGCCTGCTGATCTGTAGGCCCTGCAAAAGCAACGGCACTGCATCCCAGCAAAAGCGTAACCAGCAGCAAGCTTGTTTTATTAGTAATCATCGTCAACACCCCTTTGATATACATAACTTTGCTGCATCCGGCAGGCTAATTTGCCTGCCAGATGAGCTGCATTATTTTTTTATATTCTTTTTCCAGATGCTTGATGATTACATCCAGCACGGTATAAATCATGTCGCCCTCCAGCCTGCCATTTTGGCAGAGCAAGCAGCTGTCCAGGTAGAGTGAACCGTCATCTGTAAGATAATATTTGAACACCTTATATTGACGGTTCACCTTGTTGATTTCCCTCAGAATGGCCACTTCGTTCGTCTCGTTGACAGCATTTGCTGCCAGCTGCACGCGAAGCATACCATAAATACTGCTGTCCAGGATGACCAGCGTCGGCAGACGCTGGCCTTCAACAACAATGTGAGAACGGAAGACCACTGTGTTCAGCTTATCCTCGCTAATCTGTTCAATGGCAAAGCAGGTAATCTTCTTATCATCCAGATATTTGATAAAAGCTTCTGCCTTTTTGTTCATCAGCGTTTCCTCCTATGCTTCTACAGTGATTTTTGCGGGTTCGCTCTTGCTATCTTCTTCATCCAGGTCATACAGGTCGTAGCGGAAGTATTGTACTACATCCGGTGCGTGATTGATGTCATATTCCTCTGCTTTGTTCTCGTTGAGCTGCTGCAGCATATGGTCTACAGCGGTAAAGCGTTGGTCATAAACATAATCGTAATTACGCAGATCAAGCAGTGCGCCGTTGCTGTGCTGAATGTTCGGCTGAGCAGTGAAGTGCAGGTACATCCATTTATTCGGGTTAGTACCCTCCTGCTGCCATTCATCCAGATTTTGCGCCGGGTTGTTCACTGCAATGTTGTTCCAGTAAGCGCTGTCGCTGCCGTCACGCTGCGGCGGTGCGCCCCATACAGCAGTCTTCATATGCTTATTGCTGAAATGCGCAACATTGTTGACTACCAGCTTATCAATATGGAACATGCCCTCGCTTACTTTGATAGAGCCGTTGTTGAGCCACAGATGCTCGAAGCGGACGCCCTTATTGGTAATTATCTCACCAATCTTCAGATTGTCAATAGGCTTATCAGGTTGTGCGCCGTCCGGAACGATGGTCAGAAGGCCATCAGCATCCAGACGCTGCTGAATCTTGTTCAGGTCAATATCGCTGCCCTGGGCAATAATCTTGGTGCCTGCGATAAGCTCGCCAACCTTAAGCTGCATACCTTCGGTCTTCAGCTGCAGAGCTACCAGATTGCCGTCGATTTTTGCCAAGGTAAGATTGCCGTTGGCAACGTCGATAAGCGCGTTGTTGGTAGCATAAATCTCATGCAGGTCAACATCTCCGGCACCCTTGATCTGCAGTTTGAAGTTGCCGCTGTTGATAGCACCCTTGTCGCCAAGAGCGGTGAATTTGTTGTCGTTGTCAGTTACATTACCGTTCTGCAGTACGTCGATGTTAATGTTGCCATGCTCGGCAGTTACATCGCCGCCAAAAGTGATGTCGCCTTGAGCTGCGTCTGTCTGCAGGTGGATGTTGCCAGCCGTGCTGTTGATAATACCTTTGGTAGTAATGCTGCCTTTGGCATTGTATTCAACATTCTGCTGAGCCTTAACTTCTCCGCTGGTTGTAATGCTGCCGCCTGCATCCAAATCTACGTTAGCGTTGGTAGAAGTGAGATTGCCGTTAGCAGTAATATCCTGCGCTGCGTCAATATCTACTGCCTGATCAGCAGTTACGTTCTGCGTCGTTACGCTGCCACCTGCGTTCAAATCTACGTTAGCATTAGTAGAAGTAACATCATCGTTGGTGTTGATATCGCCGTTAGCATTGGCAATTACGTCATCATGAGCAGTTACTGTGCCATTAGTCGTAATGCTACCGCCGTTCGCCTTCAAATCTACGTTAGCATTGGTAGAAGTGAGATTGCCGCTAGCAGTGATATTATTCGCTGCATCGATATCTACATCATTGTTAGCAGTTACGTTACCGGTATTTACATTGCCAGTGCTGGAGTTGAGCTTTGCTTTACCGTTTGCTGCAGTAACATCGCCGATGGTGTTGATATCGCCATTAGCATTGGCAATTACGTTGTTAAGCGCATTTACTGTGCCTTGGGTTGTAATGCTGCCACTGCGTGCATCCAGAGTAATTTCACCATTGTTAGAAGTGAGATTGCCGTTAGCAGTAATATCTTGCTGTGCGTCGATATCTACTGCCTGACCAGCAGTTACTTTCTTCGTAGTTACGCTACCTGCGCTAGAGTTGAGAACTGCATTACCGTTTGTTGCAGTAACGTCGCCATTGGTGTTGATATTGCCGTTAGCATTCGCAATTACGTTGTTATGAGCATTTACTGTGCCATTAGTCGTAATGCTGCCACCTTTAGCCTTCAAATCTACGTTAGCGTTGGTAGAGGTGAGATTGCCGCTAGCAGTGATACTATTCGCTGCATCGATATCTACTTCGGTTTTGGCAGTTACGTTCTGAGTATTTACGTTGCCTGCGATAGAGTTGAGAACTGCTTTACCATTATCTGCGGTAACATCGCCGTTAGTGTTGATATTACCGTTAGCGTTGGCAATTACGTTGTTAAGCGCATTTACTGTACCTTGAGTTGTAATGCTACCGCCTGCATCCAGAGTAATTTCACCATTGTTAGAGATGAGATTTCCGCCTGCAGTGATACTATTCGCTGCGTCGATATCTACATCATTATTGGCAGTTACGTTACCGCCAGTTGCAACAGATCCCTTCTTAGAATTGATGCTTACCTTATCAGCTGCATTCAAAGCAACTCCTTCTGCCGTAGTAATATCGCCATCGGTCGTAACCGTAATATTACCGGTATGCTCATCATTATACTTAGAGGTATCAATAGTGGAATTAATGGTAATTTTGCCGGTATCTGCCTGGTAGTTTTCAATCAGGACATCGCCCTTGATATGAGAATCAGCAACAGTAACCAGCAGATTATCCGTCGTACCATTAAACCTGGTTACGCCATCAACCATCAGGCTGCTGCCTGCGTTCTTACCCTTAATCGTCAGGCTCTTCACCTTATTGCCCTTGCTGAGCAGCTGCTGCGTCTTGCCGGATTCAACTGTCAGATTGTCTGCAGTGATTCCCTTAGCCGCTGCATCCTGCATTACGCTGCCGTTAGCATCCAGCGTCAGGCCGTTGTTAGCACCGTTCACTGTAATGCTGCCGTTGCCAAGTGCGATATTACCATTAGTAGCGGTAATTACGCTATCAGCGCCAGCTACCAACGTGCTGCTGTTCAGGTTAACGTCATTGCCTGCAGTGATGTTGCCTGCGCCAATAGAGGTAATGCTGCCGGTTGTTACTTTCACATCATTACCTGCGTTAATATCGCTTACACCACCTGCAGTAACAGTACCTGCGTTCAGGTTAACGTCGTTGCCTGCAGTAATGTTGCCTGCGCCGCCAGAAGTAATGCTACCGGTTGTTACATTTACGTCTCCGCCTGCAGTGATATTGCTTGCGCCGCCTGCAGTAACAGTACCTGCGTTCAGGTTAACATTGTTACCGTTAACAGTTACATCTCCGCCTGCGCTAATGCTGCCGTTACCTGTATCGTTACCGAAGTTTACGTCGCCGTCCAGGTTGAGCTTAGCATTTCCTTTAGCAGTAATGCTGTCAACTACCAGGCCCGTATCTCTCTCGCCTGCGCCCTGCAGGTAAATAGAACCATTGTCTGCCTTAGCGTTAATTACAGCGCCATTTTCCAGAATACGGATACCATCATCAGCTTTGCCGATATCGCCGTTGGCTGCCTGCAGGTTAATGCTGTTGGCGTTCAGATAACCGGTATTCTTGCCTGCTTCCGTAGTCATCTGCATACCGTTATCTGCCTTGAGCACCAGCGTACCTGTTGCCGCATCCTGAATTGTCAGCACCTGCGCCGGCTTGTTGCCTACAGCCGTCTGATGCAGATATACGCCGTGGCCAGTGTCGGTATTTGCTTCCAGATTGCCGCTGATATTAGTCGTGATGAAGGCATTCTCGCTGCCTACATCGCCCTTGCCACCCTGGATAATAAGGTTATCGGCAACAATGCTGCCATCGCTCATGCGAATGCCCTTATCACTGAGCAGCTTAACATCCTGCGTCGTATTAATCGTACCGGAAATATCCAGCATAGTATCCTTAACGCCTGCCAGATAAACATTACCGGTATTGGCAGTATTACTGGTGTTAGCCTGCAGATTCAGCTTGCCGCCATCTGCCAGCTGTACCGTAATCTGACGCTGCTGACGAACTTCAATTCTGTTGTCAGTATCATTCCAGGTAAGGTCACCGGCTTTAGCCTGTGCCAAAAGCTTAAGGTTATCCAGCTTGCCCATCTCGCTGTAGGCAATGTTGGTTGCTTCGCCGTCGATACCGATGTTCTTGCCTGCGCTCAGGCTGATGTTCTTGCCCTGAACGTTGGCCTTATCTACTGTAAGTACCTGGCCGGGGGCTGCATTCAGCACGCTGTCCTGAATAGCATACAGCAGCTCATTTTTGCTCCAGCCGTAGGCAGTGCTGTTATCAACCTCTGCGTAGTTGATAATCCACTGCAGCTCAGCATCGCTATAGCCTTTGCCAGCAAATACACTGTCATTTTGCAAAGCCTGCATATAAGCATCGCGAGCATTAGTAAGTGCTTGTTTCTGTGCCTTTTCATCTGTAAGCTTCGCTGCTTCCGCACTAGCTTTAATGTAAGCATCCTTCGCTTGGTTGAGAGTTTCGCTGCCGGCAAGCTTATCATTATACTCTTTAGCTGCTGCTTTATAATTGTCAACCTTAGCTGCATTCAAACGTTGTGCCTGTTTTTCCAGTGCCTGCACACGCTCGCTCTTGGCTGCCGCTGCAGATGCCGTGCTTTCTTCTGCGCTGTCATTGCTGTTAATCAGTCCCAGCTCCTGCCACTTTTGCAGCTTGCTTTCGCTGTCGGACAAGGTGCTGTCGCCTACTGCGTCGATAAAGCTGCCGCTGGTTGTGAGGTTCACATTACCAGTCTGGCTGGCAATATGACCGATACGCATATCGCCGTTGTTGTTGGTCAGCGTAATATCGCCATACGCGTTGGCATTCACGCTTGCAGACATGGTATCACTGCTGGTCAGCGCCTGACCGGGAGCAATTGCTGCGTTGATTGCACCAAGGCTGGTGAAATCAATGCGGTTGCCGTTCAAAACAGTGCCATCTGCTGTAGTAATGTCACCTGCTGCGTTGATTACCAGGTTACCGCTCAACGCGCCCTTATTGCCGCCGACAAATTGCAGCTTGCCACGGTCGGAATTGATGCTTACGTCACCAGTTGTTGCTTCAATATTCAGCTTCGCCATGTTGCCCAATGCGCTGTGATTAATGCTGATGCCTTTGGCTGCTTTAGCAGTCAGGTCGTCTGCGTCAACGCGTGCACTGCCAACAGAGCTGATAGCACCGCCGATGCTGTTTAAGGTAACCTTGCCGATTGCGCTGCCGTCAGCCTTAGTCGCATTGCTGATGTTGCCTGCAAGATACATATCCTTGGCACTGGTAACGCTGATGTCACCGCTGCCGCCGGTCATGAAGCCAATGTTAATCGGCTTATCACCCTTAATCGTATAAGTACTGCTGGTGGAATGCATCTGGGTTTCAGTCCAGGTGTAGGTGCAATGGCCATAGCCGAAGATTTTGCCCCATGTGCCGGAATATTTTTTATTCTGGACAACAGGAGTGTAAGTCGATTCATTAGGATTATTATAGTCCTTAGTCGTTACACCATATTCCTTGGCGTTAGTGTTCACCTTGATAACAGTACCCTGTCCCAACGGATCGGCGCCAGTGATACTGGAGGAAGAAACCTCTGTCATACCCTTCTTAACTTCCTCGTTCTCGATAAAGTCTTTAGTAGTGCCGTATTTGATCAGGCCCCAGGCAATGAAGTCCTTCTCATACTGCCACTTGATAATCTTCTTATCACCGGAGGTGCCACCTGTCCAGTTAATCGTCATGCCGTTAGCCGGTTTATAAGTGGTAGCAGAACCATTAACCTGCGTTTTGCTGGTAGAGATTGCATTACCCTTACTGTTAAGCGTCGTTGTCTTAACGGACATCTTCTGGCCATCAGTGGTGTACTCAGTCAAGGTATTCTTCTGCGTATCCTTAATGCTGATGAGGCCGGTGATATCCTTATTAGTGATTTTGTTCACCCGCAAATTGCGGTCTGCGTTCGTAGTATTAATCGCAATGTTGGCAGTACCGTCCATTGCCAGCAGCTTGCCACTGCCAGTGCTCGACAGTGCGCCGGTAATATAAATCTTACCGCCGTTAGGCTCAATTGCTTCCGTCAGCAGCTCCTTAGTAGCGGGGTTGTAGTAAACCTTAACAGTATAGTCATAAGCGCCGGTTGTTGAGTTATAAACTGCGCCGGCCTTTGTGCTTACGCAATACTTATCGTTGGACATAACATATTGATCGGTAAGTGCAGTCTGGTTACGCGCATAGTCCCTATCCAGATTGCCGATTTTGTTGTTGGCTGCATTATCAAGTGTAACCTTGAAATTCTTGTAGCCACTCTGTACCAGGCCGTCCAGGTTAACATTCAGGCCGCTGATATAAACGTTATTGCCTGCAACAATACCGCTGGATTTATTGACGCTGTAATTCCTGATCTCATTAACCTCTGCATCAGTAAGGCCAAGAGCGTCCTTATGCGCAATCAGAGCGTCCTTATACGCCTGATAGCTGCCGATATTGCTCAGCCAGTCAATAGTAGTCTTGCCATTAACACCCTGATTGGAAACATAGCTTTGAATCTTTTTAGCAATAGCATCGCTGAACTGGTACTTGGTTACCGGGTCACCACCAACAAGCAGCAGCCCCTTGCTGTTCTGCGTTACCGAACCCTTATCAGCCTTCAGCTCGATGTTGCGGGCGCTGATATTGGCATTGCCGTCTACGTTGATATTGTAATTGCTGTTTTGGATTAAAACGTCACCGGTGCTGTTCTGCACAGTACCAAAGATACCGATATCAGCCTTAGTCAAACCGTTGTTAGATATGCCAGTGCTCTTGACAGTAATCTTCGGATCTGCGTTAGTACCTGCAGCAGTATTCATTGTACCATTGAAGCCATCAACCTTGCTCACCTCAGCATCGTTGTAGCGGATTACGCCGCCCTTATCCTTGATAGCCAGGTCGTTAATCTTCAGGTACAGGTCACTGCTGTTATTAATCGTCAGGTTCTTGGCACCCTGCGCCGTCAGGTTGCCGCTGCCCTGCAGCTTGTCAGCCTCGATATTGATGTTGCCGCCGGAAACAACGATATCCTTGACATCAACTGCCGGCAAAGAAATTTTATCGAAAATGCTCTTGTAGGTTTTGCCATTCTCTACGCTGGTCTTGACAAAGCCATTCTCCTCCATCTGGGTGATGATGCGGTTTCTTTCACTGTTCAAAATGCTGTATTCGTCAGAACCAGAAGCATATTGGCCCAGAAGCTCATTAATTTCCTGCAGACGGGCGTAAAGACCATTTTCCAGATCAACCACATCTGCAACAATATTCTGCTTGGTATCGAACCAATCCTGACCTGCACCGGTGGTAACCTTGATGCCGCTGAAGTCTATGCTGCCTTCTTTAACAACCTTGCCGTTTTCAACCTTAGGATTAGTAACCTTAGTGCTGCCGCTGATGGTAAGCTCCAGATTATTATGGATGCCTGCGCGTACATTTTTACCGCTGGCAATATCCACATAGTTGGCAACCGTTTCGCCCGGAGTTACCTCGCCCAAGGCGGTGGAGGTAACGGAACCGCTGCCGCTGGTACCCTTATAGATGTTGTATTCGCGGGCGGAGGTCGATACGGTAGTCATGCCCTTGCCAGCCTTGAAGTTGACATGGCGTACACTGTCGATATCTCCGTTGATGCTTACCTGATTTTCCTGCGTCATCGTGTTCTTGGCTTTCGGAGCAGTAGCCAGAGGAACTGCCGTCTTGTTATATGCATCCGCCAGCACGTTGTAGGTCAGCGAGGAGGTGATGCCGTCCAAGTTTGCGCCTGCGTAAATATTTACGTCATTGGTGCTGAGTATCTTACCATTAGTAACGGTAATCTTGTTGCTGCGCTTCAGGGTGTTATCTGTTTTGGCAGAAGCTGCACCCACAGCACCGCCCTGGGTATCAGCAGTAGTATCAAAGGTTGCGGTGGTTTCATCGGTTGCTGCGAGGGTGATATCCTGATCAGCCTTCGCCGTCGACAGATTACTGCCATTAACCTTGATGCTGTTGTCATAGGTGATAACATTCTTGCTTGCTGCGATAGTAACAGGAACAACGCCGGCAGATTTAAGCGTATTACTGTAATTCATCTTGCCGTCGGTATAAGCCAGCGCTTCAATCGAGCCTGCGCTGCCGGTACCGCTCAAGTTTGCATTGTCGATATTCACGCCTGCAGTATATTTCAGCACGTTGTCCATATCATTAACATTAACACTGCCGCCGCCATAACCGCTGCCCTTCAGGTCAACGTCATGGTTCAGCGTGTTGTTGGCAATGTAGGACTGCTTGCCGCTGGTTGTGATATCGCCTGTTACGTTGATATTAGCGTTATGCTCAACATTGTTTTTAATTTCTGTGCCGCTGGCACCGACAACGGCCGCCGTCAGGGAGTCCGCCAGAATATCCAGCTTATCCGCATTGTTGGCTGCAACGCTCAGGGAGCCTACATTCTGCCATTTGCCGCTCACATCAGCAGTAGTATTGGTGGTAATCTCATTCTGCGACCTTGCGGCAACAGGGTTGAAGCCTACGATACCGCCGCCATAGCCATTGGCATCATTATTTACTGCACTGTAGCCGGAGCTGCTGATGTTTACAGCGCCCAGCCTGTTGTATACATTCTCTTTAACGCCTGCAGCCTTCACGCTGGTCGTCAGGTTCGTCTTGGTATCGGACCAGTTGCTGCCGCTGGCAATATAACCGCCCACCGTTACGCCCAGGGTATCTGCCGAAATAACCGAAGCATTATCAGCCTTAAGCTTCAAAGCGTTAACACTATACTGCTCTTTGCCCACATCAACGCTGACAGTCATATCATTTTCTGCATAAGCAGTGTTGAAGCCTGCAGCGTATTGACCGGAGGCAGTAGCACCAATTGTTTTGGCACTTACGTTATCTACAGCATATTCGTTATTATTATCATCCTTGGCAGTCTGGGTGGTTACGTTTGCCGTAATCTCCACATTATCAGCTGCAAAGCTGCTGCCGTCCGCAACCTTTGTTTCTACCGTACCGCTGGCCTTAGCCTTGGATACAGCCACACCTGCTACCGCCAGCAGGCCGCCGGTATAAGCCTGTGCCTCTGCGCGTACTGCAGGCTTATTGGTTGCGTTCAGGCTTACGCTGTCGCCAAGGAAGTCGGAAGCACCGGTTACGTTAACCTTGCTGCTGCCTGCATCCGTAGCGAGTGCAACAATGCCCTGTGCCGCAGCAATGCCAACCATGCCACCGTAGGTTTCTGCAGTAATGCTGTTGGCTTTGACAGAAGCAACATCAACCGTGCCGATATTGTTGTAGCCAATCACCTTATCGTAATCCGTCTCGTAATAACCTGGTTTACCATCTTTGGAAGGCACGTAGGTTTTTTCATATACATCTTTACCGGCAATAAGCTTGCTGCTGCCGATAGTTACAGTATTATTGCTATTATTCGTAGCATTGGTTACCAGCACACCGCCTGCTACAGCGCCTGCAGTTGCGCCGATAGTGCGTACTGCTGCACTGCTGGTATCCTCCGCTTTAACGGTCAGCGTACCTTTGGAGCTGTTATCGCCTGTAGCCTGAACTGTGCTGCTATTGATAGTAATAGCGTTAGCGCCATGCAGGCTGTTCTGCGCGTAGGCAGCACTGCCTGCGAAAGCAGCTCCTGCTGCTACCTGATAAGCATCAATCTTGGACGTGCCGTCCTGCGCACTGCCAAGCGTTACATTCTTGCCAATAAGCTTGCTGTTATTGTTGATGGTTACGCCAGTCTTGCGTTCTACATCAAGAACCGCAACAGAAGCGGCAATGCCGTTGCCTGCGATACCTGCTGCCACCTGCGCCGATGTCAGCTTAGCATCAACAGTGCGCTTAGCGTTAACCTTCGTATCGCCTGTTGCCTGCAGCGTAGAATTGCTTACCTTCGCCTGCACGCCCTCAGCCTTGCTGCTGCCCTTGCTGGCTTTAGTACCAGGACCAGCACTCAGGTTCTGGCCGTTGCTGCCGGTATATTTATTAAAGGTCATGCCTGCAGCGTTAGCACTGTTGTTACCATTTTCATCAGTAACAGTGCCGACAGTTCCCTGTCCTGCAATTGCAGCATTCGCTTTATCAAGGATATCATTAGTATTAAAGGTTGCCTTTTTATCACTATCCGTAGTTTCGCTGTCGCCATACTGGTCTGCAGCTGCTGCGCCAATCGTAGTTACGCTGACGTTCGCACTGTAGCCATGTCCACCGAGAGCAGCGTTTTCCACCACCTGCTTAACGTCCAGCCTTTCGGTTGCTGCTACGTCGATAGCAGCGGCAGTAATCTTGCTGCCGCTAATTTCGGTGATAACGCCTGTATCAATCGTGTTCACGCCTACGCCGACGGCAACGCCTGCAGCGCCCACTGCATCAGCACCATTGACAAAGCTTGTTTTCACAATGTTATCTGCCTTCGCTGCGAAGTTGCCCTGTGCTTGCAGGTTGCTGTTATCCTTCACCAGCGTGGAAACAGTGTTATCCAAATTATTTACAGCTACGTTCAGACCACCTGCAACCATGCTGGCAGCTACGCCAAAGACTGCTGTTGTCACATCAGTCTTGTTGGCAGCGTTGACAGTAATATTACCTGTTTCAGCCGTTACATTGCTGCCGCTCAGCTCAGCAACAGTCTTGCTGTCATCATCCACTACGCCAATGCCTGCACCACCGGCAGCGCTAACGAGCGCGCCGGAAGCTGCGGCAGCAGCACTGCGCAACGTAATATCGTTAACGTGGTCGGCATTAATAGCCAAGCCTTTATTTGTGCCTTGAATATTCTTAACTGCAGCAGTAGTTTCTGCGTCCAGCTTAGCAACCGAAACAGTTCCTGCGCCGGCTCCGGCACCATAAGCACCACCAGCTGCGGCAATACCATAGGAGTTGGTAGACATTTTCGCTTTATTCAATGCACTGACGTCAATTTTATTGCCGTTGACAAGCTTCTTCGCACTGCCACCGTCAATCATTGCCGTTACATTTCTGCTGACAACACCTGTATCAGATGCCAGACCGACACCTGCACCACCGTCAGCGCCACCGCCTACACCAAGAGAACCTACATGGCTTTCGCTCTTGGTAGCATCGTTTGCTGCTACATAAACGTCTGCCTTGCTGCGGTCGGTCAATGCTGCATTAATGCTACTATCCGTTACCTTGGCATTGGTTGCGCCCAAAATACGGTTAACAGTAACCGTGCCTGCGACGCCCACGCCAACGTCAGCACTTACTGCCACACCGCCGCTGACTGCTACATTCGTCAGGTTGTGCTCCGCATCAGCCGCGATGATAACGCCGGTGCGCTTTTTATCGCTGACTACATTATCATTATCCTTATTGCGTTCGTTGACAGCCACGCCTGCATCATTGCCTGCTGCCGTCAGCTCTGCATTATTAACTACGCTTTCAGTAGTACCGCTGATTTCATTGTAGGCTACGCCCATGCCAACGCCGGCCTGACCGCCTGCAGCCACACCAAAGGCACCTGCAAAATTCTGCAGGGTATCCTTACTCTTGGCAATTACGGCCAGCGTGCCGTCTGCATTAATCTTGGCACCGTCAATCGCAGCCTTGGTATCGTTCGCCAGCAGGTTTACGCCGATATTACCGGCAATACCTGCAGTTTTGGCAACACCGCCAGCTACGCCGACAGAAAGAATGCTGCTGTCGGATTTAGCTTCGGCTGTGAAGCCCTTAACCTTATATTCACCCTTGGTAACAGTAGTATTGGTATCAGCATCAAGCTGGTTAACCGCAATACCTGCACCAATCGCAGCGTCTTTAGCACCTGCAGCAACAACGGCAACGGTAGTAATCTTGCCCTTGCTGTCAGCAGTAGCCTGCACAGTCGCTGCATTATTCTTATCCTTATTGATATTGGTATTAACAAGCTCTGTATCCGTATCCTTCTTGATCATAGCAGCAGAGCCTGCACCGCTGAAGGCCACATTACCGGTAGTAATGGAGGTACCTACGGAAATAGTCGTCAGCGTTGCCTTGTCAATAGCATTAACGCTAATCTGTCCATCGTCAGTAGTGGTAATATCAGCATTATTGATAGCAGCCTTGTTGGTTTGCTTTTTCTCGCCAGCACTGCCGGTGATATTGCCGATTTCGTTGTAGGCTACGCTGCCGCCGGCCGCAAATTTGGCATTGCTGCCTGCGCTGACGCTTACCGCACCTACTACCGCCAGCTGGTTGCTGTCATCCGAAGACTTCACTGCCACCTTGCTCATGTTGTTGAGCTTCGTGCGACCGTCGGTGGTCTTCTTATCACTAGTGCCATCATATTTGTCAATAGCAGCTTCTACATCGTTACGACCGCGGTTAACAACAACCACGCCGTTCAAAGCGTTGGCTGTACCTGCAGTAACTGCTGCACCGACGCTGTACACGTTACCCTTATTGGCTGCGTCTACTGTCAGAGCGCTGCTTGCACTATTCACGCCGCTGATTTCGCTGCCTTTGACATAAGCGCCGGTAGTATTGTTCAAGGAATTGTAAGCAACAGCCAAGCCTGCGCCCAGCTTGGATTGGGAACCGGTAGTAACACCAATCTGTCCTGCAACATTCACTGCCAAAGCACCGCTTTCGGCCTTTACATCAGTTTTAGGCGTAATAAGCTTGCTGTTTTCAACAGTTGCCGTAATATCGTTATTCAGCGACTGCCAGTTAGCACTGCCGCCTACACCGAAGCTACCTGCGGTTCCGGCAACACCGGCCGCAAAGCCTGCCAGAACAGTATGGCTTGCCGCATTAACGTTCGTGCCGACTAATTTATCACCGTTGGCTTTGCCGGTAGTCGTAATAGTGCTGTCCTTAATCTTAGCATTATAATCATTGTCAATATCGCTGACAGTTACAGATGCAGCTGCGCTGCCGCCGTCGTTACCGGTGGTAACGCCTACGCTTACCGCGCCGGTAACAATCACATTGCCGCCACGGGTAATATCAACATTGGTAGGCTTATCGCTGTCGCCGCTTTCATCTGCTGCTTGCTTAACCTGCTCCAAATATGCAGAGCCGTCAGCATCGAGGCCGCGATTTTTGAGATACTCAGCCTGCGTGTTAGCAGATTCATCGGTATCATAGGCTGCAACATTCAGGCTTTCGCCGGTCAGTGTTACGCCCTCAACCGTTGCATTGGCATAGTTATCCAATTTATTGTAGGCGGAATTGCCGGAGAAGGAATAGGAGGTATCGGCGCCGCCTGCTACACTCACGTTGGCAGCTACGCCAACCTGCGTCATGTTGGTAGTTGCTCTAACATCAGCAGTGGTGATTTTGTCATAGGTGCCGCCTAAAATTGCCGCCTGCACGTCATTCTTCAGCGAACCATAGGCCACAGTCGCACCGCCGACAAAGGCGTTATTGCCACCAACAGAAATGCTGGTGTTCACGCCGCCGGTTATCTGGATATCGTTATCAAAAGCTGTATTGGTAATAGAGGTTTTATCTTCACCGCTGACATTTTTGGTGTTTACCTTATTATTCTGCAGCAGTGCATAAGCAGTATTATCTGCAATATTTACCGACGCATTGACGGTAGCAGCAATATTCGTGCCACCATTGCCACCGGCAGAATTCTTCGCCAGCGCCAGGCCCAGGCCTGCAGCTGCCAGCGAGCCGGATTTTTGCGCGTTGTTGATAATCGCAGCAGCGTTTTCAATTTCGCTGTTGCTGATTACCGCCAAGGTCTGCGAATCAATATCATTCACAGCAACGGTACCGCCAAAGGCCGCATTATTGCTGTTCGCATTATTGTCCTTAGTCAGATTCTTCCAGGAGATACCTGCAGCACCACCGGCAGCCACCATCATAGCAGTGTCCTTGGCAGTTACAGTGATATTCTTATTCTCAGTAGTATCCTTGGCAATGTTGATTTTAACATTGTCTACAAGCGCACCGGTATCGCCATCCAACAGATTGATTGCTGCGCTGCCTGCACCGGCAATAGTTACAGAGGACTGCTGCCCGGACGGAGTAGCGGTAGGCTTCTGGTCGGTAGGCAGTACCTTCTGCGCTTCGGTCTGACGGTCCATCAGGCCATTAATCTTGCCTGCTACCTTATGGTCAAGTGCATGGAGCTTATTTTGAAGTGCATTACTCTTGTTGCTTACGAAATTGCCCAGCTTGTCAAAAATACCAGCTTCACCACTGTCATCGCCAGTAGATACGCCGCCGGCAACAGCTACGTTGATAATTTTGCCGCCGGTTTCAGCATTAACCTTAAAAGAGCCTGCATTGATAGAGCCTTTAGTGCCATCAGCAGTCTTGGAGCCGAAGAAAGCTTCCTGCTCGTTATTATCCGTATCTTGACGCAGACCGGAAGCATTCTGCACCAGCTGCTGCAGCGTTGCACGTTTTTCAGCAGCAGTATTCGCCAGCTTTTGGGCTTCCTTGCTGCGGTCCGCATTTGCGTCCTCGTACAGTTTATTGCCGCTATCACTGCCGCTTTCGCCCTGCTCAGTCGTTGCCTGCGGAGGAGCAGTATAGCCATTATCACCAATTGCTGCATATGTATAGCGGTCAAAATTGGTAATCGTTGCTGCCACACCAATGCCTGCAGTTTCGCCAATACCCACAGCACCGGCTGCACTATAAACATTGGTATCATTCTTAGCATTGAGGTTGACTGCGCCCGTGCCCGCGTCGATAACTGCTTCGTCATCTACGGAAACAAGGCTGTTGCTTGCACCCTCAAGGTAGCCCACCATGCCGCTGACGCCGCTGGTTGCACCTTTGCCTGCGCCAAGCGACAGCTGAACATGGTCAATTTTATTTTCTGTGCCTATGTCTATAGAGCCTGCAGTTGCATTCAGCTTCGCTCCCTGTGCTACCGCAACAAGGCTGTTGGCATCAGCCAGACCAACGGCAAAGGTTCCGCCAGCTGCGTTTTCACCGCCGCCGTTTAAGCCAAGCTTACCTGCCAACGATACGTCAAACTGCTTCGATGCAGCTTTCATTGCCAACTCGTCTTTTGCAGTAATCTTGGCGTTCTTACCGATTAATACGCGCGCATTGTTGCCGATATCCGTTGCTACTGCACTGCCTGCCAGCGCAATTTTAGCAGGCTTTTCGCCTTGGCCAGGGCCGCTCTTGCCACCGTTAGCACTGCCTGCCGAAAAGTTAAGATAGCTATTGGGATTAGCAAAGGCTGCTGCCGCGCTCACTACGTTAAGCGGGCCTACAGCGATATTCTTAGCATCATCACCCAAAGCACTAGTCAAAGCGCTGCAAGCAGTAGTAAATTCCTTAAATTTTTGTCCGCCAAACAGGTCCATGAAATCTACCTGCTCTCCGCCGTTGGAAGAGAAGCAGTTATCTTTGGCATAATTAAAGAATTCATCTGCTGCAGTGCTCAAAGCATCTGCCTTAGCTTTTATATCAGCATGAGTTTCGCCTTCATAAGCAGCCTTAACCTTGGCGCAGGCATCCTTAACCTCCTGCACCATGCGGTTGATACGATTATATTCAAAGCTGCTGTTAGCCGCAACATTTACCTTGCCACCGGTAAGCGTAACGTTGGTAGCAGGGGTAGAGCCTTTTGCTTCCTCGCCACCGGCAACAGTGACAGTTGCAGTATTATCCAGCTTGCTGTAAAGCACGGACGCATTGACGAGCGCCTTGTTGTCTACATCCTTGTCATAGTTATTGCTCATGCCGGTAATCTGCATCTGGGTATCTTCAATACGACTTTGGGCAGTAATATTAAGATTTTCTTTGGCAGTGAGCGCAACGCCCTGCCCGATTTTTACATCAGCAGTATTGCTTTCCACTGCAACACCCACGCTGACGCCGGTGCTCATGAAATTAGCCAGCTTGTCCCACGGTTTAGGCTGATCCGGCGTAGAAGGCGCATTAAGCTTATCCTTCAGCTTTTGCGGCGTATACTTGGCGTTAGCCAGCCAGTTTGTAATACCGCCCAAGACTCCACCTTCACCGGTAATTGTATCTACTGTCTGGCTGCCTTTGATATTGGTAACAATCTTCTTCATAAATGCCGAAGAACCCATGGCATTATTGGCGCTGACAGTATTATCCGTCAAAACATTTTCTGCATTAACAGACAGGCTTCCATCCTTACTGCTTACGTTGCCGTTGATATTGACATTTGCCTTGCTGTCATAATCGGTTACGTTGATGGCGGTAGCAACAACAGCCTTTTCACCTGTGCTTACCTCTGCCTTGGTAATCACACTGTTTACAGATTTCGCTTCAATGTTGACGTCCTTTTGCAGGTCAGTCATCTTCGCAGTCTTGCCAATGGTAACACTGCTCTTATTGTCACCTGTAGTAATATTCAACGCAACATTAAGCGTGTTGGGGTTATCAGAAACATCAATGGTGGTGTCTTTGGCTTCGCTGTTCACCTTGCTGTCGGCAAAGGCAGTAACAGACGTGCCGTCATGGGATTTCAATTCGCCATCAATCTTAACTGCTGCCTCATTATGTGTTTCACTGTAGGTTACAGCAGCCGCCGGGATGATGTTGGTGCCTGCCACATTCATAGCCTTCAGCAAAGCAGTGCTGGCGCCTGCGCCAGCTTCTACGCTGCTGTTCGCTTTGATATTCAGCGCTGGCTTTACAACCTTACCCTCGCTGACAGTATCGCTACCTGTAGCGTTGATAACAGCTTTTTGGCCTACGTTGACCTCGGCCTTGCTGTTCAAAACTGCATAGGAAGCATCAAGATTAGCTGTTAATGCGCCAACGATATTAGAAGTAATGTTGTGCATAAGCTTGCTGCTTTCCGCGCTCACATAACGGTTCACTGCATCGGCAGTAATATCAACCTGGTTTGCTTCTACCTTGCCATCAACATTTACAGTAGCATTAGTAGTAACAATCTGCCCATAAAGATGGGAATTGGTAGTAGTGGAGGGAGTATAATTTTCTTTATATTGGTCGGATTCTTCAACTACAACATTATTCAGTGCCTTTGCGCTCAGCTTGGCCTTGCCTGCAGCCTTTACTTCAGCACCCTCAGCAACGCTAAGCTCGGCATTAACGCTTTCCCCAGCAATGTTGGTAAAGTCATTCGAAACACTGTAGTTATCATTATAATTGTTATAGGCTGCGAGAACGATATTGCCGCTGCCATCTTTAGTAGCCTTGAGCGCCTTGTCTGTCAAACCGGATTTAACTTTACCAATGTTAACAATATCCTTAAAATCAACAACTCCAGTATGAATAGACGCACCCGTTGCCGTTGCGCCTGCAGCTACATCACCGATATCATCTTTACTTACATTTTTGCCCACGCCAATCTTGGCAGCACGCAGATTAACAGCGTTAACAGCATTAACCTGGCCTAAAACGCTGATGGTGCCGCTGGCATTGATGGGAATCTGGGCAAAGCCTTCATCCTTGATTATGGTATCAAACTTATCTTGAGCAGCGAATTGCTTATATTCATCAAATTTAGTCCTCGTCGGCGTAGCAACGTAAAGCGCACCGGCATTAATCACACCGGTTTTGCCCACGGCCATACCATCGGAGCTGAAGAAGAAAAGGTTACCGCCAACCTTTTTGTTCTGAATCGCATTAACTGTACCGTTGATATCAATGCGTGAATCAACAAAGTTAACCAGATTGGCAGCACTGTTGCTTTCTTTGGTCGTGCCAAAGTACATATTGGCAATATTATTAGCGTCCAGCTTGAACTCTTTAAACTGGTTAATTGCTACATTTTTATTGACTACCTGACTGGCAAAAATGTCAGCAACACCGTTATTATTAAAATTAACAGCGGGACCACCATCGGTTCTGGTGATAGTGCTCGCCAGTGCAGCTACAGGCTGCAGCACGAAGCCAATGGCCGTAACAGCGCTGACAACCCTTTGTGCAGCGGAATCTTTCGCAATAGCGCTCAAGCTAAGCCTTTCCGCGCTACGCAAGAACTTACGATTGACCTTCATCTTAGTTTCCCTCCTTATTAATGCCTATCCGATATGCATAAAAACGCAATAATTTTCTGAATTAATCTTAGAGCATCCTCTGCGAAACAGCAATTAACTAAAGGTTATGACCACCTGCTCGCAGTAAGATATATTCTATTAATTTATCGGAACAAAACATATAGTTAAGCATAAGATTATACTTAACCTTATATTTTAATTATAAAGCCATCTTGCCTTAACGTCAATAATTTAATAAGTTTTTTTATCATATGAGTGATTAGGCCGTTGATTAGCTAATTAAATCATCTAAAACTCAATAGTAAATTGATTTTAAGATAATTTATTGTCTCATCATGCATCCTGTGCTATAATTAGAACAATAAAATTAGCCAATGCTAGAAACGGAGGAACAACATGACTGACTGGAACAAGTGGCTTAAAAAGAGAGAGCTTTGTGCGGATAATATTCTCTATGTCTATCGACGTGACCGCAAAACCATCATCCATCGGGAGGATGGCAAGGAATTTGAGCTGTTCGCTCCCGTATATACACTTCTAGCGCTCTTCCCAGAGGATGCCTTTCTGAACATCAACAAGGGAATTGCTGTGAACAAAGCACGAATCGTAGATATCAGCAGCGAAGGCGTCTATACCATATCTGACGGGCAAACCTTTCAGGGACGCAAACGCAACCTCAGCGCCCACCGCCAGCTGCGCAAGCAAATGGGTATCAATGCTCTGCCGGATGCACAGACGCAGGCAGCACCCATGAGCTTTTTGGAAAAATGCACCCTGCTTGATGAAATGCCTCTGGCATATTGCATCATCGAGCTTGTTTTTGATGCCAATGGCCATGGTGTAGACTTTGTCTTCCGTTACTGCAATAAGGAAATGGCACATATTGAGGGAGTTCCCGTAGAAGAAATGCTAAACCGTTCTTTCTATGAGGTTTTTCGCAACGGTGACAAAAAATGGCTGGTAACCTACGCTGATGTGGCCCTCAACGGAACAAAGCATCTTATCCACGATTACAGTCCGGAGATAGGCCAACAGCTCAACATTTACTGCTATCAGCCGGAGCAGGGTTTTTGTGCCTGTATCCTGCAGGTTGCTGATAATATTGATCATGAATAACAAAGGAAGTAAGCAATAATGAACGGACAGGAATATTTACAGCAATTGGAGCAGCGTCTTGCTCACTATTACGATAAGAAGCCTTTACCGAAGGCTCCGGCGTTCGTCCTGGCGGCAGAGCTGAACGCTGCGGATGAAGGCTATTTCATCGTACCAAATTTAAAGACCTACAGCGTGCAGCACAACGAATATCTTTATGCAGCACGCTTTGACAAGCAGCTCACTGCCGAAATGGCTGCGCCCTATCTGCAGTTCACCAAAGACGCTATGGCAGCACTCAAAACTACTACCGAGCACATGAGCAGCATCTATGCCCTCGTGCTCATCTGCGAAGAAGGTATTGAGGAAAAATCCCTGGCAGACCTGCAGATGCTCAGGCAGCACAAGGACTACTGCTTCACCCTGAAGGGCTGGTCTGACCTGGCTTTGTACCTCATAGACATCCCGGCGCAGAGGCTTTATTGCAACAAAGCAGGCGCTAAGGAAAAGGCGCTCTTTGAGTTTGCCAAAGCTTGATGTTTGTCGCTTCACACTAGACAAGTTTTTCCTCCAAGGAAAAAATAAATCGTATACGGCTGTTAAGCATTTGCACATTCTGTACAAATCTTAACAGCTTTTTCTTTTTTTCAAGTTAATAAATAATTCTGTGACAATTCGTTGACAATAGAAGCAAATGTGTTATACTATTTCTATGTTGCACACGAGATATAGAGTGCACTAGTAGTTATTATTTTCTAAATTATTTATTTTGCAATGATGCAAAAGGGAAAGAAAGGATGTTATTTATGAGTGGTTTATTGTTGCTTGTAGGCTCAATGGTTATCTTCTTTGTTGCCTACGTAACCTATGGTTCCTGGCTGTGTAAAAAGTGGGGTGTTGACCCTACCCGTAAGACTCCGGCTGAGAGATTGTGCGATAACGTCGACTATATGCCGACCAAGCCTGCTGTATTGATGGGCCATCACTTCTCCTCCATCGCCGGTGCCGGTCCTATCGTTGGTCCTATCACCGCTGCTGTATTCGGTTGGGTTCCTGTAATGCTGTGGATTTTGATCGGCAGTATCTTCTTCGGTGGCGTGCACGACTTCGGTGCTCTGTACTCCTCCATCCGTTTTGACGGCAAAACCATCGGCCAGATTATCGATGCAACTCTGGGCAAGAGCGGCAAGTTCCTCTTCTCCATTTTCGCATATGTAACTCTGCTGGTTGTTATCGCTGCTTTCGCTAACATCGTAGCCGCTACCTTCGTAGCAAGCCCGCAGGCTGCAACAGCTTCCCTGCTGTTCATCGTGCTGGCTGTTATCTTCGGCTTCTCCGTATATCGCTGCGGCCTGAGCCTCGGCGTCGGCACCGTTATCGGTGTTATCATGCTGGTTGTTGCAATTGCTCTCGGCAACATGTATCCGCTGCACCTGTCCAAAAACGTTTGGGTTTGCATCCTGATGGTTTACATCTTCGTTGCTTCCATCGCTCCTGTTTGGATTCTGCTGCAGCCGCGTGACTATCTGAACTCCTTCCTGCTGTATGCCTGCATCGCATTCGCTCTGGTTGGTATCGCAATTTATCAGCCTTCCATGCAGCTGCCGGCATTCACCACCTTTGATCCTTCCGGCAAGGGCACCAACCCGATGTTCCCGATGCTGTTCGTAACCGTTGCCTGCGGTGCTATCAGTGGCTTCCACTCCCTGGTATCCTCCGGTACTACCTCCAAACAGCTCGACAGCGAAGGCAATGCTAAGCTCATCGGCTATGGCTCCATGCTGCTTGAAGGCGTGCTGGCTGTAGTTGCAGTTGTTGCTGTTGGCTATGTTGGCGGCGACAAGCTGACCGACTTGCTGAAGCATGGTGGTCCTGTAAACGTATTTGCTGATGGCGTTGGTACCTTCATGACCAAGCTCGGCTTCTCCTTCGGTGTTGCTAAAGGCTTCGTTGCTCTGACCATCTCCGCTTTCGCTATGACTACTCTGGATACCGCAACCCGTCTGGGCCGCTTCATTTTCCAGGAGCTGTTCACTAAGGTTGATCCGAAAACCGGTGAAGCACAAGGCAATGTTCTCACCAACCCGTTTGTTGCTACTCTGATTACCGTTGTACTGTCCGGTTACATGTCCCTTGGCTCCTACCTCACCATCTGGCCGATTTTCGGTGCTGCTAACCAGCTGTTGGCTGCCCTCTCCCTGTTGGCTGTCGGTGTATGGCTGAAGAGCGTGGGCCGTGACAACCTAATGGTTCTCATCCCGATGGCATTTATGTTCTGTGTAACCTTGGTTGCACTGGCACAAATCATCTTCGCTAACATGGCAACTCATATCATTACCGCTGCATTGGGTTCTGTACTCTTCATCCTGGCAATTGCACTGTTCCTGGAATCAAGAAAGTATCTCTTCGGTGGTGCAAAATAACCAAATATGCTCTAAGCATTAAACACTGAACGTGTTCAATGGCTGTTACGAATTTCGTAGCAGCCATTTTTTATGACAGATTTTGTCTATCGGAACGTGAAGGCATCAGTCTGAACCAGTTCGTCAATAACTCGCTGGCCTTTGTTGTTGGCCAAAAGCTTGCACACTAAAAAAAAACAGCTCCCCGATACGAACGTATCGGGGAGCTTTGTTGTTATATTACGCACTCAGTTTTGAGGCCAGTTCACGCACCTCTGCTTCTGAAAGTTTAGAAAGACGGACTGTTCTTTCAATACTTTCACCTTCGCTCAAAAGCTCTTTAGCCAATTCAATGTTACGTGCCTGTGCTTTTTCAGTTGCCTCTTTTGCCACTTCCTTTGCTACTTGCTTTGCCAATACCTCTGCCTTTCTTGCAGCATATTCCTCAATTACGTCAGTCATTTTTTCTTCAACCGCCTTAGCTGCTGCTTCAGCCTTTCTTGCAGCATATTCTTCAATTACATCTGTCATTTTTTCTTCACCCTCCTTGCTGTATTTCAAAAACTCCATGCGCTCGGCAAATTCATGGTAATGCAGATTCTTTGGCTCTGTGCAATATAAATCCTGCATCAGTTTACCAAGCGCTGTATCATCTCGACGTTGGCTGTTGACATAGATAATGTGCGAACCATCTTCAAAGCATTTCGCATTTTCATCGATTCTGCGCCTGATATTATACAGTGGCAAATTATCGTGCAAAACATCGTTTTCTGTGATAAAAATCACGTAGGTATCCGGCAGCTCTTCGTAAAGCTTACCAGGCTGCAGGAAGTGAGTATCAAGAATACTGCTGTAAAATCTGGCGCGTCTTGCAGGTGCGCCTTCATCGCTTCTCTGCACCTCTACGTTAAAATAACGTCCTTTGCTATCCTGCGCTAAAATATCCAGTTGCGAAGAATGTCCGTAGATGTTTTGAATAAAGCTCTGTATTCTGACATTCTTCACTTTAATTTTATCATCTCCCAGGATAATGCGCAAGAAAACCTGCGCTGCTTCTTTGTTGTCATCAAGCATGAAATTCATAAACCTGTTGTTCATCATACAAAGGCTGCGGATGACATGCTTGATTTCGCTGTCTTGACTTGCTTCATTTGTCTGCATTACTTTAGCTCCCTTCAGAATAAAAAACGCCTTATGTACTACTCAATAATACATAAGGCGTTCGTGACGCTGCAGTGACCATGCTCCAGGCAGGTGTGCAATATCTTACGGTCTTATAATAACAGATAATCGCGAAATTGTCAAGAATAATTGGAATTTTTTAAAATTATCAAAAACTCTATCAAGCTGTCAGGAAGTAGGGTTTTTCTGCTTAAAAATATCGCTATTGTTGAGCTTCGGCTCATCCTTGCCGCAACCGATAGTTGCGGCTACCAGCAGCGCCCTTTAATTCATATTTACAAAAAAGCCTGCCTGCTGCAATAAAAAATGCAACAGACAGGCTTTGTTATTTATATATAGAAGCTTTACAAAAGTCTTAAGCTCTCTTCTTCAGTTCTTCAAACAGCATAGGATTCAGCACGCGGATGTAGGTACCCTTCATGCCCAGGGATTTGGTTTCAATCAGGCCGGCACTTTCAAATTTACGCAGTGCATTAACGATAACGGAACGGGTAATGCCAACGCGGTCAGCAATCTTGGAAGCAACCAGCAGGCCCTCGTTGCCATGCAGCTCTCCCATGATGTTGACAATAGCCTCCAGCTCGGAATAGGACAAGGTGGAGAAAGCAACCTGGACAGTAGCCTTCTTGCGGATCTCTTCGGAAACAACTGCTTCGCGGTCATGGAGAATTTCTACACCTAAAACGGTAGCAGCATATTCAGCCAGCAGCAGGTCGTCATCATTAAATTCTGCATCATATTTAGCAACAATCAAGGTACCAAGACGTTCGCCATTACCATAAATAGGTACAACAGTAGTCATCTTGCCATTGAAAATACATTTTGTATCAGCAACAAAGGAGCAGTTCTGGTTCTGGTGAGGAATATTAGCTAATGTTTCCTTAACGCTCATGATGAAGCTCAGATAGTCTTCAGGGAAGCGCATATCGTCAAGCACCTGCTCGCGCATGATGTCACATTCAAATTCGTGAATCAGCGCATAACCCTTTACGCCGCCCTTACGGCCGACGATGTAGGTGTTTGCTTCGATAACGTCACGCAGCAATTGCGCAATAGCGTTAAACTCAACCTTATCTCCTTTTTGTAAAAGCTTGTTAATCTTTCTGGTCTTCTCCAACAATTTCATGATTTTGCCCTCCTAAAAAAAATTATGCCCTCGGATGATTCTTCTTGTAAACATTAGTCACATGTTCATTTGAAACGTGCGTATAAATTTGTGTTGTTGATAAATTCGCATGGCCTAAAAGCTCCTGTACTGCTCGCAAGTCAGCACCATGCTCCAAAAGATGCGTCGCGAAGGAATGGCGTATCGTATGCGGACTGACATTTTTATGCAGCGCCAGCATATTTATATATTTCTCTAAAATACGCCTTACACTACGATCCGTAAGCCTGCCGCCGCGGTTGTTGACAAAAATGAACTCATGCTCCTCATGATACTTGAGCATCAGCTGTTGTCGCACGGGATAATAGCTGCTTAATGCTGCGCAGCAGGTATGTCCCACCGGCACAACTCTTTCCTTATTACCCTTGCCCAGCAAAAGCACAAAGCGATTGCTGAGGTCTACCCTTTCCAAGGTGAGGCCTACAAGCTCAGATACACGGCAGCCGGTTGCATAAAGCATCTCCAGCACCGCCTGATCACGAACGCCTAATACTTTGCTTTTATCAGGCATTATCAGTAGCTCGTTGACTTCAATTTCGTCTAAAAAAACTGGCAGCTTCTTTTCCAGCTTAGGCGTGCGCACCTTGGTCAGCGGACTATATTCAATAACCGCCTCACGCACAAGATATTTGAAGAAGGAACGCAAAGCAGATATTCTGCGTGCAATTGTCCTGCGCGCATACTGCTTTTCGTTAAGCTCTGCGAGATAACCACGCACATCTAAAGGACCTACCTCCTGCCAGAAAAATTTCTGGTTACCTCTGCGATGCAACATAAAATCTGCAAAAGCAGTCAAATCCTTTTGGTAGCTTTCAATAGTATGGCTGGAACAATTTTTTTCAACCTCCAGATAGGTTAAGAACCTTGCAGGAAAGTTAATATCATTTGTACTCATCTTCTTAAAATACCTTTACTTATTCTATCACACAAAACCGCAGGAATCAAGACAATATTGTTATTCTTTCTAATTTTCTAACAGCTTTTCAACCCTTGAAAAAAACAGTGCTAAAAAAAGCACTGTTTCATCATTGAATCAGCTGTCATATGTTACGGAAACTATCGTATACCATAAAAACTGATTTGTCAAGTTATTATAAATTATTTTGCTATTTTGTCAAAATTAGCGCCATAATTGTAGCTTAGGATACAATTATGGCGTAAGAATTGCAATTCTTAATAAGACTTATTTGCGAGTCAGCTTATAGATGAGCGCGTTGCAGATTGCTGCGGCAACGTTGCTGCCACCCTTGCGGCCGCGGGCAACGATATAAGGAATGCCGGTCTGCATAATGATTTCCTTGGATTCTACAACGTTAACAAAGCCAACAGGTACGCCGATAACCAGCTCCGGTTTAATCTTGCCTTCCTTAACCAGCTCGTCCAGACGAACCAGCGCAGTCGGTGCATTGCCTACAGCAATGATTACCGGGCCTTCGATAGTGCAGGCCTTTTCCATGCAGGCAGCAGCTCTGGTGGAGCCGGCTTCCTTAGCACGTGCAGCCACGTCGGGATCTGCCATGAAGCAGACAGCCTTAGCGCCCAGCTTGCTCAAGCCCATTTTGTTGATGCCGGTGCAGGCCATATTGGTATCGGTGACAATGGTAGCACCCTTTTGCAGTGCAGCCAGCGCCTTCTCTACTACGCCGTCAGAAAACAGCATATTGCGGGCATAATCAAAATCTGCGGAGGTATGGATAACGCGCTTAACGATATCAATTTTTTCCTCATCGATATGAATTTGGCCTAATTCCTCACCAATAATTTCCATACTGCGTTTTTCAATGTCAGCGGGTAAAACATTTTGTAAATGCATTATTTTACACTACCTTTCTTCATGATATACTGCAAATTATTTTTCAATACCTACGCGCGCAGGAATACCTCTTTTGAAGGGATGCTTACGCATGCAGACCTCAGATACATAATCAGCCAGCTCCACCAGCTCCGGTGCCGGATTACGGCCTGTCATAACAACCTCCAGCTCCTGCGGCTTGTTCTTCAGGAACTCCACCAAAGCAGCCTGGTCGAATACGCCGGTATTGCAGGCACCGATGATTTCGTCAAAAATCAGCAGGTCAATATGCTCATTAGCACATTTTTGCTTAACCTTGTCGAAAAGCACCATGTGTTCGCGCTTAACCTCAGCTTTTTCCTCATCGTTCATCTGGAAGGTGAACTTTTTGGTTTCTTTACCGCGCATTACCTCAATATTCGGCAGCAGTGCCAGGCTCGCAAGCTCGCCTGTCGGTCTGCTTTTGAGGAACTGCACAATCAGCACATGGTTGCCATGGCCTGCGCAACGAATTGAAAGGCCCATAGCAGCGGTAGTTTTTCCCTTGCCATCGCCACAGTAAATATGAATCAGTCCACCGTCTTTCATTTATACACCTGCTTCCAAAATCTTGTAAATTTCCTTCATATCCAGGTTTTCGCGGATACTGTCGGCAAGAATATCATATTGCTGACGTTTGTATTCCGCAAAGTTGATGGTCTGGATATCCTCCATCTTTTTGCCCTTCTTAGCCAGCAGCGCTTCCACAATCTTCACAGCAATGCCATCGCCATCGAAGACGCCGTGTACATAGGTGCCGTAAACATTGAGCTTGCCCTCGGTGTTCTGCGAACCCTCGGCCATAATCTCACCATCCTCGTGAATCGGGCTGATAGAGGTCAGTGCTTCCTCCTCCGGGAATTCAGTTACACCGGAGTGAATCTCATATCCATAGAGAGGCTGACCGCTCAGTGCGGAGAAGATGCCCTGCACCTTGCCGAATTTACCGGCCATCTGAATGGTACGTTTCTTTTCAATAAAGGTAGTTTCGATGTTCAGCAGGCCCATGCCGGGAGTAACGTTGGCCTTGCCGGTGCCGTCCTCTTCGCCATACGGGTCAGAAATCTGCTTGCCCAGCATCTGGTAACCGCCGCAGACACCGAACACTACAGTACCGCTGTTGGCATGCTTCAAAATAGCAGCCTCCATACCGCTCTGGCGCAGCCATTTCAGGTCGCCGGTGGTATTTTTGGTACCGGGAATAATAATCATATCCGGCTGGCCCAGCTCGCGCACACTAGTTACGTAGCGCAATGATACGCCGGGAATCAGCTCAAATACGTTGAAGTCTGTATAGTTGGACATACGCGGAATGCGTACAACCGCAATATCAATCAGCTTAACCTCGCTGCGGCCGCTGATACGCTCGGAGAGGCTGTCCTCGTCCTCGATATCAACCTTCAGCATCGGCAGCACGCCTACGATAGGCACGCCTGTTTTTTCTTCGATCATCTTCAGGCCGGGACGCAGGATTTCTACGTCACCGCGGAACTTATTGATGATAACACCCTTGACCATGGCTCTTTCGTCATCCTCCAGCAGCATCAGCGTGCCGTAGATGGAAGCGAATACGCCGCCACGGTCAATATCTGCTACAAGCAGCACAGGAGCCTTGGCCATTTTAGCCATGCCCATGTTGACAAAATCGTCCTTTTTGATGTTGATTTCCGCCGGGCTGCCTGCACCCTCGATGCAGACGATATCAAATTTGGCAGCCAGCGTATCAAATGCCTTCTGTACCTCCGGACGCAGAGTATGCTTCATTGCATAATATTCGCCGGCCTTCATGGTACCGATTGCCTCGCCGTTGACAATAACCTGGGAACCGCTGTCGCTGGTAGGCTTCAGCAGAATAGGATTCATCAGCACGCTAGGCTCAATGTTGGCTGCTTCAGCCTGCACAACCTGTGCGCGTCCCATTTCCGCACCCTCGGCGGTGATAAAGGAATTCAGCGCCATGTTCTGGGATTTGAACGGTGCTACCTTGTAGCCGTCCTGGTTGAATACACGGCATAAACCTGCTGTTACCAGGCTTTTGCCTGCATTGGACATGGTACCTACTATCATAAGTGCTTTTGCCACTTTAATCACTCTCTTTCATCAAAAAGTCCAGTATGTCACGATAGCTTTGCAGCCTGATACTGTGACCTGTGGTATTAAGATAGCCTGCAATCACAGGCGTGCAGCCATCACCATGCTTGCCTGTTACCGAGCTGGTAACATGGTCGCCGCAGATGATAAGCTTCAGTGGTTCATGATATTTTGCTGCTATAGTCTGTAAAAACTGAGTATCTATCCTGCTGATAAAATCAGCCTTCGCCTGATAATCATAGCGGTGGGCAGCCTCGTCACTGCCGTTGAAATGTGCAATAACGAAATCGTCCTGCTGCAGCATAGCAAGCGTTGCTTCGCCCTTCGCCATAATATCAGTATCTACATCGCCGGTTGCATTCGGCGGTGTTATTACGTCCATGCCCAAGGCTCTGGCAATGCCGATGACAATCTCTGCCTTGCACACCGCCCCACCGCGCAGTCCGTGCAGACTGTCGAAGGAAGGGAGCACCTGGCGGGCTGAAGGTCCCCAGGGATAGAGAATATATTGCAGGCCATCACGAGCAAAGGGCTGCAGCCGTTTTGCCGACTCCTGCAAAAAATAGTTAATGGACAAGGACTTACTGCGCAGCTCCTGCAGCAAAGCGCTTACATCCCCGCCTACACTTTCGTGCGGCGGCTCTACAGCGCAGTTCAGCACGCTGGCCTCCTTGTTCATCACTAAAAGATTACGATATTCGGATAAATGAATAAACTCTATATCTTTAAGGATACCGTCACACTGCTTGGCAGCTTGCTGCATCTCCAGCGGCGTCAGCCCCTGCCCGTTGAAGGCAGCAAGACGTCCAGATGCATCAACAGCAGCCAGATTGCAGCGCAAAACCATTTCATATTCCGAAATATCACGGTTGTGCGCCAGCAGCTCCAAATAAGCACGGTTGTGCGGTATATCCTTTTTATCTACACCCAGAAGCCGCAGAATACAGCTGCAGCTTTCGGGAATGATGTCTTTTTCACATATGCTGAGGCTCCCAAGTGTCCCGGAAGCAGCCAGCGCATCCATCGCAGGATGCACCGCATGCTCAAAGGGAGTCTGTCCCTGCCATGCAGGAATCGGGGAATCACCTAAGCCATCAATTAATACTAGTAAAGAGCGCATGTTTTTATTGCTTCCTTAAGTGCTTTGATTAAACCGCGGTTCTGCACTCTCGTTTTGACCGCGATACGATAATAGCCTGCCTGCAGGTTGTGGTAGTTGGCGCATGAGCGTATCAGATAGCCACGCTCATGCAACAGCTCCGGAAGATTTTCCGGCTGCGGCAGATAAAAGAAAATATAGTTGGCCTCCGAGCCGTATACCTTGGCACCCAAAGCCGTAAGCTGGTTACGCAGATAGCTGCGCTCCTGCTCAATCAGCTTAAAGGATTTTTCAAGATATTCATGCTCCTTTAAAGCAGCCTTGCCTGCCTCCTGCGCCAAGATGGAAACATTCCAGTCCTGACCGCTCTGATGCAGCGCTGTGTTCAGCTCACTGCTGCCGCTGAGGCAGTAGCCTAAGCGAATGCCAGGCATCGCAAAGGTTTTGGTGAATGCCTTAAGGATAACCAGTTCAGGATAGGTTGCCAGCAGATCACGCATGCTGAAGGCCTTTTCCTCACTGACAAAATCCATAAAGCATTCATCTATCAAAAGATGGACTCCTACCTGGCGGCACTTGTCAAGCAGCTGCACCAGCAGCTCACGACTCGTCAGCTGGCCGGTAGGATTATTGGGATTACAGATAACAACTAAATCCGTTTCAGGCGTAATCGCAGCGACAAGATCCTTGTCAGCAGCAAAATCACGCGCCTCCTGCAGATTATAATAGCTTATCTCGCAGTCTACCGTGCGCAGAGCCTTTTCGTAATCAGCAAAGGTGGGTGCTAGAAGCAGTGCGCGTCCGGGCTTCAAGGCCAGCGCCAGACGGAACAGCACATCGGCCGCACCATTGCCGAAGAAAATGTACTCCTGCGGCAGCTTGAGATAGCTTGCAGTCACCTCTGCCAGCTCGCGGCAGAAGGGATCAGGATAGTTGATACAAAGCTTTAAAGCCTGTTGAACGGCCTGCTTTATACCAAGCGGCAGGCCTAGAGGATTGATATTGGCGGAATAATCTACGAAGGGACGACCATCCTTGGTCAGCTTTTCCGTATAGATATCTCCACCATGTTCGTATTTATACATCATCTTCTACCTGCTTCATTTCAAAATAAGACTGTTCACCAAAAAAATCAAGGAAAACAGCAACAGGCTGAGAACAGCCGTCATATACAGTAAGTTGTTGGTGGTAACTATATCCTCGGGGCACACCGGGCGGATGTCATCGCCGATGGTTTCCTTGTGGACGAGCTTACCGAAATAAAAATGATCGCCGCCGAGCTGGATGTTCAAGGCACCGGCCGTAACTGATTCCGTCATTGCGGAATTAGGACTGAGATGATGATAGCGGTCGCGCCAGAATGTCTTCCACGCTCTCTTGGCATCAAGATTAAGGAAATAAGATGCCACAATCATTACCAGACCGGTAATACGCGCAGGAATCAGATTGGCCAAATCATCTAGCTTGGCAGCACAGCGTCCAAAATAAAGATACGTGTCATTTTTATAACCAACCATGGAATCCATAG
Source organism: uncultured Phascolarctobacterium sp. (assembly GCF_934190775.1). GTDB lineage: Bacteria > Bacillota > Negativicutes > Acidaminococcales > Acidaminococcaceae > Phascolarctobacterium_A. Next base: position 67,717 of record NZ_CAKPTG010000010.1, read on the forward strand.
TATTGATGCCTTTGTATAAAAAGGCCAGCGGAGCGCCGCCGATGAACATATAGAACATCGGTGCAATGATGCCGTCGGCAGTATTTTCCGCAACGGTTTCTACTGCTCCCTTAGTCACCTCTGCAGCATCAAGCTCTTTTGTATCACGCCCTACGATCCAGGAAAGCTTCAGTCTGGCATCCACAAGATCGTTGTTCTTCAGAGCAGTGTACACCTTCATGCTTTCATCGCGCAGACATTTTGTAGCAAAGATCTGGTAGCACATAACGGTTTCGATGGCAAAACGCAGCCACGGGCTAACCTGTTCAGCCAACGCCAGCACAGCAAACGGCACGGCAAAGGTAAGAACCAGAACGATTATTACCATCAAGGCACCGCCGAGCAGTAATGCTGTCTCGCCAGGAGCAAGCAAACGCCGCAGATTTTTGTCCAGGAATCCTATTAAATTGCCAATTAAGCAGATTGGATGCGGCAACCAATGCGGATCACCGAAAATCAAATCTAAAATAAAACCTGCTACAATTGCGCCTAAGGTCATCATCAAAGCAAAACTCCCCTTTTTGCAGTCTATAGACTACTCTTTAGCAGCATACGCTGCACATTGTTTTATAAAGCTGCGGGCAAATTCAGGATTGCCCCACAGGTGGATGTGCGGATAACCGGCATAAAGCGTCGGCGTAGTATTCGCGCATTCCCAGCTGCCGCGGCCGGAAGCCTTGGCAGCTATAAAGCTTGCACCGTTATTGGTGCTGTCAGAGTAATGGAACTCGTGTCCGTTGATTGTGCCACCGGCAGGACACAGCAGATTATCCTGCTGCGCCGTCAGATGCACATATCCGAAGCGCGTCAGCTTTTTGGTCATAGCCGATTCGCCCTTCAATGCACCTACCCAGCTGTAAAGCTTATCGCCATCACGATAATGCTCCAGCAGATACATGAAGCCGCCACATTCTGCAAAACAAGGCATACCGCCGTCGATGGCGGTTTTAAGCTCCTGCAGCAACGTTTTGTTGTCTGCCAGCTGCTGTGCGTAAAGCTCAGGATAGCCTCCACCCAATACAAGGCCGCTGATGTTCTCCGGGAGATGTGCATCAGCTATCGGGCTGAAGGGTACGAGCTCTGCACCAAGCTCAGCTAAGAGGTCAAGTGCGTCCTGATAATAGAAACAGAAGGCTTTGTCCATAGCGACTGCCACACGCATACGTCCGACGGGTTCAAGGCTTACCTCATCATATGTAAGCGGTGCGGCCTGGGCCGCTACCTGCAGCAGGCCGTCCAAATCGACAGATTTGGCTGCCTGAGCTGCCAGCTTAGCAACTATCTGCTGCAAATCTCCTATTTCCTCGGCTGTAACCAGGCCTAAATGACGGCTTTCAAAGTTACAGTCCTGCATCACCGGGAAGTAGCCTAATAGCTTCACACCAGTTTCGCGTTCAATTACATCCTTATAGAAAAGATAGCTCATCGGATTAACATTGTTCAGAATAGCGCCGACGATGTGGCTGTCACTGCGGAATTCCTTAAAGCCCTTAATGGTTGCAGCAATGGATAAGGCGGCTCCCTTGCCGTTGACCACCAGAACTACCGGAACATCGCAGGTGCAGGCCAGCTCGTAAGCACTGGCTTCCGTGGTTTTACCCATGCCGTCGTAAAAGCCCATCGCTCCTTCAAAGACAGCTACATCAGCCCGGCGTGCGTTTTTTGCTACCAGATAACGGGTTGTAGCCTGCCCCAGCATGAACAGATCCAGATTGCGGGATTTAGCTCCGATAACACGAGAATGAAACATCGGGTCAATATAATCAGGTCCTGATTTGAAGGCTGCCACAGACAGCCCTTTTTCCATCAGCGCCTTCAGCAGGCCGCAGACAATAGTAGTCTTGCCGCTGCCGCTACCGGGAGCACTGATCATAAAACGTGGAACTTTTACTTCAGCCATGTTAATCTTCCTTCTTCAATGCAGTCATTACATATACAGGGTTTTGTGCCATCATCAGGTTGTAGCTGCCCAGATGCTTGCTGCGCGCTACAAACACATTGACGATTTCCAGACTGTAAGCTGGATGCTCCTTATAATAAGCAGCAACCTCCGCCAGGGTTTCTACCGTAATGGCATTGATTACAACACGGCAGTCACTGTTCTTGGCATAAATTACGTCCAGCATTTCACACAAATCGCCGCCGCTGCCGCCTACGAAAACACAATCGGGAGCAGGCATAGCTTTGATGTTTTCCAAAGCCTCACCGGCAATAACCTCCAGATTGTCAACGCCAAACAAGGCCTTGTTCTTTCCGAGGAGCTCAACGGCAACAGGGTTGCGCTCAAAGGCCCAAACCTTACCTTGGCTGGCAAGCAGAGCCAGCTCAATGGAACAGGAGCCTGTACCGGCACCGATGTCATAAATCAAATCCGTAGCCTTCGGCTGCAGCTTAGACATGGATACGCTGCGTACCTCCTGTTTGGTCATAGGCACCTTGCTGCGCTGGAACAGGTCATCGGCAAGGCCATGTACGGTAGAAGTAAAGCTTTGTGCAGCCTCGTTCAAAATCATCATTACAGATAAGGACGGGAAATCCAAGGCACTAATTTCTTCCGCCGTACCGCTGGTGATTTTTTCTTCGGGATACGAAAGGTTTTCACCGACATAGACCTGAACCTGACCAAGACCATGCTCGCACAGCTGCGCGCACAGCTTTTGCGGAGAATTATCTCCGCCGGTCAGGGAAAATACTTTTTTGTTACGGGCAACTGCTGCTACCAGGTTTTGCGTGCGTCCGTGCATGCTGACGATTTTAGCGTCATCCCAGGACAGCTGCAGCTTGGAGGAAAAATACACCAGGCTGCTGATGCCGGAGTAGCGGACACATTCACAATCCGGCAGCTTACCGCTGATGGTTTTGGCGAGGCTGAAAAAGCCTACATCGCCGGAAACCAGCACCGCCAGCACATCCTTATCAGGCTGTGCCTGCGCTGCTATTTCAGCAATAGTAGAAGTTTTTATTGTATCATATACAGTTTTGCTGCTGTCTGCAAAGGCAGCCAGCATGCGTTTGTCGCCAATCAGGATATTACTTGAGGCAATAGCCTGACGTGCTTCGCCGGTCAGCAAATCGGGGTTACCAGGGCCGATACCGACGATGTTTACGCGCAATTTTTGCGACATAGGAAGCAAGCCTCCTTTTTATTTATATCAATTACCGGCAGCAAAATGCTGCTTAAGGTAATCAACAATCTCACTATAGCCGGCACCGGTTTCTTCCTGTGCACGACCAATGACTATCAGCTTGGCGCCGGCAGCTGCCGCTGCCTCCACCTTTTCATCAAAACCGCCAACGGCACCGGAATCCTTGGTTACCATAAACTTGCTGCCATACTTTTTCAGCATAGCAACATTCAGCTCCTTGCTGAACGGTCCCTGCATGCAGATAATATGCGCAGGCTTGTAACCAAGCTTCAAGGCAATCTGCAGGCTGCTTTCCAAGGGCAGGATACGCAGAACGATACGCTCGGCGTAATCATGCACAGCGGTGAAATCCGGCAGATTCTTGCTTCCAGTAGTCAGGAAGATGCCGCCGTCCAGATGATTCAGAAGCTCAACTGCCTCGGCAAAATCGTGGACGGTAATGTAATCGCCGCCCTCGCCCGACGGACGCACCAGACGCAGGTATTCAACCTGCTCGGTGCTGCAGGCCTCCTGCACCGTTGCAGTAACAACGGTAGCATAAGGGTGCGTAGCGTCGATAACGCAGGCAGGACGATGCTCCTGAATAAAAGCACGCATAGCTGCAAGGTCCATACGCTCTGCCATGACGGTCATTCCCGGCTGCGGCTCAATCAAGGACGCGCCGTAATCCGTAGCAACAGAAACATACAGCTCCACCGGCAGCTTGCCCAGCTCCTTAATCAGGCGGCGTCCCTCACTGGTGCCGCCGATAAGCCAGATTACCGGTTTCATGCCAGTTTGTAACCACGCGGGGTTACCATACGGCCATTGATTACTTCGGTCTGGGTGTTGCCGATAATAACGGTAGAGAACATGTCTACCTGTTTATCGCGCAGCTCTGCCAGAGTAGTCAGCTCAAAATCCTGACCATCGCGGCCGATGTTGCGTACAATGCCTGCAGGAATGGTACCAGGCTGATTTTTCAGCATGATATCGCAAGCCTTTTGCAGGTAATCATGACGCTTGTGGCTGGAGGGGTTATACAGGCAGATGCAGAAATCGCCTTTGGAAGCGCAGTCAAGACGCTTCTCGATTTTTTCCCAAGGAGTCAGCAAATCGCTGAGGGAAATCAGGCAGAAGTCGCTGATCAAAGGTGCGCCCAGTACAGCAGCGCCGGAGCATGCTGCGGTAATGCCGGGAACAACCTCAATTTCAATTTCAGGGTGGTCTTTGGCAACCTGGCACATAATGCCGGCCATGCCGTAAACGCCTGCGTCACCACTGGAAATCATAGCAACGGTTTTGCCCTTCAGAGCTTCGTCCAGTGCCAGCTTGCAGCGGTCAACCTCTTTACGCATGCCGTTGGAGAGGAACTCCTTCTCCTTGAAATCTTCCTTAATCAGGTTAACGTATACATTGTAGCCTGCAATAACATCGCAGGACTTCAGTGCGTCGTAGGCTCTTTTGGTCATTTGCTCTACGCCGCCGGGGCCGAGGCCCACAACAAATAATTTACCCATTATCTCGTCTCCTTAATCAGTCTTCAAGCCTGTTCTGGCAAAATCCAGAACCAGGTTTTCGGCTGCAACAGCCAGAGTTACACCATTCAGGCTTGTCTTGCGCAGCAGCAGCCTGCCGCCCCTGCTGTCTAAAACAGCACTGCGCTCGCATACGTTGCTTACACCAACTACGCTCTGCACAAAGGACGAAGGCGTGAAATCGCCTACTACGCCATTCAATTCATCAGCTGAATAGAAATTAGCAGCAAAGTTATATTTTTTGGCAAAGGCCAGTAAACCCTGCTCATCTTTTTTCAAATCTACGCTTGCGATTGCCACAACGGAACGCTTGTCCAGCTGCAGCTTTTCCAGCTCCGGCAGTACCAGAGCTTCAATATTTTCCAAGGGCGTATTGCGGCGGCAGCCTATTCCCAGATGCACAATCTTGGGAAGCAGGCGCACCGTAGTTTTAAAGGGCTGCAAATGCTTTTGCAGGGTAACAGCCATGCCGACAGGCAGACTGCTGTCCTCAACTACCAGCTTGGGCAAAGGACCTGTAAACTGAAATTCCTTGTCATAATACAGGCCGACTTTTTCATCACCCACCAGTGCTGCGGCAAAATCCTTGGCTGCTGCCAAAGAGCACAGCACCATGCGGTTGCGGGCTGCCCATTCGTCAACAGCAAAAAGGCCGTTGACATCTGTTGCTGTGGTCACGCAGGGAACTGCGCCCAGCGCTGCCGCCAGGCAGCGCGAAAGCTCATTGGCTCCGCCGATGTGACCTGCAAGCAGAGGAATAACAAAGCTGCCGCGTTCGTCTACCGAAATAACCGCAGGATCCGTCAGCTTGCTTTTGATAAAGGGCGCGATAGTACGCACCGCAATACCCACAGCGCCAACATACACCAACGCCTGACATTTGTTGAAAGCAGCTGCGCAGGCACCGTTATGGTCCGGCAGCATCGGGGCAATGCCCGTCTGCTCCGAATATTTCGCTACAGTCTGCAGCTCCGTTTCATAACCGATGCTGTGCAGGTATTCGGCAACCTTTTTGCTCAGCTCTGCGCCACGCGCCGAAAAGGAAAATATAGCCGCGCGCATAGCTTATTTAACCTCGGGCTTAACGTCCAGTTTAGAAGGATCTGCTTCGCGGAAGCCGTGAGCGAAGGTCGGGTTGTACAGCTCACTGCGGTCATAAGCGTTGCCCAGGAAGCCGCCAACGGTGATCAGCGCAGTTTTGTTGATGCCGTATTTAGCAGCGTTTTCTGCCAGGGTACCAACGGTGCAGCGGATAACCTTTTCGTCCGGCCAAGATGCTTTGTAAACAATAGCAGCCGGAGTATCGTTTCTGTAACCGCCTCTTACGAGCTCGGTCTGCAGTTTTTCCAGCATACCGCTGCTCAGGAAGATAACCATAGTTGCCTTGTGAGCAGCATAGTCAGCAATCTTCTGGTGGCTAGGAACCGGAGTACGGCCTTCCATACGGGTGATAATAACGGATTGGCTTACGTTCGGCAGAGTGTATTCAGCCTTCAGGCAAGCAGCAGCAGCGCAGAAGGAGCTTACGCCGGGGACAACCTCGTAGTCAAGGTTGTAGCTGCGCAGCAGGTCAATCTGCTCGCGGTGTGCACCGTAAACGCTGGGGTCGCCGGTGTGCAGACGTACAACCAATTGGCCAGCCTGAGCGGCGGGAACCATAGCAGCGATAACCTCTTCCAAGGTCATGGTTGCACTGTTCATAATAGTACATTCCGGTTTGCAGTATTTCAGCAGTTCCGGGTTAACAAGGGAGCCTGCGTAAATAACCAGGTCAGCCTTTTCCAAAAGCTCTTTACCTTTTACAGTAATTAAGTCAGCTGCACCGGGACCAGCACCAATAAAATAGATCATTATTCATCAAACTCCTTTTCTTTAACCAATATTACTGAGAAATAGCTGCTCTTAGGATCTACTTCTTCAAGGTTACGATAGATTTTTTCACCCGGCAGGCCACATCTTTCAACCATACCGGAATTTTTGATGAGCTTACGCTCACGCAGCTCATCAACTACACGGCCGATTTCGCTTGCGGATTTCATCAGCACCTTGTTGCCGGGGCCATCAAGGAACGCTGCGGACTGCTTGTAGCTGCCGGGCAGAACAATCAACGGTTCCGCTCTTTCGCACAGGGAAGTGTTCAGTTTAGCAGCAACAGCGCAGATAGAGGTTACGCCGGCAACCAGCTCTGCATCATAGCCATCTTTCAAAACCAGCTTATGTACGTAAATGCAGGTTGCATATACGGTAGGACAGCCGAGGGTAATGAAAACAACGTTTTTGCCTTCGTCAAGCAGCTTTTCAATAGCATCTGCACCCTCGCGGTGTGCCTTATCCATTGCAGCCATATCTTTAGTCATAGGCATATAGATAATCATCTGGGGTTTAGCATCCAGGTCAACTACGTGATTAACGATTTCCTTTGCCGTCATCACATCAGTATCTCCCTTAGGCAGTGCAACAACGTCGCACTCCTTCAGCAGACGTACTGCTTTCAAAGTCATTAATTCGGGATCTCCAGGACCAATACCAACACTATAAAGTTTGCCTCTCATTCTCTCATACTCCTTTTTGCTTATGTAGCTGAATTAATTCGTCTGCGTACTTGGTCTTGCCCAAAATGCCATAGACATTGGAAAACATCAAAGCAGCCGTTTTTATTTTGCCATGCACTCTATGCTGCATGTAAAAATCAATTTTTTCTGTAACCTTATCCATCACAGGCTCAAAGATTTGCTCCCGCTTCAGGACCTTGGTCACCTCATCGGTAGTCAGGCAGCCGTAAATCTCACGACCGACATCAACCGAAGCACCATGGAACATCGCCTCCAGAGCAAACAGCTCCGTGCGGCAGTCCGCATATTTGGAATGTGTATTCATTACGCCCTGCGCCACCTTCACCAGCTTACCGGAATGGCCGATAAGCAGCAGTGTTTCAAAGCCGCAGTAAACAGCATAATCTAAAAGCTCACCCACAAAGTTACTGCAGGTAACATGACCATCAAGGTCAAGCTTCATCTCATCACGCGTAAAATCCTCGCCGTAGTTACCAAAGAACACCAGCAGATTTTTATTGCCGCGCGCCTTCTGTGCTCTGATTTCCACATACATCGTTTCAATCAGTGCCCTTTCACTCATCGGCTCAACAATGCCGCTCGTTCCTAAAACTGACAGGCCGCCGATAATACCGAGACGGGGGTTAAAGGTCTTCTTGGCAATTTCTACGCCTGCAGGAATAGAAATCGTCAGCTTCATGCCGCCGTTATAGCCTGCAGCCTCCATCGCCTTACCAACCTCTTGCGTAATCATTCGGCGCGGTGTGGGATTTATCGCCGGTCCGCCGACAGCACACGCCAGGCCGGGCTTAGTCACCCTGCCGACGCCTACGCCGCCTTCCAGCTCAATGCCGCTGCCTGCAGTTTTTTCGGCCCTGGCATAAACAAGCACACCGTTAGTATCATCAGGATCATCGCCGGAATCCTTGCGGATAGCACAGCTGACGTAATCCGGAGTCATCTCAACGTCTAAGGGCTCCAGGTCAAGCACTATTCCCTTGGGAGTGTCGATACGCACAGTCTCAACACGCTCGCCTGTAAGCAGCATCGTAGCTGCTGCCTTGGACGCAGCCGTTGCACAGCTGCCGGTAGTATAACCACAACGCAAAACCTTTCCTTGCGAAAACTGATATTCTTCCAAAGCGCAGCTCCTTCACAATTAAATTTCCCATATGATAGGGATTCTCAATAATAAAAAAAGACTTCTGCCGAATCCGACAAAAGCCATAAAGACAGAATTAACTAACGCTAATTATTCCTTGCAATTAGTAAACCCAACTGCCTCCATCACCCGTGGATTCAGAATAAAGCATGGGCTGACTGCTGACTTAGACACAAGGCCTTCACAGCGGCGGGACCGTCAGGAGTTAACCATCTTGTCAATTAAGATTAAATCACCCACACCAATAACCTGTTTTATTATATCATAAAAAATTAAGAATTCCAATACTTTGCCTAACAAAAAAGCAGATAAGCCGAAGCCTATCTGCTTGAAAGTCTTAAAGAACGCGGCAAGCGCCGTAGTAACGGGCACCCCAGTAGCCGGTGAATGCAGAAGAAACTGTTACACCAGTGCTAGTGCCGGCATGGATGAAGTTACCATCGCCAACATAAATACCAACATGAGAAGCACCAGCCTCATATGTGGTAAAGAAAATCAAATCGCCAGGACGAAGCTGACTCATAGAAATCTGACGGCCGGAGTAGAACTGGCTGTCAGCCATACGCGGCAGATAAACGCCAGCTCTGGCAAATGCATACTGCGTAAAGCCGGAGCAGTCGAAGCCATAAGGAGTTGTACCGCCAAATACATATGGAGTACCGATGACACTGTAAGCAGAACGCAGTACATTACGTACAACGGAATTACTACGGTTAGGAGGCATCTCCTTATTCATCAGCGCTCTATAGGTAGCTGAACCTACAATACCATCAACCTCTAATCCTTTATCAGCCTGGAAGCTTTTAACTGCCTGTTCTGTTTCAGGACCGAAATCACCATCTATATTATTAATAGAATAACTTAATTCTACCAATCTCTTTTGAATTGCAACTACTTCCTGTCCATCGTCTCCGCGTTGGAAGGAAGCCAAAGCTGTTACAGCACAGCTAAGACTAAACAAAACTGTCATACAGAAAACTAATACTTTGCGTTTGACCACTGGCACCTACATCCTTTCTTCTTTCTTAAGACATACTTATTATACCACAAAATATCGCTTCTGTAAAATCTTAATTTGTTATAATATTAATGCGCTTATTTAGCTTTATTTTCGTTTATTTTGTTACAGTTCTGCAGATGGCGCGCCACTAAATATAGTGGTCTATGCTTGATTTCTTCAAAAATACGCCCTATATATTCACCCAGGATACCTATCCCTACAAGCTGAATTCCTCCAAGAAACAATATACTGACTGTAGTAGTTGCCCACCCCGGAACGGCATCGTTGGTCACAAATTTCACATAAAAAACATGGCCCAAAAGCAGAATACTGCACATGCCAAAAACAATACCTATGTAAAAAGCCCAACGTAGCGGCAGGTTGGAAAAGGCCGTAATGCCGTCCAGCGCAAAATGCAGCATCTTACGCAGATTGAACTTGGAATACCCGGCAAAGCGCGGCGGTGCCACAAATTCTAACACCGCAACATGAAAGCCTAATGTGTTGACCAGGCCACGGATAAAGCGTGCACGCTCGCGGTAAAGCTTAAAGGCTTCTACCGCAATCCTGTCCATCAGGCGGAAGTCGCTGCCACCAGGAGTAATTTCTACTTTAGATAAGGTGTTGATGAGCTTATAGTAGGCTGCAGAGGTCAAATTTTTAAAGAAGCCTGCATCCTCGGTGGCCATGCGCTTAGTCTGCACTATCTCGTTGCCTGCTTCCCAAAGGCGCAAAAGCTTGGGAATAAGCTCAGGCGGGTGCTGCAAATCACCGTCCATGGTGATCACGGCATCACCGTCAGCGTGGTCAAGGCCGCAGGTAATTGCCATCTGGTGGCCGTAGTTGCGGCTCAAAAGATAGGCCTCCACGTGCTCATCCTGCGCAGCCAGCTCTGCCAGAATCAGTGCGCTGCTATCACGCGAGCCATCATCAACAAAGATAATATTATAATCGTAGTCCTCCTGCTGCATTACAGCAGAAGCACGCTTGTGAAATTCGTGCAGGTTATCCTCTTCATTGAACACCGGCACTACTAAAGAAATTTTTTTCTTCATTATATTACACCACTTATTCTTCTGTCTAAAAAGATCTGCCCAAATAAAATCAGACAAAAAAGGCTGCCTAAAGGCAGCCGTTTTGCAAGGTATGAGTACTCAATAAGCCGAGTTCTGTTCCGCGAAGCGGTGATGATCATTTATCTAGTCTTACAGTTACCTGCAAGCTCAAGCGACACAACCCGGAAGGCTCAGCGGGCAGCTTCATCCCTCCCCTATTTGGTCTTGCTCCGGATGGGGTTTACCTAGCCAGCCTGTTACCAGACCGCTGGTGCGCTCTTACCGCACCGTTCCACCCTTACCTGCAAATGCAGGCGGTACACATTTCTGTGGCACTATCCCTGAGGTCACCCTCGCCGGACGTTATCCGGCATCCTGCCCTATGGAGCTCGGACTTTCCTCATCTGGCTTAAAGCCAGCCGCGATCATCTTTCGTACTCAACTGTAGATTTTAGCATATTATTTCCGCTTAGTCAATACCAGCGGCTACAGTATTATTGTCGCAGGCATAACTGAAATGAAACTGAACTGGTTATATATAGATGCGCAACTGCTTAGCAAGCAAAAACGCCCTGCGTACTACCATAGTAATACGCAGAGCGCTAATAGACCAAACTTAAACTACTGCCTTCTGCAGCTCATCTTCCGCCAGATAATAATTATAGAGTCTGGTTTCAAAAATTCTGTTGGCAATCGCTACATACCCGTCTTTATTTTTTATAAAGCCAAACATCGTAGCCATATCAATAGCTGCTTCATCAGCACTGTAAGGATACATATTGCCGGAGAAAAGCACTGCCTTCAGCATCCGGTTCAGCTTCGGGTAGGCGTGCAGCTTCCCTATCAGGGATTCAAACAGAGTATTTTTCTCCTGTAAAAGCAAGCGCACTGCCGCATTAAAGCCACTCTTGGTCCAGGCTGCTTTTTTAGAAGCATATTCCGGCATCAAGCAAACCTTTTCATCGAGCAACTGGCATAATCTGGAAACCAAAAACGGATAGCCTGCTGTATAGTCATAAATCCAGCCTGCAAAGGTTTCGGTATCAAAAGAAAGCCCGTAATTATTGGCATATTCATTAAGCATGGCAGCTATCTCAGCTTGCGAAAAGCTCATATCTATTGTAAAATCTGCCGCTATATTCCAAGGACTGTTATATTTATGCTCTTCATCTGTACGCAGTTTTTGTTTGAGATTTTTTATATCATACACTCCGGCCAGAATAACAGATTGAAACGCCGGTTGCCAGGCACGTTCGATATATTGCGCTCTGAGCTGTGCCAAAAAATCTAAAAACACCTGATTATTAGAAGCACTGTCCACCTCATCAATCATTAAAACAATCGGTTTATCGCTCGCTGCACAGATATCTCGCAAGCATTCAAAAAGCTCCTTTAGACTGAAAATACTATTACTGATTACGGCAGCATTTTTCAAATCTGCACAGGCCTTTTCCAAGGCAGTATTTTCCGACAGGCGGTTACGCTTCAGCGCATGTAAAAAAGAGCCTGCGAAAGCAATAGAAAATATATTGCCATCCTTAAATTTAGAAGCGTCAAAGGTTTGAAAGTCCAGCAAGACGGTGTAATATTCACTTTGCAGATAGCCGAAAAGTGCCTGCAGCGTTGTTGTCTTACCATACTGGCGTGCTCTGTTGATGGTGAAATATTTTTTTTCATCAATCATTTCTTTAATCTTGTGCAGTCGTTCACTGATATCAACCATATAATGCTCGCCGGGTATGCAAACAGCTGTCGTATTAAAGGTCTTACGCATCTTTTCATCTCCTTGCTTCCTCAAATATTTCTTCTTAAATTATAGCATATTTGCCGGGAAAAAGCATTTCCCGGCATACGCAGAGCGTTAAAAAGCTTTGTCACCAACTCCTTACGGACGTACGCTGGTGCGCAGCTGAATAGCCTCCGCCAGATGCACTGCCTCAATGTTCTCGCTACCAGCGAGGTCTGCAATCGTACGTGCTACCTTCAGGATACGGTCATGGCTGCGGGCGCTGAGGTTGAGCATATTAAAGTAGCGCTCCATAACATTCTGCGCCGCCGCGTCCAGCTGGCAATATTTGACAACCTCGCTCCGTCCCATCTGCGCATTGCAGTGCATGCCCCAGGCCTCCAGGCGCTGCTGCTGCACCAAGCGCGCCTTCACTACGCGTTCGCGGATGGCAGCCGAAGATTCGCCCTTTTCCTTCGTCTTCAGCTCGCCGAATTCCACCCTGCTAAGGTTTATCTGCATATCGATTCTGTCCATCAGCGGACCGGAAATCTTACGGCGATAGCTGTCAATTTCTGATTGTTTACAGGAACAGCGATGCACAGAATCGCCGAGATAGCCGCAGGGACATGGATTTTGAGCTGCGCATAAAATGAACTTGCTTGGGAAGGTCATTGCCGCCCTGACGCGCGAAATGCTCACCTCGCCATCCTCCAGCGGCTGACGCAGCATCTCCAGCGTAGCGCGTTCAAATTCCGGCAGCTCGTCCAAAAAGAGTACGCCGTTGTGCGCCAGCGTCACCTCGCCCGGGCGAGGTGTACTGCCACCGCCCAACAAGGCGCTGCCGCTAATGCTGTGATGCGGACTGCGGAAGGGGCGCTCCAGCATTACGCTGTCGGCCTGCGGCAAGAGTCCCACTATGCTGTAAATCTTGGTGACCTCTAGCGCCTCAGCCTCCGTCATCGGCGGTAAAATCGTTACCAGGCGGCGCGCCAGCATCGTCTTGCCACAGCCGGGAGAACCCACCATCAGAATACTGTGACCACCGGCGGCGGCAATCTCCAAGGCTCTGCGCGCCACAAGCTGCCCTTTGACGTCAGCAAAATCCACATGATAAATCTTATTATTGTTCTGCAAAATATTTTCCTTCGGCAGCGGCGTCAGCGTGTTCTTGCCCTGCAGGTGCTCCACCAGCTCCTTTAAGGTCGCCACCGTATACACCTTGATGCCCTGAATCAGCTTGCCCTCCGCAGCGTTGGCCTGCGGAATAAACACCTCCTGCGCCCCGCACTTCTTGGCGTCCATAATCATGGAAAGCACGCCGGAAACCTTACGGATTCTTCCATCCAGCGACAGCTCGCCAATGAAAACCTTGTTCTCCAGCTTATCCGTATCCAGAATTCTGCCGCAGGTCATCAGGCCGACGGCAATAGGCAGATCAAGGCCGCTGCCCTCCTTACGCAGGTCAGCAGGCGCCAGATTGACCGTAATACGTGTCATCGGGAAGGGATAATTGGAATTGCGCAGCGCGGCCTTTACGCGCTCCTTAGATTCGCGCACGGCCATCGCCGGCAGGCCTACCAGGTCGAAGTTGGGCATGCCGTTGCTCACGTCCACCTCTACCACAATTTGTACACCATCAATACCACAGGTTGTTTCGCCAAGAATTTGTGCAAACATTATCAACACTCCATTTCTTTTAGAAGCAGTGCGGCCAATGCCTGATACTGATAGCCGCAGTGCCTTCTATGATAATTTCTACTACATCAAAGGAAAGCACCGGCGGCCGCTCCAGCAAACCCTTGCATTGGAGATAATATTCAGCGCAGCGATGAATTTTTCTTTGCTTTGCCAGTGTCACTGCCTCTATCGGTCTGCCGAACCGGGTAGAAGCACGTGTCTTGACCTCTATGAAGCTTACACAGCCCTTTTTTTCAGCAATAATATCAATCTCACCATAACGGTGACAGCGAAAGTTGCGGGTCAATATTTTATAACCCATATTTTGCAGATAACGGCAGGCAAAATCTTCGCCATACTTCCCCAGACTACTACTCGATGGGGTACTCATAGCTATCAGTCTGCGGAGCATAGAGGATATTTTCCTCAGCAGCAACCGGTGGCAGCCGCATGCTCTTCACAGGCTCAAAGCTGCGACGGTGCCAGCGGGTGGCGCCCAGCTCGCTCACAGCCTGCATATGCGCGCCGCTGCCATAGCCCTTGTTATGCGCAAAGCCATAGGCAGGGTAAACAACATCAAGGCGTTCCATGATGCGGTCACGAGTTACCTTGGCGATAATGGAAGCAGCAGCAATAGAAGCGCTCAGCGCATCACCATGCACTACGGATTCAATCTTCATATCGGGAACCTTCACCGGCATAGCATCAATCAACGCTGCCTGCGGACGGCAGTGCAGGTTTTCCAGCACCTGCGCCATGCCCTGCTGCGTTGCGGCATAGATATTAAGCGTGTCAATATTGCTGACGCTGACGATGTTCACTTCGATATCCAGCGCCTTAGCCATAATTTCGTTATACAGCATATCGCGCTTCGCAGCGGAAAGCTGCTTGGAATCGTTCAGCCCGCTGATAAACACATCCTTGGGCAGAATAACGGCAGCTATAACCAGCGGTCCTGCCAAAGGTCCGCGTCCCGCTTCATCTACGCCGGCAATCAGCTCGCAGCCTTCAGCATACAGCTCGCGTTCCAATTTCAGCATCCCCGAGAAGCGCTCCTTCTCCGCCGCCGCCTTCTCCAGACGCTTGTTGTATGCGGCCAAAAGCTTCTGTACTCCCTTACGTTCGTCTGCTGCCAGCGTCGCCAACTGGTCCGCAGTCGGCTCGCCTGTCAGCAGCTCCTTGATTTCAGTAATATTCATTATAATCCCCCTTAGCATTTATTTTTACATAAAGAAAAACCGCCTCGCGGCGGTTTTTATGGCACGACAAATCAAGGCTCGTCGATTGTAAACCGCCCTAAACGTCCTGCTCGGAAGTCTCTGAGTACAAGCTGCACCACCTTATCGATGTCAAGCTGTCCACCAGACTTCAGACAACCTCTGGCAACGGCAATCTTCGCCATGACGGCGTTGACATCATCACCCTGCTCGAGGCTTACTGCATATTTTGTTTGCAAATCCTGAGGATATTTGCGTATCAACAGGTCGAGCAACAGCTCCACGGCCTGCTCCCTGTCGAATACATCCTCCTTGATGGCGCCGGTAACGGCAAGCGCAAAGCCCACCGACGGATCATCAAACTTAGGCCAGAGTACACCCGGCGTATCCAAAAGCTCTAAACCCTTGGCAATCGTTACCCACTGCTGTCCGCGTGTTACACCCGGCTTATCGGCAGCCATTACCTTGTTCTTGCCTACGAGGCGGTTAATCAGGGTAGACTTGCCGACATTCGGAATACCTACTATCATAACGCGGACGGGACGGTTGCGCACGCCCTTCCTCAGCCATTTATCAATCACCGGCTTCGCAGCCAGCTGAACTGCACTGATAAGCTGCTTAACGCCCTTACCGGTAGCGCAGTCAATCTTGCACACAGGCAGACCGCTGTGCTTAATTTTTTCCAGCCACACATCAGTCTGGGCCTTGTCTGCCATATCAATCTTGTTCAGTGCAATAACCTTCGGCTTGCTGCCAAGGATATCCTGCAGCATGGGGTTGGTACTGGAGCGCGGGATACGTGCGTCCAGCATCTCCACAACAACGTCAACCAGCTTAATCTGGCTTTCCATCATGCGCTTCGCCTTGGTCATATGACCGGGGAACCACTGAATCTTAAAATCCTCCAGCATCATTCGCCCATACCCGTATCATCCTTCAGCACGCGCATCTTGTCCAGCGGCCAGAAGGCTACCAGCGCACGTCCCTTAACCAGCTTCAGCGGCACAAAGCCAACATCGGCAAAACGGCTGTCCTCAGAATTATTACGGTTATCACCCAGTACAAAGATGGTATCCTTAGGAACAACTACCTTGCGGTAATCGGAAATGTTTTTACCCTTCGGGTCATTGTGGTAGATATAGGTTTCGTCCAGCTGCTTGCCGTTGACGAATACCTTGCCTTGCTGCATCTCTACCGTGTCACCGCCAACTGCGATAACGCGCTTGATAAAGTCACGCGTCTGATCCTTAGGGAAGCGGAAAACTACGATTTCGCCCTTCTTCGGGTCGGTAACAAAGTAGCTCAGCTTATCAACGACAAGACGCTCATGGTTTACCAGAGTAGGATACATAGAGGAGCCTTCTACCATATAAGGCTCTACTAAAAAGGTACGGATGCAGAATGCCAGTGCAACCGCAATGATAATCGAAACAAGCCAGTCGCTGGCAGAATCCTGCCAGGAGGTTTCACTTTTCTTGCTCAACTAATGAGCCTCCTCTCTATCGCCGGCACAGGCCGGATGTTTAACTACAATAATATAGATATATTGTAGCATAGATTACAGCTTCAATTATGACAGAATTGTAAATTTGCTTTATTTTAAAGCATAAATGCTTCATAACGTAATAAAAGGGACCGTACTACTACAGTCCCTTTTACTATAAACAAAGATTGATTAGCGTTTTTCTCTGATACGAGCAGCTTTACCAGTCAGTTTGCGCAGATAATACAGTTTAGCACGGCGAACGATACCAACGCGTGCTACAACGATTTTCTCAATACGCGGGCTGTGAACCGGGAAAGTTCTTTCTACGCCAACGCCGTAGGAAATACGACGAACGGTGAAGTTTTCACGAACGCCGGAGCCACTGCGGGAAATTACAACGCCTTCAAACAGCTGAACGCGCTCGCGGGTACCCTCGACGATTTTGCAATAAACTTTAACGGTGTCGCCTGCTTTAAACTCAGGGATGTCGGAACGAAGTTGTTCTTGTTCCAGTACTTCAATAATGTTCATAGTTTCCTCCTAAATCATAGACGTTCATGTGCGAACTCCACAGCGGACCGTCCGTATTACACAACGTAAATTTTACCATATACAAACAATTAATGCAAGAGAAAAGTGCACTATTTTCTACATTTTTCTCTAATTTTTCTCCCACCAAGCCTCGCCTGCCAGCCTGTCCAGAATAATGGCTGCGGCACTGCGCACGCAAAGATGATTATAGTCACAGGGGCCGTAAACAGGCTCCAGAATATAGTCAAATTTGGCCATAGTTTCGGCCTCGATGCCAAAGCCGGTGCCGAACAAAAGCAGTACCGGTCTGTCACCCTCCTGCAGCTGCTTGCGCATAAAGCTGTAGGAAACAGTGTTGGGATAAATGCGTGCGTCCGTAGTGACAACGTAAGGTTGCTTGCCTGTGCGCTCTGCTATCGTCTGCACTGCGCTAGCGATATCAGGCTGCCACAGCACGCGGCTCAGCGCGTCGGCACGGTCGGGGTTATACACCTTGCCATAGCCCTCCTGCCAGTAGGAAAGTATCTTGTCGATAATCTGCTTCTGGACCTCCAGCGGATGGATGATGTAATAGCCCTGCACGTTATAGGTGCGGCAGGTACGCGAGATATCGTGGATATCAAAGTTAGTCACCGCGCCGGCGATAACGTTCATGCGCTTGTTGTAGATAGGATAATGGACCAGGCCAACATATAAATCAGCCATTCGCCTCATCCTCCTTCACCTCAGCGCTTGCGCGTTTTTCCTGATCGGCAGCGATTTCGGCACGCAGCTCCTCATAGAAGCGGCGCTCCGATTTTTTCATTTTATAGGGCAAGCGGCCTGTCAAAAGCTCCTTCTGCTCAGCACTCAAAAGGTCGGGACGCAGAGCGAGCGTTGCTTTGAGCGACTGCTTCAAGCGCCAGCTGTTAATCAGCGCATGGTTGCCGCTGCGCAGCACCTCCGGCACCTCCATACCCTCAAAGTTCACCGGACGGGTGTACTGCGGATATTCCAGAAGACCTGTGCTGAAGGAATCCTCCTCCGCACTTTCAATCTTGCCCAGTACGCCGGGGATAAAGCGGGAAATAGCGTCCATCACGATAATGGCAGGCATTTCACCGCCGGTGAGCACGTAATCGCCGATAGAAAGCTTTTCATCTACCCAATGGAAGATGCGCTCGTCAAAGCCCTCATAATGACCGCAGACGAAGATAAAATCCTGTCCGCTGTGAGCATATTCCTCGACGATGCTCTGCTTTAGCGTGCGTCCACCCGGGCACATGGCAATAACGCGGGCGTTCGGCAACTGCTCCTTGGCCTTGCGAATGGCTGCCACCATCGGCTCCGGCTTCAGCACCATGCCTGCACCGCCGCCGAAGGGAGAATCATCAACAGTGCGATGCACGTCATGCGTAAAATCGCGCGGATTGATGCAGCTGACCTCAATTAGGCCCTTGGCTGCTGCACGCTGCAGAATACTATGGCTTGCGGCCTGCTCAATCTGTTCGGGAAATAAGGTTACAAATAAAAACTTCATTCTGCCTCAACCCACTCAGGCAGCTCCACAACAATGCGCTTTTCTGCCAGATTGATTTCCTTAACATATTTCTTCAGTGCCGGCAGCAGGTAATCCTTCTGTCCGGGGACAGCGATAACATAAACATCGTTGCTGCCGGTGCTCAGTGCGTCCTTAAAGGTGCCAATTTGCTCGCCCTGCTCGTCATAAACAGGCAGGCCGATGAGGTCAGCAACATAAAAGCGTCCTTCCTCCAGCTCCGGCAGGTCCTCAGCGTTAATGCTTACCTCCATGCCACGCAGCAGCTCGGACTCGTTCATGCTTTTGATTTCAGCAGTAGTCACCAGCACCATTCTTTTATGAAAGCGTGCTGCTTTGACGGTAAGCTTGCGACCGTCCGGCAGCAGCAGATAATCAAGATCTAAAAATTGTTCCGGCTTGTCGGTTAACGGCAATATACGAATATCGCCCCGCACACCGTGCGGAGCGACAATTTTGCCAATAACTATTTGGTTATCCATGGATTATTCGCGGAAAGCGATAACCTTACCGTCTTCGGTAAGAATTTCTGCACCCATCAAGGTCTCAATATTGGTGCCTACAGTAATTTCTACTGTACGCTCCAGAGTACCATGACCGATTTCAGCGCCCAGCTCCAGAGCTTCCGCTCTTTTCAGCTTAGCTTCTGCTTCTTCTTTGGCAGCAGTACGCTTATTTCTTTCGATGTCAATTTGTTCGCGCAAAGCCGGAAGCACGCTCAAATCGCTGGCAGCCTGATGCAAAGCCTTTTTAGCCTGGAACTCAAATTGCTCCAGATCAAGCTCCATATTCTTTATGGTATTTTGGAGATCTCCAACAATTTTCAACTTTAAATCTTCAGTAACTTTTGCTTTAACAGCGACGGGAACCCTAACGATCATTTTATCCATAGCGATGTACCATCCTCAATCAAATAATTTCGACAATGACTTTTACATTCTCACGGGTTGCTACTGCTTTCATAACAGTTCTGATAGCTTTTGCGATGCGGCCCTGTTTTCCAATAACCTTACCCATATCTTCAGAAGCAACATGGAGGCGAAGCACCGTTGTTGTACCGGTAGTCTCCTCCTCCACTACTACTGCAGAGGGATCATTTACAAGAGACTTGGCCATAACTTCTACCAATTCTTTCATGTAGATCACGCCCCCTCAAATTATTTTGCTGCTTTAGCTTCAGCAAATTTTTTCATGATACCATCTTTGCTGAACAGGTTTTTAACGGTATCGGTCGGTTGAGCGCCTTTGTTCATCCAGTCGATAGCTTTCTCAGCGTCGATTTTTACGCTAGCCGGTTGAACGGTGGAATCGTAATAACCGATGGATTCGATGAAACGACCATCACGAGGAGAACGAGCGTCTGCAACAACAATACGATAGAAAGGAGCTTTTTTAGCGCCCATACGTTTTAAACGGATTTTAACTGCCATGTTGATTTTCACCTCCTTAAATTAATATCTCACAACATGGAACTTTTCATTTATTATCTACCAAACGGCAGCTTGAAGCCACCCTTGGAAGCAAACTTTGCCATACCCTGCATACGCTTCATCATCTTCTTGCTTTCCTCAAAGTTCTTCAGAAGCTTGTTGACATCCTGTACACGCATGCCGCAGCCTGCAGCGATACGTTTACGACGGCTGCCGTTGATGATTTCGGGTTTTTGTCTTTCCTTCTTGGTCATGGAGCGGATGATTGCTTCGATGCGGTCGAATTCCTTTTCGTCCACATTAGCTTCCTTCAGCTTCTGGCTGATACCGCCCATACCGGGGATTAAGCCTAAGATGGTTTCCAGAGAACCCAGCTTTTTAACCTGCTGCATCTGGTCCAGGAACTGCTCTAAGGTGAATTCATCCTTACGCAACTTTTTCTCCATCTCCAGAGCCTTAGCGAGGTCCGTTGTAGACTGGATTTTTTCTACCAGAGTCAGGATATCGCCCATGCCCAGAATACGGGAAGCCATACGATCCGGATGGAAAGGCTCCAAAGCATCCAGCTTTTCGCCAAGACCGATTAATTTAACCGGCTTGCCGGTAACAGCCTTTACAGAAAGCACTGCACCACCGCGGGCATCGCCATCAAGCTTAGTAACGATCAGGCCGTCAATGCCCAGTTCCTTATCAAAGCTTTCAGCAACAGTTACTGCGTCCTGACCAGTCATAGCATCTACAACCAGCAGAATTTCCTGAGGATGAACAGCGCCTTTAATATTGCGCAGCTCTTCCATCAGCTCTTCATTTATATGTAAGCGGCCTGCGGTATCGATGATTACCGTATCGCATGCCAGACTATGTGCTTTTTCCATAGCCTTCTGAGCAATCTCTACAGGAGAAACCTTGTCGCCCAGAGTAAATACCGGCACATTCAGCTGTTCGCCCAAAACCTGCAGCTGGGTAATAGCAGCAGGACGGTAAACGTCGCCTGCAACCAGCAACGGCTTTTTGTGCTTGCGCTTCAGGTAATTGGCAAGCTTGCCGGCGGTAGTGGTTTTACCTGCGCCCTGCAGACCAACCAGCATGATTACTGTCGGCGGTTTGGGAGCAACAGTGAGCTTGCTTTGGGTGCCGCCCAAAAGCTCAATCAGCTCTTCGTTAACAATCTTGATAATCTGCTGATGCGGATTCAGGCCTTCGCCGATCGCTTCACCAACAGCGCGCTCTTTAACCTTGGCTACAAAGTCCTTAACAACCTTGAAGTTAACGTCGGCCTCTAAAAGCGCCATACGCACTTCGCGCATAGGAGCCTTTAAATCTTCCTCAGTCAGCTTGCCGTTGCCGCGGAACATCTTTAATGCATTTTGTAATCTTTCAGATAAACTTTCAAATGCCATTCTATCTACCTACCTTCACTGCAAAGCTCTTTCAGCATTTGCACGGCCTCGTCTTTATTTGCCTCATCCGGAGTTTCCAGCAAATCTATTGCCTGCTGCAGCTTAGCATGCAGCTCCTCCTCGCGGCTTAGCACCTTCAGTGATGCTTCATAACGTTCTAGCAGCTGCTCAACACGCTTGAGCAGGTCGTGGACAGCCTGACGCGAAACGCCCAGCTCCTCCGAAATCTCGCTCAGAGACAAGTCGTCATAGAAATACAGTCCCAGGCATTGCTTCTGCTTAGCTGTCAGAAGACCGCCGTAAATATCAAAGAGCCTGCCTAAGCGCATACGCTGCGCAAAAATTTCTTCTGCTGACATATTTATCCCTCTCGAAATTTAGTCGACTATGTAAGTATAAAGCATAAAGCGATGCTTGTCAAGTATTTTTACTTGTCACCATTGAATTTTTTTCTAATCAGCGTTTTCGTCCTTCAGCCATTTCCAGATCAGCGGCGCTGCGTAATTACCCATCGCCTCATACGTCTGCGATTTGGGGTGAATGCCGTCAACGTAGGCCTTGAAGCGAGCGCCGGCGTCCATGCCGATGGCAGGCTGCAAATCCAGCAGGAAGGCCTTGCCGCTGCAGGTATGCTCCACCTCCTGCCGCAGGTTCAGCAGCTGACGGTTGAGCGCCTGCTCCGTACTGATGAAGGGCAGCACGATGCACAGGCTGTACTGCTTCTCCTCGCACCACTCCAGCACACGCCTGTAGTCGCGGCTGATGTCCTCAATGCGACGTCCCTGCAGGATATCGTTGGCGCCGCCAAGGAAGATGACGTGCTGCACATATTCCGGCAGCGCGTACTGGCGCATGCGGTAAATGATGTCGTCGCAGCAGTCGCCGCAGACTCCATAATTGAGCATTTTAATCTGCGTCAGCTTTTCCACCTGGGCGGTCCAGGAATAGCGTGGACCGAAGGGAAAGCCCTGTACCAGAGAATCGCCGTAACAGGCAACGTATTTCATGATAATCGCTCCTTACGTTGGTTTTTCTACATATTATTATAGCATAAACAGCGTCAGAATAGTAAAGGCGTTCTACCACAGTCGGGTAAAACGCCTTTAGTTTGATGTGCTCTTATGCTGTCAGCTTATGCAGCATTTTCACTCACTTTACTCATCTACTACATCAACCCCCAATTTCCTAATCCCTTCCATAAGTTCGTCCTTATTTATGGTTCCATCCTCAAATGCCTGCTGCATATTTTTGCCAAACGAAATAGAAGGCTTAGAAAAATTATTATATAGCCTGCTGAGTTCAACTGGCTTCCAAGCACATAAAGGCCATTTACGGCTGTTGTTTGAAAAGTCACTGTATAGCCTTAAAAAGGTTTTAAACCGCTGCTCCGTCAAACATACACCAACTTCTTGCAAATCAGTTAAAACAAACTCTATTTGCTTATTTATCTCAGTATATAGCACTGCACTATTAATGTATCTCTCTATTGACCTAAGTATTTTCTCGGATTCGACTACGTTCTGGTATTCTTCCAACTCTTTCTTTTCCCATTCGCGCTTAGCATATGAGTAAGCAAAATCTTCACTATCGTGCCAGAAAACAAAGTCCTTTAAACGCTTACCTGCAATCTTCTCACCATGAATATCTCTGTTTGCAGATTCGTTGTCAACGCTAAGGCTTTCGACAAACAGCTTTAACGCAG
Source organism: uncultured Phascolarctobacterium sp. (assembly GCF_934190775.1). Classification (GTDB taxonomy): domain Bacteria; phylum Bacillota; class Negativicutes; order Acidaminococcales; family Acidaminococcaceae; genus Phascolarctobacterium_A. Next base: position 90,897 of record NZ_CAKPTG010000010.1, read on the forward strand.
TTCCTTCAGCCGAGCACCAAAGCATCCCCGGATCGTCCCAGGAAAGCAGTTCATCCCTATCCAAAACGCATAACGGATGATTTAATTGCTCATCAGCAAGCCGATAATAAAAGTCGAATCTTGAATAACCTTTTTTATAAAGCTTTTTATTCACAATAAAACGTCTGGCGGCGCCACCACGCTTTTCTGCCTCATAAAGCTCATCTATCTCCAGCACAAAATAGTTATGTGCTTCATATCTGGCTACTTCTGAAAATGCCAGGAAATCCTTCTTCAGAATCTGCTTCTTTGATATTATAGTCTTTTCAACCAATTTAAATATATCCCATGCGTCGTCAAGGATAATAGCACCATATAGGTTGGAAAAAGCATTATAGTATTTTCTAAGCAGATCAATATTCGTTCTACCCTTTTCTGTCACTATATCAAGGCGTCCCTTTGTTTCTATTGCAAGAAGTTGATATTTTTTATTCAATGCTGTCTTTGAGCAAGGTTTCGGTAGTGATTTGCCAGCCATATTATTTCTCCTTAATTATTCATAAGCCAAAATTCATTTCACATTATAATATTGATTCATTACGTCTGAGCATGGACTAGCTTTTTTAGTTTTGTCAAACACGAAGCTTTGGCATAGTTACGGTTCAAGTATTTCATAACGGTTCGCCTTGTTATGCTTTTCATCAAATCATAACCTGAATCTGCTTCATATATTCTTTCAGAACCTTAAGCATATGCTGCAATTCTTTGCAATCCTCTCCAGATATCTCTAAAAAACCATAAGAACCCCATTTCTCACTATAAATTGGATAGCGTATATTATTATGCAAGCTACTAAAACGAATATTTTTAAAGACACCGGCTTTCAGCTGATGCTCTAATTGCTGCGCCAATACATCATCTTTACCATATACTAAAAGTTCAAGGAAAAAATCTATCGCTAAATCCAGGGAATGTCCTATATCCTTAAGTTTAGCTGCATAATAAGTATTGGTCACATCCACCTTGGAGCTTATAGCTGTCTTTACTACTTTTTCCATAGCTTGAATATAATAATAAGCAGATTCGTTATACAAGCCATTTTCAAAGAGCACATCTGCTGCTTTTTCATCGTTCGTAGCGTACACACTATACTCATCAGCAATTTCCGTTCCCTTTTTAACATATCGCATTTTTCCAATTCGTTTATATTTGGCAAAATTCATCTTATAGAGTTACCCTCCTACCAATTTTAAGATTTATTATCTTAGCTATCATCCTTAAGTTTGTCTATATTCATATTTATTCGCTGGCGGACAAAAATTTCCTGCTGGGGATGGTAGGAAACGCTTTCATAGGCTGCCAGTTTAGAAACCAGCTCACGCACCTCTGCTTCCGAAAGCTTGGAGTGACGCACAGTGAAATCTCCTCTCTCCTCCCTTGACTTTTCTCTCCTCTTAAAGTAAACTTAAAGTATGTTCTTCCAAAACTGCAGGTAACATTACGCTTCCAGCTACCTTACCTACGGACAAGAAAA
>NZ_CAKPTG010000011.1 GCF_934190775.1 uncultured Phascolarctobacterium sp.
TTGTCCAACACCGGTACCGCAGCTTGCTTACTTCCTGTAGCACTCGGTATCTGCTCCGCAGCTAAGATTCCTGCTTCTCGTCAGTTAATGCCGTTGGCATTCGCTTGCGGTTGGGGCGGTATCATCACCATGGTAGGTACTCCTCCTAACATCATTGCTACCGGTGCTATGACCGCTGCTGGTCTTGAGCCTTTCGGTTTCTTCGAATTCGCTTGGATCGGTGTTCCGGTTTCCGTAGCTGGTATGCTGTACATGATGTTTGTAGGCAAATATTTGCTCCCGAACAAACAACTCGATGCTGACCAAGAAATCGAGCAAGAAATCGAAGCAAATGAAACCTCTAAATCCAAACAAATCGTTTCCGGCGTTATCCTGTTGGCAGTTGTTCTGGTAATGGCTCTCGGCATTAAAGGCGTAACCCTGGAAATGGCAGCAATCATCGGTGCTCTGGTTTGCGTACTGACCGGTTGCTTAACTGAAAAACAAGCTTATGCTTCTATCGACTGGGTAACCATCTTCCTGTTCGCTGGCATGATGCCTGTATCCTCTGCTATGGATAAAACCGGCGCTGGCAAACTTATCGCTCAATGGACTGTTGGCCTGATGGGCGGCTCTCCTTCTCCGTTGGTTGTAACCGCAGTTCTGTTCATCCTGTCCTGCGGCCTGACTCAGTTCATGTCCAACACCGCATCCGCAGCTCTGTTGTGCCCGATCGGTATTGCAATCTCCAAAAACCTGGGCGCTGACCCGAAAGCAGTTCTGATGGCTATCGCTGTTGCAGCATCTTGCGCATTCGCAACTCCGGTAGGTACTCCTCCGAACACTCTGGTACTTGGCCCTGGCGGATACAAATTCATGGACTATGTAAAAGCTGGTACCGGCCTGGTTCTGGTAGCTTTCGTAGTATCCCTGGTTGTTATCCCGATGGTATGGCCGTTCTTCCCTGGCAAATAATTTGTTAGGCGAGTAAGCTAAAATGCAAATCAATCCCCGTCACGAAAGTGACGGGGATTTTTGTTTTTCAAAATATGGCTGAGAGCACCGGAGATACGTGATTTCAAGAGTGAGCATACAGACATATTTTTAATAAAAAAGGGGAATCAGACAATATAATTATAAACAAGCAATGTTATGCATAAATATACAATAAGCTGAGTGAAAAAACATGTAAAGTACAGGAATAAAATAAATGAAAAAGGCTTGCAAATTTGTCAGAAGTGTGTTAAACTTAACACTGTTGACAATTAAGTAATTAAAGTAAGTGAAAAAGCCAATTAAGTAAGTTATGTAAGTGAGGAAAAATCAAAGCCTTCAACTGCTGAGAAATTGGCTGAAATGTAAGCTCTATAATTTGTTAATGATAGAACTTACTGATAACTTGTAGAATTATTTTATTGATGACCTTCAGTGTGTATAGTGACACACAGACAACAAAACATTTTTATTTTTAAGGAGGAAAACAATGTCCCCAGCTATCAAATGTCTTATTCTGTTGGCAGTAGTTGCATTATTCTTCGTAACTGAACTTATTCCTCTCGCAGTTACTGCTATTGGTGCCTCTGTGGCATGCGGCCTGTTAGGCCTGATCCCTGCTAAGCAAGTATTCAGCGGTCTGTCCAACTCTACTGTAGTACTTTTTGCAGGTATGTTCGTTGTAGGCGCTTCCATGTTCTACACCGGCCTGGCTCAAGAAATTGGTAACACCGTAGTTAAAATGTGCGGCACCAGCGAAAACAGCCTGATGTTCGGTCTGATGATCGTTGGTACTGTAATGTCCGCAGTTCTGTCCAACACCGGTACCGCAGCTTGCATGCTGCCGGTTGCACTGGGCATCTGCTCTGCAGCTAAAATTCCTGCTTCCCGTCAGTTAATGCCGTTGGCATTCGCTTGCGGTTGGGGCGGTATCATCACCATGGTAGGTACTCCGCCGAACATCATTGCAGTAGGTGCAATGAATGCTGCTGGTATCGAGCCGTTCGGTTTCTTCGAATTCGCTTGGATCGGTGTTCCTATCTCCGTAGCTGGTATGCTCTACATGATGTTCCTGGGCAAATATCTGCTCCCGAACAAACAACTCGATGCTGACCAAGAAATCGAGCAAGAGGTAGAGGCTAACGAAATTTCCAGATCTAAACAAATGGTTTCCGGCGTTATCCTGCTGGGCGTTATCCTGGTAATGGCTGTTGGTATCCCGGGCGTATCCCTGGAAATGGCTGCTATCATCGGCGCTCTGCTGTGCGTACTGACCGGCTGCCTGACTGAAAAACAAGCTTATGCTTCTATCGACTGGGTAACCATTTTCCTGTTCGCTGGCATGATGCCTGTATCCTCCGCTATGGATAAAACCGGCGCTGGTAAACTCATCGCTGAATGGACTGTTGGCCTGATGGGCGGCGCTCCTTCTCCGCTGGTTGTAACTGGTGTACTGTTCATCCTGTCCTGCGGTCTGACTCAGTTCATGTCCAACACCGCATCCGCAGCTCTGCTGTGCCCGATCGGTATTGCAATTTCTCAAAACCTGGGCGCTGACCCGAAAGCAGTTCTGATGGCTATCGCTGTTGCAGCATCCTGCGCATTCGCAACTCCGGTAGGTACTCCTCCGAACACTCTGGTACTTGGCCCTGGTGGATACAGATTCATGGACTACCTGAAAGCTGGTTGCGGTCTCGTAATCGTATGCTTCATCGTATCCCTGATCGTTATTCCGATGGTATGGCCGTTCTTCCCCGGCAAATAATGCCAGTCTGACGAATAAAGCACCATATGCTTTATCGTAAATGCAAATTAACCCCTGTCACGAAAGTGACGGGGGTTTTTGTTATATGTGTTGAATTTTGTTAATGGTGCCATAAAAAAAACACATCTTTTTGCTATACTTGCTTTGACCTCAAAAAGAGTAGAGGTTATAATAGTAAAGGAATATATTTAAGAATGAGGGATGCAAAATGATGAATTTCGTTAAAAAGAATAAATATATCCTCGTAGCAGCTGCGATTTTGCTGGCAGGCAGCTATGGTGGCTATAAATATTATCAAAGCACGCAGGTTACAACTGCTGCTGTTAAGATGGGCGAAGTAAAAAAAGGCAACATTACGGAAACTGTTTCGGCAACCGGTGCATTGAGCGCACAGGATAATGTTGATATCAGCTCCAAAATTACCGGACGCATTGTTGAGGTACTGGTTAAGGAAAACCAGCATGTCAACGCTGGTGACGTACTAGTGCGCCTTGATGCAACATCCTTGAACGCAACGTTGGCACAGATGCAGGCCAAGCTGCATAACGCTCAGGCGAACTATGAGCGTAATCTGAACCTGCTGAACCGTGGTGCTATCAGCCAATCAACCTTTGACGGCGTGGAGGCCGATTATCTTGTAGCCAAGAGCAACTATGAGAAGGCTGCTTCTGATGTTAATGATACTGTTATTACCACACCGATTTCCGGTTATATTATCGGTAAGCCGACGCCTGTTGGCCAGACTATCAGCTCCGGTATCAGCACACCGCAGGTTATTATGTCTGTGGCAACGCTTGATAATATGGAGATTGAAGCAATGGTTGACGAATCCGATATCGGTCAGGTTAAGGATGGGCAGAAGGTTAAGTTTACTGTTGATGCTTATCCCAACGAAACCTTTACCGGTAAGGTGCGTTTGATTTCCCGCAGTGCAACTACGGAAAACAACGTTATTTATTATAAGGTTTATGTTACCGTTGATGATGCTAAGGGCAAACTGCTGCCGACTATGACAGCAAGAACTGAGATTATTATCGATGAAGCAAACGATGTAACCATTGTGCCTTTAAACTGCATCTACAGTGAGGGCAGCCGTCACTACGTAAAGGTATATAACGAAAATACTAAGGAAACACGTGATGTAGACGTAAAACTCGGCCTGACAAGCGACAGTGAGGTAGCAGTTACGGCAACTGGCCTCAGCGTTGGTGACAAGCTGCTGGTGAAGAAGGCTGTCAGCAAGCAGACCAGTAACAGAATGGGCCCCCCGCCGATGCACTAAGGAGGCGTTAGCTTTATGTCTGTTATCGAATTAAAAGATATAATGAAAACATATCAGATGGGTGACAGCGTGGTACACGCGCTTTATCACGTCAATCTGAAGATAGAACCAGGTGAATTTACTTCTATCATGGGTCCTTCCGGCAGCGGTAAATCTACGATGATGAATATTCTCGGCTGTCTGGACAGACCGACCTCCGGCGAATATTTTCTTGATGGCAAGGAGATTGCCGGCTATGATGACGATGAGCTGGCGCATACACGTAATGCAAAGATAGGCTTTGTCTTCCAGAACTTTAATCTGCTGGCTAAGCTGACAGCGCAGGAGAATGTAGCTTTGCCGTTGGTATATGCCGGTGTGGATGAAGAAGAGCGCATGGAGCGCGCTAAGAAGGCGCTGGAGGCTGTTGGCCTGGGCGAAAGGCTGGAGCATAAGCCTATGGAGATGAGCGGCGGCCAGCGTCAGCGTGTAGCCATTGCCAGAGCCTTAATCAATAACCCGGCGATTATTATGGCCGATGAGCCTACAGGTAATCTTGATACCAAATCCAGTTACGAGATTATGGATATTTTCAAGAAAATGAATGAAAGCGGCAAGACGGTGGTTATGGTTACTCATGAGCCGGACATTGCCGAGCAGACAAAGCGCATTCTGGTAATGCGTGACGGACAGCTGGTAAGTGATGAACGCAGCGGTGGCAAGACTGATTATGCTGCTATCGAGCTGCAGCAGATGCGCGACGGTACGCAGAGCTGATAAAGGAAGGTAGATATTTATGTTGAATGAAAGCATTAAAATGGCTTTGCAGGGCATGGTCTCCAATAAGCTGCGCACCTTCCTGACGCTTCTTGGTATTATCATCGGTGTTGGTGCTGTTATTGCAATGGTCAGCCTGGGCTTTGGCCTGAAGGAGAATGTTAAGAGCAATATCTCCAAGCTGGGCAGTAATCTGCTGATTATTACCTCCGGCGGCCGTACATCTACCGGTGCACGTCTGGCAGCAGGTGAAGGCGTTAAGCTGACGTATGATGATATGCAGGCTATCGGGAAGCAGGTTGACGGCATTGCCAACATTACGGCCAGTGTCAACAGAAGCTATCAGATGGTTGCAGGCAATCAGAACTGGACCAGCCGTGTTGAGGGTACAACGCCCAGTAACTTTACTATTTCCAGCCTGGAGGTTGATGACGGACGTATTTTGAACGACCGTGATCTCATAAGCCGCGGCAGGGTGGCAGTTATCGGTAAGACCGTTGCTGACAGCCTGTTCCCCGAGGGCAATCCTGTTGGCAAGATTATGCGTATTAACAAGGCACCGTTTCAGGTTGTCGGTGTTTTGAAAAGCAAGGGTCAGGGCAGCATGGGCATGGACCAGGATGATGTGGTTTATGTTCCTCTTACTACGGCACAGAACCGCATGATGGGTATTACGAATGTACAGCGCATCACGGTACAGGCTGAAAATGAAAATATTATCAATGATGTACAGGCTGATGTGGAACAGGTGCTGCGTACCCGCCACAAGATTAAAGAGGGCGATAATGATGATTTTACCGTAGGCAATATGGCGCAGATTATGGAAACTATGCTGTCGACGGCTAATAATATTACGATACTTCTCGGCTGCATTGCTGCTATCAGCCTTTTGGTCGGCGGTATCGGTATTATGAACATTATGCTGGTATCGGTAACAGAGCGTACGCGTGAGATTGGTATCCGTAAGGCGTTAGGCGCTACCTATAATAATATCCTGCTGCAATTTCTTGTTGAATCTATGGTCATCGGTATTATCGGCGGCACTCTGGGCGTAATGCTTGGTATCGGTGCTTCCTGCATCATCAGCAGTATGGCAGGCTGGAATACAGTTATTTCCGTTTGGGCGATTGTTATCGCGGTAATCTTTTCGGTCGGCATCGGGTTGTTCTTTGGCATTTATCCGGCACGCAAGGCAGCGCTGCTTGACCCGATTGATGCTTTGAGATACGAGTAAAATAATATGATAAAGTGAAGGGAGTCTCTCTTCACTTTATCTTTAAACTTGGAGAAGAAATGAAAAAAAGAGAACCTAATCCCCCTACATTTAAAGATTATTTGCAGGCCTTTTCAGATTATCTGAGAAGGCCTAAAACTGTTTTTGATTTCAAAGACCGTACAAAGGGAATTTTATTGCTTATTGCGATAATAATTCTGCTGCAGAAGGTTGTGCAAATGCTGAGTGATTGATATAATAAAATAATAGAAAAGTGTTGAGCAAGGAGGATGACTGTGACGGGAAAGGGACTTGGTATTTTAGGCGGGACCTTTGATCCTATTCATATAGGGCATCTGCGTATTGCTGAAGCTGTTTACGAACGTATTGCACTGGAACAAATTATTTTTATCCCAGCTTTTGTACCACCGCATAAGGTAGGACAGGATTATGCGCCGGCGGAGCATCGCTATGCGATGACTGAGCTGGCAGTAAAGCCATATCCGCATTTTACTGTGTCAGATATGGAGCTTCAACGTAGCGGCGTATCCTATACGGTAGATACCCTGCGTGAGTTGCGACAGATGTATCCGGATAAGGAGCTTTATTTTATTATTGGTGCCGATTCGGTAGCTCAGCTGCATACCTGGAATTCTATTGAGGAAATGCTGCAGCTGGCAACCTTTGTAGCTGCCGGCCGACCGGGCTATGATGGTGTGATGGAAGAGGTAGTGCAGCATCTGGGCGCTGCTGCTGCAGAAAGAATTATGCTGCTGCATACACCTGAATACGATATTTCATCTACAGAAATAAGGACAAGACTGCACGAAGGAGCAAGCCTGGCAGGCTTAGTGCCGCGGGCCGTGGAGCAGTATATTAATGCTCATCAATTATATCAAAGGCAGGGATAAAGCAGAATGATGACAATAGATGAAATGAAGCAGCTTTTGCAGGCTTCCTTGCTGCCGAAGCGTTTTAAACATTCAGTACATGTTTACGAAACAGCTTTGGAGCTGGCTGAGGCACATAAGCTGCCGAAAGAAAAAATTGCTGTCTGCGCATTGCTGCATGATTGCGGCCGTGAGGTTGCCAGCAAGGAAAGTGCGGCGAAGGCAGATGCACTGGGAATTGCTATTGATGATGTAGAACGCAATCAGCCGATTTTGCTGCATGCCAAATTAGGCGTGTACTATGCACAGACTAAGTATGGCGTAAATGATAAGGAAATTTTGGCAGGTATTGCGCAGCATACGACTGGTGCCGCCCACATGACGGATTTGGCGAAGGTTGTATTTTTAGCCGATATGATTGAGCCGGGCAGAGATTTTCCGGGCGTTGATGATTTGCGCAAGCTGGCACGTAAAAGCCTTGATAAAGCAATGCTTAAGGCCTACAGCAATACTATAGAATATTTGCTTACCGGTGGCCAATTAATTCATCCGCATTGTATTGATGGCTACAATGAGCTGATGCTGGCGCAGAAAGCAGATAATAAATAGGCGGGGCGAGTATGGAAGAAAATAATAATCAACAACCGCCGTTAAGACGCCGCAGAAGGCGCAAGATTCGTTGGGGAAGATTGCTTTTCCTGCTTATTTTTGTGGGACTTCTGGGAACAGCACTTTACCATGGAACTTTCTGGATATATAATAAATTTATCAATCCGCCGCATGTTGGCGTGACTGCAGCAGACAATAAAATACGCGATGACCAGAAGCTCAATGAACGCATTAACGTATTACTATTGGGTATTGATGATGGCGACAGTGAGGCTGCAGAAAGTGAGCCTAAACGCACAGATGCGATTATCCTGCTGAGCTTTGATCCGCAGAATAATAAGGTAGCTGTTTTATCTATTCCGCGTGATACGATGGTAGTGCTTCCCGGTCATAAGGATCCGGAAAAAATAAATGCTGCCTTTGCTTATGGTGGCGTTGTTATGGCAAAGCAGACTGTAGCTAATCTGTTGCGTGTGCCTATCCATTATTATGCGCTGGCAAACTGGCGTGGCTTTATTGATGTGGTAAATTTAATTGGCGGCGTAGATATCTACGTAGAAAAGGATATGTATTACGAGGATCCATATGCTAATCTGGTTATTGATATCAAGCACGGCTATCAGCATATGGATGGCGAAACTGCCGGTAAATATGTGCGCTTCCGCAAGGATGAGCTTGGGGATATCGGACGCGTGCAAAGACAGCAAAAATTCCTGAAGGCTGCAGCTGAGCAGATGTTTTCTGTGCAGAATGTAACTAAGGTAAGCAGTCTGCTGGCAACGCTGGACAAATATGTGGAAACAGATCTTAATACTTTGACAATGCTTAAGGCAGCCAACAGCTTTAAGCTGTTTGGTGATGATAAGCTGCGCAGTTGTATGCTTTATGGCAAATTTGACGATAGCACCGGTGTGAGCTATTGGCGTGCTGATCAGGCTGATGTAAACAAATCCTTGGACGAGCTGGGGATTCCTTATCTGAAAGAGAAGGAAGAGGAAAAGCCGGAGGTTGAAGAAGAGCCGAAGGAGCACCTGCAGCCTAAGGACAGAGATGAATTAGAACAAGAATCAACGCTTGCTGGAAAAGTAGGTAATAATTAAGGAGGATGCTTAATGGAAACTAAAGAAATTGCACAAAAAATTGCGGCTGCGGCCAATGACAAAAAAGCAAAGGATATACTTTTATTAAATATGGAGGGCTTGTCCCCGGTTACAGATTTTTATGTTGTATGCAGTGCCGGTAACAGCACTTTGGTTAAGGCAATTGCTGACAATATTGAAGATAAGCTGGCAGAAGCAGGCGTACATCCTACTCACAAGGAAGGCTATGCTGATGCACGTTGGATTCTGTTGGATTACGGTGATGTTGTAGCTCACATCTTCCTGGAGGAAGAACGCGATTTTTATAACTTAGAGCAGCTTTGGGCAGATGCTCCGTCGGAAAGCTTTGTGGAGAATACGGATGATTGATAATAAAAAATTCAGCAGACCTAGGAAGGCTCCTGTTGCTATGAATAATACCAAATACCGTCCCGGTGATGTAGTCAGTCTGAAGGTAGTGCGTATGAATGAAAATGCCGCCTTCCTTGATGCAGGCACCGGTAATACCTCTGACGATATCATGCTGCATAAGCTGCAGCAGACCTCTGATGTTAATATTGGCGATGAGGTAAAGGTATATCTTTACCTTGATCCCAGCAAGCGTCTTACGGCCAGCATGAAGCTGCCGAAGATGCGTGAAGGCCAGTTAGGCTATGTACGTGTGCTTAGCGTTACACGTGACGGCGGCTTCGTTGATATCGGCGCCGAGCGTGGCGTTTTCCTGCCCTATAGCCAGATGCGCGGCCATGTAAACCCCGGCCAGCTTGTGTGGGTAAGACTGTATCGCGATAAGAGCGGCCGTCAGGCTGTGACGATGCGTGTAGAAGAGGATATGGTGAAGGCTTCCAAGCCTGCAGAGGGCTTGAAAATCGGCGATAAGGTTACCGGTACGATTTACAATATTCTGCCGGAAGGCTTCTTCCTTTTCACTAACCAACGCTTCATTGCCTTCCTGCATCGCAGTGAAGTGCCCGGTGGCAGACTGGACTTCGGTCAGGAGATTACCTGCCGTGTAACATATCTGCGCGAGGATGGACGCATTAACGTTTCTATGCGCCTGCAAAAGGAAAATGCCCTTGTTGCGGATGCTCAGGACATCTATGATTTCCTGGTGAAGCGTAACGGCAGCATGCCTTACTGCGATTCTACGCCGTTGGAGATTATTAAGCAGAAGTTTGGCATCAGCAAGGCTGCCTTCAAGCGTGCACTTGGCCATCTGATGAAAGAGGGCAAGGTACGTCAGGAGAACGGCTGGACATATCTGACAGAAGCTCAGCAAGAAAAGTAAATTTAATATTTGAAGCACAAAAAAACCTGTTAGCTGAGTTTCAGCTAACAGGTTTTAATTATCTCAGTCTGAAGGTGAAAGGTAAGCGTAAATAGCAACGAACCTTTTGACCGTTAGTACCGACAGCGCTGGTGAAGCGCCATTTATAAGCGGCATTGATACCTGCCTGGTCGAGGTTAGCGTTACCGCTAGAGCTTACGAGGGTAACCTCATCAACAGTACCGTTGGTGTTGACCAGAAGGCGTACAACGCCTGAACCGGTGATGCCTGCATTGCGTTCTGCAGCAGGATATACAGGGTCAATCTTGCGGATAATACGCGGCATAACAGCTACAGCGCCGTTACCGTTGCCGGAACCGTAACCGCTGCCATTGCCTGTGCCGTGGCCGCTGCCGTTACCGCCGCCACTGCCGGAGCCTGTGCCGGGGCCGACACCGCTGCCGTGGCCGCTTCCCTGACCGGTGCCGCTGCCCTTACGGGCAACTTTTTTCACAGCAGATTTTTTATGTACAGGTTGAGGCTTATTGTCATCGTTTTTCCAGATGGTGTCCGGATCAGGTGTAGGCTCTTCCTGCACATCTTCTTCAGTAGAATTTTCTTCGTCGTTTGCATTACTGTCTTCGATGTCGGCATCATTGCCGCCACCGCCGCCACCGCCAAACAGTGATACCTCTACGATATCGTTAGCAGGCGGATGCGATAAATTAAACAGTCCGACGAAGCTTACGAAAAGTAAGATAAAAATATGTGTTACGATAGAACCGATAAAACCGATTCTACTGCGTTGACCAGAATTCATTATTTACCAGCTCCATCCGTTGCCAAACCAAAGCGGGTAATACCTGCGCCTTTAAGTTTATCAATAAGTTCAATAACACGACCGTAATCTACATCCTTGTCTGCTCTGATAACAATAGCAAAACGAGGATTATTTTTTTGCTCGATTGAGGATTGGGTTATTAAAGATTGGATATCTGTCGGCGCATCGCCAAGATAAAGATTGCCATCATTTTTCAGAGTTACAGCGAAGGTTGTCGTTGTATCAGTAGCAGCATGTGCTGCCTGCGGCAGCTTAACGGGAATGGTTTTCAGGTCGATCATGTACATTGTGCTGAGCATAAAGAATACCAGCAGGAAGAACATGATATCGATCATAGGGATAATAATAAGCTCCGGTGTTTTTCTATCACGTACATTGCGCAGCTGCATTATTTACCACTCCTTGTTTCTGCTTCGAGAAGAGCACTGAAGCATTGCTCCATGTCGGTAATCATATTATCCATACGATGGGCAAAATAGGAGTGTGCACACAAGGAAAGAATAGCTACGCAAAGACCGGTAGCAGTAGCGATAAGTGCTTCGCCGATACCGCCGGTAATAGCGATAGGAGCGCCGGATTCCAGATTGAAGATACTGAAGGCGCCGATCATACCAACGATGGTACCGAGCAGGCCCAGCAGCGGGGACATAGTAACGATAATAGCAAGGTAGTCCAGTTTATTTTTCAGTTTAGCAATGAAAATACCTGCCTGGCTTTCCAAAAATGCTTTTTGTTGTTCTCTGCCATCGGTGATTTTAGCTGCATCAGCAACGATTTTAGCGCATTCGCCGTTGGTTGCTTCAGCTAATTGAAAAGCTTCTTCTCTTTCGTCAGCTCGTAAAAGTTCGCAATACTTAGCGGCAAAGGGCTGACCGCTGTCTTCTGCTTTGTAGAACAGAAAACGCTCAATAGCAATAGCGATTACTGCTATTGAACAGAAAAGCAGCGGCCACATAACGAGACCGCCTTTGTGAAAATACATAATTGTTTGTTGAATTGCTTCCATGAATTGCCTCCTAAAAATACTCATCAAAAATTTTTTTGGCAGCGGCAACTGCCTCAGCTTGTTTTGAAAAATGTTATAAGCTGAATAGTGTTAATTTATAGTATATATTATCAATATGCAAAAAGCAAGAGGCTGAGAAACATAATTAGCTAAAAGTGTTTTAAATGTAACAGTGAGTGACTTAAAGTAGTGGAGAAATAAAAGTAAGGAATTTCTTTATGTAGAAATTAATGGAAAAGACATAAAATAATTTGGGAATTCAAAGCATACCTTTAGTTTTCCAGAGTATTTCTCATTCATCTGCCCATCTCTTGCAGACTTCCTTATAATGGTATATAATTTATCTAATCTAGATTATACAAATCACGATTAGATAAATGGGGTGAGTAAGATGTTCATCGGTCGCGGGGAAGAGCTGAAATTTTTAGAGGATCGATATAATAGTGCAGATGGTCAGCTTGTAGTGCTTTATGGCAGAAGACGTGTAGGCAAAACAGAGCTGTTGCGTCAATTTTGTCAAGATAAAGAGCACGTTTTTTATACTTGCACAGAAATAATAGATGAAAAACAGTTGGAAGCGTTTAGCCAGAGATTATTGGAAAAAAATAAACAGGCGGCAAAATATATTACACGCTTCAGTGATTGGGAGCAGGCCTTGCTCAGTATAACAGAGCTAGCAAAAGATAAAAAAATAGTTGTAGTTATCGATGAATTCACCTATATGGTTAAAGGGAATAACGCCATTCCCTCTATTCTGCAAAAGCTGTGGGATGAGGTTTTAAAGCAGTCTAATGTAATGCTGATTTTGTGTGGCAGCGCAATGTCATTTATAGAAAAAGAAGTTTTAGCAGAGAAAAATCCGCTTTATGGACGTGCTACAGGAATCTTAAAAATGCAGGCGATGGATTTTTATTCTGCCCAACAGTTTTTTCCTAATTACAGCATAGAGGACAAAATTACTGCCTATGCAATTTTGGGTGGTATTCCGCATTATTTAAAGCAGTTTTCCGATAAATACTCTCTCGATGAAAATATTGTGCGCAGTATTTTAAGCAGAGGCAGTGTGCTTTACAGTGAAGTGGAGTTTCTTATGCGTCAGGAGCTGCGCGAGACGAGCGTTTATAATGCAGTAATTGAAGCAGTTGCGTTAGGCAATACCCAATTAAATGATATTTATCAAAAAACGCAGATTGATAAAAGCAAGCTGAGCGTATATTTGAAAAATCTTTTGGAATTGGGAATTTTGTGCAGGGAGTTTTCTGTGGATGCCAATATTAAGGAGCAGGCCAATACACAGAGAGGCTTATACAAGGTTACCGATAATTTCTTTGGCTTTTGGTATGCCTTTGTTTTTCCTAATTTATCTGAATTGGAATCAGGCGATGCAGAAGGAATTTATCAATATGTTGTCAAGCCTGAGCTGGAGCGTTTTACATCGTATGTATTTGAAGATGTTTGCCAGCAATATTTGCGTAAGCAGAACAGAAAACATGACTTGCCGTTTTATTTTACCAAGATTGGTCGTTGGTGGAATAAGACTGATGAGATAGATATTATGGCAGTTGATTACAGGCAAACACAAATACTTTTGGGTGAGTGTAAATATAAGCATAGGCCGGTAGACGTAAAAGACTTGAAGCACTTTTTAGCCAAAAAAGTAGCGCAGGATAAGAGTTTATATTATTATTTCTTTTCCAAAGCCGGTTATACAGAGCAGGCGGTTGCTTATGCGGCAGAACATGGGATAAAGACAGTTTGTTTGGATGATTTGGTATAGACTCATGAAACACATAACACCGGAGGCTTCAAGGTTTTACTTTGAACTTTCCGGTGCTTTGATTTTGTATAATAAGTTGCAATATATCCAAATTTGACCGAAGGTCAAAATACTTGCTATTTTTATTACAAACTTCTATAATACTATTTAAGGAAATGTATCACCAGAAAAAATGGAGAAGTAAAAATGGCAAGTGAAAAACGAGCACAAAAAAAAGAGCAGATTATCTATACGGCAATTAAAATGCTGGAGCAAAGCTCATATAACGATGTACGTATAGAGGATATTGCACAGAAACTTGAAGTAGTAAAATCAAATATTTTCTATTATTTTCCGTCAAAAGGAATTCTGTATTTAAATGTATTGGAAAAATTGCATAGTGATATTATAGAACGCTTTATTTTAGAGGTTAACCAAACTTCTATAAAAAATATTGTTGACTTCAAAAAACTTATTATGAAATTGACTGATATATACATCAGAGACTATATTACTTTGATTAAGCTTTCTATCGAAAGTACGCGGATTTTTAGTGAATGCAAACGAGAGCATATTTTGCAATATAATAAAGCAGTAAATAGTCTAGATGACAGGTTACAATCTATTATTTTAGATAAATTTAACGGCTTTACACGTAATGAAGTTTTTTATATTTTTGAAGTACAGGAACATTTTTTACGTGGTTATTATCAGGATATGATTCAGAATGCCGAATATGCAATAGCCGATGATGGCGATATAGCTTGGGAAAGACTGAGTCTTTATGAGTTTAGGGTAACGAGAATGCTAAGATTTTTTTTAGATGGGATGATATACGAAAAAGATAAAAATACTCTTGACAAATGATGCTAGGTAGATTATCATAATTTTAGACCTAGGGTCAAAATATTGTTATGCTTAGATAAGCGATTCGGTGAAAATCCGATGCGGTCCCGCCACTGTAAAACGATGCAGACTTTGTAACCACTGATTTTTCAGGCTGGTATGTCAGCGTAGTTAAGCCAGAGAGCTTCCTAGGCATATTACCGTTATCTGCGATAGACAGATAGGTAATGTGATTATTAGCGTTGCTAGTAGTGCAGCCTGTTTGTATTCAGATAACAAGCAGGCTGTTTTATTTTTCTGGCCAGAGGTAAAATTTCCTGCATTCATGAGTAAAAGTATGATGAGGTGTTTAAAATTGAAAAAATTGTTTGAGCTGCGGAATGCAGTGCTGATGTCTGTTCTTGTTGGATCTTATGTAATTTCCGGTGGCACGACTGCTTTTGCCGAAGAGATGAAAACTTTTAACCTTGATGAGATGATTGTTACGGCGACAGCTACGCCGGTAGATAAGGTTAAAACTGCGGCTTCTGTATATGTTATTACATCTAAAGAAATAGAAGATAAACAGTATCAAAATTTGTATGAAGCTTTACAAAGCGTTCCGGGCATGAATTCTCGCTTATATGGAAATGGTGTTGGCTATGAATTATCCGGTTACAGTGTACCTTCTTTGAGAGATAAATATGCCGTTGTACTTATTGACGGTGTAAATCAGGCTATGGATAGTAAGGCAAGAAACTCCTTAATCGATATCAATCCTAGAGATATTGATAGAATAGAGGTATTGAAAGGTTCTGCATCTGTACTATATGGTTCTAATGCAATTGGCGGCGTTATTAATGTAATTACTAAGAGAGCAGATTCTGGAGTTCAATCTGCTATTAAATATAGTGTTGGTAACTTTGGATACCAGTCTTATAACATCAACAATAGAGGCAGCGAAGAAAATGTTTATTGGTCAGTTAATTTAGAACGTAGAAATGCCGGAGATTATGAAGATGGTAGTGGTGTAAATCATCCTACAGATAAGAAAAATAACATTGCTAATGTAAAATTTGGTTATAAAGCAAATGATAAGATGGATTTTATTGTAAAATATGATTCTTCTCATCAAGATATGAAATGGAGCGAGCTTTATAAAAAAAGCGGAGTAGTAGCTAATCATGATGGTGAATTTAATATAGATAATATTACCTTGATTTCTGATTTTATTGATAAAAAGAATGGTGAAGGTAATAATTTCTATGTGTTCAAAGGTAACATGAAAGCAGTACGCAATTATCATCATAATCCTGATAAGGAATTAGATGATGGTAGCTATACTTTTAAGGATTCAGGTGAGACATATAAAGTAAAGGCTTTTAGAATCGCTGACAGATATTATAAGCAAATTAACGATGAACATCGTATTTTAATTGGCGCTGAACATTATGATTATAAAGATGTATATCTTGAAGGAAAAAATAAAATCAAAGAAAATTCTGTATTTATCCAAGACGAGTGGAATTTCGCTAAAAATTTCAAATTAACTTCAGGTGTAAGATATGTTGTTCCGGGTGATTTTGCAGGAAAATATATTACAAGCTTTAATTTAGGATATAATCCTGCTGATAACTTAGGCTTATATATTGCACGTAATGAATATTATGTACAACCATCTATGGGACAAGTATTTGGTACTTACTTATATAATCCTAATCCTGATATTAAACCGACATCTGGCAACACCATTGAATTGGGCGTTAACTATCAAATAGATGATACGTCATTCTTAAATGCTAATATTTATAGACGTGAGGAAGATAATAGCATTTCTTGGGTAAAAGAAGGTACAAAACGTAAATATGTTAATGTAGATGGTACAGCCCAAAATAATGGCTTAGAATTAGCGTATGAAAAACAATTTGATGAAAATTGGAAAACAAAGCTTAGTTATTTCCGCACGTGGTCTAATAAATCTGGTAAGCAAAGTTTTCTGCCAAAAGATATAGTAAGTATTAACATTGATTATTCGAAAGGTAAAACTGATGTAGGCTTATTTGGATTAGGTAAATATAACTTATATGGTAAATCTCAGTTGTATTATGATAGCTTGCCTACAGATTCTTTCTGGGTGGTAAATGCATATGCTAATTATAAACCGACAAAAGACATAAAAATATTCGCTAGAATAAATAATTTGTTTGATAAAGATTATTCTAATGTTGGCAATTGGTTTGACTTAAAAGATGGTAGTATTGATGCTATCAATTATAGCGATGAAGGACGCAACTTTGTCGTTGGCGTTGAATACTCTTTCTAATATTTATTTGAGGAATAATGATTAAGCAGTTTTTAGTTATCTTCATTTTTATTTTAAGTATATTAAGCGTAGGCTGTGCATATCAAGAAAAACATCGTGCGAAGGCAGGCAAGGTTGCTCCTATTACTGTTGAGAATTTTGATGGTTATGCTGGTGATGGACGTACTTTAAAGCAGGTATTTACTGATGTGCCTCAAAGAGTTTTGGCTGTATCTGAGCCTGTTGTCGATGATTTGATATTTTTAGGTGTACAAGATAAAATTGTTGGCATTAGTGCTTGCTACAGTAAAAATTTTGCACCTTATGAAACTGAGTATGCAAAATTTGCAAGACTTACGTATGGAAGTGGTTATCCAGCTAAGGAAGCAGTGCTTGGTCTGCAGCCGGATTTAATTGTCAGCTGGGGTTCGCTTTTTGGTGAAAGTGCGTTGGGCAGTGTTGAGTATTGGCATAATAAAGGTATTCACACTTACGTTATGACAAATACTGTACCTACTCGTGCAACCGGCAGACGCAAGGTTGAATACATTGTGAATGATTTGCAGCAGCTTGCGAAAATTTTCCGAGTAGAGGAGAAAGCTCAGAAAAAAATTGCTTATCTACAGAGTAGAATAGCAAAGCTACGGATGCATAGTGAAAGTATAGCTGAAGCTAAAAAACCGAAAGTAATTACCTTGCAATATCTTTATGGCAATGAATATTTTGGCAGGACAGCTAACGATCTTACAGCTGATATGATAGAGCTTGCGGGTGGTATTTCTCTTGATGATAAGTTGGGCGGGCGTAAAAGCGTAGAATATTTGGTAGAGCTTGATCCTGACATGATTGTCATCATAGATACGGCAACAACTCCTGTTGCAGGTAAAATTAAGGCTTTGCATGAGCATAAGGTTTTAAAGAAAATTAAAGCAGTACGTAATAATAAAATCTTTGTTGTGCAGCATCGTGCTTTTTATTGTGGCAGTGAGCGTACGGTAGAAGCTGTAGAAAACATGCATAAATATATTGAAGATAACTTTTAAACTGGCTAATAGATAACATTATCTACGCATCTCTCAACATTTCTCATATATATCTTTTTAGCTGTCGCACATTCTGTGCGGCAGCTATCTCCATAATTAAAACTATCCTATTAACGTGCTAATTAAAGGGAACTTTTATGAAAAAAATGCAATTTTTTCTAACATTATTTGTTTTAACACTAGTATTGTGTTGTTCGTTTATCTACTCTTTGAGTATTGGTGTAGTGAATATTAGTTATATTGATATTATCAATATACTTTATTATAATATGATTGATATACAATCGCAGGCTGGGCAAAATCTTTTGCAGTCTGTAAATGCTTCCGTTATTTTTGATTTACGTTTGCCAAGAATAATAATGGCAGTTTTATCAGGTAGCGCTTTGGCGCTTGGCGGCGTAGTTATGCAGGCCTTAATCCGCAATCCTTTAGCAGATCCTTATATTCTTGGAGTATCGTCCGGCGCAGCAATGGGAGCAACGGCAAGTATAATTTTAGGCATGTTTAGCAGCTTCGGTCTCTATGGTGTGTCGATAGGTGCTTTTTGTGGCGCTCTTTTAGTTACCTTCACTGTTTTTGCTATTACTTATACAACAGGTGCAGCGCAAAATAACACAAAGCTTATCTTGGCTGGTACTGCATTAAATGCTATTTGCAGTGCAAGTACAAGCCTTTTGGTTTACCTGGCCAAGGATATAGATGGTATTCGTGATGCGACATTTTGGATTATGGGTAGTATGGGGAAGGTTACCTGGGACTATTTACCGTTTGTGGCTGTAGCCTTTATTGTTTTAGCATTTTTCTTTATCTATAATTTCCGCATTCTCAATGCTTCTCTTTTAGGTGAAGATATGGCATTGATACTAGGTGTATCTTTAGAAAAAAGCAGAATGATTTTTTTGACAGCCGTTGCTATATTAGTTAGCATGGTGGTAGCTGCAACGGGAATAATTGGTTTTGTTGGTCTTGTTATACCGCATATAGTGCGTATTATCTGCGGAAATAATCATTTGAAATTATTACCATATTCTATGCTTGGCGGGGCGATTTATATGCTGTGGTGTGATGTATTGGCACGTAGTCTGTTGATAAAAACAGAATTACCGATAGGTATATTGACAGCTTTCATTGGCGGACCGTTTTTCTTATATTTAATGTGCAGTAAAAAATATGGATTTGGTGATAAGTAATGGAAATACAGACAGAAGCGATGGATCTTGCTATTGATGATAAAAAAATAGTAGAAAAAATAACTTTGCAAGTAAAAAATAAAGAGTTCGTTGGTCTTATAGGTCCTAATGGTAGTGGAAAATCGACTATTTTACGCGCGTTATATCGTTCTCTAAAGCCTCAAAGTGGTAGGATTTTTTTCGATGGGGAGGATTTAGAGACGATATCTTTACAGCAAACAGCTCAAAGGCTGGGAGTAATGAAGCAGAATAGTACTCTGAACTTTGATTTTAAGGTGCTTGATTTAGTCCTTATGGGACGCACTCCTTATAAAAAGCCTTTTGAGCTTGATACGCAGGCCGATTATAAGCTGGCACAGAGTGCTCTTGCTGCTGTAGGACTTAATGGTTATGAAGAACGCCTTTATAACAAGCTTTCCGGTGGTGAACAGCAAAGAGTTATGATTGCAAGAGTTCTTACTGGTCAGCCACAAACTTTGCTTTTAGATGAAATGACTAATCACCTGGATTTGTATTATCAATTCCATTTATTAGAATTGATTAAAAATATGCAGGTTGAGGTTTTAGCAGTGATGCACGACTTGAACCTTGCCGCTAAATTTTGCCAAAAGCTTTATTTGTTAAAAGCGGGCAAGATTATTGCTTATGGTAAGACAAAAGATGTGCTTTGTTCTCCTGTTATAGAAGAAACCTTTAAAATTAAAATAAAACCTTATAATGATGAAGATGGTCAGTTGCATTTGCTATATAAGGATGCAAAATAGTACAAAAGGAGCTGAACGCCATTGAACCAATATTATCAGGATAACATGCTCTTGGGCATGAACCCTTCCAGCTATCTGCATCGCTATGCCGTCAACGGCAAGGTGTCGGGAAACCTTGCCTGCATCAGCGAAATCAAAAATGCCGCCGTGGTTTTATACAGTCCGCGTGGCTGCGGCTTTCATTATCGTTGTCATGTGCGCAGCGGACAAAGTCCGGTTTATGAGCTGGAATGTGCGGATTTGCGCAACAAAGATGTAATTTTCGGCGGTGAAAAAAAGCTGATGGCATTACTGCAAAAGGTGGAGCGTGAGCAAAAGCCGGAGATTATTTTTCTCTTGCCATCCGTGGTGTCGGATATTATCAATGATGATTTGCCAGGCCTGGCCTGCAGCCTGCAGCCGCAGTTCAAAGCAAAGCTCGTTCCGATTACGTCGCAGGTTTTTTCGCATATGGACAAGAGCAACGGCCGCAAGGTTTTGCGTGAAAAGGCTTGCCAAAAGCAGAAGCAAAAGTTTTCTTCCAGTGCTGTATATCCCGGTTGCGGTTATGTAGAGGTGATGGACGCACTGGTAGAGCAGGTGATGGAGCCTCAAAGAGTACAGCCGCAGAGCGTAAATATTGAAGCTTTTGTCTGGGGGTATAACGGTGAGGATAAGCTGCAGGGCATGAGCGAGATGCTGCAGAAAATGGGGATTACCGTCAATGCCTATCTGCCTGCCGCTGATTTGCAGACAATCAAAAAGGCTCCGCGGGCAGCGCTGAATATTGTACGTCGCAAAAAATGGGCATTGGCGATGGAGCAGCGCTTTGGCACGCCGTTTCTGCATGTTGCCGATATGCAGGAATGGCATGGCATCGAAGGAATCAGTGATTTGTACAGGCAAATAGGAAAAATGCTTGGCTGCGAGGATGCTGTTGAACGCGTGCTGCAGGCAGAATATGAACGGGTTGCCGCCCGTTATTATGAGCTGCGTGCAGAATTTGCTAAGCACAAATTTTGCCTGATTGCGCATGGTATTGCGTATTTGCCGGATGCTCTGCGTGTTTATCAGCAGGATTATGGTTTGCCGATTAAAAAAATCTGCATTATCATGAATCCTTCCTACCAGGCGGAAACAGGCTTGGATGATGCAATGATGCAGAGGTTTAAGGATAGGATAGAGCTTGCCAAAGCGGAATACGGTTGCGAGGCAGAAGTTTTGCTGGAGCCTGCGGAGGAGACTTTGCGTGAGGCGGCACAGAGCTGTGATTTTGTTATCTGCAACGGTCATCCGCGATATGCTTCTTTGGATGTGCCGGTGCTCTATAATTTGTTTGAACGCTCGGTGTGGAATTATCAGGGTTTTGTGGATATTATGGAAGAGGTTTGGCAGATGCTGCAGCGACCGCAGCGAACAGGCAGCAGTCTTTTGCTGAGCAAGCTGGCCTATGACCCGGTATTTTATCCGATGCGCGAGGCTGATAAAGACAGTAAAGCATCACGCGAACTGTATAGCAGAGTATGGAGGCAGAGAAAATAATGAAACCATTAAGTAGCTGTGCGTTGTTTGGTGCTGTGCGTGCTCTTGGAGGTATTAAGGATACCTTAATTCTGCAACATTCCGTTGTCGGTTGTCAGTGGGGAAGCTTGGCATTCAGATATGCTGGCAAGCCTTATGATGTACGTCAGGCCTCCGATGTTATCTATGATGAAGATGTTGTTAATGGTGGCGAGAAGGTCTTGCGTAAGGCTTTGCAGGAAGCGGAGCGTATTTTTACGCATTGCGGTGCGGTATTTGTAGTCAGTGGCTGCGTGCCGAATATGATCGGCGATGATGTGGACGGTATTTTGGCTACTACCGAAGGTTCGCAAAAATTGTTGCATGTAAAAGCGCCCGGATACGCAGGTAATATCGACAGCGGTGCAGAAGCAGCTTATCTGGCGTTGTTGCCATTGCTCCAACCTGCGGAGAAAAAAGAAGCTGCCACGATAAATATTCTTGGCATAATGAATGATGATCCCTATGCGGATAATGATTTGGCCGAGCTAAAGAAATTTTTAGGTTCTAAGGTTAAAATTAACTGCGCGCTGCAGGATTGCAGCTTGCGGGATATTGCAGCAATGCCGCAGGCAGAACTGAATATCTGCTTTGGCTATGGTGAGCTGTTGGCACAAAAGATGCAGGAAAAATTTGGCGTGCCGTATATCAAATGTGCTTATCCTTATGGTGTGGCAGGCATGCAGAAGTTTTTGCGTCAGATGGGCGAAGCGTTGAACATTGATTTTTCCGATGAGCTTGCCGAACTGGAAGCTGCTGCGAAAAAGCTTGTTTATCGCAGTGCTGATTATCTGGTGAATCTGTATCAGCTGCCGGTGGCTTTGGCTACGGACAAAGCACATTTAGAGGGTTTACAGAGCTTTTTTGCCGAAGAACTTGGCATGCGCGTTGTAATCGCAGAGGATACAGCGGAATTTAGCTTGGATAAAATGGCGGAGGCTGCTAAGCAATATAAACCTGTATTGCTGTGCGGTTCTTCGTTCTTAAAGAATTTGGCTGATACATATCAGGTGCCGTTAGTGCGCTGCGCTTATCCTGCCTTTGACCGGCTGTGCTTTACCGATAATACGCTAGTCGGAGCGCGTGGCGCTGCTTTATTTATCGAGCAGATTGTTAACGGTGCCTTGCAGCAGCAATATAAAACAGATGGCCGATATGCCGGCTTGCGTGAAAGTATTTGTGAGGTAAATCATGAGTGAGCTTGAAACACATCCCTGTTTTACAGCTAAATGCAGCGATTATGCCCGCATTCATTTACCAGTCGCACCAATATGCAACATGCAGTGCAACTATTGCCTGCGCAAATATAGCTGTGTAAATGAAAGTCGTCCCGGTGTTGTGGCTCGAGTCATGGTACCGGAGGATGCAGTCGACTGGTATCTGCAGATGAAGGCCAAGGTGCCGAAGCTTACGGTAGCAGGTATTGCCGGCCCCGGCGATGCGCTGGCCAACTGGCCGGCGGTCAGCAGAACGCTGAGGATGATTCGTGAGATTGATAAGAATGTTTTCTTCTGCCTTTCGACTAATGGTCTTTATCTGCCGAAGTATGCCAAGGAAATTGCAGCCTTAGGCGTTGATTATGTTACGGTGACGGTTAATGCAATTACCAGCAATACAGGCGCGCATATTTACAGCTTTATTAATGATGAAGGCAAAAAATATGTCGGTGAAGAGGCCGCGGCGCTGCTGCTAGAAAGACAGATAGAAGGATTGCGGCTGCTTGGTGAATATGGCGTAAAGGTGAAGATCAATACGGTGGCGATACCCGGCGTTAATATCCAGGAAATCCCGGCGATTGCCAGACGTATGGCCTTGCTGGGAGCGAAGCTGCAGAATATTTTACCGATGCTGCCGGTGGAGGGTACTGGCTTTGCGCATTTTGCGGAGCCTGCGGCTGAAGAAATTTCTCAGCTGCGTCAGGTTTGCAAACAGTGGATGCCGCAGATGCAGCATTGCAACCGCTGTCGTGCAGATGCCGTGGGCGCTTTGGTTAATCCCTGCGTTTTAGAAGAAAGCTGAAATTGAAAATCCGTGTAAACAGAAGGCTGACTTTGCTTTACACGGATTTTTTGCTTTAATATGGCATTTAATTTGACGGCAATTACTGCTCTTGCTACAATTAAAATAACAAAATTAATTGTTAAGGGAGAAGCTAATGGATTGTACTGCGATTATTTTGACAATCGGGATTATTTTTGCTGCGTCATTTTTTTCTACGGTTTCCGGCTTTGGCTTTGCATTGGTGGCCATGCCTGTACTTACACTGGTGATGTCGGTAAAAGCGGCGGTTATTTTTGTACTGCTGTTGAATTTGGTTCTGCGGGCGATTACTATGTACAGGGTGCGCGACGGCTTTGATAAAGAAACAGTTATTTTGACGACATTGGGAAGTATCATTGGCATGGTACCGGGAAGCTGGGTGTTGAAGGTGCTGCCTGCGGCACAGCTGGAGGTGTTTTTGGGAGCGGTGCTTGTGGCTGCCACGATTTTGTTGAGCCTGCAATGTACGCTGCCGATAAAAAATAAAACCTGCGGACGTTTGGGTGCAGGTATTTTGAGCGGTTTTTTCGGCGCATCTACAAGCGTCAGCGGACCGCCGCTGGTTTTATATTTTCTTAACGAAAAACTGCCTAAGGATGTTATGCGGGCTAACATGATCTGGTTCTTTGGCTTAAGCGGCTTTTTGACGGTGCTGATAAATTATTTTTACGGCAATGTCAGTGGCACCGTTGATTGGAGTTTGCTGCTGTACACTATACCGGTGATGCTTTTGGCTATCTGTTTGGGAGAAAAATTTTTCTATCGCCTGAATCAGCATCTGTTCCGTAAGCTGGCGTTGGCGGTGGTGCTTATAGGAGCGCTGATGCTGCTGTGGAGCGGGTGGCAAAATTTATAAGTAGGTTTAAAATAATGCTGTCTTATAAACCAGCAGTAATATTTTGTGTTACTGCTTTTCAGATAGCGTTATTACTGTAACCTAGTTTACAATAATAGTGCGATAAGATAAAAAATAAATAAAATTTGGCTTTTTCCTTGACGTTTGCAGACTGATAGGAGTAAAATAACCTCAATCGCTGATTGCGGCGATAAATTTTGAAGCATAAGGAAATGCTGAAGTTGTTGCAGGTGAAAATGATGGAATCTAAAATGATGAACACTGCAATTGAATATGGTTTTTATTACGCACCGGTATTTAACTATTATTTTAGCACCGGTTATTTTGCATGGGAAAAATCATATAGCAGTAATCATCGTATTGGAGACTATAAATAGTATTTGCGAGCGCAGTGCTTGCAATTAAGATTTAGCTTTTACAGCAGGCTCTTTTACGGGAGCCTGCTTTTTTTGTAGCATGGTAGCTTATAGCAGTATGGTAAATTAAATGACAAGGGTGTCAGAACGAAGGGGAGACAATTTATGGTAATAGTATTCAAGCCGGGAGCACCGGAGGAAAATAAAGCGAAGATGCGCAGCAATTTGGAAAGCAAGGGCTTCCAAATTAACGAAATCAACGGTGTCAACATGACAATCTTCGGTATCATCGGTGACACGAGCACACTTGATATCAATATGCTGCGTATTGATGATGCGGTAGACAAGGTAATGCGTGTGCAGGAACCGTTCAAACGGGCCAACCGCATGTTCCATCCGCAGGATTCCGTGATTAATGTCGGCGGTGTTGAAATCGGCGGACGTAAGATTCAGGTTATCGCAGGTCCGTGCTCCGTAGAAACGCAGGAGCAGGTTACAGATATTGCCAAGTCCATCAAGCTTGGCGGAGCCTCAATGCTTCGCGGCGGCGCCTTCAAGCCCCGCACATCGCCTTATTCCTTCCAAGGCTTGAAGGAGGTTGGCCTGGAATATTTAAAAGGTGCCAAAAAGGAAACAGGCCTGCCTATTGTAACAGAAATTATGTCACCGTATATGATTGAGCGCTTTGTAGAGGATGTAGATTTGATTCAGGTCGGCGCTCGCAACATGCAGAATTTTGAACTGCTGAAGGAATTAGGCAAAACCAATAAGCCGATTTTGTTGAAGCGTGGTCTGGCAGCAACGATTGAGGAATGGCTGATGGCGGCGGAATATATCATGAGCGAGGGCAACGAAAACGTTATCCTTTGCGAACGCGGTATCCGCACCTTCGAAACATATACGCGCAACACACTGGATGTAAGCGCAATTCCCGCTGTGAAAAAGCTCAGCCATCTGCCGGTAGTAGTTGATCCGAGCCATGCGGCAGGCTTGTGGTGGATGGTAGAGCCTTTGGCGAAGGCTGCAGTTGCAGTCGGTGCCGACGGACTTTTGATAGAAGTCCACAACAATCCGGAAGCAGCGCTTTGTGACGGCGCTCAGTCCTTAAGACCTGAACGCTTCGCCAGACTGATGGGCGAGCTGAAGGGCATTGCCAGAATTGTCGGCAGAGATATGTAAGTCAAGGCATTATCCCTTAGCAATATAAAAAAGCGTAAGGGTTTGTAATAACTCCTGATCTGGGAGTAGTATTGTAGCATTGTAGATTAGATTAAAGGAGAGATTTTATCATGATTATCGTATTCAAACAAAATGCAACTGTTGAGGAAAAAACTAAGCTGAAAAACCAATTAGAAAGCAAGGGCTTTCAGATTCATGCCAGTGATGGCGTAAATGCTTCTCTGTTTGGTGTTGTTGGTGATACCAGCGCTTTGGATATTAACCTTTTACGTGTTGTTGAGGGTGTAGAAAAGGTAATGCGTGTGCAGGAGCCCTTCAAACGTGCGAACCGCATGTTCCACCCCGAAGACAGCATTATCGATGTTGCAGGCAGAAAGTTCGGCGGCAAAAAGCTGCAGGTTATCGCAGGCCCCTGTTCCGTAGAAACCCAGGAGCAGGTTACGGAAATTGCCAAGGATGTTAAGGCTGCAGGCGCTACGCTGATGCGTGGCGGTGCTTTTAAACCCCGCACCTCTCCGTACTCTTTCCAAGGTTTAAAGGAACAAGGTTTGGATTTCCTGAAAAATGCCAGAGCAGCAACCGGTCTGCCGATTGTTACGGAAATCATGTCACCTTACATGGTGGAACGCTTTGTTGAAGATGTTGACCTGATTCAGGTCGGTGCCCGCAATATGCAGAACTTTGATCTGCTGAAGGAATTGGGCAAAACCAATAAGCCTATTCTGTTGAAGCGCGGCTTGGCGGCAACGATTGAGGAATGGCTGATGGCAGCGGAATACATTATGAGCGAAGGCAACGAAAACGTTATCCTTTGCGAACGCGGTATCCGTACCTTTGAAACCTACACCCGCAATACGCTTGATGTAAGTGCTATTCCTGCAGTAAAAAGACTCAGCCATCTGCCGGTAGTAGTTGACCCGAGCCATGCAGCAGGCATGTGGTGGATGGTAGAACCTTTGGCTAAGGCAGCAGTTGCAGTCGGTGCAGACGGTTTGTTGATTGAAGTACATAACGATCCGGAAGCAGCATGGTGCGATGGTGCCCAATCCTTGAAGCCGGACCGCTTTGCTAAGCTGATGGGCGACCTCAGAGGCATTGCGAACATTGTCGGCAGAGAGTTATAATAGTAGTATGGCAGATTAGGAGTGATTTTTTTGGAAGCTGATTTTG
Organism: uncultured Phascolarctobacterium sp.; assembly: GCF_934190775.1. Classification (GTDB taxonomy): domain Bacteria; phylum Bacillota; class Negativicutes; order Acidaminococcales; family Acidaminococcaceae; genus Phascolarctobacterium_A. The sequence goes on from NZ_CAKPTG010000011.1 coordinate 26,722, forward strand.
GTGGCGAAAATAGAAGTACAAGGTGGCAGGAGCTCAGCTTTGCTATCGTTGGCATGGGGCTGATTGGCGGCTCTTATGCCAAAGCATTGCGCAAGCTGGGCGTTAAGCAGATTATCGGTATAGAGCGTGATGCAGCAACATTGCAGGAAGCGAAGCAGCAGGGCTTGCTTGATATTGGCATGACTGAGCCTGATAACCGACTTAAAGAGGCCAACGTAATTATCTGCGCTATTTATCCTGAAGCAATCGTGGGCTTTATAGCTGCAAACGTTGATTTCTTTAATGAAAGCGTTTTGCTGACTGATGTTGCAGGCATTAAAAACGATATGATCAGCAGAGGCCAGGCACTTTTAAAGGGTGGCATGGAATTTATTTCCGGCCATCCGATGGCCGGACGCCAGGGCAGCGGCTTGGGCATGAGTGATGCGCATATTTTTCAGAATGCGAATTACATCATCGTGCCGGAAAAGCATAACACACAGGCTGCTATCAGCTGGCTGGAGCAATTTGCTTTGGCTCTTGGCTGCAAGCATACTGTGCAGGTGACACCGGCGCAGCATGATGCCACGATTGCCTATACCAGCAATTTGCCGCATGTTACTGCGGTAGCGCTCATGGACAGCGCTTCCTTTGATGATAAGACAAAGTACTTCGTTGCCGGCAGCTTCCGAGATGGCACTCGTGTAGCAGATATCAATCCTGAATTGTGGTGCAATCTGTTCCTGGCCAATAGGGAAAAGGTTGCGGATGAAATAGACAGATATATGGAGCAGCTGGTGCTGTGGCGCGACGCTCTGCGCAGTGATGACGGCGAAAAGCTGAAGGAGCTGATGCGCAAGGCGGGAGCACGGAGAAGGGAGCTTTTTTAATGAAGAAAATTCATGTTGCATTAGGCGTTCATGCCTATGATATTGAAATAGCCGCCGGCCTGCTGCCGCAGGTCGGCTCTAAGGTTGCAGCTTTGCTGCCGAAGGCGCGCAAGGCGGCCATTATCAGCGATACAAATGTTGCACCGTTATATGCAGCAAAATTACAGGCTAGCCTCGAAGAGGCTGGCCTTGTTGTGCATAAGGTGGTAATTGAAGCCGGTGAGCAGAGCAAGAACATGCAGGTGCTCAGCGATGTATTGGAGCAGCTTGCTGCAGCAGGACTCACGCGCACCGACGTTGTGCTGACGCTTGGCGGTGGTGTTGTCGGTGATTTGGGTGGTTTTGCCGCTGCCAGCTTTATGCGTGGCATTGCCTTTGTGCAGATACCGACTTCGCTTTTGGCGCAGATTGACAGCAGCGTTGGCGGTAAGGTAGCGGTAGATTTAAAGGCAGGCAAAAACCTTGCCGGTGCTTTTTATCAGCCAAAGGCTGTGTTTATCGACACAGATTTACTGGCAACGCTTTCTACACGTTTTCTGCACGATGGTCTGGCAGAAGCGATTAAATACGGCTGTATTAAGGATGCAGCGCTTTTTGAAAAAATTGCCGGCTATGCTGATGATGCGGAGCTTTTGACAGATATTGACAGCGTTGTTGCTACCTGCTGTGCTATCAAAGCGCGCATTGTAGAGCAGGATGAATTTGATACGGGCCTGCGGATGCTGCTGAATTTCGGTCATACCTTGGGACATGCGGTAGAGCAGCATTTCGGCTACAGCTGCTTTACGCACGGTGAGGGCGTAGCGATTGGCATGTATCAGCTGACTAAGCGCACCGAAGAGCTGGGAATGACAGCCAAAGGCAGCGCCGAGCGTATTAAGAGCGTACTTGAAAAGTACAATTTGCCGTTGACTGCGGGCGTAGAAAAAGCGCAGCTGCTTGATACAATGGCAAGAGATAAGAAAAAGAACGGCAACAGCATTACCCTCATTATTTTGCAGCAGATAGGCGAGGGCGTACTGCAGAAAGTAGATTGGCAGGAAGTGCCAAAGTATTTGGGGTGAGGCTAAATGGAAAAGGTAAAAATTTATCCTGCAAAATTGGCAGGAACGGTGCAGGTTCCGTCATCTAAAAGCATGGGACACAGAGAAATTATCTGTGCAGGTCTGGCAGGTGGCACCAGTATTGTTGATAATATAAGCATGTCCAAGGATATTGAAGCAACGATGCGCGTTTTGCGTGCTATGAACGTGAGCGTGGACGAAATCCCCAGCATGCTAGAGGGACGTAAGGCTTTGCAGATTACGGGCACAGGTCATCCGATTGCGGCGGCAGATAATGTTGACTGTGGTGAATCCGGTTCGACCTTGCGTTTTTTCATTCCTTTGGGAGCAAATCTTGGCTGTCCGCTGACCTTTATCGGTCACGGAAAGCTGGTATCGCGTCCTTTGCAGGCGTATTACGATATTCTGGATAAGCAGTTTGTGCAATATTTTAATGATAATGGCAATCTGCCCTTGACGGTCAACGGTCACCTGATGCCGGGTAAATTTGAGCTGCCGGGAGATGTCAGCAGTCAGTTTGTCAGTGGTCTGCTTTTTGCTTTGCCGTTATTAAAGGGTGATTCCGAAATTATCATCACATCGCCGTTGGAATCTGCTTCTTATGTAGATATGACATTGAATTGCCTTGCGAAGTACGGTGTTAAAGTGGAAAATGTAGATGGCGCACACCGTCATTATCTTGTGCCTGGCAAGCAGCGTTTCAAAGCGCAGGACAGCAAGGTTGAGGGCGACTGGTCGCAGGCAGCATTCTGGACTGTTGGCGGTGCTTTGGGCGCAGGCATTACCGCAAGCGGTGTAGACTTTGCTTCGCTGCAGGGTGATAAGGCTGTGGTAGAAATTATGCAGCGCATGGGTGCTGATATTGCCAAAACAGATGACAGCGTAACTGTAAACAGCGGCGCAACGCAGGCAACGGTAATAGATGCTTCTGACTGTCCAGATATTATTCCTGTGCTTACCGTGCTGGCGGCAGTCAGCGAGGGAACAACGAAGATTATCAACGCAGGACGCTTGCGTATCAAGGAATGCGACCGGCTGGCGGCTATGACGAGTGAATTAAATAAAATGGGTGCGGCGATTACGGAAGAGCCTGAGGGACTGACAATTAGCGGCAAGCCGGAAGGCTTGCGCGGAGGCGTAGAGGCAGATGCCTGGAACGACCACCGTATTGCCATGAGCCTGGCAATTGCTGCACAATGCTGCGCAGAACCGATTACATTAACCGGTGCGGGCAGCGTAAGCAAGTCTTATCCTGACTTCTGGCAGGATTACCAAAGCGTAGGCGGAAAAATTGAGGTGCTGGCATGAGCGGAATTTTTGGCATGAATATAAAAATGGCGATATACGGCGAATCGCACGGCAAATCCATCGGCGTAGTGCTGGATGGACTGCCGCCGGGACTGGCGCTTGATGAAGCAGCGATTGCTGCTGAAATGGCGCGTCGTGCTCCCGGACAGAATGCGCTGAGCACGGCACGCAAGGAAAGCGATACGGTAGAAATCCAAAGCGGCTTCTTCAATGGCTTTACGACAGGTACGCCGCTGTGCGCGCGTATTGTCAACAGCGACCAGCATTCCAAGGATTACAGCATTCTTGCCGATAAGATGCGCCCCGGTCATGCGGATTACGCAGGCCATGTACGTTATCAGGGCTTTAATGATTATCGTGGCGGCGGCCATTTTTCCGGTCGCCTGACAGCACCGCTCGTTTTTGCCGGTGCTGTGGCCAAGCAGGCTTTGGCGCAATATGGTATTATTGTCGGTTCGCATATTCTGCAGATTAACGATATCCAAGAAGAGCGCTTCAATCCAATGGGCGTAAGTGATGCAGAATTGGCAGAGCTGCATGCGAAAAAGTTTGCGGTTATGGATGATGCTGTCGGCGAAAAAATGCAGGAGCGCATTTTGCAGGCCAAGAGCGAGCTTAACAGCGTAGGCGGTGTAATTGAAGCCATTGCACTGCATTTGCCTCCAGGTATCGGCGCACCGTATTTTGATTCCGTGGAAAGCATGCTGAGCCATGCGCTGTTTTCCGTGCCTGCTGTTAAGGGCGTGGAGTTTGGCGACGGCTTTGGCTTTGCCGGGCTAACCGGTGCTGAAGCGAATGACGCTTTGCATTACGTTGACGGCAAAGTGCTGGCATTGACAAACCACAACGGCGGCGTTACCGGCGGCATTACCAACGGCATGCCTTTGGTAGTGCGCGTAGCCATTAAGCCGACACCGTCGATTGCACGCGAGCAGCAGACAGTGAGCCTTAAGGAGCAGGCTGATACAACACTTGCTATCGTCGGCAGGCATGATCCTTGCATTGTGCAGCGTGCTGTGCCTGTTATCGAAGCAGTGGTAGCGTGGACGCTGTGGGATTTACTTTTAGAAGCGAAGAAATGGGAGAAATAAGATGCAGGAGCTTGATTTAGAAAAAATCCGCAAAGAAATAGACAAGGTTGACCAGCAGCTGGCAGACGTACTGGAAAGCCGTCTGCAGTTAGTTATGCAGGTAGCTGCCTATAAAAAATCCAAGGGACTGCCTGTTAAGGACAAGAATCGTGAAGCCAAGGTTATCGAAAAGGTAGCAGGTTTTTTGGAAAATAAGGATTATTCCGTTGCTGTGAAAAATATTATGCGCGGTATTATTGACCAGGCCTGTCTGTTGGAAGAAACTGCTCTGGCTGAAGTAAATGACAAAACATTTGAAGTAGCCTGCTTCGGTCCGGCAGGTTCCTTTACACATCAAGCGTTGGAGGAATATTTTCACGGACGTCAATACAACCGTCATCATTTCCAGACCTTCGAAGAAGTAATTTCCAGTATCAGCGATGGCACTATGGATTACGCCGTGCTGCCGATAGAAAATTCTTCGACAGGCGGTATTACCGAGGTATATGATTTGCTGCGTCAGTATGACTACAGCATTGTAGGCGAGCAGTGCGTAAAGATTGAACAAAATCTTTTAGGCTGTGAGGGTGCGTCGCTTGGCACGATTAAAACAGTGTATTCTCATCCGCAGGGCTTGAAGCAGTGCGCTGATTTCTTCCATGATTATCCGGATATAGAGCAGGTTCCTTATTTCAGTACCTCTAAGAGTGCGGAGGAGGTTGCCGAAAAGCAGGATGTAACCTTAGGCGCTATTGCCGGCAAGCAGGCAGCGGAGCTTTACAACCTGAAGATTATTGCTCCGGCCATCAACAGCAACAGCAATAATTATACCCGTTTTGTTATTATTGCCAAAAAACCGGAAATCGTAGCGAACGCGAATAAGATTACCTTGATTGTTGCCGTGAAGCACGAAACAGGCTCGTTGTATAAAATGCTGGCCAGCTTCTACCATATGGGCCTGAATATGCTGAATCTGGAATCGCGTCCGATTGTCGGCAAAACGTGGGAATACTTTTTCTACATCGATGTCACCGGTAATCTGGCAGATCCGCTGGTTATCGATGTAATGGAAGAAATAAAATCTAAGAGCACCTATTGCAAGGTTCTTGGCAATTATCGTGCTTACGAGCGAAAGGAATAAACAGATGAAGCATTACGGACTTTTGGGCGGTAAGCTGGGACACAGCCTTTCACCGCAGATTCACGAGCTGTTTTTTAAATATACCGGTATCGAGGGCGATTATACGCTGCTGGAAACAACGCAGGAGGACTTGCCCAAGCGCATGGAAGAGCTGCGTGCCAACTATGCGGGCAGTAATGTTACCATTCCGCATAAATTGCACGTTATGCCGCTGTTGGACAGCATTACGCGTGAGGCCAAGGCTATCGGCGCTGTAAATACGATTAAGTTCGATGAAAACGGTGCTGAAGGCTACAATACCGATTACTTCGGCTTCGGCAGAATGCTGGAATACAACAATATTGATGTGCGCGCTAAGCGTGTTGCGGTGCTGGGCACCGGCGGCGCTGCGCGTGCGGTTGTCAAATATATGGTTGATAAGCGTGTCGGCAAGCTGTATCTTGTTACGCGTGACGTTGCGCATGTTGATAAGGATTTCCTCAAGATTGCGCCTAAGTGCAAGTTTATTGATTATGACGGTCTGGCAGCGCTGACTGGCGATGTGATTGTCAACTGTACGCCTGTAGGTATGTATCCCAAGGTTAACGCTGCACCTGTTACGCTTGAGGAAATCAGCAATTTTTATGCTGCCGTTGATTTAATTTATAACCCCAAGCAGACTTTGTTCTTGAAGCAGGCTGCCGAGGCGAAGATGCAGACTGTCAATGGTCTGTTCATGCTTGTAGCACAGGCTGTGGCTGCGCAGGAAATCTGGCAGGGCGAAAAATATGACAGCGAGCTTATCGTCAAAATCATGCAGGATTTGGAGCAGAAGATATGAAAAATATTGTGCTGATTGGTATGCCGGGCTGTGGTAAAAGCACCTTTGGCAAGCGCATGGCGAAGCGCTTGCAGCTGCCGTTTTATGATGCCGATTCTGTCCTCGAAGAGCGTGAGCAGCGTACGATAAAGGCTTTCTTCGCGGAAAGCGAAGATGCGTTCCGCGCAGCGGAAACGCGTACGCTGGCGTATCTGGCAGAATGTGACGGAGCTGTTATCGCAACAGGCGGAGGTGCCGTAAAGCGTGCCGAAAACATGGAGCTGATGAAGCAGAGCGGTGTTGTAGTTTTTATCGACCGCAAGCCGGAAAACATCATCGGCTGTATTGCCGGTGATGCGCGTCCGTTGCTTGCTGCCGATAAGCAGAAGCTTTATACTTTATATAACGAGCGTATTGCGCTGTACCGCCAATATGCGGATTATACGATTGATAATAACGGTGAGTTCGGCAGAGTTCTGCATGAGCTGCTGAATGTAGCCGCTAAGCTGGAGGGATAAAGATGCGTAAAATTTTAGTTTTGAATGGTCCTAACATTAATATGCTGGGCATCCGCGAAAAAAATATCTATGGCCGTGATGATTATGACAGCCTGTGTGCTTACATCCGTTCAGCGGCTGACCGCCTTGGCGTAGAGGTGGAGCTGCTGCAGAGCAATTATGAGGGCGATATTGTTACCGCTATTCAGAATGCTTACGGCCACTTTGACGGCATTGTTATCAATCCGGCGGCATTTACGCATTACAGCGTAGCAATTCTGGACGCATTGAAGGCAGTAAATATTCCTGCGATTGAGGTGCATATCAGCAACATCCATCAGCGCGAGGAGTTCCGCCATCATTCTGTAACGGTGGCAGGTTGCGTCGGACAAATCTGCGGCCTGGGATTTGCGGGCTATGCCTTGGCAATGGAAGCGCTGAGTGTGTATGAAGCAAAATAGTATATAATAATTTTGGTAAACAGTCTTCGTAGCTTTGCTTTCGGAGGCTGTTTTGTTATAATGATTATAGAGTAATATTTGCTGACAGAAGCTGTTTTGACTGTTAAATTTTCATAATAGTAAGACAATGCTAAATTCGTTCTTGGAGGTGACATTATGGGTAAACGTGTAGTAATCGTCGGCGGGGTGGCCGCCGGTATGAAAACGGCGGCGCGCTTGCGCAGGCTGGATGCCGAAGCAGAGATTATCGTGCTGGAATGCGGACCGCAACTGAGCTATGGCGCATGCGGCTTCCCGTATTTTATCAGCGGTGAGGTTAAGAGCATGGACAGCTTTGACCATACACCGCAGGGAGCCTTACGCGACAGTAATTATTTTGCGGCCGTGAAGGGCGTGGATGCTCGCTGTGGCTGTAATGTGCAAAAAATAGACAGAGTGCAAAAATGCGTGCATTATGTGGAAAAGGGAGAGCCGAAACAGCTACATTATGACGTGCTGGTATTGGCAACCGGCAGTACGCCGGTGAAGCTTCCCTTGCCTAATGCTGATGCCGCAGGCATTCACAGCTTCTGGTTCCCGTGGGATGTTGAAGCAGTAGATAAGGAAATTACCGAAGGCGGCGTTAAGGATGTAGTTATCATCGGCGCAGGCTTTATCGGTCTGGAGCTGGCAGAAGCTTTTGTGCGCCGCGGTTTGCATACCAGCGTTCTGGAACAGCAGGACAGACTGCTGCCACAGTTGCTTGATGAGGATATGGCAGCACTGTTGCTGCGTGATACGAAAAATCCTCTGCTCGATATTTATCTGGAGGAAAGAGCAGGTGCCTTTACCGTAGAAAACGGTAAAGTTAGCGGAGTGCAGACAGATAAACGCGTAATACCGGCACAGTTGGTTATCGTTGCCGTCGGCGTGCGTCCGAACGTGGAGCTGGCGCGCGAGGCCGGTCTTGTTATAGGTCCGAGCGGCTGTATTGCGGTTAACGAATACCTGCAGACAAGCGATGATGCAATTTATGCCGGAGGTGACTGTGCGGAAAATACTCATCGTGTCAGCGGAGCCAAGGTGTTTGTGCCTATGGGTTCTACCGCCAACAAGCATGGCCGCGTGATTGCGGATAATATCTGCGGAGCGCGGAAGCAATATCCCGGTGTCCTGGGAACTGCCGCTTGTCGCTTCTTTGCTCAGGAAGCTGGGGCAACCGGCTTGAACGAGCGGACTGCGCGGCAGGCCGGTATTGATTTTGCAAGCGTAGTTGTACCAGGCTTCGATCGTTTGGGTTATATGCCGGGAGTAGGACGTATTGTGCTGAAGCTGTTGGCGGAAAAGAGCAGCGGACGCGTATTAGGGGCGCAGGCTGTCGGAGCGAGCGTAGCGAAGCGCATTGATACATTGGCGGCGGCAATTTCTTTAGGTGCAACGCTGGAGGATTTGTCCGGACTTGATCTGGCTTATGCTCCGCCGTTTAATACGCCGATTGAGAATATCGCAACGGCAGCCAATGTCCTGCAAAATAAACTTGACGGACAGCTGCGCAGCATTAATCCTGTAGACTTTGAAAAGAACCGCACGCAGGAGGATTATTTATTCGTTGATGTACGCACGCCGGCAGAGGTAGCAGCTAAGCGTATTGCCGATATTCCGTCGAGAGTAAATCTGCCGCTTGATACCTTGCGGACAGCGGATATCAGCAAGATGGATAAAGAACAGAAAATAGTTACAGCCTGCCAGATTGATTTGCGTGGCTACGAAGCGGAGGTTATCCTGCGCGCCCGCGGCTTCCGTGATGTTTACAGCCTGGAGGGAGGTATGAGCGGTTGGCCGTATGCGACGGAAAGTGATAACGACAAAAAGTAAGCATTTTAATATTGTTATGCAAGGAGGAGAAAAGCATGAGTGAATTTAGCGAAAAAATGGGTATGGCAGCAGGCAACAATTTTAAGAGCGGCTATAACTGCTGCGAAGCGATTGTGGAAACCTTCCGTAAGGAGGCGGGCGTGAATATTGATGATAACGCTTTCCGTCTGTGCTCCGGCTTTGGCGGCGGTATTGGCCATGCGCGCGATTTGTGCGGAGCGATGGCAGGCTGCGTAATGGTCATCAGTACGTTGGCCGGTCGCAATCAGCCGAGCGACAAGCCGTTGGCAGAAATTTATCCGCTGACATTGGAATTCCATGAGCGCTTTGCTAAGGAATTCGGCTCCTGCGCCTGCGGTGATTTGATGCCTTACGAGTTTAATACACGTGAGCATTTGAAAAACTGCCTGAAGCTGGTGAATAAGGTAGCGCAGCTGTTGGCTGTCTATCTGGAAGAAAAGGAACTGCTGAAGTAATATTGATAAGCAAAAAGGGACTGTCGCGTAAGTAAAACTTACTTGCGGTGACAGTCCCTTGATTATTTTCTTTCTATGTGTGAGAATACGTAAATAAGCCAAAAGCAATGATAAAAAAATTGCGGAGTGCTTTTTGACGGCAAAAAAATTGGCTGTCAAAACAAATTAATTGAAGTTTTTGCCGTCAACATGCTATACTATTCTTAGATATAACGTAACGGAGGTGAGCAGATGAAGTATCTTTCTGTAGCGGAAACAGCGAAAAAGTGGCAGATATCCGAGCGCAGCGTGCGTAATTATTGTGCGCAGGGACGCGTGCAGGGAGCAGAACTGAATGGCCGAGTATGGAGTATTCCGGAAATGGCAGTAAAACCGGAGCGGGTTAATAAAATTAAGCAGAGCGAGCGTAGCTTGTTAAAGGTTCTGCAGGAAGAAAAAGCAAGCAGATATGCAGGCGGTATCTATCATAAAACGCAAATTGAGTTGACCTATAACTCTAATCATATGGAAGGCAGCAGACTGACACACGAGCAGACACGTTATATTTTTGAAACCAATACGATTGGTGTAGAAAATGAAGTACTGAATGTAGACGATGTTATTGAAACTGCTAATCACTTTCGCTGTATTGATTTGCTTATAGATAAGGCAAAGGCTGCTTTATCAGAAAAGCTGATTAAGAAATTACACTTTATTTTGAAAACCGGTACGAGTGATGCGCGCAAGGATTGGTTTGCTGTCGGTGATTATAAAAAGCTTCCGAACGAGGTTGGCGGCAGAGATACCGCTTTACCGGAAGAGGTTAGCGAGCAGATGCGAGCGCTTTTGGCAAAATATAATGCGAAAAAGAGTAAGACGTTGAAAGATATTCTAGATTTTCATGTGCGTTTTGAAAGGATTCATCCGTTTCAGGATGGTAATGGTCGCGTTGGCAGGCTGATTATGTTTAAAGAGTGCCTAAAGTATCATATCGTTCCGTTTATTATAGAGGATAATCTGAAAATGTTTTACTATCGCGGCTTAAAAGAATGGGATAAGGAAAATGGTTATCTTACGGATACCTGCCTTGCTGCGCAAGATAGATATAAAACATATCTTGATTATTTTAGGATTGAGTACGATTGAGAAGATTGTATTCGTGATACTGAAAAAATAAGAAGGTCTGCTTCTGGAGTCCCACACCATTTAGTGTGATTTGTCAAAGATAGATAAATTGTTTTATAATAGAGATAAGGTCTAAAAGATAGGAGAAGTGCTGTGAATAATTATGGAGAAATCATTATCTATCAGACAGATGATGGTTTGACAAAAATAAATGTAAATATGCAGGAGGAAACAGTTTGGTTATCTCTTGATCAGATGGCTGAACTGTTTCAGAGAGATAAATCTACAATATCTAGACATATCAAGAAGATTTTTGAAGAAGGCGAGTTGCAGCGAAATTCAGTTGTTGCAAATTTCGCAACAACTGCCGCAGACGGGAAAGTATATAACGTAGATTATTATAACCTTGATGTTATCATCTCTGTTGGCTATCGTGTGAAATCTCAGCGAGGCGTTCAGTTCAGAATTTGGGCAACAAATGTGCTGAAAGAGTACATGATTAAAGGTTTTGCTATGGATGACGAACGACTGAAAGGAAATGCTGGCGGGAATTATTGGAAAGAATTACTTGATCGCATCAGAGACATTCGTTCTTCTGAAAAGGTGTTGTATCGTCAGGTACTTGATTTGTACGCAACAAGTGTTGACTATGATCCACGCAGTGATGAATCTGTAAAATTCTTTAAAATTGTGCAAAATAAATTGCATTATGCAGCACATGGACATACTGCCGCTGAAGTGATTTATGAAAGAGCAGATGCAGAGAAACCATTTATGGGGCTTACTTCATTTTCCGGGGAATTGCCGGCATTAAAAGATATTGGTATTGCGAAAAACTATTTGCAAGAAAATGAACTGAAAATCTTAAACAATCTTGTATCCGGTTATTTTGATTTGGCAGAAATCAATGCTATTGAACATAAGCCGATGTATATGCATGATTATGTAAAACAGCTTGATATGGTGCTGTCTTCGGGAAATCGCAAATTGCTTGAAGGTGCCGGTACTGTAAGCCATAAACAGGCTTTGGAAAAAGCAAAGGCTGAATATCGAAAATATCAAGAGATTACATTATCTCCGGTGGAACAGGCTTATTTGGAAAGTGTTAAAGAAGTTGCGAAGGAACTGAAGAAGAAAAAATGATATAAAGTATAACAACATAGATTGCAGAATTTGGAGAGAAGAAGTTGAGTATATAATGAAAAATTGGACACTCTAAGAAGCAGAATGCTGTCAGAACTGGTTAGAAGGTATTTGCTTACAGAAAAGTAGGCAATCTTAGAGAGTATCATAGAAAATAATTTGGGAGAATAATAAGATGATAAACATTCGTAAATTAGAAGCAGAATTATGGGAATCAGCGGACTTGCTACGTGCAGGCTCAAAACTGACATCCAATCTGTACTGTATGCCGGTATTGGGATTGATTTTTCTGCGTTATGCATACAGCAGATTTAAAATGGTAGAAGCGGAGATTTTGAATAATCGTCCGTCTCGTGGTGGCAGAGTTATGCCGGTAGAAGCAAGTGACTTTGCTGCTAAAAGTGCGCTCTTTTTACTGAAAGAGGCACAGTACGACTACTTACTGAATCTCCCTGATGATATTTCAGCTGCAGGATTATTTAATAAAGATGGACAGCCTATGACCAGTCTGGGTGAGGTTGTAAATAATGCGATGCAGCTGATTGAAGATCAGAGTGAACAACTTACAGGTGTATTGCCAAAGAGTTATACAGATTTCTCCGATGAACTGCTGTCTGAACTTCTTCGTATCTTTAATAACAGTGCATTGGATGAGGTAGGCGGCGATATTATTGGTCGTATCTACGAATACTTTCTCAACAAGTTTGCAAAAAACATCGCATCTGATGATGGTGTATTCTTCACACCGAAATCACTGGTAAAAATGATTGTAAATATTATTGAACCAAAGAGCGGTATCTTGCTTGACCCTGCTTGCGGTTCTGGTGGCATGTTCATTCAGTCCGGCGATTTTGTAAATCAATCTGGCATGAATGCGAACAGCGCCATGACTTTCTATGGACAGGAAAAAGTGGAATATAATGCACAGCTGTGTCTGATGAATATGGCAGTTCATGGATTGACTGGCGTTATTAAATCCGGTGATGAAGCAAACAGCTTCTATCACGATGCTCATAATCTGGATGGTTGCTGCGATTATGTTATGGCAAATCCACCATTCAATGTTGATAAAGTAAAAGCAGAGTCTTGCGAAAATGCAAAACGTCTGCCATTTGGTATGCCCGGAATTAACAAGAACAAAGAGGTTGGAAATGCAAATTATTTGTGGATTTCCTATTTTTACAGTTATCTAAACGAGCATGGTCGTGCCGGTTTTGTCATGGCATCTTCTGCAACAGATAGCCAGGGAAAAGACAAAGATATTCGTCAGAAATTAGTAAAAACAGGTCATGTAGATGCTATGATCAGCGTAGGTAACAACTTCTTCTATACAAAATCTCTGCCATGTTCTCTGTGGTTCTTTGATAAGGGGAAAAGTGAAGCTATTAAAGATAAAGTTCTGTTTATTGATGCACGCAACTACTACACTGTGGTTGACCGTACACTGAATGAATGGTCCGAGTGGCAACTGAAGAATATGAATGCGATTGTATGGCTCTATCGTGGAGAGACTGCGAAGTACACAGCGTTATTGGAAGAATATAGAGCTGTATTGGGCGATGATTCCTTTGAAGATATCCTGCATCAGTTGATGGACGAGCTGAAAGACCTGCAGAAACGTGCTAAAATTGAAATAGAAAATGCAGGCCGTAATGATAAAAAGCGTATTCAGGCTGAATATGACAATATGATTGCAGAAAAGAATGAAGAAATCACCATTGCAAAAGAAGCATGCTGGCTGTATGAAAAATTCGGTGATGGTGTATATAGTGATGTTCTTGGCCTGTGTAAAGTTGCCGATATTTCTGAAATTGAAGCAAAAGGATGGTCTTTGACACCGGGAGCTTATGTAGGTGTAGCACCGGTAGAAGATGACGGCGTGGATTTTGAAGAACGCATGGCAGAAATTCATCGTGAATTATTGTTATTACAAGTCGAATCAAACAATCTTATGGATATCATCTCGCAAAATATGAAGGAAATGGGACTATGAGTTGGGATTATGTAACTTTAGATAAACTTGGGTCTATTTCAAGAGGCAAATCGAAACATAGGCCTAGAAACGATAAAACATTATTTGGTGGTAAATATCCATTCATACAAACTGCGGATGTTAAAGCTGCAGGATTATATCTGAATGAGTATACTGAAACATACAGTGACAAAGGGTTGGCTCAGAGTAAACTGTGGCCTGCTGGGACTTTGTGTATTACTATCGCCGCAAACATTGCTGATACGACTATTTTAGGAATAGATGCTTGTTTTCCTGATAGTGTAATGGGGTTCATTCCTTATGAAGGTGTATCAAACGTAAAATTTGTAAAATACGCATTCGATATTCTTCAAAGAGACTGTAAAAAAATATCACAGGGAACTGCTCAAGATAACCTTTCATGGAAAAAATTATCCACCATTAAATTTCCTGCACCAGATATTGAAATACAAGATAAGATAGTTTCCATATTATCTGTGTATGATGATTTAATCGAGAACAACCAAAAACAAATCAAACTTCTTGAAGAAGCAGCACAACGTCTATATAAGGAATGGTTTGTGGATTTACGTTTTCCGGGATATGAGGATGTGGCTGTTATCGATGGTGTGCCGGAGGGGTGGAAGAAAACTAAGGTTACAGATTTTCTGGAAGTAAAGTATGGAAAAGATCATAAGGCATTGGCTGATGGCAATATTCCGGTATATGGTTCCGGTGGAGTTATGCGATATGTTAAGCCTATTCTATATTCTGGAGAGTCAGTGCTTATTCCAAGAAAGGGTTCGCTAAATAATATTCTGTTGGTTTCCGGCGATTTTTGGACGATAGATACTATGTTTTTCTCAATACCCAAGCTGGAAAATGTAGCAAAATATACATATCTATTTCTAAAAGGACTCGATATGTATTCGTTTAACATTGGAGCGGCTGTTCCTAGCATGACAGTGAAAATCCTTGAGGGGATAGATATACTTCATCCTACCGATACAGTGTTGGAACAATTTGAAAGAATAACATCACCAATATTTGAAATGAAAACTATATTAGAAAGGCAGATTAAAGAGGCTGAACAGGCTAGAGACAGACTCCTTCCTAAACTTATGAGTGGAGAAATTGAGGTGCAACAATAGTCTGATTGTATGAAATGATAGGTTATGTAATTTATCTTGGTATGGTGTTAGGAGGTGTCAAGTTATGAGCTACGATTATTCCGAAAATATACTTGTTCAAGAAAGTGCCGGTAATCTGCTCCGTGATGAACTGGGCTGGGATGTTCGGTTTGCTTACAATACAGAAATCTTAGGAAAAAACGGCACTTTCGGTAGAGAAAGCTACAAAGAAATACTGCTTACTCGATACTTTCGTGAAGCATTGAAAAAACTGAACCCATGGATTAATGACAGTCAGATTTCTGAAGCACAGAAGATATTGGAACAGAGATTGTCCACTTCTTCCTTGCTGCAGGTGAATGAGGAGAAATATTTTTTGATTCGTGACGGTATTCCTGTAACAATGAAGAAACCGAATGGACAAACTGAAACCAAGAAGGCTTCTGTGATTGATTTTCAAAATCCAGAAAATAACTATTTTCTTGCAATCAAAGAATTGAAAATCTATGGTGATTTATATCGCCGCAGAACAGACATTGTAGGTTTTGTTAATGGTATTCCATTGTTGTTTGTAGAACTGAAAAAGAATACAGTCGATGTGCAGAACGCATACGATGATAATTATACAGATTATCAGGATACAATTCCGCATTTGTTTTATTACAATGCGTTTCTTATGCTGTCTAATGGTACAGAGGCGAAGGTAGGTACTCTTGGCAGTAAGTATGAGTTTTTCCATGAGTGGAAGCGACTTGCAGAAGAAGATCAAGGTAGCGTTGCCCTTGAAACAATGCTTCGTGGTATTTGCAAGAAAGAAAACTTCCTTGATTTGTTTGAAAACTTTATTCTGTATGACCACTCCGGTGGACATACAGCTAAAATCCTTGCCAGAAATCATCAATATCTTGGAGTAAATGAGGCAATGAAAGCCTATGCAGCAAGAAAATTGAATGATGGTAAATTGGGTGTTTTCTGGCATACCCAGGGTTCAGGTAAGAGCTATTCTATGGTATTTTTTGCACAGAAAGTGCGTAGAAAATTTGAAGGTTCACCGACTTTTGTTATTCTGACCGACCGTGAAGAACTGAACTCTCAGATTAGTGATACTTTTGAAAACTGTGGATTGCTTGGTAAATCAAAAGCATCGCAGTTTATTGCGACAAGTGGCGATGACCTTGTGCAGAAGCTGAAAGGTAATCCAAGCTTTATCTTTACGCTGATTCAGAAGTTTAATAAACCAAATGCGGAAGCGATTTATCCGGACCACGATATTATTATTATGTCTGATGAGGCTCACCGCAGCCAATATGGTATTTTTGCAGATAATATGATGAAATTACTGCCTACAGCAGCACGTATCGGATTTACCGGAACTCCATTGTTGTCCAATGACAACATTACTGTCCGTACCTTTGGTGGTTACGTTTCTGTTTACGATTTTAAGAGAGCAGTAGAGGACGGTGCGACAGTTCCACTTTATTATGAAAATCGTGGCGAAAAGATTGTGGACTTACATAACCCTGAAATTACAGAGCAGATTCTGGATGCAATCGAAAATGCTGACCTTGATGTGGATCAGCAGGACAAATTGGAAGCAGAATTTGCAAAAGAAATACATTTGCTGACAGCAGAACCGAGATTAAAATCAATCGCTCGTGATTTCGTGAATCATTATTCAGATTTATGGACAAGCGGTAAAGCCATGTTTGTTTGTCTGAATAAGGTTACCTGTGTCCGTATGTACAATTATGTGAAGGAATACTGGAAAGAAGAAATCAAAAAGCTGAAAGCTAGAATAAAAACAGCCACTCAGCAGGAAGCACAGGAATTGGAACGCAAGCTGAAATGGATGCAGGAAACAGAAATGGCTGTTGTTATCAGTCAGGAACAGAACGAAATTCAGACTTTCAAGAAGTGGGATTTGGATATTAAATATCATCGTGCAAAGATGGAAAAGCGTGAATTGGATAAAGAATTTAAAGATACCAAGAATCCGCTTCGTGTAGTTTTCGTCTGTGCGATGTGGCTTACCGGTTTTGATGTGAAGTGTTTGTCCTGTCTGTATTTGGACAAGCCGTTGAAAGCACATACTTTAATGCAGACGATTGCTCGTGCAAACCGTGTCAGCGAAGGTAAGAGCAATGGTTTGATTGTTGACTATATTGGCATTGTAAAGGCGCTCAGAAAGGCTTTGGCAGACTATACAGCCAATGTTGGCGGTAAAGGTGGAACAGATCCGACTGTAGATAAAGATGAGCTGATTGCTCGTATTATTGAAACTATCTCCAAAGCAAAAGCATTTTTACTGGAAAACGATTTTGATTTGAAGATGCTGATAGATGCTTATGATTTTATGAAATTATCATATCTGCAGGAAGCTGCTAATGCAGTCTGTGGAACGATTGAAGATAAGAAGACATTTACTACCTATGCATCAGAACTGAAGCGCCTTATGAAATATACTGACCGTGATGATGTTACCGGCCATACTCGTAAGGAATACGAAGCAATTGCAGCAATTTATGCTGAACTGCAGAAAAAGCGTAAGCACGTCAATACAACTGATTTGATGGTGCAGATCAATGCTATTATCGGTTCCTATGTAGAAATTAAGCACATGCCTTCAATGGTACATGAAGAACAACGCCGCTTTGACATTAGTGCGATTGACTTTGACTTGCTCCGCAGAGAGTTTGCCAAAGTGAAGAAAAAGAATTTGGTAATGAAAGATTTGGAAGAACTTATCCAGATGAAATTAGATCGGATGTTATTTACTAATCCGGAGCGTATCAATTATTACGAACGATATCAGCAGATTATTGATGATTATAACAGTGAACAGGACAGAGCAACCATTGAAAAGACCTTTATGGATTTGATGGATTTGGCAAACAGCATGAATCAGGAAAAACAACGTTATGCTCGTGAAGGATTCAACAGTGATGAGGAACTTTCACTTTATGATATGTTGTTCCGTGAAGATTTAAGCAAGAACGATATCAAGAAATTGAAAGAGGTTGCTGCTACTCTGCTTCAGAAAATAAAGATAAAGATTTCTGAGCTGGATCACTGGACAGACAAGCAGGAAACAAAAGCTGCAGTGGATAATCTGATTCGTGATACGCTGTGGGCAGAGCTGCCGGAATGTTACGATGAAGTAAGTATTTCTGTGTACCGCCAGCATATTTATGAATATGTTTATACACGATATAAAGAGGTTGCGTAAATAGAGACTGCTATATGTTAATAAGATGAAATTAGGAGGTATAAACTAAATGGAAAATACTTTGCAGAAAGAGATAGATTTGATGGCTAAAGCAATTAAAACTGATAATTATCCGATGTCAATAGGAGAATTATCCAATCTTTATCAAGACGGTGATTTGAAAATCAATCCTATATATCAAAGAATGTTTCGTTGGGATATAGCGCAACAGTCTGCATTGATTGAATCTATACTGTTGAATATTCCTATTCCACCTATTTATGTATATCAAAATGAAAATGGTAAGTGGAATTTGATAGATGGGCAACAGCGATTATCAACTATTTTTAAATTTATGGGTATTTTGAAAAAAGACTCTAAAGATGAGGATGGAGAAGAATTTGTTGAAAGTGAACCTTTGACTCGAACAAAGTTTTTACCAGCTTTGGAAGGAAAATATTGGGATAATGAGAACGAAAGTATTTCTTTAACAGATGCCCAGCGTAGATATATAAAAAGATCAAAAATTCTCATAATAATCATCGATAAAAGTAGTGATGAATTTGCGCAATATGAAATGTTTCAGCGCTTAAATACAGGTGGAAGTCATTTAAGCCCACAGGAAATTCGCAATTGTATTTTAGTGATGAAGAACGAAGAAATTTATAAAAAACTACTAGATATGAGTAAATACGAGAACTTTAAGAACTCAGTTCCTATTTCCGAGAAAGATTCAGAAGAACAGGGGTATTTAGAACTTGTAGTAAAATATTTTGTACTTAGATATTCTAAATTTAAAATAAGTGATTCTGAAAACTATAATAACTTTTTGACAGATGAAATTCTGGAATTAATAAATGACGATAACATTGATTTCGAAAAAGAAGAAGAACTGTTTAAAAAGACCTTTGATTTACTATATGAAGTGATGGGTGAAAACACATTCAAAAAATATGATAAAGAAAAGGGTAAAAGTTGTGGTGCTGTTTTGGTTGGTGCATATGAAGCGGTTATTCCGGGGTTGACCAATAATATTGAGTATTATCTAAAAAATAAAAAGAAACTTGAACAAGCAATAAAAGAATTATATGACACTGAACAGTACCTTGCGGCAACAAAAAGAGGAATTAGGCCGGTTGCAAGAATCAAAAAAATGGTAGAATTTAGTAAGGAGAATTTTCTAAGTGGCAGGTAACACAAAGATAAAAACGGTAGAAACATTAGAAGAACTTTTAATGCAAGACCTTGCTTGGAGAAAAAAAGAAATGTTTTCTCTTAAAATTCTAGTAGAGAAAGATGAAGTAAATAAACCTATTTTGCTCAGAGCAGGAATTGCTTTATTATGTGCTCATTTTGAAGGTTTTATAAAGAGAGCATCGAATTGCTATATAGGATATGTTGCTGAACAAAAGAAACCATATAGTGAGTTGAAAAAAAATTTTGCAGCTTTAAAAATGAAAAAAGAATTTAAATCTTGTTCGTTGTCAGAAAAACACAGTGTTCATAAAAGATTACTTATGACATATGATGCCCTTGCGACAAGGACATTTAAAGAAAAATATGATGAAAACAATCCATTTATTTCAACACATTCAAACCCAAGTTCTAAAGAACTAAAAGAAATATTGGAAACAATAGGGGTTGATTCCGATATATTTGAAACAAAAGCTACATATATCGATAGTTCATTGTTAGAAAAACGCCATCATGTTGTTCATGGTGATCGTTCTGAGTTAGATAAATCGGATTTTTTTACAACTTTTAAAATTATTATTGAATTAATCGAAGCATATAAGGATTTGATAGTAGATGCCGCTGATAAGAAAGAATACTTGAAAGGGGAAGAAAATGGCGAACAATTGTCAAGTACCGACTCCGCCCCAATATGTTAATGAATTGTTGGATTGTATTGGTTATTCAGATAATCTGTACAACAAATCAGTATTAGAAAATTCTTGTGGTGAAGGAAATATTTTAAAGGAAATCGTAAGAAGATATATTATAACCTCTTTGAAAGATGGATATAATAACGAACAAATAATCTGTGGATTAGAACGATATATCACTGGTTATGATGTGGATTCAATATGTATAAAAAAATGTACTGAAACATTGAATAGCCTCGCACAAGAATATGGTTTATTAGGTATTCGTTGGAATATACACAAGCAAGACTATTTGAAATGTAATTCTAGTTCTTATGATTATATTATTGGAAATCCTCCGTATATAACATATCATGATCTGTCTGAAAAACAGAGAACTTTTGTAAAAGAAAAATATGATACATGCAAAGAGGGACGTTTCGACTACTGTTATGCCTTTATAGAAGCTGGAATAAGAGATTTAGCTAAGAATGGTAAATTAGCATATTTGATTCCTTATGGAGTTATTAGGAATAAATACGCTGAGAAAGTAAGAGATTTAATCAAGAAAAAACTGAAAGGAATTATTGATTATAAAGGAATACAACTTTTTCCTAATACAGTTACGTCTTCGATTATTATCCTGTGTGATACGATAAATAGAGAAGATGTGTATTACCATGTCAGAAAAGATAATGTACAGAAAAGGGTGTCTAAAACTTCCTTGACGGGAAAATGGATTTTTGAAGAAAATCATAAAGGACTAAGACGTTTTGGTGATTACTTTAAAGTGTCGAATAGTATTGCAACTTTGTATAATAAGGCATTTGTTTTCGAAGCTAAAGAGGAGGATGACTCATTTTATTATCTTGATGGTGGAATGGTTGAAAAGGAAATAGTATTTGATGCAGTAAGTATAAAAAGTGAGAAAAAATTTCAAAATACCCAGAAGCGTGATAAGATAATTTTTCCTTATAAATTTAGGGATAAAAAAGTTTCTTCCTATGAAGAAAGTGAGTTTCAAAGCCAATTTCCGGAATGTTATTCATATTTAAAAAGCCATAAAGAAGGTCTTTTAAAACGTAAATCCAGTGAAGGTGTACAATGGTTTGAGTATGGCAGGATTCAAGCTATAAGTAATGTATTTGTGGACAAGTTGATTATTTCAGTGGTTATTACAAATAACGTACAAGTTTATACTGTAGGTTGTAAATCTGTTCCATATGCAGGGATGTATATAAGGGCTTTGAAAAATGATGAGCTGGAATTAGATGAAGCGAAAAGAATACTTCAAAGTAAAAATTTTTATGAATATATAAAGAGGTGTGGAACACCGACGACAACATCCTCATATAGAATATCTGTAAAGGATGTAGAAAATTATTGTTTTTGATTTTATTAGAATAGTCCAAGATATGAGCGCCAATCATACAATAGAAATCTATGAGTGGGGCATAAAGATGCCACGCAACGTCCGCCGCATCCTGTCAATGAACGAAACGGTTTATGGCTCTTTGAAAAAAGCTGGAGCGCCGTCCTAAGGTCAAGGTATGGTAGACGGTTACAGCGGCTTAATCATGCTAGACAAGAACGGTAATCTGAAAGTAGCATTACACATCGAAAATGAGATGTGTTGGGCGATGGAGAAGTACAAGAAACTTCTTCCAGATAGCCCTCTGCTTCACATTACTCCCCGTGTGTTCCGATACACCTTCTGCATTGACTATGCAAACGACGGCATGGACATTAAAAACCTTCAGTATCTGATGGGTAACTAGGATGCGGGTGTTACACTTAATATTTACACCAAAACAAGCTACGCACACGCTGCGATGTTGAAATTATCACAGTTCAGCTATTTTCCTGAAGTGAAAAAAGACAGGGTGTTTGGAAAACAGCAAGTATGGGGGTATTAGCTTAAGTTTACTACACTACTTAGTGGTATAGTCACAGCGATTTATAGGGACTTATGAAAAACCTATAAGCCGAAAAACCCTGTAATATTAACATTTTCGAGATTTATGGAGGAATATAGAGATTATGATAAAAATTCTCTTTATCTGCCATGGCAACATCTGCCGTTCGCCGATGGCAGAGTTTTTATTGAAGGACATTGTAAAAAAGCGCGGTATTGCCGCTGATTTTGAAATTGCTTCGGCAGCGACAAGCAGAGAAGAAATCGGTAATCCTGTACATTACGGCACGCGCAATAAGCTGGCGCAGCTTGGCATCAGCGTCGCAGGCAAGCATGCAGTACAGGTAACAAAGCGTGACTACGAATATTATGATTTACTTCTGGTGATGGACAGCAATAATATTCGTAATTTGCGAAGAGTAATTGGTGAAGATACGCAGGATAAGGTACACCTGCTTTTGGATTATACCAATCGCAAGGCCGCAAGCATTGCCGATCCATGGTATACCGGTGATTTTGATGTAACCTATGATGATATCATGGAAGGCCTGGATGGTTTGCTGAAGTATCTGAAATATTAAAACAAACAAAATTCCGTGCAAACCGTTAATAAGTTAACACAATTTATTGTAAAAGCAGGCGGAATTAAGCGAAAGCTATATTTTGCTTGTTTGTTTTAGACTGTAGTGCTACAATAAATGTTACGGTAAAATAATATAGTTTCCAATGAAGAGAGGTTTTTAATCATGAAATTCGCAACACGTATGGAGCGTATGCAAGCTTCTGAAATCCGCGAGCTGTTAAAATTAACTGCTCAGCCTGATATTATTTCCTTTGCTGGTGGTCTGCCGGCACCGGAACTGTTCCCTGTAGAAGAAATTGCCAAGGTTTCTCATGACCTGGTACTGAAGGAAGGTCGTCAACTGCTGCAATATGCAACTACCGAAGGCCGTCCGTCCCTGCGTGCCAAAATTGCTAAACGCATGGCTGATAAATACCACACCAACGTTGATCCCGATGACATTCTGATTACCACCGGTTCTCAACAATGCCTGGACTTTGCAGGCAAGCTGTTCCTGGATCCCGGCGACGTTGTTCTGTGCGAAAGCCCGTCCTACCTCGGCGCTTTGAACGCATTCAATGCTTACCAACCGAAATTTGTTGAGGTTCCGACCGATAACGGTGGCCTGATTCCGGAAGAATTGGATAAAATTCTGGAAACCACTCCGAACTGCAAATTTATCTATGTAATTCCTGACTTCCAAAACCCGACCGGTCGTACCTGGTCCATGGAACGCCGTCAAAAATTCATGGAAGTTGTTAATAAACACAACCTGCCGGTACTCGAAGATAATCCGTACGGCGAACTGCGCTATGAAGGCACTATCCTGCCGTCCCTGAAATCTATGGATACCAAAGGCTTGGTTATGTTCCTGGGCACCTTCTCCAAAATCTTCTGCCCGGGCCTGCGTCTTGGTTGGATTGCTGCTGAGCACAGCCTGCTGAGCGAGTTTGTTAAAATTAAACAAAGCGCTGACCTGCATACCTCTAACTTTGACCAAGGCGTTGCAGATGCTTACATGGAACAATATGATCTGGACGAACACGTTAAAGAAATCGTTGCTCTGTACAAACATCGTCGCGATCTGATTCTCGAATCCATGGAGAAATACTTCCCGGCAGGCACCGAATGGACTCATCCGGAAGGTGGTCTGTTCCTGTGGCTGACCTTCCCTGAAGGCGTAAGCGCACGCAAAGTATTCAACAAATGCATCGAGATGAAGGTTGCCGGCGTTATCGGTGATGCCTTCTATCCGAACCAAAAGACTGACCGCAGCATGCGTATCAACTACTCCAACATGCCGGATGACCGCATTGTTGAAGGTATTCAACGCATGGCTAAAGCAATCAAAGAGTGCATGTAATTCTTTGACGGCTTAAGCTGTCTTGTAAATTTTATAGCTGATAAAAATTTAACCCCTGCAGAAAAATTTCTGCAGGGGTATTTTGTATATATGCTGTTTTAAGCTTTAGCAGCTTTTAAAGTTCTTTCGAACAGAATGTATAAAACTCCGGCAGCCTCATCACTAAATTTAAAGATACTGTCGGTACCATCGGTGTGATGGAAGGTTACAAGGTTGATGCCGTCAAAATCAGCACCGCTGAGAACGTTGAGCGGGATGTGGAAGGCGTTTTTCTTACCAATGTAAACTAAACGTTGGTTAGTAAGGAAGAACATGCCAAGCTCTTCAATAATAGTCATTTCCTCGGTGAATTTGGGATGCTCGATTTTTTCGCCCTTGAAGGCAACGGTTTCATCAATGCGGAATTTGCGTGTCAGCTCATAGTAATTGTCCTCGCGTTCTATCATTTTGTTTTGGCATAGACCGCAGTTGGTATAGGCGTGGCAGATTTCGCCAGGGTTGAGCGGGAAGGCATCCTGCTTGATATCACCTAAAGGCATATGCTCTGCATTCCACAGGCTGCGGTATTTTTCCAGAGCGCTGACAATATTATTCTTTAATTCGTAAGGGATATCCAATGTTGCGCAATCGGCACGCAGGGCAGCTTCTTCTTCCAGAGTATAACGCTGTGCGCTGCTGATTTCGTCAAACTTCTGATTGAAGTGAGCCTGAAAAACCTGCTTACGCATGGAAAGACTGTCTTCGTAGTCATAGCCGAATAACTCATTCAATTGTTTGATATCCAGCTTTTCGGTGCCTGCAAGCAAATCACGGCAACGGACAAAATAAGCAGCTGTTTTGGCTGCCTTATCAGCCTGCTTTGCCAGATGCGGCGGCAGCTCCAAAATTTCAGCTAAGTGTGCAAGCTGCGCCCAAAGGCTGTCTTCTTTAGTTTGTACTTCAGTGAAGATAACATCTGCCAACTTACGGTAAATACCACTGCGTTGGTTGAAATTATCATCATTGAATTTTACGCCCCATTTTTTCAGAGCGTGATGCACATCATCGGCACTGACAGCTAAAGCATCGGGTGCTTCTGCCAACAGATTGTTGAGCTCCTTCCAGCCGTTTTCGGTAGGCTTGCTGCCGAATATTTTTGATAAAAAGCCGCATTCTTCTAATTCTTGCATGCTATAAGGTTTCAAATTCTGCACTCTCCTTTACAGGCTTAAAGTCTGCATTTTGATTTTTACGCTGATAAAGTTGCCAGCGGTTTATTTTATCGCTAACAATACGAATTTAATCTAAAGAATATTATACGCTAAAAGTGTATCTATTGTCTAGAAAGAAAAAGCTTCGGCATTTATCTACTGTGACTATCTGCCTGCAATGTGTTATAATAGCAATTAGAGAGATGAGAGGGAGATAAAATGTCAAGACAAGCTTTTACTTCTAACAACAAAGGCAATTGGAAGGCAAATTTGCCGGTATTGTGGCTGGGTGTATTTTTATGCTGTGCCAGCTATACGATGTGCATACCGTTTTTGCCTGTTTATCTTTTGCGTGAGTTGTATGTTGCTCAGCCTGACGTTAACTTCTGGGCAGGTATTACCTTTGCTGTCACCTTTATGGGTTCGGCTGTGATGGCACCGTATTGGGGAGCTTTGGCTGACCATGTCGGGCAGAGGAAGATGGCGATTCGCGCCGGCTATGGCCTGGCGCTGACCTATTTTCTTACCGGTGTCTGCCAGGATGTCTATCAGCTTCTTTTGGTGCGCATTGTGTGCGGTGTTGTCGCCGGCTTTGTGCCTGCCTGTATGTCGATGGCGTCTTCATCCTTGCCGGAGGAGCGCATGGGCTGGGGTATGGGACTGATGCAGACTGCGGTAGCAAGCGGTACCATCATGGGACCGTTGATGGGCGGTTATCTGAGCAGCTGGTTTGGCATGCGTGCTTCGTTTTATGTAGGCAGTTTTGCCTTATTTATTGCAACTAGTGCCGTAGTATTTATCGTGAAGGATATGTCCGTACTGAATAAGGGCGCGCGCGAAGCAAGCAATCTGCTGGCAGATTTAAAGAACGCTTTGCATAACAAGGGCCTGCTGTATATTATGGCTATGTTTTTTGTAGTACAGACCTGCGTGATGCTGATTCAGCCGCTGATTACCTTGTACGTAGGCGAGCTGATGCATGATATGGGTGATGCTGCTATCAAGATGTCCGGTGTAGTTTTCTCGCTGTCCGGCATTACCGGCATTTTGGCTGCGCCGTTTTGGGGAAAACGCGGCCAACGCTTCGGTTATGTGCGCGTTTTCTGCATTGTAACCTTTATTGCCGGTTTTATTAATCTTTTCCAGGTGTTCATCAATACTGTGTGGCAGTTTGCTGCTATTCAGTTTGTTTACGGCCTGTTCCTGGCAGGTGCTGTGCCTAATATCAATGCTAACCTGACGCGTGTTACTGCTGCTAATATGCGCGGTAAGGCCTTTGGCCTGGTTACGAGCGCGCAGCAGTTTGGCGGTGTTGTAGGACCGCTTGTTGGCGGTGCCTTGGGCAGCTTTATGAGCTCGCGTTATGTGCTTGTATTTGCCGGCTGCGTGCTTATGAGCGTAGCAGTGTACTCCTATTTCACGCATGTGCGCGGAGCGGAGCAGGAAGCTGCAAGCTAAAAGTTTATCCATGTAAAATAAAAGACCGTTGCTGCAGGGAATTTGCGGCAACGGTTTTATTTTAGGGAAAACGTGACAAAAGTGATGCTGAAAAGTGGGAAAAACGTTACGGAAAGATGCTTAAATATTTTCAGGCCTTCGGTTTAGCGGTCAGCCATTGGCGTTTTTGCTCACTTTGCGGGAAAAGCTGGTGGTCAAACCACATATAGAAGAAGCGTTCTGCCGGTACAATGCTGTAGCCGTCCTGCAGATGGTCGGTAGTATCATAGGGATCGGCCATAATCAGTACGTCATCACTTTGATATGCGGTACCCATGCTGTCATAACCGATGATTACGCGCCAGTGTCCGCCCCAATCAACGTTTTCTACAATAATAGGTGTGTTGTTTTTCAGATTGCTCTCGACAAATTTAAGGAAATTCTTATAGCTGTCGGGAGTTTTATCTTTGATAGAGGAATGAACATCCCAACCTATTTTCTCAAAATAATGCACCATGCCTTTGGGATTAGTGCCGACTGTTTTGCTGCTGCCCATGATTTTGGCAACGGCCAGCTCTTCGTCAAGAGTCTTGCCCTTGTAATATTTTACAACCATATTCGCTGCTGCCGGACCACAGGTATAATGAGTGATTTGCTGTGTAGTGGCAAACTTGGGCAGAAGGGTAAGATGCTCATCAGATTGCATATTGTAAAAATCTGGGTGCTTAAAGTAGGGCGAATCCTTGATATCATGCTTGCCTGCGAATTGTGCGGCACCGGCTACCGGTGTGCTGCCGGGTGCGCCGATAGGCATAGGGGATTGCTGCAAAAGATAATTAAGACCGCCTAAAATGACTAGCAGACAAACAACGGCCAATAAAATGCGTTTTGTTTTCATATGTTGTCTCCTGAACTGATTGTAGTTTTGCGCTTAAGATGCTTATGAACTGCTGTGAGCAAAGCTTCTTTTTCGTTGGGAAGATTACCGGATTGTACGCGTTCCAGCAGGTAGGTAAGAATATTTTTGATTTCTGCCTGGGGGACAAGCTCCAAGAGCTCGCGTCCGCCGATGGCAAGGTCCTTGCTGCATACAGGCATGCGTGTGCGTACCAGCTCCACAACCTGACGGCCTAAAAGGCGTCCTTCGGCCATCAGCTGTTCGTTTTCGCGGGCGTGGGTTGCGCCCATGTCTGCAAGAAAAACCTCGACCAACAGGCTGTAGGCCTGCGCCAGTTCTGCCTGCGTGCGGAAGCCGGAGTTGGCAGCTTCGCTGCGCACCCAGCGCAGCAGGGTGCGCTCGCCAGTGAGCAGCATAGGCGCGAAGCGCATATGCTGCGCTACCAGCCAGGTCACCAGATGTACGAAGCTGTTGTTGTAGCCAAGGCGCGTTAAAATTGCTTGAGCCATGATGGCACTTTTAGCTTCGTGCCCAGGGTCAGAAGGCTGACCTTCTTTGTTCAGCTTGCGGATTTCAGGCAAGCCTTTGCCTAAATCGTGCAGCACCAACGCCCAGCGGATGGCTAAATCGCGCGGACTGTTGTCAATAGCCAGCAGTGTGTGCTCCCAGGTGTCATATAAATGAAAGCGCGGATTTTGGTGCAGACCTAAAAGGTGCAGCGCTTCCGGCAGAATGGGAATAACAGTATCGTTGCCGTTTTCACGGGCATGACAGCTTGCACATAAAAGGCCTGTTGCCATCATCAGCATCAGGCCCTTGCCTGCATGCTTAGCGGTAATGAGCTTTTCCAGTTCCTTGCGCACACGCTCCAATGAAAGGCCGGCGCAGCGTTCAACCGGAAAGCTGTAGCCATGCGGCAGATAGTAGGGTGTATTCGGCGCACCGCAGGCAGGCAGTGCTTCGCAGCCTGCCTGCTCGTACGTAAAGCCGAGCTGTGCCACAAAGCGGCAGGCACGCAGCATACGCAGCGCGTCCTCATGGAAGCGTTGCGTAGCGTTACCTACAGTACGTAAAATTTTCTGCTGCAAATCCTGCTGACCGCCAAAGTAGTCATATAATGTGCCGTCTAGGGACAGCGCCATAGCGTTGACTGTGAAATCGCGGCGGCTCAAATCCTCGCGCAGACTGCTGCAAAACCAGGTTGCGGCAGGGCGATGCATATCGTCATCATTATAGCGTTCGCCGCGAAAGGTTGTTACTTCGGTAGCAACGCCGTTGATAACGATGACTACGCAGCCGAAATTGTGACCTAATTGGTCAACAGTTTTCCAATCATGTTGCTTGCAAACTGCCAAAACCTGCTCAGGCAGAGCATTGGTGGTGATATCGTAATCATCCGGTGATTTACCCAAAAGCAGATCACGCACGGCACCGCCGACAAGATAGGCTTCATAGCCGGCAGTGTTCAAGGCAGACAGTATTTTTTTGGTATAACTGGGAAAAAATAAATCAGGCATTTTACAAATCTCCTGTCGGCTTAGTATTCTATACCGTCATCCTTGAGGCGGTAGTCTACATTAATACCGAAATACTCCCAAAGAATTTCCTTGAGCTCGGCACCGGTGTTGATTTTATAGCGGTACTTTACGCGACCGCCCAAATAAAATTTTAAATAGTTACCGCGAATGGTAATATTGCAGTCCTCGCGGAAAATAGACAGCTTTTTACTTTTGATAAACGGTGAATCTGGATGAGCATCACACCAGAAGCTGGCGGTAATAAAATCCTTGTCTATCTGAGGCTCTTCAGTGAAGCCAAAGAGGCGCTTCCAGATTTTGCCGCGTTCCTTCTGCCAAAGCAGCCAACCCCAAAATTCACTGCGGGTGAATTTGTATTGGCTGATGCCATCACTTTGAATCAGACCTTCTAAAATTTCCAACGGTACACGCGGACTTTCGCTGTTCATACCGACGTCAGTCAGATAACGCTTATCGCCCAGCGTTACACACATTACGCGGTGACGGCGCAGCTGGTAGGTTTCCATTTTGTCAATAAAGCGGGCAGCGTAGCTGGTCACCTCAAAACCCAGGGATTCCAAAAGCCAGTTGTACAAACCATTCAGCTCAAAGCAGATGCCACCGCGGTTGTGCATAATAACCTTGTTGAACATATCCTGGCGTTTAAGCGAGGTGATTTTGCCGTTAAGACAGTCAAAATTTTCGTAGGGGATATATTTGAGGTGCGCGTCCTGTAATTTAGTCAGGGTTGCTAAATTAACAGCTGGCTCGAAGTCGTTGAGCTGCAGCTTGCGCAGGTATTGTTGTATTTGCAGCTTCTTCATCGGTCGTCCGTTGATATCTGCGTAATTTGGCAAAGCAATCATCTCCATCATCAGGTTCACGGCGTAAGCTTAGCCATGAAATCTGTTAAATCTTCTCTCAACTATTTATTGTAACATTTATTTTGCAGGAAATAAACTACTTTACTTTAAAGAGTAGGAGTAGTGTAGCATATATCTGCACTGCGGTGATAATAAAAAGACTATTCCTATGCGGAATAATTTTAATGCCAAACAAGAATAAATTAAATGAAACTACTGTTTTACAAAGTAATTCCTAAGTGTTATTATATAAATGGCGATTCTGTTATATTTAATATTCCCGTTGTTACACTCTCAAATACACTCTCAAATAAAAAATTTTTGGAGGTTTTCGATGGCTCTGTTATCCTTAGGTTTTTTACTGCTGGCGATTATGCTTGGTTTTATCCGTAAGATGAATACGGGGTTATTGTGCATAGCCTTTGCCTTGCTGTTGGGACGTATGGCGGGCATTAGTGATGCAGAAATTATCAAGGGCTTTAATGCTTCCTTGTTCTTGATGCTGCTTGGCGTAACCTATTTGTTCAGTCTGGCACAGATTAACGGCAGTCTTGATTTGCTGGCGCAGAAGGTAATTTCCTTGGCAGGCAAGCGTGTTTATCTTATACCT
Source organism: uncultured Phascolarctobacterium sp. (assembly GCF_934190775.1). Classification (GTDB taxonomy): domain Bacteria; phylum Bacillota; class Negativicutes; order Acidaminococcales; family Acidaminococcaceae; genus Phascolarctobacterium_A. Next base: position 57,035 of record NZ_CAKPTG010000011.1, read on the forward strand.
GTTATTATCTATGTGTTCTCGATTATTCTTGCCGCGCTTGGCCCCGGCTCTGTGCCGACTATGGCGATAATGATGGTTTTCTCCATGTCTTTGGCAGCGGAAATGAAAATCAGTCCCGTGCTGCTTTCCACCTTAACTGTTTTGGGTTCTTGTGCCGGCGGTTTGTCACCGCTTGCTGCTACCGGTATTATCGGTGCGAATCTGTGCGCAGAATTCGGCTTGACCGGTATTGAAAATGATTTTCTTATGAATGGGATTCTTTCCTTTACTATTTATGCCGTCATTGTATATATTTTATTGGGCGGATATAAGTTGCGTTCTGTTGCGGCAGAGCAGAAAAAGGATGTTCCTGCCTTTAATAAAAAGCAATTGACGACTATTGCCGGTATTATCGTGATGGTACTAATGGTTATGCTTCTGCGTATTAACGTTGGTCTGGTAAGCTTTGCTGTTGCTGCGGTATTGTCCTTTTTGCGTGTCTCTGATGAGACAAAAGCAATCAGGCATATTCCTTGGAATACGCTGCTGCTGATTACCGGTGTTGGTGTTTTGATGCAGCTGATTATTGATTTAGGCGGTATTGAGGTGCTTTCCAATGTACTTGTTTCGCTGATGAGTGCTAAAAGTGCTGCCGCTGTTATGGGGTTAACCTCTGGCGTAATGAGCTGGTTCAGCTCAAGCAGCGGTGTTGTTATGCCTACGCTGCTGCCGACTGTGCCGCATGTTGCCCAGCAACTTGGCGGCGTGAATGAGTTGGAGCTGGCGTCTTCTATTACAACAATTTCGCATGTCGCTGCCATCAGCCCGCTTTCTACAGGTGGTGCGTTGGCGCTAGCAGCTTATGCTTCGGCGGCAAATGCCAACCAGAAGCAGCAGCAGAGCCTGTTTATGAAAATGTTCGGTGTGTCGGCGCTGGGTGTTTCTGTTTTGTGTGTTTTCTCTTATTTCGGTATGTTCCACTGGCTGCTGTGAGATAGAAGCTTAATAAATTATTTCGGTCTTCGTGCATATGCGTATGTGCGCGAAGACTTTTTTTGTTGCAGCAAGCATTTCTTTACATACGTAATATTACGTAGTATAATTAATTAAAGGAGGTTGCGTTTATGCCACTAACCCCTAAAGAAATGATCAGATTGCTTTTACAAAATGGTTTTGTTTATCTGAAGAGCAATAATGGTTCTCACCAAAAATATTTTAATCCACAACGGAATATAACCGTTGCTGTACCTTTGCATACTAAAGAATTAAAGAAAGGCTTAGAACAGGCTATTTTAAAGCAGGCTGAATTAAAACGATAAGGAGAAGAAAGGAGCGCATTATGTCTAAAAAATATTTTTATCCGGTAATTTTTGAACCTGAGGAAGTAGGCGTATCTGTTTATGTTCCGGATATTCCCGGCTGCAATACCCAAGGAGATTCTTTGGAAGAAGCTTTGGAGATGGTGCAGGAAGTGATTGGCTTGATGCTGGAAGGTAAAAAACCGAAAGAATATCCTCAGGCATCAAAACCAAATGAAATTAAACTGGATGGCAGTCAGTTTGTGATGATGGTTGCTTTTGATAAGCTGGCGTATGACAAAAAATATAATGCGAAGGCTGTAAAAAAGACGCTTTCGATTCCTGCATGGCTTAATAATATGGCAATAGATAACGATATCAATTTTTCTAATCTTTTGCAGCGTGCCTTGATTAACGAATTGGGATTAAACGCACGTTAATTACAGTAATACCAAAAAGCCGCCGGCCCGGAGAAAAATCTTCTAAGCCGACGGCTTTTTGTGTGCCTTACGGCACCATGATAAATTCTACGATAAACACTACTGTGCAGCAGCAGCAAGCCACATGAAAAAGGCTCATGCCGCGCCAGGCGGTGGCAACGCCGACGCCGAGGGCAAGAGCACCTGCAGCAGGTGTTTGTGTTTCCTGCAGGATAGCAGGAAAGGTCATTACTGCGAGCGTCGTGTAGGGGACATAATATAAAAAGGAACGGATGAAGGGATTTTTGATTTCTTTACGGATGAGTGTGAGCGGAAGCACGCGGATAGCGTAGGTAACAAGTGCCATTACGGCAATATAAATATAAATATTGTGTTCCATCTGCTAATCCTCCTTTTGCTGGGACTGCACTGGCCTGAGATAAGCTGCAGCCGCTGCGATGACTACAGTGAGGATAATAGTACGCGTACCGCCGGTAAGCTGCGCCAACGGCTCCATGTATGTTGCTGCGAAGCTGGCAATGAAGCTTGTGATTACAACAGTGAGAATGATACGGCTTTCGCGTGCAGGGGGCATGATGATAGCGAGAAACATGCCAAACAGTGCTACACTCAGTGCGCTGACAATGCGCTCGGGCAGCGCTGCACCGGCAATAATGCCGCAGGCTGTGCCAATCGACCAGCCTGGAATTGCTACTGCCATACCGCCATAGTAATAGTATGGATTCAAAACCCCCGGACGGGAGATAGCGATACCGAAAAGCTCATCCGTTACAGCGAAGGCGATGACCAGACGATGGATAAAGCTTTGCGCGGCACTGAGTCTTTGACTAAGAGCGCAGCTCATCAGCATGTAGCGTGCATTGGCAATGAGCGTGACAAGTGCTATTTCAGTATAGCTGGCGTTTTGCCCTATGAGGGTAATGGCAGCAAATTCACCGGCTGAAGTGTTATTGAGCAGGCTTGTCAGGAAGCCTTGCAATACAGAAAGACCGGATGTGCGGCAAATAATTCCCAGGGAAAAGGCTACAGCAAAATACCCCAATCCTATGGGGATACCATCGTGCAAGCCTTGGCGGAAGGCTGCAACATTGCTTGAAACACTATTAGTGTATACGGAATTGATATTTTCAGTTGAAGTTTGCATCATAATACACCACAACAATCGTAAGAAAATCCAAAAAACAAAAAAATCAAAATATAATAATGCCTAAATGTTGGAAAATTTACCCGTAAGTCCCAAACGGAAGGCTTACGGGTAGAAATGCTTTGGTAAACGCTGAGGGGATGGCGTTATACCGGGAATGTCTATTTGAGCAGCTCCTGAGCAACCAGGTGGCCCATTTCAGAGGTGGAAACCTTCTTCAGACCTTCTGCATAAAGGTCCGGAGTACGGTAGCCCTGCTCCATAACTGCGTCAACAGCTGCTTCCATAGCGTCTGCTGCTTCGTTTTGGTTCAGAGAGTAGCGCAGCATCATAGCAACGCTGAGGATGGTTGCCAACGGGTTAGCAATACCCTGACCGGCAATGTCCGGTGCGCTACCATGGATAGGCTCGTACATGCCGGTGCCGTCGCCGAGGCTGGCGCTCGGAAGCAGGCCGATGCTGCCTGCAATAGTGCTTGCTTCATCACTGAGAATATCACCAAAGATATTGTTGGTCAAGATAACGTCGAACTGCTTAGGATTCAGCACTAACTGCATTGCGCAGTTATCAACATAGAAATTGTTCAGCTCGATTTCCGGATAATCCTTAGCCTGCATTTCGGCAACGATTTTACGCCACATACGGCTGGAGCCCAATACGTTGGCTTTATCTACGCTGGTTACTTTACCGCGGCGTTTTTTGGCAGCTTCAAAAGCAAAACGGGCAATGCGTTCTACCTCCGGACGGGTATAAAGCTCAACGTCGCTTGCTTCCTCAACGCCGTCAGCGTTGAGGTGCGCTTCGTTGTGCTCACCGAAGTAGATGCCGCCGGTAAGCTCGCGCACGATTAAAAGGTCAGCGCCTTCGGCACGTTCCGTTTTCAGCGGAGAAAGATGCGCAGTGAATTTGGAAACGGTCATCGGGCGCAGGTTGCAGTACAGGCTCAAAGCCTTGCGGATACCAAGCAGGCCTTTCTCCGGGCGGATGTCCGGGGCAACATTATCCCATTTCGGTCCGCCGACAGCACCGAGCAGTACAGCGTCAGCAGCCTTAGCGCTGGCGATGGTTGCTTCCGGCAGGGGAACGCCGGTTGCATCGATTGCGCAGCCGCCGATGAGCTGCTTGTCATATTCAATTTCAAAGCCGAATTTCTTGGCAGCAGCGTCGAGAACCTCTACAGCTGCATCAACTATTTCTACACCAATGCCGTCACCTGGCAGTAAGCAAATCTTCATTATTTGTTTTCTCCTTTAATATAATTAATCAGGCCGCCGCAGTCTGCAATGTGCTGGATAAATTCCGGCAGCGGTTTTGTTTTGATCGTAATATTTTTATTGAGGATTTTGATTTCACCCTTGTTGACATCAACGTCAATTTCGTCACCGGGTTCAATCTTTTCTACGTCGGCGCCGATTTCCAGCACCGGCAGGCCGATGTTAATCGCATTGCGGTAGAAGATACGGGCAAAGCTGTCTGCTACGATGCATTTGATGCCCTTAACCTTTAATACTACAGGGGCATGCTCACGAGAGGAGCCGCAGCCGAAGTTTTTGCCGGCAACGATGTAATCTCCGGGCTGTACGTTGGCGGCGAAGTTAATTTCCAGGTTTTCCTTCGCATCCTCCATAGCGTGCTCTGCTAATTCTTTGAAATCGGCAATGTTCAGATATCTTGCCGGGATAATAACGTCTGTATCGATGTGGTCGCCGTAACGCCAAACTTTGCTCATTTTACTACCTCCTCAGGGCTGGTGATATAACCGGTGATCGCACTGGCTGCAGCGGTATAGGGGCTTGCCAGATAAACTTCGCTGTCGACATGGCCCATGCGGCCGCGGAAGTTACGGTTGGTGGTGGAAACAGCGCGCTCGCCTGCAGCGAGGATGCCCATGTAACCGCCCAGGCAGGGGCCGCAGGTCGGAGTGGAAACGGCAGCGCCGGCATCAATAAAGGTATCGATGTAGCCGCGGTGCATAGCCTCCTGATAAATCTGTTGGGTTGCCGGGATGATAATCATACGCACATGGTCGCAAACCTTGTGGCCTTTGAGAATTTCGGCAGCCTGCTCAAGATCCTCCAGACGGCCGTTGGTGCAGGAACCGATGACAACCTGGTCGATTTTGATTGCATGACCTTCCTTAGCAGGATGGGTGTTTTCCGGCAGATGCGGATAAGCAACTACAGGGACAAGCTCGTCGAGCTTAATATCGAGTACGCGGGCATATTCAGCGTCTTCGTCGGCAGTAACTGCTTCCCATTCACGGGTTACGCCGCGTTCTTTTAAGAATTCGATGGTTTTTTCATCAACGGGGAAAATGCCATTTTTGCCGCCGGCCTCAATAGCCATGTTGCAGATAGTCAGACGGTCGGCCATAGAAAGCTCGCTGACGCCTTCACCGGTGAATTCCAAAGATTGGTAACGGGCACCGTCAACGCCGATCATACCGATGATGGTCAGGATGATGTCCTTGCCTTTAACGTATTTCGGCAGCTTGCCGGTAAGGTTAACCTTGATAGCCTGCGGAACCTTGAACCAGGAAGTACCGCTGGCCATAGCGCAGCCGATATCGGTCTGGCCCATGCCGGTGCTCAGCGCATTGAGTGCGCCGTAGGTACAAGTGTGGGAATCGGCACCGATGATGATTTCGCCGGGAGCAACAAGGCCTTTATCCGGCAGCAGTGCATGCTCGATACCCATCTGGCCTACTTCAAAGTAGTTTTTGATTTCGTGCTTGCGGGCGAAGTCACGCATACGCTTGCACATGGTTGCGGATTTGATATCCTTGCAGGGAGAGAAATGATCCGGGACCAGAGCAATTTTGTTTTTATCAAATACCGGTTTACCGATTTTTTCAAATTCGTTGATAGCCGGAGGTCCGGTGATATCATTAGCTAATACTAAATCTACCTGAGAAACAAGCAGGTCGCCGGCGCTTACGCTGTCGCGGTGAGCGTGCTTGGCTAAGATTTTTTGCGTCATTGTCATTCCCATAAAATTAACCTTCTTCCTTATAATAAAAATAACCCCTATCTGCGCTTGCAGATAGGGGCGAAGTTTTTTCGCGGTACCACCCTAAGTTGTACTTAATTTTCCCGATTAGCGAATCGGCAGCGTAACATGCTGGAAACGTCTGCTCCTACTTGGTTCAGAGAAGCTGCTCGCGGGTGAGCTTCTTTGCCTGCTTGCTGGCGGCTTGCACCATACGCCGTCTCTCTGGATGCTGAGGCAGGTAAATTTTCCCGTTCATTGCATTTTTGTTTTTGAAATTAAAAATATACACATCGCTGTGTTCTTCACATTATCGCAACAATTTCACGGTTTGTCAAGTGTGAAAATAAAAAAATGCCTAGAAAAACATTGAGTGTACAATACAGAAGGAAAAAAGTATTACTGAAGTGCAAAGGAGTGTAGGAGTATAAAAAATCCTTCTTTCAGAAAATTGCCTTTTGCAGAACTTTTGTTATGTAAGCAAATATACATGTATACAATTTGCAATCGTAATAACGTAGTATTATAATTAAAATTACAGTCGTTGTAGTGGTCTTCAATAGAAACACTAATAGAACTGCTAATATATTTTACTAATGAAATGCTTTGAGAGGGGAATTTATTATGAATACTTCGCTGCCCAAGAAACAGGGATTATATGATCCTTGGTTTGAACACGATGCCTGCGGTGTTGGTGTAGTTGCCAATATTAAGGGCAAGAAGTCTAATAAAATTTTACGACAGGCTTTGGTGGTTCTGCATAACATGGACCATCGCGGCGGTCAGGGAGCAGATATGAACTCCGGTGACGGTGCCGGTGTGCTGCTGCAGATTCCGCACAACTTTTTTGTCAAGGAATGCGCCAAGCAGGATGTGGAGTTGCCGGAAGCAGGGAAATATGCCGTTGGTTTTATTTTCCTGCCGCCGGATGTTGTAGAAAGAGAAAATGTTCAGCGCCACTTTGAACGTATCGTTGAAGCGAACGGTCAGAGCATTATTGCCTGGCGTACTGTGCCAGTACATCCGGAGGTTTTGGGTGAAAAATCACGCCAAAGCATGCCTTTTATGGCACAGGTTTTTATCCGTCCGTCGGCTGACGTGCTTGACCGCCTTGATATAGATGATAATGCGTTTGAGCGCAAGCTGTACTGCATCCGCCGTGAGGCCGAGAATTATATCCGTTACGGCAAGCTGCGCGGCGGCAAGTACTTTTATGTTTCAAGTTTGTCCTCGCGTACTATTGTCTATAAAGGCATGCTGACAACACAGCAGCTGCAAACCTTTTATGCGGATATGGAGGACAGCTCTATCGAGACAGCAATGGCTCTGGTCCATTCGCGTTTCAGCACGAATACCTTCCCCAGCTGGGAGCGTGCTCATCCCTATCGTTACCTGATGCATAACGGTGAAATTAATACCTTGCGTGGCAACATCAACTGGATGCGTGCACGTCAGACAATGTGCGGCAACAGTCTTTGGGGTAATGACATTCATAAGGTTATGCCGATTGTTGACGAAACCGGTTCCGATTCCGGCATGTTCGACAATGTGTTGGAATTTTTGCTGATGAGCGGACGCAGTCTGCCGCACGCTGTCATGATGATGATTCCTGAGCCGTGGGGAAAAAATCCGCATTTGGATGATGATTTGAAGGCATTCTTCGAATATCATAATTCGCTGATTGAGGCGTGGGATGGACCTGCTGCTATGGCCTTTACTGATGGTCGTACTATTTGTGCTGCATTGGACCGCAATGGCCTCAGACCGTCACGTTATTATATTACAAATGACGATACTATCGTTCTCGCATCTGAGGTTGGTGTCGTAGATATTGATCCGGCAACTGTTGTCAAAAAAGATCGCCTGCGTCCCGGACGTATGCTGGTGATTGATACGGAGCAGGGCCGCATTATCGGCAATGATGAGATTAAGCACCAAATTGCCTGCGAGCATCCGTATCGTAAATGGTTGGAAGAAAATTCCATCAAACTGAAAAATATTCCGCTTAAGAGTGAACTGCCGGTGACGGATTCGCAGACGCTGATGCAGCGCCAACGTGCGTTTGGCTATACGCTGGAGGATTTGACCAAGTTTCTGCGTCCGATGGCGCAGAAGGGGATTGACCCGTTGGGAGCAATGGGCAATGATGCGCCGTTGGCTGTGCTCAGCGAAAAGCCGCAGCTTTTATATAATTACTTTAAACAGCTTTTTGCGCAGGTAACAAATCCGCCGATTGATGCTATTCGTGAGGAGGTTTTCACGGATACAACCAGCGGAATCGGTCCAGAACTGAATCTGATTGATCCGCAGCCGGAAAGCTGCCACCAGATTTCTGCCGAATCTCCGGTATTAAGCAACATTGAGCTTGCTAAGCTGAAGAATATTCCTAATTTCGAGGCAGCAACAATTCCTATGCTTTATAAGGTTGCGGATGGCGGCGCCGGCTTAAAGAAGGCGTTGGATGCAATCTTTGCCGCTGCTGATAAATATATTGCGGAAGGCAAGTGCATTTTGATATTATCTGACCGCGGCATTACTAAAGAAATGGCAGCGGTTCCTGCCTTGCTGGCAGGTGCAGGTCTGCATCATCATCTGATTAAAAACGGTACGCGTTTGCGCGCTTCTATTATCATAGAATCTGCTGAGCCGCGTGAGGTACATCATATGGCGTTGCTTTTAGGCTATGGCGTCAGCGGTATCAATCCGTATCTTGCTTTTGAAAGCCTGGAGCATATGTGTGCTGACGGAATGCTGGATATCAGCTTTGAAAAGGCTGCTGAAAATTATATCAGCGCCTGCACCCATGGTATTGCCAAAATCCTGTCGAAGATGGGTATTTCTACTGTACAGTCCTATCGTGGTGCACAGATTTTTGAAGCTATCGGTATCAGCAGCGCAGTTATCGAAGAATATTTCACAGGAACTCCGTCGCGTCTTGAAGGCATCGGACTGGACGAGATTGCCAGAGAGGTTGCTATGCGTCATGAGCCTGCGTTTGCTGAGCAAAACATTGATCTTTTCAGCTATGAATCAGGCTCGCATTATCAATGGCGTAACGGCGGTGAGCAGCATATGCTTAATCCGGAAACGATTGTCAAGCTGCAGCAGGCCTGCAAGACTGGTGACTACAAGCTCTTCAAGGAGTTCAGCAAGCAGCTGCGCGGCAGTGCCTTTGCCAATCAGAATCTGCGCAGTATGCTGACCTTTACACCGCAGCGTCTGCCGGTGAATATCGATGAGGTAGAATCTGTAGAAAGCATCTGCCATCGTTTTAAGACTGGTGCAATGAGCTACGGCTCTTTGAGCCAGGAGGCACATGAATGCCTGGCGATTGCCATGAACTGTATCGGCGGCAAGAGCAATACCGGCGAAGGCGGCGAGAATCCTAACCGTTTTGCACTGCTGCCTAATGGTGACAGCAAGCGCAGTGCAATTAAGCAGGTTGCCAGCGGCCGTTTTGGCGTGACCAGCAATTATCTTGTCAATGCGGATGAAATCCAGATTAAAATTGCTCAGGGTGCTAAGCCGGGTGAAGGCGGTCAGCTTCCGGGCGGCAAGGTTTATCCCTGGATTGCCGAATGCCGCGGTACAACGGCAGGCATTGGCCTGATTTCACCTCCGCCTCATCATGATATCTATTCCATTGAAGATTTGGCTGAGCTGATTCACGACCTGAAGAATGCTAATCCTCGTGCCCGCATCAGCGTCAAGCTGGTAAGCGAGGTGGGTGTCGGTACGATTGCTGCCGGCGTAGTTAAGGCCTGTGCCGATGTTGTGCTTATCAGCGGTTATGACGGCGGTACCGGTGCTTCTCCGCGTACTTCCATCAACCATGCCGGATTGCCGTGGGAGCTGGGACTTATGGAAACGCATCAGACGCTGCTGCTGAATAATCTGCGTGACCGTGTAACACTGGAAACAGACGGCAAGCTGATGACAGGACGCGATGTTATTATCGCCGCTCTGCTGGGTGCGGAAGAATTTGGCTTTGCAACAGCACCGTTGGTAGCTATCGGCTGCATCATGATGCGTGTATGCAATCTTAATACCTGCCCGATGGGCGTAGCAACGCAGGATCCGGAGCTGCGCAAAAATTTCCACGGCAAGCCGGAATATGTTGTCAACTTCATGCACTTCATTGCGCAGGAGGTTCGTGAATATATGGCGATGCTCGGCTTCCGCACTATCGACGAGATGGTCGGCCGTACCGAGGTATTGCTGCCCAAGCCGGCAGAGGAGCGCAACTGGAAGAATAAGAATCTGGATTTGGCACCGCTGCTCTATAAACCGGAGGTTGAGCCCGGTGCCAGCCAGGTTTGCACCAAAAAGCAAAACCACCAGTTGGAAAAATCGCTCGATATGCGTGAGCTGTTGGATATCTGCCGCAGTAATCTGGAAACTAAAAAGCCTGTTTCGATTACGCTGCCGATTAAGAATACGGACCGCGTTGTCGGCACGATTTTGGGTAGTGAAATTACCCGCCGCTACGGCGCCGAGGGACTGCCTGCCGACACCATCAACCTGCACTTCAAGGGCAGTGCCGGCCAAAGCTTTGGCGCCTTTCTGCCTAAGGGCGTTACGCTGGAGCTGGAGGGCGATGCCAATGACCATGTTGGCAAGGGACTTTCCGGCGGCAAGCTGATTATCTATCCGGATAGCGATGCACGCTTTAATCCGCACGAAAATGTTATTATCGGCAACGTTGCCTTTTATGGTGCAACGAGCGGTGAAGCGTATATCAGCGGTACTGCCGGTGAACGCTTCTGCATCCGTAACAGCGGCGTGAACGCTGTTGTTGAGGGTGTTGGTGACCATGGCTGTGAATATATGACCGGTGGTACGGTAGTTATTTTGGGACGTACAGGACGCAATTTTGCTGCCGGTATGAGCGGTGGTACGGCCTATGTTCTGGATATGCAGGGAGATTTTGCTACCTACTGCAATAAAGAAATCGTGCTGTTGGAAAAGCTGGAAGAAATCGGCGACAGCCTGACGGTAAAGAAGATGCTACTGCAGCATGCAGAGTATACCGGCAGTAAGCTGGCTTTAGAGATTTTGGATAACTGGGATGAATATCAGGATAAATTTGTCAAGGTTATTCCTAAAGAATATAAGCTTGTTACGCAGAAGCTTAATGAGTATCTGCAGCAGGGAATGAGCGCAGACGCTGCCACCCTGAAAGTATTTGAGGAGGTGAAGGCATAATGGGTAAGCCGACCGGATTTATGGATTACAAGCGTGCGGAGCTTGCTTTGCGTGCCTCCGGAGAAAGAATTAAGGATTGGCAGGAAATTAAGACGAGCAGCCTGCCGCATAAGGAAGCACTGCGCTGCCAGGCAGCGCGCTGTATGGATTGCGGCGTTCCCTTTTGCCATAGCGGTGTGATGATTAACCGCATGGTTTCAGGCTGTCCGCTGCACAATCTGATGCCGGAATTTCATGATCTTGTTTATCACGGGATGGATGATTATGCCTATGCCCGTCTGAATAAAACCAATAATTTCCCGGAATTTACATCTCACGTCTGCCCTGCTCCCTGCGAGGGTGCCTGCAATGCAGGATTGGTGAATAATCCTGTTACTATTCGCAACATTGAGCAATATGTCATTGAAAACGCCTTTGAGCATGGATTGGTAAAACCCAATAAGCCTGCTAAACGCAGCGGCAAAAAGGTTGCTGTTATCGGCAGCGGACCTGCAGGCCTTGCCTGTGCTGATGAGCTGAACAAGGCCGGTCACAGCGTTACTGTTTACGAGCGTGCCGACCGTGCCGGCGGCCTTTTGATGTATGGTGTTCCCAATATGAAGCTGGATAAAAAGCTGGTAGAGCGGCGCGTCAAGCTGCTGGAGGATGCCGGCGTAAGCTTTGTCTTAAACAGCGAGATCGGTGTAAAGCTGGCTTCCAGCACATTGCTGGAGGAATATGATGCCGTAGTGCTGTGTACTGGTGCGACAGTGCCGCGTGATTTGCCTGTTGCCGGACGTGAGCTGGAAGGTATTTACTTCGCTAAGGATTATCTGGAAAGCGTAACCAAGAGCCTGCTGAACAGCAATCTGGAGGACGGACTTGCTATTGATGCCAAGGATAAGGATGTTGTTATCATCGGCGGCGGTGATACAGGCAACGATTGCATGGCAACCGTTATCCGTCAGGGCTGCCGCAGCGTGCGTCAGCTGGAAATCAATCCCTGTCTGCCGCACAGTCGCACAGCAGATAATCCCTGGCCGCAGTTCCCGCGTATCTTTAAAACGGATTACGGTCAGGAAGAGGCTATCCATAAATTTAAGCAGGACCCGCGTGAATTCTGCATTACCACCAAGGAGTTCCTGGGTGAGGATGGTAAGGTAATCGGTCTGCGCTTGTGCCAGAATGAATGGAAGCAGGTGAATGGGCGCAGTGTGCCGGTGGATGTTCCTGGTACAGAACATGTTGTGCCTGCACAGCTGGTGCTGCTGGCTATGGGCTTTGTGGGCAGTGAGGAGCGCTTGTTTGATGAATTCAAGCTGGATAAGGCTCCCAACGGCAGCATAGCGGCTGATGACAGCAGCTATGCTACCAGCGTACCCGGTGTTTTCGCTGCCGGTGACGCACGTCGCGGGCAGAGCCTGGTAGTATGGGCAATTGCTGAAGGGCGTGGCGCCGCACATGCGGTTGATAAATTTTTGCGTGAGTAAGCGATAAGATTCTCCTTTCCTTTTATAGACGTGCTTGTGGCTTTATAGGCTGCAGGCACGTTTTTTTTAGCAGCGGCTATAGCTATTCCGTGAAATCTTCGCAAACTCAAAGCTTTTCTGCGGATTTGATTGTTACCACGTTGCACTTTCCCTGCAAGATAAGCTATAATATAGATAAATATACCTAGCAATAGCTAAATTTACGATATAGGAGAAAACAAAATGTTTATTGACAGAGCGAGAATTTATGTAGAAGCAGGCGATGGCGGCGACGGCATGAGCAGCTTCCGCAGAGAAAAATTTGTAGAAAAGGGTGGCCCGAACGGCGGTAACGGCGGTCGCGGCGGTGATGTTGTCCTGATTGCGGACAAAAATCTCAATACACTGATTGATTTCCGTTACAAGAGGAAATATGTTGCTAAGCGCGGCGGTCAGGGCGGTACTAAAAACTGCACCGGTGTGCGCGCTGATACCGTTTTCGTGAAGGTGCCGATGGGCACCTTGGTACGCGACGATGCTACCGGCGCTGTGATGGCTGACCTGGTTGAGGACGGACAGACCTATGTGGCTGCTAAGGGCGGCCGTGGCGGCAAGGGCAATGCCTGCTATGTTACCAGCACTAACCGTGCACCGACCTTTGCCGAAAAGGGTGAGCCCGGCGAAAACCGTTGGCTGAAGCTGGAGCTGAAGCTGTTAGCTGACGTTGGCTTGGTAGGCTACCCCAGCGTAGGCAAATCCAGCATTATCGCACAGGTGAGCGCTGCCCGCCCTGAAATTGCTGCCTACCATTTTACAACGCTGTCCCCGGTTTTGGGCGTAGTACGTCTGGACGAGGAGCGCAGCTTTGTACTGGCGGATATCCCCGGCCTGATTGAAGGTGCGCATGAGGGTGTTGGCCTTGGCCATGACTTCCTGCGTCATGTAGAGCGTACTAAGGTGCTGCTGCATATTGTTGACGTAGCAGGCGTTGACGGCCGTGATCCGATTGAGGATTTTGACAAAATCAATACAGAATTGGCAGAATACAGCGAGCGTCTGGCACGCCGTAAGCAACTCGTTGTTGCCAATAAAATGGACCTGCCGGAAGCGCAGGAAAACTTTGAGCGCTTGAAGGAATACGTTGAAGCTAAGGGTTACGAAATCTGCAAGGCAAGTGCCGCTACCGGTGAAGGTCTGCGTGAGTTGATGTTTAAGGCTTACGACCTGCTGCTGCAGTATGTTCCGGAAGAGGATGAGGAAGACCTGGCACGCTTTGACGAGATTGATCCGGACAGCTATGAAATTGTTGTCGGCAATGATACTGACTGGGAGGTTCGCGGCAAGAACATTGAGCGTCTTGTTGCTATGACCAACTTTGATAATGACGAGGCACTTTACCGCTTCCAGCTGATCTGGAAACGTCTTGGTATTGACGAGGCGCTAAAGGAGAAAGGCGTACAGGAAGGACAGAGTGTGCGTATTAGGGATATGGTGTTTGATTATAAAGATTAAGGACGCATATAACGTATCGTTTGCGTCATGAAATTTCCTCGACGTACGAGGAGTACGCCATCGTAAATTTCATTTAGCATCCGACACATTCTCTGCGCCCTTTGCGAAAGAGATATATTGCAGATAACGCACAAAATAAAAAACTAGAACTGCAGGTGAGGGGAAATGTTAAACAATGAAGCAAGCCGTGAGGCTTTAAAAAAGGCTAAGCGTATTGTCATTAAGGTTGGTACTAGTACAATTACCTATGCCAACGGCAAGCGCAATTTTAGTCAGATTGATCGTCTGGCACGCGAAATCAGCGATTTGCAGAATCAGGGTAAGGAGATGATTCTGGTAACCAGCGGTGCTGTGGCTGTTGGCGTGGACCGCATGGGCTTGCCGGGCAAGCCCAAAACTATTCCCGGCAAGCAGGCTGCTGCTGCCGTAGGTCAGGGCGTTCTGATGCATACTTATGAAAAATTCTTTGCCGATTATGGTCAGATTGTGGCGCAGGTGCTGATTACCAAAACAGAGGCCATTGACCGCCATCGTTACACCAATACGCGTAATACCTTTATGGAACTGATGCGTCAGCGTGTTATCCCTATCGTCAATGAAAATGACGTTGTGGCGCTTGACGAGCTGAAAATCGGCGATAACGATAATATGTCTGCTCTTGTTGCAGGCATTGTGGATGCTGACCTTGTTATCATTCTTTCTGATGTTGATGGCCTGTATACAGCTAATCCGCAAACGCATCCGGACGCTGTGATTGTGTCTGAGGTTGTGGAATTTACTCCGGAGATTGAGGCAAGTGCCGGCGGTGTCGGCTCTGCCCGTGGTACTGGCGGTATGGCTACCAAGATTCAGGCTGCCAAGGCTGCGACGAGCAGCGGTATTCATCTGGTGATTGCCAGCGGTACCGAAAAGAATGCCATTGCCCGTGTGTTGCAGGGCGAAGAGCTGGGAACCTTGTTCGTGAGCCGTGAAAACCGTCTGCAGTTCCGCAAGCGCTGGCTGGCCTTTGGTGCCAAGATTGCCGGCAGCATTGTTGTGGATGACGGCTGCGCCAAGGCTATTCGCAAGGCTGGTGGTTGCAGTATTCTGCCGGCAGGCGTGTTTGCCGTGCAGGGTGAATTTTTGCCGGGCAGTACGGTGAGCGTTATCGACAAGGATGCGCACGAGCTGGCTCGTGGCTTAGTTCATTATTCTTCTGCCGAGCTGGAGCAGATTAAGGGCTGCAATTCTGGCGAGATTGCAAATATTCTGGGACATAAAAATTTTGATGAGGTTATCCATCGCGATGACCTGGTTATTTTATAAGGCAGGGTGAGGATTATGGCAACGTATGAATTGGTTCAGGCTAAGGCGCAGGCTGCAAAGCAGGCTACAGCCAAGCTTGCTGTTACTTCTACAGCAGTTAAGAATGCGGCGCTTTTGGCGATGGCTGCTGCGCTGGAGGCGCAGCAGGCTGAAATTTTGGCTGCAAATGAGCGTGATATGACTGCTGCTGCAGCCAAGGGCATGAAAAGCTCGATGCTGGACCGTCTGAAGCTGACTGCCGCGCGCATCAGTGGTATGGCTGACGGCCTGCGTCAGGTAGCAGGTCTGGCTGATCCTGTGGGGAATGTAATTGACGGCAAAACTCTGCCTAACGGTCTGCATATTACCAAAATTCGCGTTCCCCTGGGTGTTATCGGTATTATCTACGAAGCACGTCCCAATGTTACGGCAGATGCCGCAGGTCTGTGCCTGAAATCAGGTAACGCTGTTATCCTCAAGGGCGGTAGCGAGGCAATGGAGTCAAACAAAACTGTGGCTGAAATTTTGGCGCAGGCTGCGGAGGGTGCAGGTATTCCCGCTGGCTCTATTCAATTTATTGATACCAGTGACAGACAGGCTGTGCAGGATTTAATCCATATGAACGGCCTTGTGGACGTGGTCATTCCGCGCGGCGGTGCTGGCCTGATTCAGGCGGTAGTGCGTAATGCCAGCGTGCCGGTTATCGAAACAGGTGCGGGCGTATGCCATACATATGTGGATAAGGATGCTGATGTGGAGATGGCGATGAAAATTGCCTTCAACGCCAAGGTACAGCGTCCTTCCGTATGCAATGCGATGGAAACACTGCTGGTGCATAAGGATATCGCGGATAAATTCTTGCCGATGATGCTGATGATGTATAATTCCTCTGCTGTAGAAATACGCGGTGATGAGGCTGTGCAGGAGTACAGTGGTCAGGTGCATCCGGCAACGGAAGAAGACTGGTCTACGGAATACGGCGATTTGCGTCTTTCTGTAAAGATTGTGGACAGCATTGAGGAAGCTATGGCACATATTGCCAAATACGGCACCGGCCACAGCGAATGTATTGTTACGAATAATTATCAGGCGGCACAGCTTTTCCAATATACCGTGGATGCTGCTGCTGTTTACGTCAATGCTTCTACCCGTTTTACCGACGGCAACGAATTCGGCTTCGGTGCGGAAATCGGCATCAGCACACAAAAGCTGCATGCCCGCGGACCTATGGCGCTGCCGGAGCTTACGAGTACAAAGTATCTGATTAACGGTAACGGTCAGGTGCGCAAATAAGCTCATATGTAACGGTGTTGATGAATGGTTAGCAATGAAAAACCTCAGGGATGACAGATGTTACTTAAGGCTGACGTAATATCAGATGCTATATTTTAATAAAGCATAATACTTACTGAAACCCGCTTCAATGGCGTAAGCCGGCGAAGCGGTGTTTTGCTTTTGCAGGAAAGCTGTCTGATGCAGGTAAAATTCACATTTTTGCACTGATTTTTATTGCCTGAGGTATATGCTTTAAGTGTAAAATTTGATATAATTAATTGGATAAGATTGCTTTGTTGCTATTGCACAATTTAGGAAGCTGGAGGGAACTCTTTTGGAAGAATTGTATCGTGAAGAATCTGGAACAAGTACGCAAAGAAAAATCTTTGCAGTGATTGCCTTGCTTATGATAGCGAGCTTTTATTGGCATGAATGGACCTGGCTGCAGGAACATAGACGCTTTGATATGTTAGGTTGGGGTATGGATACCGTGCTTTTGGCTTTGTGGATTTGGCGCGTAGCCTTTGGTTATACTCTGATACTCTATAAGGATATGAAGCTTGAGGTAATCAGCCACGGCTTAGGCTTTATTAAACGCAGTTATGTTGTTGACCTGACTCGTACAGAAAGCTTTACCGATAAATATGTAAAGAGCTTTTTCCGCAAAACAGCGATTAAACATTATATCCATCGCTATAATTCACTTGATGAGAATCCGCAGCGCTTGCTGGTATTTACCGAAGGCAAGAAAAATAAGCTGGCGGGTTTGCTGTTTAAATCCAGTGATGAGTTTGTCCGTGTATTACGTAAGGAAATGCCAGATAAATTTATTCAGCTTTAATTGATGATTGTTTTGGAATAGGAGGCATCGACAAGATGGAAACAATAGCTAACGTAGAACCGGTGGCAGTATGCGCCCGCGTTATGCAAATATTTTTTGGTTCTTTTATTTACATTTATCTGATTGCCAAACTGGTTGGCCCCGATAATAAATTGGCTTGGTTCAGAAAACGTAAAAAATATACCTTCTTCAATCGCCGTGGTATTTTCGGTGAGGATATCAACTTCGGTTATCCTGTATGCTGGCAAGGCATCCTTGTTTTCCTGGCAATTTACGGCGTAGTTTTCGGCTTCGGCTATTGGTATATTTTCGTACATGCTTATTAAGCTAAATATTTGGTAGAGGAAGGATTTGCTTCAATGGCAGAAATTAGAGGTATTATTGTTAAAAAGCAGGGCGAGCGCGCTGAAGTGAAGGTTGATAAAGCTGAAAGCGAACTGACCGGTCTGCCTAAATATATAGATTGCTGGAACCCAGTAGGTGCTAAGGCCGGCGACGTGGTTGGCGCGGAATACCGCGATTTTGACCAACGCAAGGCTAAGCTTGTTATTTATGGCTTGCCGGTAGCAGGCATTCTTGCAGGTGTTGCCTGCGGACACAGCATGGCTACATTCTTTCATATGGATGAATTGCCGTTTATCGCCGGTTGCATTGTTTTATGGCTTCTGGTGACTGTAAACTATGCACGTATTTTTAAACGTGATGCAGTACGTGAAGGCAAGCAGGCTGTTATTTTTGAAATCCAACAGCCGAAGATTGTTATTGATATGGGTAAAAAGGAATAGGCTGAAGCATGAAGGTTATTTTGGCATCAGCCTCTCCGCGCAGACAGGCGCTGCTGCAGCAAATAGGTATTACACCGCTGGTGTGTCCTGCAGATTTTGCCGAAGGCAGCGGCACTGCCAGCCAGGCGCAGGAGGTTGCTTTGCATAATGCAGCCGGAAAATGCGCTGCTGTAGCAGCAAAAATGGGAGATGAGTTTCCTGTTATTGCTGCAGACACAATCGTAGTAATTGATAATGTTATTTTGGGCAAGCCGCAGGATGCAGCAGCTGCCAAGGCTATGCTGCAGCGTTTGTCCGGACGTACACACCAGGTAATGACAGGCGTTGCTGTATGTTATAAGGGACAAAAGATGTCCGAGGTGTGCGTTACTGATGTAAGCTTTCGTCAGCTGACTGCTGACGAAATAGATGCTTATATTGCTACAGGCGAGCCGATGGATAAGGCCGGTGCCTATGGCATTCAGGGCAGAGGTGCTGTCCTGGTGGAAAAAATCAATGGTTGCTACAATAATGTTGTAGGCTTGCCGTTGTCGTTGTTGTACTTAATGATGCAAAGACTAGGAGTATGAGGAGCTATGAAGAGTGACTAATCCTGCAGAAAGCAGGACCTGCGATTTTCGCAGTGATTTTAGTAGTATCGACCAGACAACAAACACAGAAAAAATTAAAAACCTTCCCTTAGAGGACAGACCACGGGAAAAGCTTTTTCTGCGTGGAGTGAACGCGCTGACGGATGCCGAGCTGCTGGCAATATTGCTGCGCACAGGTACTGCGCAAAAATCAGCGTTGGAAATTGCTAAGGAGCTTACCGCTGACGGTGGCCTGTACAGGCGACTGGCAGGAGTGAGAGACTTGAATGAGCTTATGCAAATCAAGGGTATGGGGCAGGCTAAGGCAGCAACTGTTTTAGCAGCTCTGGAAATAGGCAGGCGGATAGCGTCAGCCCGCCCTTTAGATAAAATCCATTTTGGCTGTCCGCAGGACGGTGCAGCATTTTTGATGCCGCGTCTGCGTTATGCCACGAAGGAACAATTTTTGGTAATTTTGTTAAACAGTAAGAATAAAGTAATAGGTACGGAGCTGGTATCAGAGGGTTCACTGACTAATTCAGTGGTGCATCCGCGTGAGGTATTCCTGCCGGCGATTCTGCAGCATGCAGCCTCTATCTGCGTGGCTCACAATCACCCTTCGGGTGACCCGACGCCAAGCATTGAGGACAAGCAACTGACAGCTGTTTTGCTGGCGGCCGGCAGAACGCTGGGGATTCCTCTTTTAGACCATCTGATTATCGGGGACGGTGCTTATTACAGTTTTCAGGAAGATGAAGCATTAGAAGTTTAGGAGGATAGCGGAAATGAAGTTTACTTTCCCTAATATCAGTATTTTTAACAATATGTCGGATGACATGGGTATAGATTTGGGCACTGCAAATACGCTGGTGCATTGCAAGGACAAGGGCATTATCATTCGCGAGCCGTCTGTAGTAGCTGTAGAAAAGGATACTAACGAGGTGCTGGCAATCGGTGCGGAAGCTAAGAGAATGATTGGCCGTACTCCCGGTAACATTGTTGCTATCCGTCCGATGAAGGATGGCGTTATTGCCGACTATGAAATTACCCAGTCCATGCTGAAATATTTTATTAAGCAGGCTATGGGCAATCGCACCTTTGTACGCCCGCGAATTCTGGTTGGTGTGCCTTCCGGCGTTACAGAAGTAGAAAAGCGTGCTGTTGTTGATGCTACCATTGAAGCAGGTGCGCGTGAGGCTTATCTGATTGAGGAGCCGATGGCTGCTGCAATCGGTGCAGGCCTGCCTGTGCAGGAGGCAACTGGTAGCATGGTTGTTGATATTGGCGGTGGTACCTGTGAGGTTGCCGTAATTTCTTTGGGTGGCATTGTTGTCAGCAAGAGTGTGCGCTGTGGCGGTGACGCTATTGACAGCGCTATTGTACGTTATATCCGTAAAACATTTAATATGTTTATCGGTGAACGTACTGCAGAAAATATTAAAATTGAAATCGGTACTGCTATGAAGGTTGATGAGCCTGCTGTTATGGAGGTTCGTGGCCGTGACCTGCTCAGCGGTCTGCCTAAAAGCATTGAGGTTAATGCTAACCATGTCTGCGAGGCAGTAAACGAGCCTATAAGCATGATTGTAGACGCTGTTCGCAACACCTTGGAGCGTACACCGCCTGAGCTGTCTGCTGATATTATGGATCGTGGTATTGTTATGACTGGCGGCAGCTCCATGCTGCGCAATCTGGACAGACTGATTTCTCAGGAAACCGGTATGCCGGTATTCGTTTCTGATGAAGCTTTGAACTGTGTTGCTTTAGGCACCGGTATTGCTGTAGAAAATATTGATATTTATCGCAAAGGTTTTATGACCTCCAAATAAGTAGGAATGCAACATGAATAAGAAAGTAATGTTGGCTGCTCTGTTCGTCATGGTCCTCTTGTCTATGCTGGCAATGGCTGTAGCAGGCAGAAGCCGCTTCCCCCTGGTTAACAGAGCGGTGGCAGCAGTAGTGCTGCCGGTGGAAAGCGTGCTGACCGGTATAGGCAATGCCGGGGATGGCGTGCGTGGCTATTGGAAGGCTATGACAGTACTGCAGAGCGAAAATGCTAAGCTGAAACAAGAAAATATAGAGCTGCGTAATGCTAATATCCAGATGGGATCAATGTATGCTGAAAACCAGCAGCTGCGAGCCTTATTGGAATACAAGGAGCAGCATAAATCGCAGAAGGTTGTGGCGGCGAAGGTAATTGCCCGCAGCTTTGGCGATTTGCGTGATTGCATCTATATTGCTGCCGGTAAGGACAGAGGTCTGGCACCGGATATGGCAGTTGTTAACGGTGGCCTTGTAGGCGTGGTTGATGAGGTGTATGATGATTATGCCCGCGTACTGCTGCTCACATCGCCGCGTTGCCGCGTAGGGGCAAGAGTGTTGCGTGCTGATTCACGCGCAGTCGGTGTTGCCGGCGGTGTCAGTGGCAAGGATAAGCTGCTGTTGGAGCACATTTACCGTGAAGCAAGTCTGCGCGAAGGCGATATCATCGTAACAAGCGGTTATAGCGGCACTCATCCTGCAGATATTCTTATCGGCAAGATAACTGCAACGCGTATGGATAGTGTAGGTCTGCTGCAGGAAGCGGATATCGCGCCTACTGCTGATATTGCAGATGTGGAACAGGTATTGGTTATTGTTGGCTTTACGCCGGAAGCGAAAATCGTATTACAGGGAGGACAGGCAAAATGAGGAGACTGATTTGGCCCGTCCTGTTTCTGTTCTTAATGCTGCTGCAGGGTTCGCTGTCTGTGTATTATACAGGCTGGCTTTCCTGTGATCTGCTGCTTTTGGCGGTATATGCTTATGCGATGTTGCGAGGTGAATTTGCAGGCGCAATTGTCGGTGGCATTACCGGTCTGCTGCAGGATGCAATGACGGTGGGGGTTTTTGGCTTCCACATCCTCAGCCGCATCTGCGTTGGTTATGCAGTGGGCCTGACCAAGGAGAAAGTATTTAAGGATAATTACCTTTATCATATGAGCGCTATTGCTACGATTAGCTTCATCCTGCGTTTTGCCTATTGGTGGCTGGAGTTATTGCGCAGTGGCGGACGCTGGAGCATCTTTTTTGCATACGCATGGGATTCTTTAGGCTATATTGCAGGCAATGCATTGCTTGTATGGCCTGTTTTGATTGTAATGAAGAAGATTTATGAGTGGATTAGAAAAGAAGATATATCCTATTAATGAGCGAGCAGGGAAGGAGACGGACGTAGCCTATGGAAGATAGAGACAAGACAACCAGATTACACACACTGCTGGTTGTGTGTCTGGTATTATTTACTGTGCTGCTGGGACGAATGGTTTATCTGCAGCTGTGGCGCGGTGATTACTACGCCAAGCAATCTGATGGCAACAGGCTGCGCCAGTCGCGCATTCTTGCTCCCCGTGGAATTATTTATGACAGTGAGGGCAAAGAGCTGGTCAACAATCTGCCAGGATATGCGGTAGTATTGCAAAAGCAATCCAGTTACAAGCCGGAAACGCTGCAGCGTCTCAGCAATCTGCTGCAAATGCCGGTAGAAGAAATTAATGCCAAAATTAAGGCGAGCGAAAATTTTTATGAACCTATTATGCTGAAAAATAATCTTGATCAGCAGATGGTAACGAAAATTGAAGAGCAGCGCCGATATATGCCGGAGGTTATGCTTTCCGTGCAGCCTATCCGCAACTATCCCTATCATGAGCTGGGCGTGCATGCCTTAGGTTATGTTGGCGAGGTTAGTGCCTATGAAATTGAGCAGGGCTTGTTCAAGAATATTACTCAGGGCAGTCTTGTTGGTAAGGCCGGATTGGAAAAAACTTATGATAAATATCTGCGCGGTGAGGATGGCGCTTTTATGGAGGAGGTTGACGTTGCCGGTAATGTTGTCAAGCATTACGATTCTGTACAGCCTGTTCCTGGCAAAAATCTGAAGCTTACGCTTGATTATCAGCTGCAAAAGGAGCTGGAGGAGTTTACCGATAAGCATCTTGCTTACCTGCGCAACAGCGGTATTGCTCCCGGAGCGAGAGCGGCGGCAGTAATAGCCATCGACCCGCGCAATGGCGCGGTGAGGGCGATGGTCAGCCGTCCTGGCTATGATCCTAACTGGTTTGTACATGGCATTTCCTCTAAAAATTGGAATTCCATTAATAATGACCCCAATTACCCGATGAATAATAAGGTTATCACCGGTGAATATCCGCCTGGTTCTACCTTTAAAATTGTTACTGGCAGCGCGGCCTTCGAGCTGAAAAAGGTTGGTCTGAACGAGCCGATTTTTGACGGCGGCTTCCATCCGATGGTTCCGACTATGGGTAATGCCGGCGGCGAGGTTTTAGGCTGGCTGACCTTTATCAAAGCGCTGGCAATGAGTGATAACGTATATTTTTATGAGCTTGGTTATCGCGTAGGTATTGATAACATTGAGAAATATGCGCATATCTTTGGCTTTGGCGAACGTACCGGTATTGACCTGGAGGGCGAAAGCAAGGGACTTGTTGCCTCTAAAAAGGTTAAGCGTGAAATTTGGAACGAGGACTGGCGCTTGGGTGATACCTTCAATGCTGCCATCGGTCAGGGCTTCAACCTGACAACACCGATTCAGCTTTCTGTTATGCTGAGTATTGTTGCTAATGGCGGCACCAAGTATCAGCCATATCTGGTTGACAGTATTATAAACAGTGACGGCAGTCTTTTTGAAAAGCCTAAGCGTGCTGAAGGCAAGCATATTGATGTGTCACAGCAGACGATTGATTATATCCGCATGGGCATGAGTGCTACTACGCAGGAGGGTGGTACAGCATCGTACTTTGCCGGTTTGCCTAAGCCTATAGCCGGTAAAACCGGTACTGCCGAAAACTCTCATGGACGTGACCATGGTTTGTTTGTAGCCTATGGACCGGTAGATGACCCCGAGCTTGTCGTAGTCTGCATTGTAGAGCAGGGTGGCTTCGGTTCTATCGCTGCAGGTCCGATCGTTTATAAAGCATTTGAAGAATTTTTCCAGGAAAAGGGTTATATGCCCCGCCCTGATAAGGCTGCCCCAAAGAAGGACGCCGAGCAATAATGCAGGAAGGAGTACATTGTGGATTTTAAACGTATCCTGAAAAATCTTGACTGGTGGCTGATTACTGCTGTATTAATCCTTATGGGTTGTGGCTTGGGACTTATCGACAGTGCTACCCATTCCTTTGCAGTGAGCACCGGCAAGGCCTGGCATGTGCAGCGCCAAAGCATGTTTATGCTCTTTGGTCTGGCTATTGTTACTGCATCGTTGGCTTTTGATTATCGTGTACTCAAAAATTATGCTACCAAGCTGTATATATTTAATATCATACTGCTTTTGGCAGTAATGTTTGTAGGACAAAGTCAATTGGGTGCACAGCGTTGGATTCAAATAGGCTCGATGTCCTTTCAGCCCAGTGAATTTGCTAAGGTATTTCTCATTATCTGCTTAGCCACCTTTATGGATAAGCGTATTGAATGGCTGGAGGAATTTAAGGATTACCTGCCTGTTTTTGCCTACATTCTGGTGCCTTTTATACTTGTTATGCGTCAGCCGGACTTAGGAACATCGCTGACTTTTATAGCTATTTTGATAGGTATGATTTTTGTCAGCGGCTTTAAGTATAAATGGTTCTTTCGCATGGGGCTGGCTTTTATGGCCTTGCTGCCGGCGTTTTGGATGATATTGAAGGATTATCAGAAGAATCGTATCCGCGTTTTTCTGAATCCGGAGCTTGATCCTTTCGGCAGCGGTTATCATGTTATTCAGTCTAAGATTGCTATTGGCAGTGGCGGCTTTTTAGGCAAAGGCTGGTTGGCCGGTACGCAGAGCCAGCTGAACTTTTTGCCGGAAAACCATACGGACTTTATTTTTGCTGTTGCCGGTGAAGAGTTTGGCTTTATCGGAACGGTGTTTATCATTTCTATGTATATGATTATCATCTGGCGCGGTATTGCGATTGCGCTTGATGCCGATGATACCTTCGGCATGCTTTTGGCAACTGGTGTAACGTCGATGTTTATGTTCCATGTTATGGTCAACATTGGTATGACTGCCGGTATTATGCCTGTAACAGGCGTACCGCTGCCATTCTTGAGCTATGGCGTCAGCTCGCTGACGACAAACCTGATGCTGGTGGCGATTTTGTTGAATATTAAGGTTAAGAAGCAGAACCTTCAATTTTAGAGGGAGCGGTCGACGATAAAGCGCCATATGCTTAGCAACGACTCCTAGGAGTACGCTTTGTACGCCGTCGTCGCTTCGCCTCTGACACTTTCTCGTCAACCTTTTTATAAAAAACTATAGGGAGCGGTCGACGCTAAAATGCCATATGCTTAGTAATGCATCCTAGGAATACGTTTAGTACACCGTCGTCGCCGTCGCTTCGCCTCTGACACTTTCTCGTCAACCTTTTTATAAAAACTATAGGAATCGGTCGACGGTAAAGCGCCATATAAGAGAAATATTGACGAAAACTGTTTTTGACAAACCCTTCCATCATTAAATATAGAGGAGAATATGAATTTGAAAAAGGATTTAACTATTGATATTTTAAGCAGCGTGCAAAAGCCTGCGCGCTACACCGGCGGTGAGTTCGCCAGCATTGTTAAGCCTGCTAACGAAGTAGAGGCAACTATTGCTCTGGCCTTCCCGGATGTATACGAAGTAGGTATGAGTTACCTTGGCTTCAAAATTTTATACCATCTGCTGAACAAGGAAAATGGTATTGCTGCAGAACGCGTTTATGCGCCTTGGATTGACCTGGAGGCGAAGATGCGTGAGCGTGAAATTGCGCTTTGTACTCTGGAAACTAAAAAGGCTTTGAGCGAATGTGATATTGTAGGCTTTACTCTGCAATACGAGCTTTCCTATACCAATATCTTAAATATGCTTGATTTGGGTGGCGTACCGCTGCTGGCTAAGGACCGTACTGATGCAGATCCTTTTGTTATTGTAGGCGGTCCCTGCGTGTACAACCCGGAGCCTTTGGCTGATTTCTTCGATTTTGCTATTATTGGTGAAGGCGAAGAGGTTTTGATTGAGGTAATGCGTTGCTACAAGGAGTGGAAACGTGAAGGCAAACCTGGCGGCAGACAAGAATTTCTGCAGCGTGTGGTAAAAATTAAGGGCATTTATGTGCCTTCCTTCTATGAAGCAGAATATAATGAGGATGGCACCTTTAAGGCAATTAAGCCGCTGCGCGAGGATATTCCTGCTGTTATCCAAAAGCGTGTTATAGAGGATATGAACAGCGTAGATTTCCCGACCTCTCCGATTGTGCCGTTTGGCGAGATTGTCCATGACCGCATCATGCTGGAGGTTTTCCGTGGTTGCAGCCGTGGTTGCCGTTTCTGCCATGCCGGTATGGTTTATCGTCCGGTGCGTGAGCGCAAGCCGGAGGTGCTGATGGACCTGTCGCGTAAGCTGGTAGATAATACCGGTTATAACGAAATAAGCCTGGTATCCCTTTCCAGTGCCGATTATTCCTGCCTGGCACCGCTCGTACATAAGATGATTGGCGAATTTAAAGATGAACGCGTCAGTGTTTCTCTGCCTTCCCTGCGTATCGACAGCTTCTGTGTTGCTATTGCCAAGGAGGTACAGGCAGTGCGCAAAAGCGGCTTGACCTTTGCTCCGGAAGCAGGCAGCCAGAAGATGCGTGATGTTATCAACAAGGGCGTTACCGAAGAGGATTTGATGAATGCTGTCGGTGCAGCGTTTGAATCCGGCTGGAACAGTGTTAAGCTGTACTTTATGATCGGTCTGCCCTATGAAACAGACGAGGATGTACTGGCGATTGCCGATTTGGCGCGCAAGGTACAGTATAAATATTTCCAGATCACCGGCAAGCGTGGCTGTAAGGTTACTGTAAGTGCTTCTTCCTTCGTACCTAAGCCGTACACTGCTTTCCAATGGTTCGCGCAGAATGACTTGGAAGAAATCCGCCGTAAGCAGTTCCTGCTGAAGGATGAAATCAAAAAATATAAGAATATCACCTTAAACTATCATGATGCAAAAACCGGTACTATTGAAGCTGTTTTTGCCCGTGGCGACCGTCGCGTAGGCAAGGCGCTGCTGCTGGCATGGCAAAAGGGCGCGCGTTTTGACGGCTGGAGCGATTGCTTCTCCTACGAGCGTTGGCTGGAGGCTATCAGCGACGCAGGTCTGGATAAAGACTTTTACGCTGCCCGTGAGCGCGGTGAGCAGGAGGCTTTCCCGTGGGAGCATATTTCTCCGGGTGTCAGCCGCCGCTTCCTGTGGAACGAATGGCGTAAGGCTTATGCTCAGCAGCTTACGCACGACTGCCGTCGCACAAGCTGCACCGGCTGTGGTGTTTGCCAGGCATTGGGCGTAAAAATCGTTGACTATAAAGAAGAGTATCAAAACAATGGGGAGGTACAGGCATAATGAAACTGCGTATGCAAATTACCAAGGATAAGGACATCCGCTTTATCTCCCATCTGGAATATGTGCGCACTATTGGTCGCGCAATCCGCCGTGCCAAGCTGCCTGCTGCCTATTCCGAAGGCTTTAATCCGCATTTGAAATTCAGTCTGGCATCTGCGCTGGGCGTAGGCGTAGTAAGCTATACGGAGTTCGTGGAAATCGAGCTTGCCGAGCCTATGGAGGTAGAAAAGGCTGCGTTGGCTCTTGATGCTGCTTTGCCGCGCGGTATCCGCGTACTGGCTGCCGATGCTGTTGATACGCATCACGCTGCCCTGATGAGTCAGGCGGCAGGTGCAAGCTATCGCGTAACGCTGCCTTATAGCAAAGACGTGAGCGCTGCTGTTGCGGAGTTCAATGCTGCGCCGGAGCTGTTGTTCAAAAAAGCTGCACCTAAGACGAAGGCTAAGTTTAAAGAGATTGATGTCAAGTTCTATATTCCTCAGCTTACTGCAGAGCAGACCGAAACGGAAACAATCTTCAGCTTTGACTGCAAAATTACGCCGACAGGCAGCATGAAGGCTGTAGATTTGCTGAATGCGCTGAACGAGCAGTATGGACTGGCGCTGCCGGTAGAAATGGCTGATATCGAGCGTCTAAGACTGTATCGCAATAATAAAAACGGCAAGCCTATTCCGATGCTGAACAGCGATGCCGTAACCTTAGGCTGATTTTAGCTTAAGGCTGTAAAAATAAAAAAGAGCAAAGTCTGCTCAGTGCTTTGCTGATTAGAAAACCCCGTGGCGACTGCCACGGGGTTTTTGTGTGCCTTGGATATGCTATTTTATCTGCAGCTCCAGCTTGTAAATATATTTATCGGTATCTCCCGTCAGCCAGTAGTCACACAACGATGTTACATAGAGTGGTGAAATCGGCGTAAGCTGATGCTCCTTGCAATAATCTGCCAACATTTGCAGATATTTTTTGTTGTTGAACATGTAGACGCCTTGAAAATAAAGCGTCAGATAATCGCCTGCTGGCTTTTGATAACAATGCGGTGTAGGGAGCTTATCGTTAAGTGTGTAAAAATAATGCTTGAGATGCTTGCTTGCGAAATCCTGCAAAATTTCCGTATCGTAAATATAACCAAAGCCGTTGGTTGTTAAGGCAGTATCATTTTGCAGATGGGTGAACATTCTGGCGATATGCGAAGAACGCTTTTTAAAGCATTCATTTTCTTCGGTAGCATTGCTCAGATAAAGATAATGTGCCTGATCATGGACAAGCATAATTTTATCCAGAGTAATGTCCGCAATATGGTCGAGCTTGCCTAATTCGCTCTGCAGCTCTGTTTTCATGGCTTGCAGACGAGCGATTTCCTGCGTGAAGAAATCTATGCGCTCATTAAATAAATCACGATAGTTTTGCGGCGAGCGGTTGGCAAGATAATCTTTGATGCGTGCAATGGGCACATCAAGCTGGCGCAGCGTAAGAATCAGCTGCAGCAAAAACAGCTGACTGCGCTTGTAATAGCGGTAACCGTTTTCATCGACAAGTTCTGGGGTAATCAATCCCAGCTTGTCATAGTAAAGCAGTGTCTTGCGGGGAATTTTGCAAAGCTGTGATAATTCACCGGTCGTAAAGTAATTTTGTAGATTTTTTGACATTTTTAGCATTTCCCCCTTGACTGTCTAGCTACTATACATAGTATTATAACATAGAAAAGAGAGATTGCATATTAATACTTCGTTCAAATAATTTCAAGTGCTTAATACGCAACTCGTTGTTTTTTTGATGAGTGAATGGAGGTATATCTGTGAAAAAACTGGCTAGTAAAGGTTTATTGATGAGCGCATTGATTTGTGGTAATGTACTCTGGGGGGGGACAACGGTTCTTGCAGAAGAAATTGGTGATTATCAATTAGATGAAATGGTTGTTACTGCTACTAGAACAGAAGAAAGCAATATTAAGGTTGCTTCTGTTGTCAGTGTTATTACTGCGGATGATATAAAAAAGAAGAATATTTTGACCATCACCGACGCATTAAAAGAGGTAGCTGGTATTTATGACGGCAGGCCCGGAGGCATGTCCGATACAGCAAATGGTATTCAAATGCGTGGCTTTGGCGAAGCTGATATTTTGGTATTATATGATGGCATGCCGCTTAATGATGGTTTTAATGGCAAAGCCGATTGGAGCGTAATTGCTATTGATGATGTAAAAAAGATTGAAGTATTGCAAGGAGCTGCTTCATCTCTTTATGGTGGTCATGCTGTTGGTGGCGTAATTAATATCATTGGTAAGAGCCCGGATAAAGATCACGTACATGCTTATGCTAAATATGGTTCTGATAAGACTAAAAAGCAGGGAATTAACTTAAGTAAAAAGTTTTCAGATAAGTGGTCTATGGGACTTGGGTATGAGAATAAAGAGACCGATGGACATTATAAGAAACTGATTTATAAATATGCTTATAAGGCGAAAGACAAACCAGGTAATCCTGATAAAATTGGTACTGGCGCTATATTAAATCAACACAGCAATGGCAGAGATATGTATATTTTGGGTAACCCTGGTGGTGGCAGAAGTGAAGATGATACATATAATTTTAAGTTACAATACAAATTTAATGATGCACAATCTTTGACTTATAGATATACGCATGACAAGTACAAGTATTTTGCTACAGATCCTGAGACATTTATTAAGGATTCTCAAGGTAATAAAATGTTTGAAGGCAGTGTACTTTTACCTAATGGCAAATATTTAGATTTCAATGAGTATGATTTTACCGATTATGATGGACGTCGTACTACAGACAGACATGCTTTGGCGTATAAAGATACCGCTAATAAGATTGATTTCAAACTTGGTGTTACAAATGTTAAAGATTTTGGCTATGCTACAGGTGATGACCTTGCTGGTCAAGGTGGAGGGTATGATACAAATTATCCTAACAAAACCTATAAGGCAGATTTCCAAAAAGTGTGGGAAGGAAGCAAAAATAATATTGTAGTTGGTTTTGACATTGAAAAGGGCTCTATGGATTATTCACAGAGTTATTTGGAACATTGGGGAGACAAAGATAGCGCCAACTATTTGTACTATACAATGGGCGGAACTAATTTAGTTGGAGCAGTATTTGTTCAAGATGCAATCAAGTTGAGCGATGTTTATTCTTTGGATTTGGGATTGCGTGTTGACTATTATCAAAAGAAAGATGGATATTATAATGAACATGGTAAAGACAATATCGAAAGACCAACAGAGAAATATACAGAATTGAGTCCTAAAGTTGCTTTTAGATATATGCCTGATGATGACACAACTTATTACGCTTCTTACGGACACTCTTTTAATCCACCAACGCTTTATCAATTATACAGAAGCAATAG
The DNA here is from genome assembly GCF_934190775.1 of uncultured Phascolarctobacterium sp. GTDB lineage: Bacteria > Bacillota > Negativicutes > Acidaminococcales > Acidaminococcaceae > Phascolarctobacterium_A. The sequence continues at coordinate 87,576 of NZ_CAKPTG010000011.1, forward strand.
CTCCTTTGAAGCTAATCCTGATTTGAAACCAGAAACTACAGATACTGTAGAAGTAGGCTTAAAGAAACAGTTTAGCCCGAAGCTTTATAGCAGCTTAAGTATTTATCAAGCAAAATCCAAAGACTTAATTGATTATGATTATCTTGATAGTGGCAAGAAGCAGTATATGAATCTTAGCAGTGTAAAACGTCAAGGTATTGAATTAATGCTTGACTATAAAATGGATGATAAATTTAGTACGTTTGCAAATTTGACATTGCAAAATGCAACGGATGATACTACCGGAGCAAAGTTATATTCGATTCCTAAACAAATTTTAAAAGCTGGCTTAAAGTACAACTATGGTGATGTTAGTGCATACATTGATGGTCAGTATGTAAGTAGTAGAACTTATGATGGTCAGCTTTCTGGTAAGTTATATTCAGATGATGCATTCTTCACTGCTGATGCTGGCATAAATTACAAATTTATGAAAAATGCTACACTTAGCTTTGCTGTTAATAATATTTTCGATCGCGATTACTGGCAATGGTACAAAGCAGGTGGCAGAAGCTGGATCTTAGGCGTCGACTTTGACTTCTAATTACTTGCTTAACGTTTTTCAATAGCTTAAAATAGGGATAGGGTGTTAGAATACACCCTATCCCTATTTGTTATCGAGGTGATTGCCTATGTTATATAACCTTAAACGTTTAACCGGTTACGCTCTTGGCTTTATATTGTTTTATGCGCCGGTGGCGCTCTTCCAACGCTGCCTGTTCTATTTGCTTTACGGCAGCTGGCAGCCGCAAAGTATTCACGGACTTTGTTTTCGTATACCGATAGAGCATATTCTTGACGGAATCATCTGGCGGCTGACGCCGCTAAGCATGCTGAGCACATTACTGCTATTGGCAGCAGCCTTCTTCCTGGGACCAGTTTTTTGCGGCAGGCTGTGCCCGGCAGGGGCGTTCACCGAATATCTGTCGAAGCTGATGCCGTCTAAATTTCAAATAAGCTGGCATCGTTATACAGAAATTGCGCCTATTCGTTACGGTATGCTGGCAGGCTTTTGCCTGGTGCCTTTTTTCGGCGGTATTCTGGCCTGCTCTTACTGCAATTTCTTTTTGTTTGATTTACTTGCCAACTATTATACACGAGGTTATTTTATTTCGTTAACTTCAAGCCTTTTGCTGACAGCAATTATGTGGGTGCTTGTCTTTGGTATCTTCACTAAAGGCGGACGCGGCTTCTGTAATTTTTTGTGCCCGGTAGGTGCGGCGCAGGGATTGATGCATACCTTGGGCTGCAGGCTGCCGTTTGTGCTGCGCATGCGTGTAGAGGAAAACAAATGCATAGGCTGTGGCTTGTGCGCAAAGAAATGTCCGATGGAATCAGCGGAGCTGGTGGATGGCAAAGCGCAGATTAACCAGCATAACTGTATCTGTTGCGGCGTGTGTCAGCATACTTGCCCGGTGCAGGCTATCAGCTACGGGAGGAAACGCGTATGAAAAATAAGCTGATAAATTTTATTACGGCAATGGGAATTCCCATAAGCGGTATTACTACGCAGGGAGCAGGCTGCACAGGGATTTGCGGCAGTTGCAGCTTGAATTGCGTTCCGGGAATGGTTGCTTTACTGCTTTTGGCAGGCAAGGCTGTTTACAAACGTTATCATAGCGGGGTGGTGCAGCATGAATAAGAATGTGTTGAAGCGGGTGCTGGCCTTTGTGCTGATGGCGGCTGTAATGGTAGGATTGGTATTTTTCCGCAGTGAAAATGATTACGACAAGCACTATTTCCGTGCCAAGCTGGCGCGGGGGCAAGAGGTACATTGCCAAATAGACCTGGGCAAGGAGGGTGAGCTGAAATATCTTCTTCAGCCCAATATCTATACATTATATTTACGCCTGCTACCGGAGGATAAGCAAGCGCAGCTGCGCTGCGAGGGCGAAGGCCTGCAGCTGCTGCTGTCGCGCAGCAGCAAGAAAGGCTTGTGGCGCAAGCTGGCGCCTGATGAGATGATAAAGCAGTACAAGGGACAGATGTCAGTGAGTGCGGAGATGTATTTTTCACCGGAGCAGCTGAAGCAGCGAAATGTGCAGCAGGGGAAAATAAAGTTCTATGACGCAAAGGGCTTGTACGGAACTGTTGTTATTGATGTAATCAATTCACGGGTGAAAAGAGATTAATATGTTTTTTAAGCTGTGGGCAGAAGTTCTGCCTGCAGTTTTTTTGTTTTAAATACAATAAAGATGTATTCTTAAATTTTCTTGCAATCAATTAAGAATGGTGCTAGAATAGCAGATGAAAAAAGTAGTTAAATGATATATATAATTAATTGCTTTGAAGACTGTTGTTTTGGTGCGCAAAAGCAGTTATGATAGCTGCTGATGTCAAAAGGAGGCTTATATTATGGCTGAAGAGTTTAAGAAAAATCAACAAGAAGTGAAAAATGAGATTCGTAAAGGAATAGTTGAGCGTCTGCTCGGCAGCAAGCTGCATACAGAAAATGCAGAAATGCCGATAAGGTCAAGCTTCGTGAATCATAACCTGGATGATTACGGTATTATTGATGCACATTATCAAGCCTTAAAAGAAGAAGTTTTACATGAGCTGGGAGCGTATCTTTTACACAATAAAAGCACTAATGAGAATGATGAAATGCCTATCAGAGCAAGCTATGTTAATCACACACCTGCAGATACCCGTATTCTCGATGGTCATTACCAAAAGCTGAAGGATGAAATCTGCCATGAAATTGCTCAACAGGTTGTCGGTGACAAGGTTGCTGTCGAAAAGGATGCTATGGCAATTCGTGCAAGCTATCTGCATGAGTTGCAGGAGCAGGGAAGCCTGAATGAAGCTATTGCCAAACGCCTGCTGGCTAAAGGCATGAGCGTGGCTGATGTTGCTGAGGCTATGCAGATGCCTGAGGAAAGTGTTGCTAAGCTGCAGAAAAAATAGGAAAGACGTAACAGTTAACAGATTTTTCAAAAGCAGATAAATTGTATTTTCATCTGTTGACATTGTACAAGCTGTTTCTTGCCAACCCTCCTCGATAATGATAAAATCAAATCAAATTAACAGCAAGGCTATAAATGCCTGCAAGTTATTTTTTGGAGGAATATATTATGAAGAAAATAGCAATTCTGCGCTGCCTAATAACCTCCGCTTCCTGTGCGGGAGCAGGCTGTCTGCGTGCTTTTTATGAAAAGGATAAAGCCTTTGCGCAGTCTGTTGTTGTTGACGTAATCAATTCGCGGGTGAAGTGAGATTAATATGTTTTTTTTAGCTGTGGGTAGAATTTCTGCCTGCAGTTTTTTATAGAAATATCTGTGAGTTTTTGAGTAACAAAATGATTCATTATTCTTCTCTTCACTACGCCCATCAAGTACAATAAAATTGAAAATTTTTCAGACAATAAGTCTTGACGGGGGGGCGTCTGTATTATAATGGACTCAGCAGCAAGAGTTTGCAGATTGCTTTATGACAGTACTAAGGATTTTGCAATCTGCATTTCCTCCTCTTGCTGTGTTGAATACGTTTATAAATTGCCCGCGGTGGATACCGGCAAAGAAGTACAGAGGAAACAAGGCAACTCTTGCACAGACTTTACTGAAGTTTCCCTTAGGGTGATTTGTAAAAATAAAAATTGGCAGTCGACTATACTGCCGGATTTCCTAAGGGAGGAAAAGAAAATGAAAAAATCTTTAGTTCTCGCAATGGCAATGGCTCTTGGCGTAACCGCTTCCGCTTACGCTGCTAACCCCTTCTCTGACGTTCCTGCTGGCCACTGGGCTTATGACAGCATCAACAAACTGGCTGCTGCTGGCGTAATCGAAGGCTACGGCGACTCCACCTTCGGTGGCGACAAACTGATGACCCGTTATGAAATGGCTCAAATCGTTGCTAAAGCAATGGCAAAAGGCGCTAACGTTGACAAACTGGCTGCTGAATT
>NZ_CAKPTG010000012.1 GCF_934190775.1 uncultured Phascolarctobacterium sp.
ACAAGCAATATACTAAATAACTAATCATATGGCACAGGGGCTGTCGTACAAAAGTGCGGCAGCCTCTCTTTTTTATAGAAAAACTTGATATAAAAAATCTCGAATTCTCGAAAGGAACAACACAATGAACTACAAAATCATCTGTTATCTTCTCTTTCTTCTGCTTGGCTTCGCCATCATCTTCATGGCCACCGTCGTCAAGGCGCAACCGCTTCCCGGCACGTGCTACACTGCCAGGGTAGTACGCATCATTGACGGCGACACCATCACGGTCTATGATAATTCCGGCTGCTTTCACCGCATCCGCCTCGCTATGATAGATGCTCCGGAAAAGGAACAGCCCTTTGGGGAAGAAGCAACCAACGCCTTAAGCGAGCTGCTGAAGCAAGGCACTGTCAGCTTAAAGGTGCACTGCATTGATAAGTATAACCGCGAGGTTGCCTTTGTAAATTGCGACGGAAAGGACGTGAGCGCCGAGATGCTCAGAAAAGGCATGGCCATGCATTACCACATGGACTTTGATAACTGCGAAATATATGATAAATTTGAAGAAGCTGCCAAGCGCCACCGCCAAGGCTTGTGGGCGCAGGATAATATAGAAACACCGTGGGATTATCGCCACCATCTTGCCAAAAGGAGACATAGCAATGTTCATAAAGACATTTTCCAAGCCTGATTACCCCGACGATTTAGAGCTGACAGACAATACGCTTGATGAAATCACTTACGAGGATAACCATTGGGATTACATGAACCGCTTCCCTGATTACATCAACAGCGATACGATTACCAGTATTGTTTATGAGACCGGTGACTGGTACTTTTATACGAATGATAAATACGTAGACCATTACTTCGTCCTTGCCTTTGTAAACTGGTCCAAAATGCCAGTCATCCTTTCCATGTGCGAAACTGAAGCAGAAGCGCAGGAGCAGATCAGGCTGCTGACGATAGAGCTGAACAATAAATAAAAAAATGCTCCGCCTACCCTAAAAAGAGTAAGCGGAGCATTTTTCTGTCGAAAAAAGCAGTAAAATAATAATGCTATAAATAATTTAGAAAGTTATGAGATTCTAACCGCGCGCAGACTTGTTTTTGCTATAACTGCACCAAAAAACTACGCAAACCACCAGCCTAATAGTTTGGCCCAGCTACGCAACACTCAAGGTGCTTCGTGCTATGTCCTATGTATTTCACATCTTTTTTAGTCAGCTTGACAGTCTTCTCACTTTCACTGCAAATTGTGCAAACACCATCTGCACAAATTCATCAGGTATGCTTAAAAAGACAGCCTCATCTGGTGCCAGACAACATTTCCATGCGTAGATTTTTCGGACACGCCTTCATCAACAAAGCCAAACTTCGCATAATACGGTACCAGCCTCTCCTTGCAGGTAAGCACCAGGCCCTTGCGCCCCTGCAGCCTTGCATCTTCAATCGCGCGGCCAATCAGCTCACCGGCATATCCCTGCTTGCGATAAGCCGGAATAGTGTTGACGCCGAAAATCATCTGCCACGCCCCATTTTCATTGTGTAGCGTCGCATCTTCGTACATTACATCTGTCAGATCACGCTCATCTGTCACAAAACCATCTACAAAAGCAATCAGCTTTTCCGCCTCGTACATCAGCCAAAAGTGATTGCCATAATACTTCACCCTGTCAACAAATTCCTTGGCAGTCGCGGCCTCCGCCGGCGGAAAGCATTCTGCCTCCACTGCGGCAATCGCAGCAATATCCTCTTCATTTGCATATTTTATAATCATAAGCTGTTCCCCTCCGGTAAAATTCATATTCTATTAATTATAGCATGAATCACCGTCTTGTTAAACAGCAAACACAATCTAAAGGCGCTTGCGACGATTTTGACGTGTAGTAAACGCCTCTGTAAGTGTAATATATTTTTCTTTTTTCGAACTATTGTTTTTATTCTTTGTATATGCTATAATTACCTTAGTTGCATAGGTAGCCGCATTCCTGCGGAGCTTATGCCTGGTCATGCGGACCAGTGGCGCTTGTCGAGCTTTCGGCAGGCGCCTTTTTTCATCTGGCTGCTTATATATTTTCACCTGACTTTATGCTATAATCAAAGGAGGAAACATATGCAAAACCAAGTATCTAATCTTGACAAGCTCACTCTTTCCAACGATTTTCTGTTCAAGCACGTTATGCTCAGAAAGCGCATCTGCAAGCATATTCTGGAAGAACTTTTACACACCAAAATTGCAGACATCACCTATCTCGAAGCAGAACAGACGCTTGATGTTTATCCCGACAGCCATGGTATTCGCCTGGACGTCAGAATTGCTGACGACACCAATACGCATTACAATCTGGAAATGCAGGTAAAGAACCCTGTCAGCCGTACTGGTAAATTTCAGCTTCCTAAGCGTACCCGCTACTATCAGGCCATGTTGGATACAGATATGCTGCAAAAGGGGCAGGATTATGACGAGCTTTCTCCTACCTATATAATCTTCTTCTGTCTGTTTGACTTCTTTAAGGATTCCCAGCGTATTTATACCTTTAAAAGACGTTGCCTGGAAAACATGGAGATTGAATTGGCAGATGAAGCTGCTATTATGTTTCTTAACACATTAGGCACTAAGGGCGATGTATCGCCGGATATTCAAAGCCTGTTTGACTACATTAACAACAACACAGTTACCAGCAACTTCACCCGCGAGGTTGCCGATACGATTACGGAAATCAAGAATGATAAGAAAGTGAGGGATTCCTATATGACTTATGAAATGCGTATGAAGGATATTCGTGAAGAATCTCTTGCCGAAGGTGAAGCCAAAGGTGAAGCTAAAGGTGAAGCCAAAGAAAAACTTGCTACCGCCAAACGTCTTTTAAGCATGGGCTTGTCAGTACAGGATGTCGCCAAGGCCACTCTGCTTTCTGTTGAGCAGGTTGAAAAAATTAAGGCTGAATTAGCTTGATTCTCCCCCCTACCCCCACCGCCGTTCGCTGCCGCGAACGGCTTTTTTTATACAAAAAATCTGCGCAAGCCTCAGCCTACGCAGATTTCTCAAAGCACAAAACAACAAAGCTGTTTCGCGTTACACCCTATTTTACTTCAATAGTAAGTTCCTGACCATGTGGAATATTAGGATTCATAGCCTCCTTCAGCTCTTCCGGAGTTACACCCAAATCCACATTATCCCTAACCTCTACCTGAAAATCAGTGCCAGCCGGATAGTTAATATTGCTACCCTTCATAAAAAGACCGCCAACCAGACTAACTGCAGCAGCAACAGCCACAGCACCGCCATCAGTTTTTCCCTTGCCTTCAAGGCCTTTTCTCAAAGGAACGGTTACATTGTTCAGCGTCTTTATTTCCTTACCTGCAATGCGCAGCACGCCTTTTCTGCCAAAGCCGCCCGCCTTTTGCACTTCATATACATAACCCATGCCAACGGTACCTTTAGGAATAACAACTACACCATTAATAATCAGATTTTCAGTAGTTCTGAATTCAACCTGTTGATTTTTCTTATGAGTTTTAGAATTTGCTGCTTCGATAAGCTCAACATTAAGCATCGTTTGCTTAGGAATATAAATATGACCAGGTAAAACATTGGTAATGGCTACCTTTTGTGTAGCAGCCTGCTCTTGTTTTGCCTGCAGAGCCATTCTTTCCTTAAATGTCAGCTTTGATGTGTCAACTTCCTTAACCGGTTCTTCCTCCTCTGCAAACGGGTCATACTTTTCGTCCACATTCACATAGCGGCTTGCCGGAGCAGCATAAGCCATAGGTAAGCACAAACCATTGACCATCATAATTCCGCTGATGATTGCTGCTGCAAATTTCCCTGTTCTTTTCATTTTCAAACACCTTCCCTTTTTATTTTGATATCTTATATGCTGCCCATATTATGCATAACAGATATCTGGTTAACATTATGTAGCCTACATATAATGAGGCTTTTTTGCAATTAGCTCGCATCGCTGTAGCTTTAAGATAAGTTTACTATATGATGCGGACAATATCTGTCTATCTAATCCATGTAGTACCATAAAATAAAAAATTTTCCCATCAAATTTTTATAACTTAAGTCATCAATACAAACTCATTTCGAATACTATTCGACACACATATCCATAATCCCTGCTTCACTCTAATCGCCTCTTTTATTTATAACATGATTTTCTTTTAGCAAACTATTGTTTTTATTCTTTGTATATGCTATAATTACCTTGGTTGCATAGGTAGCCGCATTCCTGCGGAGCTTATGCCTGGTCATGCGGACCAGTGGCGCTTGTCGAGCTTTCGGCAGGCGCCTTTTTTCATCTGGCTGCTTATATATTTTCACCTGACTTTATGCTATAATCAAAGGAGGAAACATATGCAAAACCAAGTATCTAATCTTGACAAGCTCACTCTTTCCAACGATTTTCTGTTCAAGCACGTTATGCTCAGAAAGCGCATCTGCAAGCATATTCTGGAAGAACTTTTACACACCAAAATTGCAGACATCACCTATCTCGAAGCAGAACAGACGCTTGATGTTTATCCCGACAGCCATGGTATTCGCCTGGACGTCAGAATTGCTGACGACACCAATACGCATTACAATCTGGAAATGCAGGTAAAGAACCCTGTCAGCCGTACTGGTAAATTTCAGCTTCCTAAGCGTACCCGCTACTATCAGGCCATGTTGGATACAGATATGCTGCAAAAGGGGCAGGATTATGACGAGCTTTCTCCTACCTATATAATCTTCTTCTGTCTGTTTGACTTCTTTAAGGATTCCCAGCGTATTTATACCTTTAAAAGACGTTGCCTGGAAAACATGGAGATTGAATTGGCAGATGAAGCTGCTATTATGTTTCTTAACACATTAGGCACTAAGGGCGATGTATCGCCGGATATTCAAAGCCTGTTTGACTACATTAACAACAACACAGTTACCAGCAACTTCACCCGCGAGGTTGCCGATACGATTACGGAAATCAAGAATGATAAGAAAGTGAGGGATTCCTATATGACTTATGAAATGCGTATGAAGGATATTCGTGAAGAATCTCTTGCCGAAGGTGAAGCCAAAGGAAAAGCCGAAGAAAAACTCGCTACCGCAAAGCGTCTTTTAAGCATGGGCTTGTCAGTACAGGAAGTCGCCAAGGCCACTCTGCTTTCTGTTGAGCAGATTAAAAAGCTTAAGGCTGAACAAGCTTGATCCTCTCCCACTACCCCCACCGCCGTTCGCTGCCGCGAACGGCTTTTTTTACGCCCGCACAAAAAAATCTCCCGCACGCTGCCAAACGCAGCTCGGGAGATTTTCTACTATATCAATATAAGCCAGGCCTCAACGCCTGTCGGCTGCAAGCAGCCTCTTATTTGCCGCTGTCAAACAGCGCTTCTACAAACTTATCCGGCTCAAAGGGGCGGAAATCCATAATGCCTTCGCCTACGCCGATCCATTTAACTGGCAGTCCCAGCTCTTCCTTAATTGCCACAACCACACCGCCCTTGGCAGTGCCGTCGAGCTTCGTAAGTACAACGCCGGTAACCTTGGCAGTTTCCATGAAAACCTTAGCCTGGTTGATTGCATTCTGGCCGGTGGTAGCGTCCAGCACCAGGAAGGTTTCGTGCGGAGCTTCAGGAATTTCGCGCTTGATGATGCGGTGAATTTTTTCCAGCTCGTTCATCAAATTAGCCTTGTTGTGCAAGCGTCCTGCAGTATCAATAAAGAGGATATCTGCCTTACGCGCAATAGCAGCCTTCATAGCATCAAAGACAACTGCCGCCGGGTCTGCACCCTCAGCGTGGCGGATAACGTCGCAATGTGCACGCTCGCCCCAGATTTGCAGCTGCTCGCCTGCTGCAGCGCGGAAGGTGTCACCTGCTGCCAATACAACCTTGTATTTGAACAGGGTGAAGTAGTTGGCCAGCTTGCCGATGGTAGTAGTCTTGCCTACGCCGTTAACACCAACAACAAGAATAACCGTCGGTTTAGCACCGATACGTGTACGTTGGCCGCTGTCAGCCAGCATCTCTGCCATATATTTCTTCAGGAAGGGAATAACATCCTCAGTCCCGCTGATTTCCTTCTTCTTCGCTGCCTTGCGCACTGCGTCAATCAGCTTTTCCGTAGTCTTTACGCCCACGTCCGCAGAAAGCAGAATCATTTCCAGCTCATCTAAAAAATCATCGTCAATCGTTGCAGACAGGCCTACAAGCTCCTGAATGCGGTCAGTGAAGTTGCGTCTTGTTTTAGACAGGCCTTCCTTTAAACGCTCAAAAAATCCCATTATTCATTCTCCTTTGCATTTATTTTTACGGATAGTAATTTAGAAACACCGGATTCTTCCATTGTTACACCATACATAATATCGGCGCATTCCATCGTACCCTTGCGGTGCGTAATCACGATAAACTGCGTGTCGCTGGCAAAGTCCCGCAGGAAATCAGCAAAGCGCTGGATATTGGCATCATCTAAAGGCGCGTCAATTTCGTCCAGAATGCAGAACGGTGACGGCTGGTAGCTCAAAAGAGCAAACAGCAGCGCAATTACCGTCAGCGCTCTTTCGCCACCGCTCATCAGGTACAGGCTCTGCAGCTTTTTGCCAGGTGGCTGCACGTCGATATCGATACCGGAATCCAGCAGATTATCCGGCTCGGTGAGCCGCAGCACTGCCGTACCGCCGCCAAATATTTTGACATAGCATTGCGCAAAGTATTCGTTGATCTGGGCAAAGGCTTCCTTGAAGCGCTTGGTCATACCGCTGTTGATTTCCGCGATGACCGCTTCCAGATTATCCTTCGCCGTACACAAATCGTCATATTGCTTACGCAGGAATTCGCTGCGCTCCTTCACTGCGTTGTATTCTTCAATCGCCGCCGCATTAATCGGTCCCAGATCCGCAATCTGCAGCGTCAGCTGGCTTTCCTGCTTTTGCAGTGCCGGCAGCTCCATATCCTGCAGCTCAGCCAAATCCTGGCTGCGTGCCGCCGCCTCGTCCAGCTGATAATCCTGCTGCAGCTGCTCCCGGATATGGCCACAGCTGCTTTCATGGCGCGCCAAGTCCAGCTCTGTCTGCTTCAGCAGCGCTTCACTGTCGTTCACCTGCTTGCGCAATCCTGCCAGCGCCTGTTCTATCTCCTGCTGCTTATCCACCAGGTCGCCGCGCTCCTGGGCGAAGTCGTCCTTGCCTCCCAGAATCTGCTGCAGCTGTGCCAGCAGCTCATCGCTTTGCTGCTGCAGGCGCTGCTTTTGCACGCCGCAATCGGCAATTTCCTGCTGTCTGCGCTCCTGCTCCCTGCCATTGGCAGCAATCTCCTCCTGCAAGCGCAGTGTATCCTGATCCAGGCTGTGCATAGCCTTGGTGATATCCTGCGTGCGTGCGGCAGAGGTCTGCAGGGTAATCTTAGCATCCTGCAGCTGGTTATCCAAGGCAGTAACTGCACTGCCGTACTTTGCAATTTCCTTCTTCAGGTTATCCAAAAGCTCCTTGGCTTCGGTGTCCTGTCCCTCGCGCTCGGCAACTGCTGCGCGCAGCTCCTTCACCTTGTCACGGTTTGCCATATAGGCAGCAGTGATATTGCTGCGGTCATCTAAAAGCAGCAGCAAACGCTCATTGTCGCGCGTCTTCTGTTGCTGCACCTGCTCAAGGTTCAGCTTAAGCCTGTCGGCCTTCAGCTGCTGCTGACGCAACTCTGCTGCCAGCTGCTGCAGCTGCTCCTTCTGCCTGCCTTCGGCTTCTTCCAGCACTTCCAGCTTTTCCTGCCAGTCAAGCATCTCGGCATGCAGCTGCTTCACCTGCGCTGCTGCCTGAGCAATTTCTACATTACGGCTCAAATAGCCTTCCTTATGCTTTTTACTGCCGCCGCTCATACTGCCGCCGGCGTTTACCACATCGCCGTCAAGCGTAACTACGCGCAGACGGTAGCGTCCGGCCTTCGCGGCAGCTAAGGCAGCGTCAATATTTTCGGCAATCAGCACTCTGCCCAGCAAAAAGCGGACAGCGTTTTCCGCCTCAGGCTTAAAGCCGATCAGATCCACCGCATAGCCAAGAATGCCCGGCAGCTTCGCCAGTGCTTCCTCCTCACGGTTCGGCCCACGCCTTTGTACGGTATCCAGCGGCAGAAAGGTTGCACGACCACTATTGGTACGCTTCAAAAAAGCAATCGCTTCCTTCGCTGCGTTGGCCGAGCGCATCACCAGGTTCTGCGCGCCCTCGCCCAACGCTGTCTCGATAGCAGCGACATATTTATCTTCTACCTGCAGCAGCTCCGCTGCCACACCCACAACCTGCTCACGCCAGGGCTCCTGAGCCTTCAGCACCGCTTTGATGCCGTAGCTGAAGCCTTCGTAGCTCTGCTGCAGACGCTTTAAGCTTTGCTCGCGCGTTTCGGCCGCCGTCAGCTGACGCTGGCACTGCTGCTGACTGCTGCGCACCTCCTGCAGCTCCTTTTGCCCTGCATCATAGGCACTGCGCAGCTCTTCGCCCTGCCTGCGTACCAGCTCCATGCCGTGCGCACACTGCGACTGCTGCTCCAGCAGGCTGTTGTACTGCTCTTGTGCCTGACGGTCTGCAGCTTCCGCCTCTTCGATGCTCTTTTTCAAAGCATCGCGACGACGTGCACGCTGCTCCTGCTCCTGCTCCAGGTTATGCAGCTCGTTACGCAGCTTAATCAGCTCCTGCATACCGCTGAAGAACTGCGACTGCGCCTGCTCGTCGCTGCGCTTCGCTTCCTCCAGCTTGGCGCTCTGCTCATCACGCTGCGCCTGCAGCTGCTTGACAGCGCCATCGGCCACAGTATGCCTTTTTTCGACAGCATCAAACTCTGCTGCCAGCTCCTGCATGCGTGCTTCCTGCTCCTTCACCTGCTGCTCCAGGCGCTCGTTGCGCTGCACCAGGCGTTCGCCAGCTCTTTCGTTCTGGCTGACACGTTCATCAAGCACCTTCTGGTCACCGCGCAGCTTTTCCAAAGCAGTCTCGCGGTTTTTGATATCGTCCTGTAATTTATTATAAGCCTCAGCCAGCTTATCCAGCTCCTGCTGCACCTTCACGCCCTCGGCCTGCATGCTGCCGACCTTCGCCGCCTGCTCAGAGTAGGCAGCTTCGGCCGCCTGCTTTTTCGCCAGCAGCTCCTTGCCTGTGTCCTCCATCGCATCAAGGCGACGCAAAAGTACGGAAAGACGGCAACGGCGCAGCGCCTCGCTAAGCTCGTTGAACTGCTGCGTTTTGGCTGCAGCCTGCGCCAGCGGCTCCACCTGCGCATCTACTTCGCTACGGATATCGTTGATACGCGTAAGGTTGTTGGCCGTATCGTCCAGCTTGCGCACCGCATCCTTCTTACGCAGGCGGTATTTGGCAATGCCTGCCGCCTCTTCGAACAGACTGCGTCTATCCTCGGGACGGCTGTTTAAAACCTCATCAATTTTATTTTGGCCGATAATGGACATGGAGCCCTTACCAAGACCGGTATCCGCCATCAGGTCGATAATATCCTTCAGGCGGCAGCTTTTCTTATTAATCGCATATTCGCTGTCACCGCTGCGGAAAATGCGGCGCGTCAGGCTCACCTGCTCAAAATCAAGCGGTAACGTCCTGTCGCTGTTATCAAAATCAATGGTGACCTCCGCTACACCCAACGCTCTGCGCTTGCCACTACCGGAGAAAATCACGTCCTCCATCTTGCTGCCACGCAGATACTTGGCGCTCTGCTCGCCCAACGCCCAACGAATGGCATCAGAAATATTGCTCTTGCCTGAACCATTCGGTCCGACAACAGCAGTAATTCCCTTGTCAAAGGTCAATTCAGTTTTATCAGCAAAGGATTTAAAGCCATAGGTTGAAAAGGACTTTAAACGCACTAGCAATCACCCATCTTCTATAAATCAGTTATTATATCTTTTTATTGTACCATAAAATACGATTTTTTACACCAGCCAGAAGTTCTCTCATGCTAAAAATTGCAAAATAACCTGCCAGCGCTCCGCCAGATCCTCCAAGCGCAAGCGCGCATTGGCCGGACTTGTCGACGGCAGATAAAAAATTCGCACCTGCTGCGGCAGTTTTTTGGCAAAATATTTTTTAAACGCTGCAGCTGCCTTGCCGCCGTTGCAGACCACTGCCTGTAAATGCGGCAGCTCGCCTGCAAGCTCCACGACAGCATTCGGCACCTCGTTTTTGATGCTGCTGTCCAGGCTGCCCTCGCGCTCGCAATAGCCCAGCGTGTCCCACAGTGCCAAGTGATGCTTATGCAGCAAAGCTTGCTTGGCAGCGTAATCCTGCGGCACGTCCTCCTGCAAAAGCAACGCCAGCAAACGCCAGAAGCGGTTTTGCGGATGTGCATAATATTCCTGCTGCTCCAGCGATTTTATCCCCGGCATGGAACCGAGAATCAATATTCTGCTGTGCTCATCTACGATTGGTGCAAAGGATTTACATGTGGACATACTCTTATCTCATCTGCCTTATCTTGGATTATCTGCAGCTTAAGGCCTGGGAATAACTTCTCCCAATAGCGCAGGTTGCAGCTTTTTTGCCCGCGCAGCTTCGATTCCAGGCGCGCAGGGCAATATATATTAATAGCGCCGCAGTCAGCCAGCTTTTCTAATTGTGACGTCACTTCGGTGCGCAGCACCCTGCTTTTTACCAGCTCGCCCATTGCCGGGTGAAACGGTCCTGCAAGAATGTTGCCCGGTGCGCACAGCTCCTCGTCTGGCTGCAGGCCAATGCGGATTACATTCACGCCTGCTTCCGTCAGCTCGCGATAAGCCCAGGCCGCCTGCGTCACGGCCTCCTCCAGCGTCAGCGGCACAAAGCGCCCCGCCGCGTAGACCGCAGCCAGCGGCGTACCCTTGATTACTAATAAAGGATAGAGGCGTGCCACGTCAGGCTGCATCGCAATGGCCTTGCGCACTGTTGCCTGCACGCTATCAAAGCTTTGCTGCGGCATACCAACCATCAGCTGCAGGCCGACATGAAAGCCGAAGCGTTTTAAAAGCGCCACCGCCGGCGCCACCTGCGCCGCCGTGTGGCCGCGCTCCGCTGCCGCCAGCACTCTGTCATCCAGCGACTGCACACCCAGCTCTACCAGGCGCACCCCATGCTGCTGCAAAAGCTGCAAGCGTTCTTCATCTATATAATCCGGGCGCGTGGAAAGACGCACACTGCCGATAAAGCCTTCGGCCAGCAATGCATCCGTCAGCGCCAGCAGCTCCTCCTGCAGCTTCAAAGGCAGGCCGGTAAAGCTGCCGCCGTAAAACGCCGCCTCGTTGGCAGCGCTCGGTCGCAGCCAGCTGCGCCAGCGCGCAAGCTGCTCTTTGGCGGCTGCAACAGCAGCCAGCTTCTGGCCGCTAATCGTCTTTTGGTTACAAAAGACGCATTGATGCGGACAGCCTGCATGCGGTATGAAAATCGGCAGAATAGACATAGATATCCCTTCTTTTAAACAAAAATACAGCTTTTATGTAAATTTTTTAGAAAAAAACTAATTAATGATAATAATTCCTATTGACATTATCCCCTATAGGGGGTTATTATAGTGTTGCAAGAAATTTAATAGGAATGTGGTGCAGCAATGAAATTATCTCACATGGAGTTTATAAAAACAAGTCTTCCCTTTACCTTTTCTACAGTGGCCGCCTCGCTCATGGGCGCCGTTGATACTGCCGTAGTCGGGCATTTGGGGAATTATACCTATATTAACGCAGTTTCTTTAGGCGCAGTAATTTTCAGCACAGTCTATTGGCTTTTCGGCTTTCTGAAAATATCCACCAGCGGCTTTGCGGCGCAAGCCTTAGGTCAGCACGATCCAAAGCTGCTCGCCGGTGCTTTTATCCGCGGAGTGCTGGCAGCCTTCGGCATCGGCCTGCTCCTCGTCATTTTACAGGAGCCTATCTGGCGGACAGCATTACTGCTCTTCAATCCCGACGCAGCAACCAGGCCTATGTTAGAGCAATATTATCGCATGCTCATCTGGATTATGCCGCTGACGCTCGTCTTCCAGACAGCACAGGGATGGTTCGCCGGCACACTGCATGTACGTATCGCGGTACTCACCGCACTTGCCAGCAACATTATAAACCTGCTGCTGGACGTGCTCTTCGTCATTGTATTGCATTACGAAGTAACCGGAGTTGCTGCTGCCACCTGCATCGCCAATATTACCGGCTTTTTGGCCATTCTGTACTTTTATGCCAAGCACAAGCCCCTGCCGCTGACAGCAGTGCCGCTGCGAAAAATCTTTTCCGGTCCCACCTGCCGCCAGATGCTGCAGTGCGGCTCGCATCTCACCGTGCGTATGTTCTGCATGATTATCATGGTCAACAGCTTTATGCATCAAAGCTCTGCCTTCGGCGGCGAGCTTTTGGCTGCCAATTCCATTCTCTTCCAGATCCAGTTCATCATGGGCGATATTCTGACCGGCCTTTCGCAGGCAGGTGCCATCTATTCCGGCATTGCCTTCGGCGAGCATGACCGCTCCATGCTCAACGATACGCTGCGCATCAGCTTCATTTGGGCCATTGGCTTCGGCCTGCTGCAGACTGTCGGCTATTATTGCTGTCGTCACGCCATTCTCGGCTGCTTCACCAATCTTCACAGCGTCATTGCCACAGCGCAGCAGTACGATTTGTTCATAGCCTTCTTCCCGCTTATCAGCGCGCTTGGCATTGTCTACTACGGCGTGTTCAACGGTGCGCTCTACACCAAGCCTATCTGCATCTCCATGCTGCTGACGGCAGGCTGTTACCTTACCGCCTACTTTACGCTTATCCCGCTTTACGGCAACATCGGCCTGTGGCTGGCCTTCCTCATCTTCTATATTGCCCGCAGCAGCTTTTTACTGTTTTTTGTTTCCAAGCTGCAGCAAAGAGTAGCTTTAGCCTAATCTCAAACATGACTGCACGTTCTTAACGTGCAGTCTTTTTTTAGCGCAGATATTGGTCAATGGCCGCTTCAAAATCCTCCAGGCTTTTGCTGCCCTCGCCCTTTTCGATAGCGTGCAGAATGCAATGCTCCAGGTGGTCCTTCAAAATAACCTTGGCCGTATTATCCAGCGCCTTGCGCACCGCAGCTATCTGAATCAGCACCTCCGAGCAATCCCTGTCGTTATCTACCATAGTCTTGATAGAACGCACATGGCCTTCAATGCGTGCCAGGCGGTTGACAACCTTCTTCTTATTAGGATGGTTGTGAGCGTGTGCATGAGCTTCCTGCAAAGCCTGCTGTTTTTTATCATCCTGCTGATTTAGCTCCGCCTGCCTGCGCACATATTCCAATAAAGATTTTTCCTCTGCCATTTTTCTCACCAACCTTATCTCTACATTATTAAAAGGGAGCGCACTAAACACGCTCCCTCATTTTATTCCGCTGCCTGTGGCGTCAAAATGCTTTCAATAACCAAAGCAACACCGTCATCATTATTAGATGCGGTAATGATTTTTGCATTCTGCTTCACGCTGTCCTTAGCGTTGCCCACAGCTACGCCGATGCCGGCATTGGCAATCATCTTCACATCGTTATTGGAATCACCGATGCACATAATTTCCTGCGGCTGTACGCCATAGCTTGCAGCTACGCTTTTTACCGCCTCCCATTTGTTGACACCGGGCTCCATCAGCTCCAGGAAGTTGTCTTTGGAGCTGGTAACATCCAGCTTACCGGCAAAGTCCTCTTTGAACTGCTGCCAAACGTCAGCAAATTCGCCTTCCTTCGTCATCACCAGAATCTTATACGGCTCTTCATCCGTATGATACAGCGCATCACCGATAGCAGTCGTCTGAATGCCGCTGATTTTGGTGTACATGCGGGAGCAGTCATTCTCCTGCTTAATCAAAATGCTGTCGCCCACATAAAGCTGCAGGTAATAGCCCTTTTCACGGCAGTACGCCAACACCTCATTGGCTGTAGACAGCTTCATCTTGTGCTCATAATAAACCTTGCCGCTCAGGCTGCCCTTAACGAGAGCGCCGTTATAGGTAACCAGCGGCACATCCAGGCCCAGCTTTTGCGCATAAGGGCGCACAGAAACGTACATTCTGCCGGTGGCAATCAAAAAAATCTTGCCTGCGTCCAGCGCCTTTCTGATAGCTGCCTCGTTGCGCGGAGAAATCTGGCAGTTCTTATTCAAAAGTGTATCGTCCATATCACTGGCAATCAGCTTAATTTCCATGCTCCATCTGCTCCTTTAACATCAATTTATCCAAAAATATAGCTGCTGCCGGATAAAGCAGCAAAAGAAAAATACCATGCATGATGCCAAATTTAAGATTGTAGCCCGGCAGCATACGGCAAACCGTTACGGCACCCTCCAGGGAGAAGGCAGCCATCACCAGCATAGCCTTCAGGGAATCGTTTCTGCGCTTGGCCAGCTCCTGCAGCCTCGTCAGCAAAAACTGCTTATCCACAATAACGTGCATCAGCTTCAGGCCCAGGCACATAAAAGCACCTTCGATAAAAGAGCCTGCCACCAGACCGCCCAAGGTAACAACCTGCAGCATACCGGTTACATATTCACATAGGAAAAAAATGACGCTTAGCGTCAGCCACATTGTAGCTAAATTATACATTGTTTTCTTCAAATTAATCACCAAAATACATTATAACACAGACAGCCGTCAAATTACACTAGGCCATCTTACATTTTATGATGCTTTTAAGCATATTTTAGAAGTATTTTTGGAGAATTTGTGATAAAATAAATTTGTTAACGCAGTCAGACAGCATTGTCTGTACGAAAGGAGCAGTTTATATGAAGCGCAGTGATAAATTCCGCCAGGCCAACCGCGAGGCCCTGGCTACTGTTGTCGCCACCATCGCCGTCATCATCTTCTGGTGCCTGGCAGGCTTTGGACTGGCAGACAGCAATATTACCTTTTGGCATACACCTCTGTGGGTTTGGGGCGGTTGCGTAGGCACCTGGCTTTTTGCCATCGCCGTTACCGTTTTCTTGACGAAGAAGGTTTTTGTCAACTTTGATTTGGATGACAGCACGGAGGAGAAGCAGCATGAGTAGTATTTTAAATATTTTACCGGCACTGGCCTTCCTGCTGATTCTGTTGAGCATCAGCGCCTATATCCAGCGCACGTCAAAAGAAAACAGGCAAAAGGATTTTGCCAAGGATTACTTTATCGGCGGCCGCACCCTCGGTGGCTTTGTGCTGGCGATGACCACTGCTGCCACCTACAGCAGCGTCAGCACCTTCGTCGGCGGTCCGGGCGTAGCCTGGGTTATCGGCTACGGCTGGCTGTACATGGCTATCGTACAGGTAGTCGTTATCTTCCTCGTCTTGGGCGTGTTCGGCAAAAAGATTGCCCTGATCGCGCGCGAAATTGACGCCGTAACCGTCATTGACGTGCTGCGCGCCCGCTATCATTCCGACTTTCTAGCGAACATGGCCGCCGTTGTCATTGTTGCCTTCTTCTGCGCCACTATGGTGGCACAGTTCGTCGGCGCCGCCAAGCTCTTCGAAGCAGTAACCGGATTTTCTTATCTCACTGGCCTCACGATGTTCGGCCTGATTGTTGTCATCTACACCACCATCGGAGGCTTTAAGGGCGTTGCCGTTACCGACGCCTGCTGCGCCATCGCCATGATCGTCGGCCTGTGCATCCTCATGGGCGGTATGATGCACGCAGGCGGCGGCTTCAACGAAATAATGAGCTACATCAGCACGCAGCATCCCGATATGCTGGAGCCGCTTTCCCGCGGCAAAATGCCGATTTCGCTGTATATCAGCCAATGGCTGCTCGTCGGCATCTGTACGCTGTCACTGCCGCAGTCCGTTGTCCGCGGCATCAGCTACAAGGATACCAAGGCGCTGCACAATGCTATGATTATCGGTACCGTTGTCATCGGTGCCATGACGCTGGTTGCCACCTGGATCGGTGTTATCAGCAAAGGCATCCTTACCGGACCGATTACAGCCTACGGCAACAGCGTGGATAACATCATGCCGATTGCCATCGTGCACAGCCTCACGCCCTTCTGGGCCGGCGTCATCATCATCGGACCCATTGCTGCAACCATTTCCACCGTATCCTCGTTGCTGCTTTCCTCGTCCTCCTCTATCGTCAAGGACGTGTACATGAATATCAAGGGCAAGCGCGAAGAACAGCTCAGCAATAATCAAATTCGCCTCTACAGCCTGGGTGCGACAATTATTCTCGGCCTTTTGGTTTATGCCATCGCCATCAAACCACCAAGCGTTATCTGGCAGATTAACATGTTTGCCTTCGGCGGTCTGGAAACAGCCTTCTTCTGGGTGCTGATTTTCGGTCTTTTCTGGTCCAAGGCCAACAAATACGGCGCTATTGCAGCCATGGGCGGTGGTGTAATCATCTACTGCCTGGCCATGGTCTTTAAGATTAAGGTGCTCGACCTGCATCAGATTGTACTTGGCATCGGCCTTTCCCTGCTGTGCTTCTTCATTGGCAACAGCTTCGGCAAAACAGTCGACGAAAAAACACTGCGCATCTTCTTCCCCGAAAAATTTGACGACGAAAAATAAATAAAACTGCATATTATTCCAATATCCACAAATCAAAAATCTCTGCTTCCGGTGTTTTCAAGCACCTTAGCAGAGATTTTTTTGCTCTGTTATCTTTATAAAATTAAGTTTTCAACAATATTTGCCTATTATCTTCTTGCATATAACAGACACTGCTGATTCATTTCCTCATAAATAATAAAGTTCTCAACGTTAGCACACCTGTCTTTTATATCCGCCTTATTCTTATTTACAAAAGCGACAAGTAGTTTTCATTAAGTAATCATAATTATCCATTGACATAGAATGTTATTTTCTGCTATCTTAAAAGTATAAGCAGTTCTCAGCCACTCACCCCACGATGCAGGAAGGAGCGTGCCGTCATGCTAAAAAAATCTGTCATTATTCTCGCAGGAATGTTGCTTTTAATTACCAGCTGCTTTGCCAACACACGTATGCAACAGTCTGCTAAACAACAGGCAATCCCCAAAGTCAAGGAGGTCACAATTATGGATTTTTCCCAAGAAAAAGAAAACGTTATCTATCTTGCAGGAGGCTGCTTCTGGGGGCTTGAAAAGCTGATGCAATCCATACCGGGTGTCATCGATGCCCAAAGCGGTTATGCCAACGGCACAGGCAAAGCCGATGCCAAGTATCAGACGATTTTGGGTGGGAAAACCGGTTTTCGCGAAACCGTGCGTGTTGAATACGATCCGGCAAAGGTAAGTCTTGACCATCTGCTCTTGGCATATTTTTACGTCATTGACCCAACAGTCCTCAACAAACAGGGGAATGATACCGGAACACAGTATCAGACCGGCATCTACTATACCAATACACAAGCGCAGGCTGTAGTAGAACGTATCGTGGAACTGGAACGCGGTCGTCATAAGGTATTTGCAGTCGAAGTCGGACCACTGAAAAACTATTATCCGGCAGAAGAATATCATCAGAACTATCTTGATAAAAATCCAGGCGGATACTGCCATATATCACCTTCCAAAATCAAGCTACTCAGCACCTTGAAAATTGATGCCGGTGCCTACAAAAAACCTGCTGCCGAAACTATACGCGATAAGCTTACCGCAGAACAATTTCATGTAACACAACAAAACGGTACCGAACGACCATTCTACAACGAATTCTGGGATAAATTTGCCAAAGGCATTTATGTTGATATCGTCACCGGCGAACCGCTCTTTTCCTCAACTGACAAATATCAGAGCAGCTGCGGCTGGCCCGCCTTTACCAAGCCTATTGAAGCACCTTTGATAATTGAACGCAAAGATACAAGCCATGGTATGGTACGCACCGAGGTGCGCAG
Organism: uncultured Phascolarctobacterium sp.; assembly: GCF_934190775.1. Taxonomy (GTDB): domain Bacteria; phylum Bacillota; class Negativicutes; order Acidaminococcales; family Acidaminococcaceae; genus Phascolarctobacterium_A. Next base: position 17,775 of record NZ_CAKPTG010000012.1, read on the forward strand.
CCGCAGCGGCGATTCGCATTTGGGGCATGTTTTCACCGGTGACAGCGAATCACCCAACGGTGTACGTTACTGCATCAACAGTGCTTCCCTGCGCTTTATCCCCTACGAACAGATGGAAGCCGAAGGCTATGGCTATTTGCTGTACCTTTTCAAATAATACTCTCTAACACACAAACACCCTGCTCATTGCCAATGGCAATACGCAGGGTGTTTTCATTTGCTTATACAAAGCTTATGCAAAATCCTTGTAGATACCTTCCTCACGGCGTCTGGTTGCCGTTTTGGAAACGTAGGTACCATGAACAATATTGGTAAGCTTCTTCTTCGCTAAAATCTTTTGGATGTAATCAAGATGCGGGCATGGCGGCTTATGCGAATTATCCGATACCATGCAGGTAGAAAGATGCACGCAAATCTCCTGCCCATCCTCTTTAAAGCGGCGCAGGCGCTTCGCCAGGTTCTCCAGCTTAACCGTCAGCGCACCGCCGGAGCAGCCACCGCAGGTGAAGCTCATGTAATGCGTATCCTCTGGATAACCGGCAAACTTACCCTCGCGACTGTAAAAAGCGTGCGTACAGTTGTAGCCGCAACAACGCTGCTGCACTGTATCACACTGGATAATTACTACCAGCTTGCTCATTTTATCATGCCTGCTGCTTTTAAAGCTGCATCCAGCTTAGCCTCAGCGGCAGCGCTGATAGGAGTCAGCGGCAGACGCGGAGCACCGGCATCAATACCGGTAACCTTGGTAACTGCAGCCTTGATAGGAATCGGGTTGCTTTCTATGAACATAGCCTTAGCCAGCGGCACCATAACCTTGTTGAGGTCGGCGGCGTCTTTCACACGGCCTTCGCTGTAAGCCTGCATCAATTGCTGCAGTATGTTGCCGTTAACATTGGCCAGAACGGAAATCAAGCCGCAAGCACCAACGGACAGGAACGGCAGAATCAGGCCGTCGTCACCGCTGTAAATAGAGAAATCCTCCGGCAGTACACGATACAGCTCTGCAGTCTGTGCTACATTGCCTGCTGCCTCTTTGATAGCCACAATGTTGCTGAAATCTGCTGCCAGACGTGCAACAGTTTCCGGAGCAATGTTGCCGCCGGTACGTCCGGGAACGTTATATACGATAATCGGCAGCTTAGTAGCCTTGGCTACGGCTGCAAAATGCTGGTAATAGCCTTCCTGAGTCGGTTTGTTATAGTACGGGCCAACTACGAGCACGCCGTCAACACCGCAGGCTTCCATTTTCTTAACCAAATCAATAGTGCTGGCAGTGCAGTTGGTGCCTGCACCGGCAACAATTTTGGCACGTCCGTTGACACGTGCAACGATGGTCTGCATGAATTTAATTTTTTCATCCATGTCCATGGTTGCAGCTTCACCGGTAGAGCCTTCTACTACCAGGCCGTCACTGCCGTTAGCCAGCAGCCAGTCAGCAAAATCTGCACCAGCTGCATAATTAACGCTGCCATCAGCGTTGAACGGCGTAACCATTGCCGTTAATAATCTGCCAAAATACGGTTTGTTCATTGTAATTCCACCTCTTAAAACTAATTGAAACTAAAATTCTCTATGATATATTGCTTATTATCTAAATGATTTTATATTTTTTACGGCGTACTAGAGGTACGTCGAATAAACGTAACAAGTAGCGATACAGACAGTGCTTTATTTCCTCTTTAACCTAACAGGCTGTGGAGAAAGTGCCGGATGCTAGGCGTGTTGACGACGGCGTACTAGCGGTACGTCAAAGGAACGTAGCGACGCAGGCGGTGCTTTATTTCCTTTTTATCCTAATAGGCTGTGGAGAAAGTGCCGGATGCTAGGCGTGTTGACGACGGCGTACTTCACGTACGTCGAGGAAACACAACAACGCAGACGGTGCTTTATACACAGACTATAACTTGAAGGCCTCATGCAATGCTTTTACCGCTTCCACCAAATGCTCCTCTTTAACAATCGCGGAAATCGTAGTATCGCTGTCCACAGTCTGCAGAATAGCGATATTGTGGCTGGCAAGCGCAGTTACAAAGGTAGCCATAATGCCGGGCACGCCACGCATAGCACTGCCGACAACGGAAACCTTGCCGCAGCCCTCGTTCAGCGTATATTTAAAGCCTGTTGCATCAAGCACCTTGCAGGTGTGCTCTACATCCGGAGAGAAGACTGCAAACATTGCCTCCTTCTCGGACAGGTTCAGGCAGCCTACGCTGATGCCTGCATCCGCCAAATCCTCGAACAGATTACGGCCTGCAGTAATATCCTGCGGGTTCAGGTCAATGCGGAATTGTGCCAGATCGTTAAGATGAGCTACACCGCTGGCGCAGGATTCGTTAATCGCAATTTCGCCGCCGTTGCCCTGACCGATGCGTTCACTGGTAATCAAGGTGCCGGGAGCATCGCTGAAGGTAGATTTTACATACATAGGAATGTTGCTGCCCATAGCAATTTCCACGGCACGCGGATGAATAACCTTGGCACCGTTCTGCGCCATCTGGCAAACCTCAGCATAGGAAATCTGCTGCAAAATATTGGCCTTCTCTACAATGCGCGGGTCAGCAGTCATGATGCCTTCAACATCTGTATAGATTTCCACAAAATCAGCCTTTAGCGCAGCGCCCAGTGCAGCAGCAGAAGTGTCGCTGCCACCACGGCCCAAGGTCGTAAATTTATAGTTATTCTCCGTCATACCCTGGAAGCCGCAGACAACCGGAATGATGCCTGCCTCCAAAAGACGGATAAGACCGGAGGTGTTGATGTTTTTGATACGTGCAGCACCAAACTGGGAATCGGTGATAATACCTGCCTGGCCACCGGTGAGCGCCATAGCGTTGATGCCGAATTTTTGCAGGGTTGCTGCCATTACGCAGGAGGAAATGATTTCGCCGCAGCACATCATCATATCCATCTCACGCACATTAACGGAAAGGTTAACGTCCTTCAGTGCGCCGATAAGCGTATCGGTTGCGTAGGGAGCACCCTTGCGTCCCATAGCCGAAACAACTACTACCGGGGAGTAACCGTTGCGGATAGCCTGCTGTACCTTATTTTTAACTGCAACGCGGGCTTCCTCACTCGCGACGGAGGTGCCGCCGAATTTCTGTACAATGATTTTCATGTAAATTGCTCCTCATCTGTTTAAATTAAAATGCAAAATGTACCGGATGCCGGAAAGGCTGTGGCGTACAAGCTGTACGCCAGGTAGTCTTTACACCGCAGAAGTGCATTATTATTTTTCTAACCAGCCGTTTTTAATCATAACCTCGGCAATCTGCAGAGTGTTCAGCGCAGCGCCCTTGCGGATCTGGTCGCCTACTACCCACAGGTTGAAGGTATTCGGATTGGACTCATCGCGGCGCAGACGGCCAACGAAGCAGTCATATTTTTCCGAAGTATATAAAGGCATCGGATAAACCTGGTTGGACGGATCATCCATCATCTGAACGCCCGGGAAGGCATCAATAGCAGCTGCCATATCCTTCAGCTCCAGATCATGCTCAAATTCAATGTTTACCGATTCGCTGTGGCTGCGGTATACAGGCACACGTACGGTAGTAGCGGTGATGCGCATTTCGTCATCATGCATAATCTTTCTGGTTTCGTTGATCATCTTCATCTCTTCTTTGGTGTAGAGATTATCAAGGAAAACATCAATCTGCGGAATCAGGTTAAACGCAATCGGATAATGCTTCGGCAGGCTTGCGGACGGAAGAATGTGTGCCTCCATCTCACGGCCCTCGCTGTAAGCCTTAGTCTGGTCGGTGAGCTCGTCAATGCCCTCTTTGCCCGCGCCGGAAACAGCCTGATAGGTAGAAACGACAATACGTTTAATGCGTGCCAGGTCATACAGCGGTTTCAGTGCCATAACCATAATAATGGTAGAGCAGTTGGGGTTAGCGATAATGCCCTTGTGCTTCAGGATGTCTTCGGGGTTAACCTCCGGCACAACCAGCGGCACCTCGGGATCCATACGGAAGGTGCTGGAGTTGTCGATAACAACGGCACCAGCTTTCACAGCGTAAGGAGCGAACTCCTTGGAAACGCTGCCACCAGCGAACAGAGCGATATCAATACCCTCGAAGGAGTCTTTGGTAGCCTCCTCTACAGTATATGTTTTACCCATAAATTCAATCTGCTTGCCTGCGCTGCGCTTGGAAGCCAGCAGACGCAGTTCTGCAAATGGGAAATTTCTTTCTTCGATAAGCTTCAGAAATTCAGTACCAACAGCACCGGTAGCGCCCAAAATAGCAACGTTATACTTTTTCATAAAATTCTCCCCCTCACTATTTAGAGTAATTTATCTAAGCCGTATACCAGGCCTACTTGGTCAACAATTTTGCGGCAGCCAAGCGCAACGCCCGGCATGTAGCATTCGCGGTTAATCGGGTCGGTACTGATTTTCAAAGTTTCGCCCTGACCGCCGAAGATAACCTCCTGGGAAGCAACGTATCCCGGCAAGCGGACACTGTGAATCTTCATGCCCTCGTAATCGGCACCGCGCGCACCTGCCATAGTTTCCTTTTCATCAGGATTGCCCTGATGCATAGCCTTGCGCACCTCAGCAATTTTTTGTGCGGTGATAATCGCCGTACCGCTGGGAGCATCCAGCTTATTATCGTGATGCTTCTCGATAATTTCCACATGTGGGAAATATTTGGCAGCCTCACACGCCAGCTTCATCATTACAACTGCGCCAAGCGCAAAGTTCGGAGCAATCAGCAGGCTGGTGTTGTGCTTGCGTGCCAGCTCATCAACCTCTTTTAAATCCGCATCGCTGAAGCCTGTTGTGCCTACTACAGCGTGCACGCCCAGCGGCAGCATTTTGCGCAGGTTGCCCATAACAACATCAGGACGGGTGAAGTCAACAACAACGTCCGGTTTGGCAGCTTCAATAGCAGCAACCAGGTCAGTCGTTACCTTAACACCATCGCCCAACTGCACAGTGCCTTCCTTAATATCAACAGCACCTACAAGCTCCAAATCAGCTTCGCTATAAACCTTTTTACATACCTCGCTGCCCATACGGCCCAGCGCACCATTTACCAAAACACGAATCATTTCGTTCACTCCTTAATCATAAAAATAACCGTTGAGATATTTCCTTTGGATTCTATCTCAACGGTTAGCATGTCAAATAAATATTCACACCCATAGCCGAGATAGCCCTCCGCTGCAGATGCAGCGACAGTCCGGCAGCTTTCACTGACGGCCCAGCACAACGACACGGCTGCCATTGCACTTCGGCGTTAGCCCTTTTGTGATGCTTCTCAGCTCCCGCTCCACAACCTACTCATGCTTTCCGCGCCTCTATCTTAATGGTTTGCTATTAGAAAAATTATATTACTGTTACTGCTATTTGTCAACGAGGAAAATTATTAGCATCTTCTTATAGCAGCAAGTGTAAAGATTTTACAAAAAGAGTGTACGCATAGGCACAAGTAAACTATCAGTGCGAATCATTTCATATTCAGTTGTGACTTTATCTATCCAGTACAATATCCATCAGGCTCTTGTAATCCTTTACCTGACCGTAATGCACTTCGCCATTGGAAAGCTTTTCAAAAAGCTTTTCAGCACAGTTTATTTTAGCTTTTTCAATAGCTCGCAGCTCCATACTTTGCAAAGTACCCTTTGTTTCTGCCACAAAAAATACATGCTTTACTACACCCTTCTTAAAAGCAATTGCCCAGTCAGGCGAATATTTTCCAACCGGCGTAGGAATATGAAATCCTCGCGGCAGCTTAGCATAAACAACAACCTCATCTGCTGTATCAAGTTCCTCTACAAATTTACGTTCCACACTTTTTTCTGCAGTGCCATCCGTAAAAACATAATCTTGAATAGCATGTTTTGCACGATATGCTTTAGCGAAATTGCCACGAGTATATTCAGCAGTAAAAATATCAGTATCAAATGTTTCATTGGTCGTATTATAAGTTACATGGTCTACTATTAAAGCAGATTTTTGGACATTGATAATACTTGATACCTTGTTAATAAAGTCAAGCGGATTCTCTGCAAACATACGGTACTTAGATTCCCAAATGTTCTGCAGTATTTTTGCTACAGTGCGACGTGTAAGCGTAGTTCTCGAAGCAATTTCATGCAGTAAATCGTACTTTAACCCGCTATCATATGTATTTTGCATAGTATCGGTTTTTGTACGAGTTGTAGTAAAGCCGGTTTTGCTATCAATTTCATGCTCCTGTAAATTCTCGTTCTGTGAACCTACTACAAGCCTATACTGAATTTTGGTTACTACCAGCTCACTATTGATGGCATCCGAAGCCTTCTTAATTAACTCATCACTGCTAAAATTAACTTTATAAGCATATTTATGATTTATGCGATTCCACAAAGCCTGGAATTCTGCTTTATCAAAGTTTGCATTTAACGGATTAGCTTTAACCTTTGTTTCCTTAGCATCAGCAACCATCATTTTAAGAACTTCTTCATCAAAAATTCCCTGTATCAGTTTATGTATTGCCGGTGCAAGCTCCTCTAATTGCGGTGGCAAAGGCGCAAAATCATTTGCTTCTTTATCAGCCTTATATTTTTCAGTGATTTTGCCATCATAATCAGCATAGCCGTTTACACCTAAGTAAAGCATAATAGTACCGGCTTGTTCTCTTTCAATTTTATATTGCTTACCATCGACTTTTACTGTTCTGTCAGCAAAATAGTCAATAGATGCATGCGTAGGACGCTTATACAATGCTGCCTTCATATCATCTTGCAGACTTCCGACAAAATCAGCATAGCTTTCACTGGCAACAACTGTCAGTTGGTTTATTTTATGTACCATGGCTTCTCTGCAGGTCAACAAATCCATACGCTCACCTTGCTGATTGACGCAAAGTCGCATGCCACGGCCCACTTCCTGACGTTTATTGACATCACTGTTAGACGCTTTCAGTGTACAAATCTGAAAAATATTCGGATTGTCCCAGGCTTCACGCAATGCTGAGTGAGAGAATATAAAGCGTACCGGATTATCAAAGCTCAATAAGGCTTCCTTATTCTTCATAATCAAATCATACGCGGATTCATCGTTAGAGGTATCCTTGCCACGTTCGCACTTACTGTCAACGCTATGCCCTTTTTTATCGATACTGAAATAACCGGTATGCACATCATGCACATCCGCAGCTACTCTATTCAGGTATTGTACATAAGGATCATCTTTAAAAAGCTCGGTAGATTTGCTGTTGAAAATACGCATATATTCTTCTTCAAAAATTTTACCGTACTCGCCAAGCTCTTGTGTACCATCTTCATTATATTTACGATAGTTTTCTACTTTATCAATGAAAAACAAGCTCAGCGTCTTAATACCTTGTGCGTAAAGCTCTTTTTCCTTTTCAAAGTGTGAAAGCAGCGTTTCGCGTATCTGCAGACGGCGTTTGTATAATTCCGTCACATCGCCGACAACATCCGCACAATGCAATACTTCACCGTTTGTAAAAGTTACTGTACCCTTACCGCGAGGATCTATGTCGTTGATTACATAGCCTTCATACTGCTTCATGCCATTGGATAATTCATACAGACTGTCACGCTTACCCAAAAGTTTTCTTACGCGTTTAATGCTATTTGCCTGTTGCACTTCAAATTCCAGACGCACTCTTGGTTGTTGTGTAGGAGAAGTTTCAATTTCTTCGCAATAAAGGTAGCTGTCTATGCCCTTCAGATTCTTCATTTCCAGGCCTTTTACTTCGATTTTCTTGACCAGCTTCTGATTATAAGCATCAAGTGCATCAAGAACATAAACCATATTATGTTTATCCTTATGCGTAGCGGAATAATTAATGCTGAAAAGCGGATTAAAGCGCTTCATTACTTTTTGCGTAACATTGCCTGCCAACTTCTGTGGCTCATCGATAATCAAAATCGGATTAGTTTTGGCAATAACATCAATAGGCTTGCGTGAACCGAATTCATCACGTTCACTGTAAATAATCAATGCACCCTTATCACCGCCACGGCCTTCCTTATTCTTCTCCTTATTCAAGGATTTAGCAAAGGCTTGATTATTAATAATCATTACGTTGATTTCGTTGCTTTTGGCAAAATCATCAATCTTCGTCAGGTTTTTGCTGTCATAAATGAAATAGCGCGCTTTCTTGCCATACTGGCTCATGAAATGCTCTTCCATAGTTTCCAGGCTTTTCTTGACGCCTTCACGGATTGCGACAGAAGGGACGATAATAATAAACTTGTTCCAGCCATATTGCTTATTCAGTTCAAACATGGTCTTGATATAGACATAGGTTTTGCCTGTACCTGTTTCCATTTCAATATCAAGACTGCACTTTCCCTGACCTTCTATAAGCTCCTTAGACGGATTTATATTATTATTGCCCTGAATGAACTTGATATTCTCCAGAAGCTGCACTTTTTCCAATTTGATAGGCGCGTTGGCATAACCGAGTATTATATCCTGCTTGGCTTCCTGTTCATCAAGCTCCTGCTGAAACAAATTGTAACCATTGGTATTCTTTGCTTTTTTGGTTTTCACCGGCACAAGTCTGCCCGGATCAAAAAAATAGCTGTTATCCTGCGCAGGACGCACCTGTCCCTTGAACACATCCACCACTGCATTGACGGCATCCGTCTGGTACTGTTGAATTTTAAAACTAAACTTCATTACAGTACCCTCCTTACTGTTTGCGGACTATAGGTGTTGAATATCTGCTCAAAGTTAATCGCTACGCTGTCATCAGCCTGCGAGCTGTCACGCATAACAAAATAGCTTGGCATTTCTTTGGCAATGGCAGTAATAACCTCATCCGTAACATCCTTATCAAAGCATGCCATTAAATGACCTTGCGCCACATTGTAGACAGTTTTGCCGGCAATATTTATCTTTTCGATTTTGCTGGAAAGCGGCGTATCCAGCTTCAGCATAGCATCAAACAGCAAGTCCTCATCACTGCGGTCTTTTTTGATATTGTCAACAAACAGGCTCTGCTGTTTATCCATGTAATCCTTCGGCGTGAAGTACACGTCCTCCATATTGCTGCTGTCGCATTTCAAAACACGGAAGCCGATGTCCAAATTCTGCGTTGTCAACGGATTTTCTTCTTTGATTTTTTGACCGGCACGGCGGATGCGCTCTTTGCCAATTTCACAGATGTTTTTATAACCGGCCTTATACGCTTCACTGTTTTCAGCGCATTCTTCTTGTAATTGCACCATGATGAACTTACGCTTACCGCCATCTTCGGCGTTAAGCTGCATGACTGCATGAGCGGTTGTACCAGAACCAGAGAAGAAGTCGAGTATGAAATCATCTTTTTTCACATTAGCTATAGTCAAAATACGATTTAATAATCTAATAGGTTTAGGCCCATCAAAATATGCTTTTTCATCAAATAGCTTCTTTAATTCTTGTCTAGCTTCTTGATTATGTCCAACATCTAAATATTTCCAAATGGTTATCGGAGTCATCCCCTGTTGAACATCGGAAAGATATCTTTTTATTCTTGGCATATTACCGCCATTATTACCAAACCAAACGGCCCCATTTTCTATTAATTTTTGCATACGTTCTTTGCTTGTAAACCAACATCTTCCTGCAGGCGGATAATATATTGTTCCATTCGGAGTTCTTATTGGATAATCATAGTTAGCACTATACGATTTTACTGTCATGTTATCAGATGTCCAAGGACCATGCTGATCATTATCAGGATTTTTATATCTCGCGTCTGACTCTGCTGAACGCGGAAGTAATCCTATTGAAAAAACTTCAATACTTCTAGCATAAATCAAAACATAATCATGACTTACCGAGAAAAATTTAGCATCATTTTTAGGTGAAAAAGCACGTTCCCAAATAACTTGTGCTAAAAAATTATTCTCTCCAAAAATCTCATCACAAATCTTTCTCAAATTTTCTACTTCATTATCATCAATACTGATAAAAACAACTCCATCATCACTCAGCAAATCCTTTGCCAGCTTCAACCTTGGATACATCATATTCAGCCAATCGGTATGAAAACGACCATTGCTTTCCGTATTCGTTACCATACGATTGCCATCTTCGTCAAGTTGACCGCTATTTTCAATATATTCCTCTGTGCTTTGCTTAAAATTATCATTATAGACAAAGTCATTACCTGTATTATAAGGCGGATCGATATAAATCATCTTCACCTTGCCTAAGTAAGTTTCCTGCAGCAGCTTCAGCACTTCCAGATTGTCGCCTTCAATGTAAAGGTTTTCAGTATTGTCAAAATCCACGCTTTCTTCTCTGCAAGGGCGCAAGGTTTTGTTAATCGGCGCATTGGCAGCCAAAATTGCTTTACGCTTGTCCGGCCAGGTAAACTGATAGCGTTCCTGCAAACCATCTACAACATGGTCACTAAGCTCCTGTTTCAGCATATCAAAATCAATGGCATGCTCCAGCTTGCCTTCACTATTGATTCTTTCGGTAACGCAATTAGGGAATAGCTCCCTTATCTTCGCTACGTTTGCTGCAACCTTATCCATAGATTGCATGTTGAGATGTTCCATCATTATAATTCCTCCAGTTCCTTTTTCAGCTTGTTTATTGCTTCACGCAAGGTCAGTTTTTTGCGTGCCTGCTTTTCCGCAAACATTTTCTTCGTCAGCGCTGCTATCTGTGCTTCTGTTTCAGTCCGCCTGCCGGCGTCGGCAATCACGGAAGCAGGTGTAAGCCCTGCAAGTGGCGTTAAATTTGCCACTTGCAGAGCTAAGTGCTCCCAAATATCGTTCAAGCTTGTGCCTTGCAAATTCACCTTTTGCTCAGCCACAGGCATAAATTCATTGAGCAATATTCTGTTATCGAAATACAGTGCCAGCTGCAGCTTGTCCTCATAGCAAAGCGCCAACAGCAAGCGTTGGTCAATCAGCCTACACAGCTTTTGTAAAAGCCTTTCCGCACAGCCCTCTTGCTTCAGCTGTACCGCCAAAACAAAAACGGCTTTTTCCTGCTCCTGCTTCTGCAAGGCAGGAATTGTACGTAAGGAAATTTCGTTGACGATGGTCATCTGCCTGATGGCTGCGTCAAACTCCTTCTGCTCCGTTGTATTCATTTCAAACTTGCTGTATAAGGCACGTTTCGGAATAATCTTTTTTACTTCTGTAGTCTGCGGTAAACCTAACATTACTGCTCACCTCGCACAACGAGGAAGCAAATCAGTTCAAAATCGTCCAGTCCTTTAATACTATTGTCAAAGAAGCTGATTTCTTCACCGCTCAGGAAGCTATCCACATCGTCAGCGTCCTTCACGTTGATTATGGAAGCAATAGCATCCTCCAAAAGCTGGGAATAAATACCCATACTTCTGCCGTCGTTCGTCGCCTTGTTGAAATCGCTGCACACGTCTGTCAAAGGCTTATCCTTGCCACGGCAGGTAAAGCGCAGCTTGTCCAACAGCTTTTTCGGCGCCAGATGGTTGCAGATAATTTCGCCATCTTCGCCAATATATACGGCGTAAAACGGATGCAGAAGATTTTTTCTGTCTATATTTATGTTATCCGTGCAGTTTTTCAGCACGTAAATTACACCCGGAGGACATTCCTCACTCGCAGGCACAACGGCATGCAGGCCAAAGGGTGTTTTATCCAGCTCGCCATGCGTCTTAATATATTCCAGTAAATCCAGGCGGAATTCATTCAAGCCTAAATCCATGATGGAAATACCTGTACCCATATCTTCAATATCAACAACCTCTTTTTGCAGTTGCTTCAGCTGTTGCTTGCGATATTGCAAATCCAGCTTTTCATTATTGCTCAGCAGGTTGTCATCTGCCGTCGCCGTCAAATCCACCGCCTTCATACGGCTTTCAACGCGACTTTTCAAATCTATGTACTCATCTAAGTCAACATCAGGCCAAAAGTTAACCAGTTGAATATAAGCATTCTTGCTGCCGATACGGTCAATACGCCCGAAGCGCTGAATAATACGCACCGGATTCCAGTGAATATCATAGTTTACCAGATAATCGCAATCCTGCAGGTTCTGGCCTTCGGAAATACAATCTGTCGCAATCAGAATATCTATCTCGTTCGTATCTTCCGGGAACAACAGTGCTTTATCCTTCGCCAAAGGCGCAAAACAGGTCAGCACAGTGTTGAAATCGCATCTCAATTTAGGAATTGTAGACCTGCCATCAACCGTACCGGTAATCATAGCTGTGTTTAAGCCGAATTTTTCTTTGGCATAAGCACTTACATGCTCATAGAGATACTGCGCTGTATCGGCGAAAGCTGTAAAGATGATAATTTTCTTATTGCCTGCATTCAGAGGATGCTGAATTTTATTGTCGATAAGCTTAAACAGCTCATGCAGCTTATTATCCTGCTCAGGTGTTATCCCCTGCACCAGTGCCAACAGCTCATCCAAGCGCTCCTTGTCACGCTGCAGGCTGTTGCCCCAGCTGACAATATCCATATCAGCCAACGAAATAGGCACCTTTTTGCCTACGTTGAAAATTTCCTCTTCCATATCGAAATCAGTGCTGTCTATATCCGCACCTGTTTCAATCTGTGCATTTGCGAGCCTATGCTGCGTATAGCGATAGATTTTATCCAAAACCGCTGCAATACTTGCCCGCACTCTTGCAACTGTCAGCCTGAAGGAATACACCGAGCTTTCCATACGCTTCAGAATGTTTATCGCCATTAAGCGGCGAATACCGCGCTCACGGTTCGTCTGCGTAAAACCGGTATTAACCTTGTTATCATCAAAAAGTGCTGCGTACTTTTGCTGACGGCTGCTTAAGATAAACTCCGTAGGCGTGTACACCGAAAGCTCCAGCTCATCCAGCTTGGCAAAAACCTCACTGTAATTTACCGAGCCATCCGTAACCAACGCAGGACGGAAAGACAACGGCATTTTGCGCTCCGGGAAGTTGCCTATATCCTTGGTATCGTAATATTTGGTAATATGCTTACGCGAGCGCGCAATCGTCACAGAATCCAAAAGCGTAAAGAAGTCATAGCTCAGATGCTCCAACAGCTTCTGCAAGGTACGCTCTTCCGGCAGCAGCTTTGACCAATGGTTGTATGCTGCCTGCGCATTGCGGAAAATATCGTCAATTGAGCTTTTCGTATTCAGCTTATCGTTAATTTTGCTACTATCTCCTTCATAGGCTAATTGCAGCTGATTTTTTAAATCATTAAAGCGATTATTAACGGGAGTAGCAGAAAGCATCAACACCTTTGTCTGCACGCCCTCACGAATAACCTTGTTCATTAGCACCGTATAGCGATTCTCTTTATCTTCGCCATCAAAGGCACCGCCATTACGGAAATTATGCGATTCATCAATAATTACAAGGTCATAGTTGCTCCAATTTATCCTGCTCAAATCAATCTCACCGCTATAACCACGCTTGCGCAGCAGGTCAGAATGATATAAAACATCATAACGCAGCCTATCACTGGCAATAGGATTGTTTTTATAGTTAGCGCGATACGTATTCCAGTTGTCTGCCAGCTTTTTCGGACATAATACAAGTACATTCTTGTTGCGTCCTTCATAATATTTGATAACGGCTAATGCAGTAAAGGTTTTGCCTAAACCAACACTGTCAGCTAAAATACAGCCATTATATTTTTCCAGCTTATTAATAATGCCTAACGCAGCATCACGTTGAAAATTAAAGAGCATGCTCCAGATTTTGCTGTTTTTAAAGCCTGTACGCTCATTCGGCAGCTCATCCTCACTGATATCCGTAAGAAATTCATGGAAAATATTATACAGCGTCACGAAATAAATAAACTCAGGCGCATTCTCATTATAAGCCGAGCTTATACTGCTTATAACATTGTTGGTTACGTCCTTTAACTCTTCATTATTCTGCCAAAGCTTTTCAAACTGCTCTATCAGCGTCAGCGGCATGGGGCTTGCTACCTTCGCAATGTTAGTTCCCATATTGTTGCCCTGTTCGCAGCCTAAATCAACTGTTGTAAAGCCGTTAACGGGAAAATAAGCCTTGTCATCCAGCAAAATAAACTTATCCGTAATATCCTTATTGCCTACATTGGATTTAAAAACAGCCTTATTCTTAACCCATGCGGCACATTCCCTGGCTATAGCCTTCTGATTCAGTTCGTTGCGCAGCTTCACTTCAAATTCTGTACCATAAATGCCACGCTCTCTATTTAATTTGGGAATATAAAACTCACGCTTCTCCTTTTTGCTGTTCTCCTTCTGGATAAATGTAGGATCAGTAAAAATAAAGCGTAATTCGTCGATATTACTCAGCTCTTTGCGCAAAGCTTCAAACGCATAGATAGAAAAATAGGCAGCAGCGATAGACAGCTTACTGCCTTTTTGCATTTCTGCAGCCATATCATCTCTTAATGTTTCATTAACATTATTAATAAACTTCATTTTCCCAAGTCAGCTCCGTTAATTGTTTATATATCGAAAATTTGTCAATAACTCATTATAATGATACACTGTTGTCCCCCCAGTCAAGCAAAAGCACACATTGAGTGTGTTTTGCCTGAAGTATTAGCAAGCTAATACTTTTCTATTCTGATTTTAGCGCAATTTGCGCTAAATAGCAAGTTAGACTGCTATCTCTTTTTATAATGTTATTGGGTGATAACAATGTATCAGCGCATTCGCGACTTACGCGAGGACAAGGATATGACGCAAACACAAATGGCTGAAATCCTTAACTGTTCGCAAAGAGTCTACAGCAACTATGAAAAAGGCGAGCGGGATATACCGACAGATATACTCATTGCCTTAGCTAAATTTCATAACACATCCACGGATTACATTTTAGGCTTAACAAACAAAAAATAAGGATTCACTTCGCAAGCAAATCGGAAGTGAATCCTTATTTTTATTATAACGATGGATTCTATTACGAGATTTGGGCACTTTTTCCCTTTTCTCGTAATAGAATTAACTTTTTGCTGTATCAACGCTACTTTCTATTACGAGTTTTATGCACTTTTTCCCTTTTCTCGTAATAGAATTGCTTTTTTGCTGTATTAACACTACTTTCTATTACGAAATTTATGCATTTTCTCCCTTTTCCCTTAATAGAATCCCCCCTTTACCGCTTCATCACGCATCCTATTACGAGATTTTGGCACTTTCTCCCGTTTCCCGTAATAGCATTCCCCCAATTTACCGCTTCATCACGCATCCTATTACGAGATTTTTCACCTAGTGCACTTTTCTCGTAATAGAAAACGCAGAGCGCACGTACAACGTCACGCCCTGCGTCAAAGCTCACAGGCTCAAAAAGTTCTTCAAAATCGTCCGTCCCTGCGGCGTCATAATCGATTCCGGATGGAACTGCACTCCATACACCGGCAGCGTTTTATGCTGCAGCGCCATAATCTCATCCTTCGCCGTTTTCGCCGTAACCTCCAGGCATTCCGGCAGGCTCTCCGGCTCCACAATCAGCGAATGATAGCGCGCCGCCTCAAAGCAATCCGGCATATCTTTAAAAATGGGGCTTGTTGCCGCCAAATACACCTTATCCGCCTTGCCATGCACAATCTCCGGCGCATGCACCACGTTGCCGCCAAAGGCTTCGCCAATAGCCTGATGCCCCAGGCAAACACCCAAAATCGGGAACTCACCTGCCAGCTGGCGAATCACCTCCAGACAAATACCGGCCTGCTTGGGATTGCCAGGTCCCGGCGAAATGATGATATGATCCGGCTGCATAGCTCTGATATCCTCAATCGTCAGCTTATCATTACGCACAACCTTGATATCCGGATTGATTTCGCCAATCAGCTGATACAGATTAAAAGTAAAGCTATCGTAGTTATCTATAATCAAAATCATTGCTTACTCCTCCTCTGCCGTCATGCGCAGTGCTGTCATGCAGGCGCCCGCCTTATTCACAGTCTCCTGAAATTCGTTATCCACTACGGAATCCGCTACAATACCGCCACCGGCCTGAATATAAACTCTGTCGTTCTTCTTGACCATGGTGCGGATTGTAATGCAGATATCCATGTTACCGCCAAAATCAAGATAACCCATGCCACCGCCGTAAATACCGCGACGCTCCGGCTCCAGCTCGTCGATAATCTCGCAGGCGCGAATCTTCGGCGCTCCGCTCAGCGTACCTGCCGGGAACACTGCCCGCAACGCGTCCAGTGCGTCCTTATCGGCGCTCAACTGGCCTGTAACCTTGCTCGTGATATGCATAACATGCGAAAAGCGTTTAATCGCCTTGTAATCACTCACCTTAACGCTGCCAAAGTCGCAGACACGTCCCACATCGTTGCGCCCCAAATCCACCAGCATATTATGCTCCGCAATCTCCTTGGCGTCTGCCAAAAGCTCCTGCTCCAGCGCCAGGTCCTCCTCACTCGTCCTGCCACGACGGCGTGTGCCGGCAATAGGCATGCTGATGACCTTTTTGCCAACCACCTTCACCAACGTTTCCGGCGAGCTGCCGGCAATCTCCACATCGTCATTATGCAGGAACACCATGTATTGCGATGGGTTCGTCGTACGCAGGTAGCGGTATGCACTGAAGAGACTCTGGTCGTACGTAGCGCTGAACCTTTGCGCGTAAACAATCTGAAAGGCATCACCGTTTTTGATATATTCCTTGCAACGGAGCACATTTTTATTATACTGCTCACGGCTCTGGTTACTGGTGAACTCGCCCAGCTTCGCCTTCACCGGCTTCTTCGGCAGCACCGGCTGCAGCAGCATTTTCTCCATCGCCGCGATTTCGCGTTCCGCCTTGGCGTAGTTGATGGCAGCATTATCCGTTTTGACATTCACAATCAGGAAAATCTTCTGCTTGAGATGATCAAAGGCAATCAGCTTATCAAACAGCATCAAATCGATATCGGCAAATTCCGCCTTGCGTTCTTTATTCACATGCATATCAGGCTCGCAGTAGCGCATGAAATCAAAGCCAAAGGTGCCGACAAGACCGCCGGTAAAATTAGGCAGACCTTCAATCTGCGGCGCCTTGTATTCCTCCAGAATATGGCGGATGCAGCCCAAGGGATCGCTTTCCTGATACTTCACGGCAGCGCCGCTGATGATTTCTGCGTTGCCGTCGGTGATTTTCAAACGCAGCACAGGATCATAGCCTACAAAGGAATAACGCGCCCAGTGCTCACCGCCCTCAATGCTCTCCAAAAGGAAGTAATTGCGGCTGCTGCGTCTTACATTGTCCAAAAATGCCAGCGGCGTCAGCATATCCGCCAGGCATTCCTTCGCTACCGGCACAGCCTTGTAGTCCTTTGCATACTGCATGACCTGCTCCAAAGATAAATTCAACATTTTGTCACCTCATCTGCTTATTTTCACCCGTGTCAACAAAAAAGCCTGTCCTCGTACTGCTCACTTTGAGCAATATCAAGGACAGGCTATAAATACTTATACCTGCGGTACCACCTTGCTTCGCCGTACATCGGCGCTCTCTCGCAGAATGCTGACACATTCCTCACCCTTAACGCCGGTGTAACGTTGCTGAATACTCTCGCCTGCGCGATTTGACAGCACCCTCAACGGTCCATTTATCAGCCTGCATCTCTATCCGGCTCCCACCTGCCCGAACTCTCTGTAAGCGCATCTGCTGACTTGATCTCCGTCTCAACGGTTTGTGGTCTTTTTTGAAGTTGTGCCTAGTGTAACACTCTACCTTGATAGAGTCAACACATTTTTACATATTGCGCACTTCCGCTCATTTTATAGCAAATAATGTAAAGCAGGTTACAGTTTTGCAGTTCAGTGCAACAGCAAGCAATATAAAGTTTAGATTACGCAAGTTTTTCTCCTCTACAAGAAAAACTCACCTGAAATTAGAAGTTTTTCTTCTGTAAGTGAAAAACTTTTGAATTTAAAGTACTTTTTCTTCTGCAGGCGAAAAACTTTGGAATGCAGGAAGAAATATAACTACTTGACTCAGTTGTCTTCCAAAAGAAAATCTATAATATTCTTTTGCTCAATCCCATTCTCACCCATCGGTAATTCATCAAGAGTAAGCACATACTTCGGGTAGCTGTCATTAATCTTTTTAAGCGGAGCAAACTCACGCTCATATGTTTTTTCATCTAAAACCGTTGCTGATACCTGATAATAAATGCGCTTATCCTCTTTTTGAGCAATGAAGTCTACTTCGAGCAAATCTAATTTGCCTATGCTGACCTGATACCCTCTTCGCAAAAGCTCCAGATAAACAATATTTTCAAGAATATGCCCGATATCGCGAGTACGTTCTCCCAATAAAAGGTTACGCAAGCCTATATCAACGATATAATATTTTTCCAGTGACTTCAAAAACTCTTTGCCTTTGATATCATAGCGATTTGCTTCATACAAAATAAAAGCGTCTTTTAGCGCTTTAATATAGTTATCAATAGTCCCTGATGTAGTCCTTCTGCCATTACTGTTCAAGGTATCAGCTATTTTTTTAGTTGAAACTATATTTCCTATATTATCAAACAAAAATCGTATTACATCTTCTAAGAGCTTTACGTCTGAAATCCTCTTGCGTTCAACAATATCCTTGAGTAAAACAGTGTTGAATATACCTCTAAAGTATTCCAAGCGAATTTCTTTGTTATCAATAGTTGCAGCATAAGGAAAGCCACCGTTAAGATAATATTTATTGAACGCTGTCTTTTTATCTCCACCGACTAATTCCCAATACTCCTTAAACGACAACGGCAGTATGCTCAGCTCAATATACCTTCCGGACAACAATGTAGATAATTCACCTGAAAGCAAATATGCATTAGAGCCGGTAATATAAATATCTACATCATCACGTAAGAACAAACTGTTGATAGCTTTTTGAAACTCAGGAACTATTTGGATTTCATCTAAGAATATGTAATTTTTTTCATTAGGGGATAAGTTTTCCAGGATATGATTATATAAAGCATGATAATCCTTAAGGCTTTCCCAACGCAAATCTTCAAAATTTATATATTGGCAGCATGAAGGATGCACACCAATGCTCACTAAAAAATCTCTATACATTTCCAGCAGTGTCGACTTACCGGAACGACGCACACCTGTAATAACCTTGATAATCTTTTTATCTCGCATCAATTTTAGTTTTTCCAAATATGCCTGACGTACAATCATACAAATCCTCCTCTCCTAAACTTCCATTATATTTCTTTGTCCTTTATATCATAACAGAAAGCATAATACTACGCAAGTTTTTCTCCTCTACAAGAAAAACTCACCCAAAATCAGAAGTTTTTCTTTTTTAAACGAAAAACTTTGGATTTTCAAGCACTTTTTCTTCTACAGACGAAAAACTTTAGCTGCTATTTTTTCTTTCACATGCCAAAAGGTAGTCTCTATGTCTACTTTTTTAAATTGAATTTGCGCAACTGATTTTATACGTCATCAAAAAAGGCGGTGCACTCGCACCGCCCCAAGGCTTCAATTAACAGCTTCTTATTTCATGCACGCATCACGCGGCAGTCCCAGCTGCTCGCAGATATCACCCCATTTTTGCTGACGTGTCTTCATCGCCAGCAGCTCCTCTACGCTCTTGTCGCAGTGGCGTGCCAGGAACATCGCACGCTTCACCTGATGCGAAGCATAGCCCATGCGCATATATTTGTCTACCAGCTTTTTATCCAGGCCAAACAAACGGTGGATACGGTCAACCTTATACTCATGCTCAGCACGCGCCAGCTTTTCCGGCGTCAGTCCCAGCAGGTAATCAACGCGCGTCCACACGTATTTATCGCGCAGTTGCGCAACCTCTTTCACCGGCTTTTTCGCTGCGTAGGCATGCAGGCACAGCTTCTTCAGCTCCATGTAGCTGATGCCGCTGTCAAAAAGCTCGCCAAGCTCTTCCTTGTCGAAGAGAAAGCTGTCATGCAGACCGTTCACTGCCTTTTCCTTATCCATGGGCTTCTTGCCTGCGGCGCTGGCAGTTGCTCCGCCAACAACAAAAAGACCGCAAAGCATGAGGCAGATTAAAAGCGTTATCTTTTTCATTTTGCACCTCTTTGTGAATATTTAATTATCAAATGGGCATTTTTCTTGATTCTTGCTAAAATTTTCTCCTGCTCTTCTTTTGTATAGCCAATTACATCTTTGATTTCGTATTTCGGTAAAACGCATAAAAGGCTGTGAAATCCATCTTCTGCATCAGGTGTTTCCACGTATACTAAAACAGTACCATCGGCTTTCATTTCCGAATGCGTGTATTCAGTTCCATCATTTAATGTCAAATATGGATAAATCATATAAAACACCGTCCTTTCATACGTATTATAGCATATTTGCAAGTTTAGAAAAAGCTATATAAAAGTGGCGGCGCAAGCGCGCCGCCGTAGGGGTTAAGGGTTAGAAGCTGTATTCGTAGCCAACCATGAAGTTACGGCCAACAGAAATATATCCAAGTCTATCGGGATTAGGAACTTGATTGGTAGTTAAATCTTCTCTATCAAAAATATTATTCACATGCAGGAAAAGCTTCTGATTTTTTTCTGGCGCATATGACATATGGAAATCGGTATACAAGGCAGGTTTAACTTTATACTCAGCATACTTCTTAATATCGTCATCCAAACGTTTTCCATAGTAATTAGCCATCAAGGAAGCTGCTACTTTATCTCTATTATAATTAACACCAGCATTTAATTGTAATCTGTCGCCATATTTATAGAAGTTACCTTTGTTATCCTTTTGTTTAGGATTGCTTACTGCAATACCGAAAGAACTGGAAAAATAATCATCATGTTGAATATCGCAGGTCAATTCAACACCATAGCTCTTAACATCGGCATTATAATATCTTAAAGTTTCATTTGCCGCACTACCAGTAGATTCTATAGAATCTTTAATATCATATTTATACAAAGCAGCACGCCAAGCCGTTTTACCACTATTTAATTTATAACCAATTTCGTAGTGAGTTCCTTGCTCTGGTTTTAATTCATTGGCTGAAAGAATTACACTGCTACCATAAATTCTCGTTAATTCCGGCAAACGGAAAGATTTACCTACCTTAGTATATACAGAACTGTCATCATTCAACTTTTTAATATATTGAATTTCAGGAGTAAATTTATTTAAATTTTTACTAGCTACATCTTTTTTCTCATATTTGGCATCACAATTTCTTGCAAATGTTTCGCGAACATTAATATCCAATGTATCGCTATCACTCAATACCCAATTATAAGATGCATAAATAGAATAAATATCTCTACTGTAATTAGCATTTTTACCTAAGCTTATTTTACCATCTTTAAGTTCTTTCGATGAGAAAATATCCATATCTTCTTTTTTGTAAGATGCACCAACAAGAAGCTTATTGTTACCCATGTCAAACGATTTTTGTACTTCGAGGTTAGTATTATGACCTTTACGCCAACTATAAAGACCAGAAGAGCTCAATTTACCATTTGATTTCCATTGACTCTTATCATAACTTTTTTCTTGTGTGCCATAAGAAGCTAAAATTTTCAAGCCATTTAAATCATTGAAATTTAACAAGAAGCTATTATCAGTATTTTTGTATTTATTTTCTTGATATACACCATGATTATATTTTGCTGCATTAGGATGAATTTGAGATACATTGTTTTCATTTTCACCATACGCATGCGTAAATGTTAAATTATCATTTATTTTATAATTCCAGCGAATACCTTTACGTTCACCATCATCATAACGATAATATTTAAGAACCTTCATATTTTCCATACCAGAACTAGCAGTTGTAGAAGTTCTATTAATTTTACCACGTTTATCTAAATAAGCAACAGCACTAAAACCTTCTTCACCAACAGTTAAGGAATAGCTCTGTCTGCCCATATCGCCAGCAGAAACTTTTATTTTATTACCGACATTTTTACGGGTAATAATATTAATAACGCCACCGCTGGCTTCGCTACCATACAATACAGAACCACCACTACGTACTATTTCAACTTTTTCAATAATATCTGTAGGAATATCTTCTAAATTATATTTACCATCTTGATTTAAAGGCATACCATCCAACAGTACTAAAGTACCACGATCAACACCTCTAATAGTTGCATCACCTGTCATTGAACCATAAGATACACCATTAGGTCCTTGACTTGTTACACTCAAACCAATGGATTGACGTAATACTTCAAAAGCACTAGCACCACCAGTTTTTTCAATCTGCTCACGAGGAATAACATCTACTGCTGCTGGCGTATCTAAATCCTTCTTCTCCATTCTCTGTGCTGTAATCAGCATCGGATCCAGCGTATACTCCTGCAACTCTTCAGCAAATACGTTTGTGCCCCCCCACATTACACTACCGGTAATGAGGGCTGTCATCAATAAACCCTTGGAAAAATTACTCTTCATGTTTACTCATACTCCTATCAAAAATATTTATTGAAAAGCCCCAGCACATCCAGTCTTTCATGGTCATATGCAGTAAGCTTTACAATCGGCAAAAAATATCTGTATATCAACTCATCTAGATAATATTATATCTTATTTTAAACCATATAGCTACTTTATAGGCAAGTTTTTTTCGTAAAATTTTTACAAATAAAAAAATCACCGCCAGATTCGTCTTCAATCATAGCGGTGATCAATGTTTTTATTAAATTGTATCCCTAGGCGCTCATTTTAGCAGCCAACGCACGTACTTCTTTCACCGAAAGCTTAGAGTACTTAACAATCTTATCTATGCTTTCATTATTGGCAAGCATTTCTTTAGCTAAACTGATGCGCGCTTCCTTTTGCGCTTTTCTCATAGCTTCTTTTTCACGTTTTGCTATAAGCTTCTCCATTACATCGCCCATTTTATCCAAGCCCTCCTTCTCTTCTTTAAAGTATCTAATTTTTTCAGCAAGCTCTATCCGTTTATTATCTTAACAAACGTAAAAATTAAAGTCAAATATCCTTATATCGTGCTTTTTGTATTAAATAGCTCCGCTTGTGGACGAAAAAGGCAGCGCAAACGCGCCGCCATAAAACCATACGCCTGCAAAAATTACAGATACGAAATCGGGATAACCTTATCATTATCTTTCAACGCAGCTATTCTATCATACGTGCAAATAACACCGCCACTGCCACGCTTCACTCCAGGGATAGAATCCAGCACAGAAAAGGCTTTGATGTCTGCTGCTTTAGGATCAGCATGTTTTTTCATTTCCAAAGGATGGAGCACTCCATTACATTCGATAAGTAAATCTATTTCCTTTTGCTCCTTATCTCTATAAAAATATAAAGGCGGCTCTGCTATTCCCTTATTGTAATAACTCTTAACTATTTCAGCAATGACAAACGTTTCAAAAAACGCTCCTGCCATGGCTCCGTTTTTCAGCACATCAGCAGTAGTCCATTTCGTCAGATAGGCTGCCAAACCAGTATCCATGAAATAAAGCTTCGGCGTTTTGACCACCCTTTTTAACACATTATTCGCATATGGACGCAACAAATACACTATATTGCAAGTAACAAGAATAGATAGCCAGCGTTCGGCGGTTGATACACTAATTCCCACATTCTTGGCAAGTGACGAAATATTAAGCAACTGGCCGGTAATACTTGCTACAGCAATCATGAACGTAATGAATTTCACTTCATCACCAACCTGTGTCAATTCACGCACATCACGTTCAATATAAGTTTTTACATAAGAAGCGTAGAAAATCTGCCAGTCATAATCCTCATTAAGCAATAAATCCGGCATGCTGCCCCTATGAATTACTTTCCATAAATCTTCATAGGTTATAGGCTTTAGTTCCTTTTTGCGTGCAGTAAAATACTCTTCAACTGGCAAAAATGCATCATTAAATTTAATCTGCTGATACTCACGCAACGAAAGCCCCAAAAGATTAAGAATGCCTAAGCGGCCGGCAAGCGATTCGCCCACATTCTTCATCAGTTTAAACTGTTGCGACCCGGAAAGGTAAAACATCCCTTTGCCGTTCTGTTCATCTACCTGCATTTTAATATAAGGAAACAGATTAGGCGCATACTGGATTTCATCCACAAAAACCGGTGGAGTATTATCTTTAAAAAAAGTAGCCGGCTGCTCAACAGCAGCAAGAAGCTGCATGGGATCATCTAAGCTTATGTAATTAGCACTATTGGCGAACCTGCGTAGCAAGGTTGTTTTACCAACCTGACGCGGACCTGTTACCAAAACTGCACCAAACATTTTTGAAGCTTTTTCAAGTATGCTTTCCAAGTGACGATGAATATACATAAGGTGCTCCTTTCGACTAATTTATTTTTTAATAATATATTAGCCGTTTTTTTCTAAGAACGCAAGTTTTTTTAGAAAAAAAGGCGGCGCAAGCGCGCCGCCAAAGCTTGTTTATTAAATTAGAAGGTATGAGTAAACATTACACGCCAGTTGTACGGCAAATCCAAGTTAGCGTATTTATTAGCATAGTTCTTTTTATCCAACAGGTTGTTCATAGTGACTGTAATGTTGTCATTTTCTGTCAGGTCATAAGATGTATTCCAAGTCAATCTGATTCTTTCAGGAATCTGACGGTTGTTATAGTCTTCTCTATCACCTAAATATTTAAAAGTCAAATTACTCGTCCATTTATCCTTACTGTAGGTAACACCTGCAGCTACGTCAATGCGACCAGAATCTTGTGTCCATTTTGGTTTAGCTACGGATTTATCATAAATTTCAGGGTTACTGTAACCTAAACCTAAATTATATTGCCAATTATCATTTACATTGTTAGTAAATTCAAATTCGACACCAGTGTTTCTAAAATCACCTTTATTAACAATATATTGCTTACCATCAGGACCAAGTTTCTTAGAACCAGACCAGCCAAATTTATCCTGGAATTTCATATGATATACAGCTAACTTATACAATTTATTTCCATCTAATTTTTTGATACCGGTTTCATAATTCCAGCCTTTTTCAGGAACAAGATTAGTAAAGTTAGAAGAAGTAAAATAGGAATCAACTGCAGGCATTTGGAAAGCCTTGCCCACATTGATATACCAGCTGGTATCTTCATCAAATTTATATAATGTCTGAATTTGCGGCAAAGCAATTTTTTTAGAGGTAGCCAAATCGCTAAAGGATTCGCTTCTCAAGCCCAAGATAGCTTCAAACTTATCGCTAAAGTTCTTATCATAGGAAACATATACAGAATTATCAGTTCTATGCGCTACATTAGCAGTTTTTACCAAGCCTTCATAATTCTCTCTTTTAAAAGTATAACCCAAAATCAGAGAATCCTTGCCAAAATCCCATTTTTTCTGAATATCTGCTACATAGCTGTCTAATTTCGCATTACTATCAACTTTTACATTTTTTACAAAATCGTATCCATCTGCTTTTCTATAATTATATCCAAGCGTAGCATTAATTCCATTGTCTTTTCCAGCATAAGCTAATCCCATAGTCATACGAGAATCTTTATATCTGTAATCATAATCCTTAACATCCGCAGGTTTTTTCGCATATTTATGACCACCACGAGTGATATCACCATGAGAATAAAAGAAGTTTGCTCGCAGCTCATCAGTCAACTGTCCAGTCATAGCAACTCTTTCTTTCTGACCTTTGCCAATCCACCAGTCAGTATCTGAGCCATAGGGATAATCATTACTATGGGTATATTTATCGGAATATTCTTTGCCTGCGCTAATCATAAATTTTTCGCTAGTCAAAGCTACGCCGTAATCTTTATAATAATTACCTACGGTACCGCTAACTTTAATTTGTTCTTTGCCAGCTGGACGCTTAGTAATAATATTAATTACGCCGCCCATTGCTTCTGCGCCATATAAAGTACCGGAAGCACCTCTAACGATTTCAACACGCTCAACCATAGCTGCAGGTATAGTATCAGCACTATTGTAATTTTTTAAGTTCATAGGAATACCGTCAACCATAACTAATGTACCACGGTCAAAACCTCTTACAATACTTCTGCCAGAGCTAAAACCAAACTCTTGGCCTGCATCGCCATAGCCTGTGCTGGCCATACCTAATTGATTATCAATAATGTCAAAAACATTTTTGTAACCAGCTTTTTTAATGTCATCAGACTTAATAATTGTTGTAGTAGCAGGGGTAGCAACATCCCTAGTTTCCGTTCTCGTTGCAGTTACAACCATCTGGTCAAGCGTATACTCCTGCAGCTCTTCAGCAAATACGTTTGTGCCCCCCCACATTACACTACCGGTAATTAGGGCAGTCATCAATAAACCCTTGGAAAAATTACTCTTCATGTTTACTCATACTCCTAAAAAATATATTTTGACCACTCTTCCCCCGTCCAGTCTTGCATGGCCACGGGCTACCAAGCGCATCAAGCAGATTCACAAGCTATACGGCAATATAGCTATGAAAAAAGCGCCCTTGCTTTTATAATCAGCAAAGGCGCAAGTAGCTCTTCTGATATTATATGGAAAGTTTCTTTGCAAAGTTAAATTTCGCTTTAAGAATCTCTCTTTTTACATATCTATAGTATACTACACAATTCTTACATATTCAATATGTATTCTTATTATTAGATTAAATTCTACTAGGAAATTTTTCTTTCAGCCATAAAAACAGAATTGGCAACACCAGCAGCGTGAACACCGTCGACGTTATCATACCGCCGATGATTACCCACGCCATGCTCACGCGCGTTTCCGAGCCTGCGCTCAGCGACAGCGCCGTCGGCAGCATGCCCACCACCATCGTCATTGCTGTCATAAAGATAGGCTTCAGACGTGTTTTGCCTGCCTCGATTACCGCTGCCTTCGCCGTCATGCCTTCATGCATCAGCGTCAGCGTGTAATCCAAAAGCAGTGTGCCGTTTTTCGCTACCAAGCCGTCCATAACCAGAATACCGATAAGAGAATACAGGTTGATGGTATTATGCGTTAGCAGCAGGCAGAAGATGGCACCGATAATGCCCAACGGCAGCGAAAACATACGGATAAACGGCGTAAATACCGATTCATAGAGCACTGCCAGCAGCAGATAAATCAAAAGCAGTGAAAGCGACAACGCCATAGCCATTTCAACAAACGATTCGTTCATCGTGGTCGCCTGACCGGAAAAAGCATAGCTACTCTTAAGACCTGCGGCATTGAGCTTTTGCGTCAGCTCCTTGACTACCTCGTTCAGCGGTCTGTCCGTCAGGTTACACTGGATGTTGATAATGCGCTCCTTGTTCACGCGACGGATAGTAATAGGGCCTACGCCCTCTTCTACGTCGGCAAGGTCGCCAAGAAAGACGCTGCCTCTGCCTGTCTGCACCGGAATAGCGCGCACGTCTTCAATATCATAACCGCTGCCACCGGCAAAGCGTACTGCAATGTCGGTGTCGTTACCATGGTTTTGCACATCGTTCGCCAGCACACCGGCACTGCGTCCGCCAATGGCAGCGTTAAAGGACTGCGCCACATCATTGACTGTCGCATGATAATATTTCAGCTTGTCGCGGTCTACCGTCACCTTCAGCTCCGGCATACCCTTGACATAGGAGTTTTTTATATCCTTCAGGCCTGCGGTCGAAGCAAAAATCTGCTCCACCTTGGCAGAATCAGCCACAAGCTGGTCCATATCGCTGCCCTTAAGCTCCACCTGTACCGGTGAGCGCACAAGGTTGCGACCGCCGGAAACACCGGTGACGGAAGACTGGATTTCGTTGACGCGCACCTTGATTTCGCCCAAATTCTGTTTGGCAAAGCTGCGGATGCCCTGTGCTACCTGCCACACGTCCCTGCTGCGTTCATCGCTGCTTTTCAGCGCGATGACCAGCTTGCCCATGCTCTGCGTGGTCGTTACATTCGTCATATAATGCTCGATTTCCGGCACCTTAGCCAGATAATCCTCAAATAACAGCAAAGCCTCGTTGGTTTGGTCGGCGTTATAACCCGTAGGCAGCTCAATATTAACCTGAATTGCGCTTTCGTCGGTACGAGGCATGTACTCCGAGCCAACTATACCGAGCGGCACCAGCGCTACCGCCACCGCGAAGGCTGCCAGCACACCCAGCACCAGCTTCTTCGGCTTTTCGATGCATTTGCGCAGCAGCACATCATATTGGGCAATCATCTGCGCTTCAAGACTGTCCAATCTGCTCCACAGCTTGCCCTTAGGCTCCTCCACGCCGTTTTTATAAAAGCGCGAAGCCAGCATCGGCGTCAGTGTGAAGGATACGACCAACGACATCAGCGTAGCAAAAACAATCGTCATGCCAAACTGCTTGAAGAACTGTCCTGTCGCGCTCTGCATAAAGGCAATAGGCAAAAATACCACTACGTCGCAAAGCGTCATAGCGATTGCCGCCATACCAATCTCATTACGTCCTTCCTCCGCTGCCACGTCGGCGCTTTTGCCCATCGCCAGAAAGCGATGGATATTCTCCAACACAACAATGGAGTCATCCACAAGAATACCGATACACAGCGCCATACCCATAAGTGACATCATATTGAAGGTAAAGCCTGCCAGATACATCAGGAAGAAGGTTGCAATAAGTGAGGTCGGAATGGCAATCATAACTGCCATAGAGGACTTCCAGCCACGCAGGAACAGATACAAGACAAGTCCTGTAGTAACAAGGCCTTCGAGCAGCGTTTTAAGCGTGTTGCTCAGGGAATCGCGCACAAAATGCGACTGATCATAGACAACAGTAAAAACGTAGTCCGGATAATCCTTACGCAGCGTTTCCAGCTGCTGCAGTACGCCGTCTGCTGTGTCGACGATATTGGCACCGCTGGCCTTATAAACCTCCAGCGACACCGCCTCATTGCCATCGACGCGGCTGTAGGCCACAGCACGCTTATCCTTGGCCTGCACGTTGGCCACTTGTCCCAGCTCGACGTATTTGCCGCCTGCTCCCTTCAGCTGCAGATGCTGCAGCTCCTCCGCAGTCTTATACTGCGCCTGCAGGCGCACGGTTTTTTCCAAAGCATCGGTATAGACGGAGCCGGAAGAAACAATAACGTTTTCCTTGCGCACCGCTGTAATAATATCCTGCAGAGTCAAACCGTAATAATTGAGCTTATCCTTATCTACCTCGATTGCGATTTCCTTGGCACGGCCGCCGGTAACGTCAACATCGGCTACACCGGCTGCCTGCTGCAAGCGCTCCTTAAAGCTGCTGTCTGCCAAGGCAAAAATATCGTCTAGGTTATCCTTAGACGTTGCTGCAATCTGGATAATCGGATATTCTTCGGAGGAACGCTTGAGCACTGCCGGCTCATCAATATCCTCCGGCAGATTTTTGCGGATACGGCTGACCTTTTTAGTTGCCTCAATCGCCACCATATCAGCGTCAGCCTGACTGTCCAGCTCGACAAAAATCTCCGCACGTCCAGGACGGGTAGCGGAACGCACCTGCTTGAAGTGCGAAATTGAGGACAGCTCGTCCTCAATCGGCTTTGTCACCTGCTGCTCAACTGATTCCGTACTAGCGCCGGGATAGTTGACAATGACGCTGATAAATTTAGAGTCCACGTCCGGCAGCAGCTCCACGCCAATGCGAAAGAAGCTGATAAGACCGAGGACGCAGACTAATATGTAAATCATGCAGATACCGATAGGCCGTTTAATGGAAAAGCGTGTAATATTCATTACTTCGCCTCCTCCTTGGCCACCTCAACCACCATGCCGTCACGCAGACGCGCAAGATTATCAAGGATAACCGTCTCGCCTATCTTCACACCCTGCACTATTTCAATGCTTTCGTTATTGCTTGCGCCGGTGGTTACAAGCTTTTTCAGCGCTTTGTTACCCTTGCCCAGCACATAGACATAATATTTGCCGTCTCTTTCCAGAACAGCATTTTTAGGTAAATATATAGTGGATGGCTTTTGCAGAAAACGCAATTCACCCTTGGCAAATAAGCCTGCTTTTACATTGGAGCCAGGCTCATCCAGCCTGATGCGGAGGGTAAATTTGTTTGTTTCCCTGCTTCTTACAGGGCTCACATAAACAACAGTACCCCGGCATATTTCGCCAATCGCCTCCAGCTTCAGCTCGACCTGCGTGCCAACGGTCACAGAAGCAGCCTCTGCCTCCGTAATATCGCAGTCTACTGTAAAACCACTGTCATCCAAAAGGGTAAGCAGCCTGCTCCCTGCAGGCGCATAGCCACCCACTTCTGCATCGCGGTAGGTAATAATACCTGCGCGTGGTGCCTTAAAAATCAGATCATGATACTTGTTTTGCGCAATAATGTACTCCTGCTCGCGTCTGGCAGCAATCTGCTCCTGACGGTAGACCTGCGATGGTGTGCCGTCATAGTCCACCTGCTGCGCCAAAGCATCATACTGCGCCTTTTTATTCGCCAACGTCTGTTCCATACTGTCCAGCTCGGACTTGGAAACAGCGCCCTGCGCATACAGCTTACGGTAACGCTCTGCGTTGACCTGCGCCAGCTTATAATCAGCCTCATAGCGGGTAAGGCTGGTGCTGTAGCTCACGTCCGTAGTTGCCGCATTGGCTCCGGCCTCGGCATAGCGTGCCTTGGCCTTGAGCATTTCGGCTTTGGCGTCATCAAGATGCTGCACCAGGAGGATATCCCCAGGCTGCACCTTGCTGCCCAAATCCACATTAACCTCGTCGACGATACCGGCATACTTGTTGACGATATCAATCTGCGCCTTAGCCTTAAGCTGGCCAAAGATGGTAATGCTTTTATACAATGGTCGCCTGCTCACTGCCTGCGTGTGCACAATAGGTTTCATTACAGCTTTTTTTGACGGAGACTGGTTGGAGAGATGCCTAAGGCCCAGTGTCAAGGTAATGCCTATCACACAGATAGCGAGCAGACTAAGGAGTTTGTGTTGTAATATATAATTTTTTGCCTGAGTAAAATCGGGGCGCAGCATTATTTCGCTGCTGCTTGCGCATCAGCAGCTACTGCCTGCTGGCAGATTTCCAACATAGCCTCAGCAAAGCTGCCTGCGGGAACCGGAACAAACTTCAGCTCCTTGGCCTGATGGCTCAGCAAAGTTTTCTTGCTGCCATATACGTCCATGCTCTCTACGCCGTAGGTTTTATCCTGCAGGTTGAAGGTCATAACGATTTCGCAGTACTGCACCTTTTCTTTTTTAGCCAGAGAGGCTTTGTATTTTTCATTAAGCTTCTTCAGCATATCCTTATCAGTGAAGACTGTTTTGGTCAGCACAGTGATAATATTTTTATCTGCTACCCCGTTTGTAACCTTGCTGAAGGTCAGAGAATCCATATCGTAAGCATAAATACCTACGTTGTTTTCTACAACGATAGACCAGCGAGCCTGCTCCTGTTCTTCCTCACTAGGTTTAGGCATCATGCTGATTTCCCAGTTCATTCCCTCCTGAGTTGCAGGCTTCTTGTCTGCATCTGCAGCAAAAGCGGTTGCACAGAAAAATAAGGTCATCAATAAAATAAGCAGTTTTTTCATGAAAACTCCACTCCTTTATATTTCAATATACCTATTAGTATACTATACTCTTATCTTTAATTCAAATTTCTTACAATATGAATGATATTTTCTTTCGATAGCTTCTGCAGCGTATAATAATTGGCCTGCATAGCGGCGGCAACCTTCTTTGCCAGGCCCAGCTTGATAAAACCGCTTTCCGTATCAATCACCACGGTGGTAATTTTCGCCTTGGCGATTTTTTCAGCAATACTGATTGCTGCAGCCACAGGATCCTTTTCGCCCTCGTGCACGGCATTCGCACGTCCGTCAGTTACAACGATAAGAATCGGCTCCAGCTCACTGTCACGCTTGTTCATCATTGCCAACGTCTGCAGCGACAGCGCCAGGCCGTCTGCCAACGGCGTTTTGCCACCGGTCGGCATTTCCGCCAGACGCTTCTGCGCTAAGTCAACGCTGCGGGTAATCGGCAGCAGCATATCCGCCTTATCGCGACGGAAGGCAATCATGCCTACGCGGTCACGCTTTTGATACGCCTCCTGCAGCATATAGAAGATAGCACCCTTAACAGCACGCATACGCTCGCGCGCACCCATAGAGCCGCTGGCATCCACCGCAAACAGGAAGGTGTTGCCGATACGTTTTTCGCGTACCTTCTGGCGTAAATCCTCCTCCTTGATGTTCAACGCGCAGCCGTTGTCCTCACGCAGGCGCTGATAAGGCGCTGCAGCACGGATGGTTGCGTCAAAGGCCAAATCCGTAACCTTGCTTTTAGGCTGCTCGGCGCGCACATAACGTCCCTGCTTCAGGTCAGTCTTCGTCACGCTGCGTTTGCCGCTGCCGCGGCGCACATTGCGGTCCTTGCCCAAATCCAGCAGCATCTTCGGCAGGCGGAAGCTTTTGTCGATATCGGCCAGTTGCTCCTCCGGTGCCAGATTACTGTCATTCTGCTCCTGCTGCTGCTCGTCCTCGTCGCTTTCGTCTTCCTCGTCCTCATCGTCAGAAGCATCGTCATCTTCTTCATCATCGCCGTTATCCAAGGGCGGTGGTGGCGGCAGCTGGTTATCGTCATTATTCTCGTCGTTATTATCATCGTCAGGATTATCTTCGTTATCCTGCTCATTTTCTTCTTCGCTTTGGTTTTCGTCCTGCTGCTCCTGCTCTTCAGGCTGCTGCTCGGGCGGTTTGCGCATACGGTGCGGCAGCACGAACTGTGCTGCCTCCTCCACGTCCTTCGGCAGCACATAAGCGCGCCCCGCCATGGCGGCGATAGCGCGCGCAGCCTCCAGCAGATAAATTTCCGCACGATGACCTGCGCAGAAGGCCTGCGAGCACAGCTGAGCAGCAAGCATCAGCATAGCATCGCTCACCTCTACCTGCGGCAGCAACTCACGCGCCGCCTGCACCTTCGCTGCCAGGGCAGCTGTTGCTTCCGCATACTGCTCGCAAAACGCAAGGGTATTGTTACTATATGCCAGGGCACGTTGGATAACCTCCACGCGCTGGCCGATATCCTGCAGCGCCTGCATATCGGCGTACATACCGAAGCGGTCCAGAATATGTCCGGGCAAAGTGCCCTCCTCCGGATTCATTGTAGCAATGACAGTCGTGCGCACCTCATGGCTGCAGCTGATGCCATCACGCTCCACATTGTTGATGCCTGCGCTGTTGGCATCCAGCGCTGCAGTAAGCAGCTCCTGACGCAGCAGATTAGCTTCATCAATATAAAGAATGTTATCTGTCGCACGCGCCAAAATGCCCGGTGAAAAACGTTTTTCGCCCAGGCTTACGGCAGCCTCCAGGTCGATGCTGCCAAAAAGCATATCCTCTGTTACGTTCAGCGGCAACGTCAACATCCTTTGCGCACCAATCAGGCTCTGCACACTGCGCGCCAGTACGGATTTTGCCGTACCCTTGGCACCGCCTATGAGCAGACCACCTGCTCTGCGGTTGACCAAAGCAATCAGCAAGGCCTTTTTAGCCTCCTCCTGCCCCACAACCGCAGTAAAAGGATAGAGATTATTTTTCAGCATAGTCACCGCTCCTCAGGCTTCGGCAGCCAAAAAGCTCTCTACTTTATTCCAATCAAGCTCGCCATCTTCAAACGGACGGCGACGCATACGGTGCGGCAGCACCAGCTTAGCAGCTTCCTTCAGGTCGTCAAGGTTAGCCTGCTTGCGGCCGTTAAAGGCAGCCAGTGTCAGCGCTGTCTTGATAACGGTAATATCAGCGCGGTGGCCATCTACGCCCAGCTCTACCGACAGCTTAGCCACGGTTTCCAACAGCTTGTCATCAATAGTTACCTCCGGCAGCAGCTTGCCGGCAGCGATAATTTTTTCTGCCAGCTCCTGTTGTTCCTCCTGATAGCCTGCAATGAAGCTTTCAGCATCGTTTTCATAAGCCAGACGGCGTTTGATTACCTCTACGCGCTGCAGCGGGTCATGCTCGCCGGTTACAACAACGCTCAAACCAAAGCGGTCCAAAAGCTGCGGGCGGATATCACCCTCTTCGGGATTCATAGTGCCAACCAGCACAAAACGTGCGGGATGGGAGTAGGAAACACCCTCGCGCTCAACGGTGTTTACGCCCATAGCAGCAGCGTCCAGCAGAACGTCAACAACATGGTCATCCAACAGGTTGATTTCGTCTACATATAAGATATTACGGTTAGCCTGCGCCAAAATACCGGGTTCAAACTTTTTCTCACCATGCTTAATCGCATGCTCAATATCCAAGGTGCCGACAACGCGGTCTTCGGTGGCGCTGACAGGCAGCTCAACTACGCGCATGTTGATGGTTTCCTCTGGCAAACTGCCTTCTGCCTGCAGCTTCGCAGTGCAGTCATCGCACAGTTGGCTGCTGTGCGGGTCACAGTGGAAGCGGCAGCCGTGCACAGCCGCCATCGGCGGCAGCAGCTCGGCGAGAGCGCGCACAGCGGTGGATTTTGCCGTGCCCTTTTCACCTTTAATCAAAACACCGCCCAGGGCCGGGTTGATAACATTCAAAATCAGGGACAGCTTCATTTCCTCCTGTCCTACAATCGCAGTAAAAGGATATACAGCAGTACGTTTCATTTATATTCCTCCGTTTATTAAAAAGAACTATCAATAAAATATGTATCTAATTATACAGTGTCTACTAGGTATACACGCAAGCGAATTAGGGAAATTTTTTATTCATCGCCGCGTTCTTCAATTTCTCCTTCAATATTCAGCAGCAGCTCCTGCAGCGACTGCTTTGTTTGCGGCTTAGCATTCCACAGCTGGCGCTGCTCCGCCTCCAGCAAAACCTCCGTCAGTCTGCGCAACGCCCAGGGATTAACCTCAGCAAACCATTTCTGCATATCTGTATCCAAGGCATATTTTTCCGCAAACTTTTCATACATCCAGTCCTCCATAACGGCGCTGGTAGCATCCCATTGGAAGCAGTTGTCAACATAGGTTGCCAAATCACCTGCTCCCTTATAGCCAAACTCCTTCATGCCCTGGATATATTTGGGATTAATCGCTTCACCGCGGAACAGGCGCTTAACCTCCTCCGCCAACGTACGAATCACAACATGCTGACGGTCGGAGCTGTCACTGCAATAGTTCTTCGGCATCTTACCGCTGAAATTGCGTACTGCAGCAATCATGCCGCCACGATAAGCGTTGTAATCATCGGAATTCAGCAGATTAGACTCGCGGTTATCAATATTGCTGACGGTAACCTCCAGCTTCGCCATACGATTAGTGAACAGCTGCGGCCTGTACTGACCTTTTTCGCCCTCGCCGTAAACATGTGCACCCCAACGCACATACACATCAGCAATATCGCCCAAATCATCCCAATTGCGGGAAGCCAAAAGTGCGCTCACGCCTGCACCATGCGCTCCCGGCGGGTCGCCGAAAATGCGGTAGGACGCCTGTCTCCAGGCCTGCTCCTTGTCCACGCCCTCGCTTTCCAACCGCTGAGATTCCTCCACCACATGCTTACGCACGAAGTTGTCCTCAAAGCTTTCGTCAAGCGCTGCCACCTGCTGTACTGCTTTATCCAGCCAGCAAACCGCTCCAGGCAGTGTATCACGGAACAGGCTGCTGATACGTCCGGTAACATCAACACGTGGACGCTTCAGCTCATCAAGCGGAATAATCTCGATGCCTGTCACCTTCAGCGTTCCCTTCTGCCAAACAGGACGCACGCCCATCAGGCGCATAAATTCCGCCATACACTGACCATTGGAGCGCATGTTATAGGTTGCCCACAGCAAAATACCAACACTTTCGGGATAACGGCCTTCCTCCGCCACAAACTTGTTGATTACATCCTCCGCCATCTGCGAACCGATCTTCCACGCTACGGGAGTAGGCAGCAGCTGCGGGTCAACGCCGTAAAAATTGCGTCCGGTCGGCAAGATCTCAGCACCGCCGCTCGTAGGCGCGCCGCCGGCGCTAGGCTCAATATATTCTGACTTCAGCGCACGGATGCAGTTGCTGCGTTCCCAGGTAGTATGCGCCAGGCTGGGATACAGCTTGTCGCAGATGAAGCCGGCGATTTTTATAATATCCTGCTGCACAGTCTCATCCCAACACTTTACGCACTCCAACGCCCGCAATTTATCTTCGTGGACTACGAAGCCATCATTTTGCAGCAGACGGATAATCTCCAAGCATTGGCCGTTAATTTTATCAAGCAGCATACCGTAGCTCAAAATACCGTCCGGCAACAGCTTACTGCTGTTGTCAATCAGCTCATAATAATCGTAGCCGTAGGCCTGTGCCAATGTTTTAGGCAGTGACGGCATATCGGGATTTTCCAAGCGCACCAACGCATAAAGATATTCCGTAAGCTTTTCGCCCTGCGGCGGATTGCCCATGATATGCAGGCCGGTAGTCATCTGCATATTCTTCAAATCCGTCAGATATGTATGCAGATGGCTGACGTAATCATCAAAATCGGCAGCATCCTCTTCACGCACCTCATCCGTAAGGTCGGCAGCAGCGGCCTTCTCCCTGATTTGTGCCATCGGCTCGCTCAAATCGGCATCCTTATCAGCCTTAAAGTGTACATATTCCTCCAAAGCCTTTTCCAGCTCCGCCAGCTCATCATACACGCCGCTAATACTCAGAGGTGCCGAAAGATAGCTGATGAGGCAGGCAGCACTGCGGCGTTTGGCCTGTATGCCCTCGCCCGTATCAACTACCCAATAGGGATAAACATTTGGCAAATCACCAGTACAGATATCGGGATAGCATTCATTGCCCATCGCCACGCCCTTGCCCGGAAGCCATTCCAAACT
This sequence comes from uncultured Phascolarctobacterium sp., assembly GCF_934190775.1. Classification (GTDB taxonomy): domain Bacteria; phylum Bacillota; class Negativicutes; order Acidaminococcales; family Acidaminococcaceae; genus Phascolarctobacterium_A. The sequence continues at coordinate 54,370 of NZ_CAKPTG010000012.1, forward strand.
GCCATGCGTACCGATATGCATCATCGCATCTGCGCCCCAGATATCGCGCAGCCAATGATAAAAGCCTAAATAATGATGTGTCGGCGCGCAGTCGGGCGAATGGTAAATTTTGTCAGGATCCTCGCCAAAGCCACGCGGTGGCTGCATCGTAATAAAAATATTGCCGTTCATCGTTCCGGGAATCAGTAAAAAATCATCATAAAAGAAAACCTCGCCCGGGGCTTCTCCCCAATCGTTCGCCAGACGTTGCTGTACCTTTTCCGGCAACGTCCTGTAATAATCGCGGTATGCACTGACGAGCAGCTTGGCATCGGCATTATCAATCTGCTTTTCGCTCATGTAGTCCCTGTCATTCGTCGCACCGGCAATCAGCTCGTCAATAAACTCCTGTCTGTCCGCCGGAATATGGTCAATGACATAACCTGCATCACGCAAGTCCTGCAGCAGCAAACGCACGCTTTCAATACTGTCAATCGCCGCACAGCTGCCAATGTTGGAATTGGTCGACGGATGGTTGTGAAAAACAATAGCGATTTTCTTTTCGGCATTCGGCTTGATACGCAAAAGTGCCAGCTTTTTCGCCTTACGCACCAACATATTCATGCGCTCCGCAATCTCCTGCGTAACCTGCTTGCCCTCAGCATCACGCTCCACCGTAGTTACCGGGCAGCTATGGATAATACCGTCAAACTCCGGCAGACTCACACTGTACGCCACCTCTACGGCGCTCATGCCATCAAAGTTTTCGTACCATTCCTGATACGAACGATACAAGGTATAGGCCTGCAGTACCGTGATATTGAGCTTGGTCAAATCATCCAAGGCACAAGCGCGAATGCTGAACAAGGAAAATTTTATAGTGTTGATGAAAACATCGGCATAGCATTTGCCGTCCGCGCAAACGTACTTGCTTAAGGCTTCTTTAAAGCCGCCGCAGCCACTTGCGGCGTCAGGCGAGCTTGTAGAGAAGAAGCATAAGGCGTTGCACCCCAGCGCTTCAATCTCTCTGACTACCGCATCTGCAAAAACGGTATTGCCCCATAGCCAGTCACTGCGAAAGAAGACAACGGCCAGCGTAGGTCTGCCGTCCTTGCAAAAATCACGGCGATACTCATCCACATCATCATAAACCTTGGCTGCACGCGGATGATAAATACCATCCCACGGCAAAAGCTCAGGAGCAGGCGCATTACATGCTGCCTGCAAAAACTGCTGTGCCAACCACAGCCACAAATTCGTCCAGTTCTGCAGACCGCCGAATTTATAATAATCATTTATCCGCTTCAGCTCCTCCTCAGCCAGACCGCCGTGCAGTATATCCTCCGGATTACCGGTCATCAGATAGACGTGTTTCTTTTTGTTGGCTAGCAGATATGATGATGATTCCGACAGAAACTTGGTGCTAAGTCCTGTGCCCATCCAAGGGAAGATGACTACCTCCGCCTGCTGCATCTGCTTTTCCATATCCTTTGTCCACTCTGTATCGCTTGGGACATACAGCACTTGCCCCGCGACAGCTTCTTGCGTCTGCTGCGCCAGCTTCAATGCGTCCTGCATATAGGTTGCAGTCTGCTCCATATTGGTGAGAAATAAAATTTGTTGCATTCTTTCACCTCCGAAAATTATCGATACTCCTATTCTTTCATAAAAATGAGGACGAACAACCATCGCCCTCACAATAAAATAATATTACGCTATATAGTTCTCATACAGTCAAGCACTTTGGGTTTATTTGCTAATATCCCTTAAGAAAAACTTCCTCTTCATCAGTAAATATATTTCCATAAGCAAGATTGGCAATCTTCTTAATCGCCCATACGCAGTTTTGATTGGAAGCATATAAATACTTGTCCTTCAAATAGCAGACATGATTATTATTGACCGCCTCCAGATTAGCCAACGCAGGATCATCCAAAAATTCCTTTTTATACCCGTCCTTGTTATCATGCTTAAGCTCCCATGACAGTGAAAGCAGAAAGTAATCCGGGTTAGCACGTAGCATTATTTCTTTATCCATTAGCTGACCGTTGAGCACCCCTATCTCTGCAGGTGCATTTTTCACCCCGGCAAAGTGGCACATATCATCAAAAAAAGATCCCTTACCACCGTAATTATGGTTCATTTTAGAAACAAGCATCACACTTTTTGGTTTCACGCCAGCGCTATCCACCTTGTTTTTAATATAGTCGAGCTGTTTTTGCATTTTTTGCAACAGCTTGTCTGCATGCTCCTTTTCGCCGACAGCCTGACCTATATCCTGAATCTGCTTTTTAATTTCTTCCACATTATTCGCATTGCTCACAACATATACAGGTATTCCCATACCACGATAAGTCTGAATGCGGTTTTCTCCGGTGCTTTCACGGGCAATTATTAAATCCGGCTTGAGCGCCAGAACCTGCTCTGAAGAAAAATCATAATTTAATTTTGTAGGCTTTTTTATTGCCTCAGTACTTATGTAAGATACCGAAGCATCATACATTGATTTAGAAAGTGCAACAACACGCTCTTCATCAACAAGTCCCATTACAATATTATCCAGATTAAAATGTGTTGTCATAATCCGCTGGGGCTTTTGGGAAAATTTTATTACAGTCCCTTGCGAATCAACTACCTGATAGGCTGCTCCGCTTGTTTTTTCAACGTCCTGCTTTTGACAGCCTGCTGCACAAAATGCCAGCAGCAGTAAAAGCAGCAGTAAATTCTTCCACATAGTTTCACCTCATTTTTCTGTTATATGAAAAAGCAGGACGGAATGAATCCGCCCCACTTTTTCGGGAGTGTTAGCTGCCTTAATCTATCAGAAACTATACTCTACTCCTAATTCAAAGTTTCTGCCCGGTGCTGAGAACCATTTATCGTTAGGATTCAATTCATAGCTTGTCTCAGTATACATTCTATTAAATATATTGTTAACTCTACCAAAAATATTTATTGTTTTTGTCGGTTTGTAGTTAACAACACTATCCCAAACCCAATATGTTCTAAACGATTTACCAATTGTTTGGTTTTTAGATCTGTTCTGAGCTTTGCCAACGGTCAAACGACCTGCTAAATCTATATCAAATTTACTGCTTTTGTAATTCATACCTAAATTAAAGTTACTTCTTGGCATTGCACCATTTCTGTTAGGTGCTTTGCCGGCATCTGGCTTAATATATAAATAGTTATAACCAACATTAGCACTGAAACCATTTCCTAAGATTTTGTTTAATCTTAAAGAAGCACCTCTTGCATGTTCTTGAGCAATATTTACATATTGTCCTTTTGGATGAGTTGCAGTAGGTGTAGCATCATAAGCCATAGCATCATTTGAGTCGCGTTTAAAAACATTTAAGCTACCAGTAGTTGTATCATCAATAATGAAATTCATACCAGCTTCTAACGAGGTACCACGTTCTGCTCTTAAATCAGGATTACCATAAACAGCGCTATACAAATGAGCTATGTAAGGCGCTGTAAAGAAACGTTTATAACCAAAATAAGCATTAATTTTATCGCTAGGACTATAACCCAAAACAAAGCTAGGTGTATTCGCACGTCCGTATCTAGATTGGTCGTCCATTCTTAAGCCGCTAGTGAATTTCCATTTATCATTAAATGTCCATTCATCTTGCACAAAAAATGATTTGTTGCTAATTTTCACACCGCTTGTGTTAGCGGATTTATTTTTATACAAATTAACTTTATCCCTATAATAATCAATGCCACTTACTATAGTATGTTTACCATCTTTGTAAGTTAATTGATCACTAAAACCCTCTGTAGTAAAGTCATTGACTTTAAAATAATCCTTTTCCTGTCCCTTGTTTCTATTTCTAAAATAAGATAAGTTGTTTTCTAAATTATTATTAACTTTTTGATTATAAACAGTCTCAAAACGTGAATTATCTCTTGTACCAGGTGTAATATCAGGTGCACTCCAACCACTATTAGTGATAACATAATCAGATTTATATGTCATATAATTTACAAACAACTCTGCATTATCATTAAAACGTTTCCCTATTTTATATGTATTATTTGTAGCATCTAACTTATCTACAATTTTTCTACCCCATCCGTCTTTATAGTCTCCCGTACGTTTCTTTTGAGCAGAAATATTCCAATAAAACCCATCTTTACTACCACTATGCGAGAAGTTATATTGTTCTCTATCATAACTGCCTGTTATAGCCGTTATTTTACTTTTTGACTCACCATCTTTAATTTTTCTTGTGATAATATTAATAACACCACCTTGAGCATCAGAACCATACAAAGTAGACGCAGAACTCTTTAAAATTTCTACTTTTTCAACACCTTCCATATTGCTAATTTCGGCTAAAGCCATTTTTCCCGCAGTACCACAACTACCATTAATATTTGCGCGTTGTCCATCAATTAAAACAACAACATTAGAAGAGCCATTAATATAAAGGTTATTAGAAATAGAACCCTCTCCATTAGAACCATAATGTGCAATAAATACCCCAGGAATATCTCTCAAAGCTTGGCTAATATTGTCAAAATGACGTTCTTCTATCTGCTTGCGTGTAATTACTTGAATATTTGCATTTGCTTTAAATTCTTCTTCACTTGTGCGGCTTGCCGTAACAACCATTGTATCCAAAGAATATTCCGGCATACTGTCTGCAAAAGCAGCAGGCGTAACTCCACCCAATAAAACAGACAGCATCACTGTGCTGCCAAGATAATTGATCTTCTTCAAAATACTCATCCTTCCTTTACAGTCCATACTCAGCAATATAATTCACAAAAAAGCCTGCCATAACGCAGCCCCAGCAACTATGCTTCGTTAATTCTAAACAGTATAGTGTTCATACAGTCAAGCGTTTTATTAAATTATTTTTCTTACTAAGAGTAATTACGCTTTTATATAAAGAAACAGGACGGAATTAATCCGCCATACCTGACATTGCATACTAAATTATTATCTTCTCACATATCTCTGCTTGGAGCTTTTAGGCTTATCAATAAGCGTCAAAGCAATTTTGCCTTCATCAATCATCGGTTGTACAATTTGGGACATGGAATAATAAATTTTTAGCAACTATTCTAGCATTTTGCCAATTATTATGTAAACTCTGACGCAGTTTAGCAACTTTTTGGCAACTAGTCAACAAGTTTGGCAACTATTTGACAACATTAACAAAAAAAGTCGGCAAGCAGCATTTCACCGCTCACCGACGTCATTGATAATTTTATTCACTATATACAGCGTCCGCCAAGTCCTCCACAGCGTTGACAATATACTGCGACACGCACAATACATGCTTCGCCGGCACTGTATAGACCTTTCTGTTTTTCACTGCGTCCGTAGTCAGATAGCCGGGATTGTTCAACAGCTCCTCCTCCATCTGCTTCGGATCATGCTGGCCGTCATAATTCCAGCCTGCGAGCAAAAACACCTCCGGATTGAGCTGAACCACGGCCTCCTGATTGACGATACCAGGCTTATCATAATGCAGCTCCTCCAAGGCATTGCGCACCTGCGCATATCTGCAGACATCGTTAAACGAAGCCTCCGGACTGTAGTAGGCACCGTTGCTGCGCATAAAAACAATGCGCTTCTGCTTTTCTTTGGGAATGTTGCCAATTTTTTCCTGCACCTTTTTCAGATGCTCATTCATCGCAGTAACCATCATCTCGCCGCGTTCCTTTTCGCCCACAGCCTCGCCCAAGAGGCGTATGCACTGGCGCACATCTTCAAAGCTTTTGGGTGTTTTATAAACATAAACCTGCAGGTTCATATCGCGTAGCGACTGAATAACCTCCGGCTTAACAAAATCCGGTATCAATATTAAATCAGGGTGCAACGCCATAATTGCCTCCGAGCTTTGGCCATCTACTCTGCTGCCCACACTCTGCGCCCGCTCTACAATATTGGATATCCCCGGGTCGTCCACCAGACGTGAGAAGGCAGCAATGCGACTGCTTGGTACAAGGTCAATGAGGATTTCATCAGTGCTTATAGACATAGATATAATGCGCTGGGGTTTTTCTTTAAAATACAGCTTATGCCCCTGCGAATCCGTAACAGTATAGGCTGCAGTACTGTTCGATTTTGCCGTATTATCACTGCTGCAGCCTGCAACTATTAAAAGTAAACTCAGGCACAGCAGCAACGCTGTTATTAGCTTTTGATATTTTTGTTTTTGCATATTTTCTTCATCCTTTATTTTCCTTCAGTATAGCTATTATAGCACGAACAGTAGCTTTCGACATAAGCAAGTTATAGCAGTTTGGCATATGAAAAAGGCAGAACAGATTTTGCTCTGCTCCGCCTTTCTCATTGGAGTTAAGTGTATATGAATAAGGTTAGGGGCTGATTAGAAGCTTCTCTCATAAGTGAAGAGAACGCTGCGAGGCATTGTAACATACTCATAATTGTTAAGTGCATCATCTCTATCAAGCAGATTTGCAGCACTCAATCTCAAAGTATCTTTGGAAGTAGGCATATAGGATAAGGTCATAGAAAGGTCAACACTGTTCTTTAAGTGATGATCCTTGATTTTACTGCTACTATGAGCTGCATTATAATATGCTATTTCTCTATCAAGATATGTAAAGAGTCTGGTATTCCATACAAACTTACCCTTGTTGAAATCAGCTCCTAAGTTAAGAATATTCTTAGCGGTATCCTGAGACCATACTCCTTTAGAGCAAGCTTTCGGATTTTGCAAAGTCCAACCAATACTTGCTGTCCAGTTTTCGTCAAGCTTTTGCTTATAATTCAATTCCAAACCGGTATTTTCCCATTCATCACGGTTACGCATAATATTGTTATCGTTAGCATCTTTATCCCAGAAGAATTTATCTTTAATCTTCATATGGAACACATCAGCTGTAAATGCTGTTGTACCATCATCGACCTTATAACCTAATTCATAGGTCCAACCGGATTGCGGCTTCAAGGCGCTATTAATGGCATAATTTGAATTATAGTAGAAAGTACTATTAATAGCCGGCATCTCAAAAGATTTACCTACATTAAAGTAATAATTCGAAACAGTATTTGCTTTATAAACACCCTGCACCTGCGGTAACAGCTGGAAATCACTGTCATAATATTGATTACTGCCTATATAATATTCACGCAAACCAAGTATCAGTTCAAATGCATCACTGGTGTGCACATCCCAAGACTGGTATGCAGAAAAGCTGTTTCTGCCAGCCTTGTTAAATGCAGTTGTTTGAGTTTCCATGGATTCTCTATTGGCATTAACACCCAAAATTAAACTATCATTATTTTTCAAATTAAACTTTTTTTGCAAATCAAAGTTTGCATTATAGCCATCATACTTACTGTAAGAAGAACCTTTAAGTGGCAGGCAACTCAAATCCATTGTATTATAGCCTAAAACAGTTTTCCAACCAGTATCTTTGTTGTCATATGCTAATGCATAGCTATTATATGTGCTGTTATATTGTGATAATTTGTTCATCACCGGAACGAAGTTTTTGTAACTACCAGTTTGATATTTTACTTCACTATGGTTTCGTCCCCAGCTAAAGGTTAAATCTTTAGCTAATTGTGCATCAAGATAAAATTGGTCAGAAGATTTATCTTTTATATTGATTGCAGTACCTAAACCGGTATTACCCGGTATAACTGCATCATTGAAATCTTTATTCCATGTTTTCTTGTAACCTACATTCACCACATCCGTCTGAATGTTAGCGCCTGCAAGCTTTTTGTTACTGCCGATACCGCCAATAACACTACCCTTCACTTCACCTGTTTTTGCCGGTCTTTTAGTAATGATATTAATAACGCCGCCCATAGCTTGCGGACCATACAATACCGAGTTGGAACCTTTTACAATCTCGATTTTTTCAATTTGATCCATCGGAACTGTATTAAGCGTAGCATGATTCATATAGTTAGACGGATTACCGTTTACCAATACCAAGGTACCATCATCAATACCACGCACACGAATTCTTGACATCATTCCGCCGTAGTCGCCACCATCTTCCTGATAGGTATGGCAGTTTGCCTGAGATAATTCACGTACAGCTTGGAATACAGATTGATATCCGCTATCCTTCAATTCCTTTTGCGTAATTACAGTAACATTAGCAGGTGTATCTTGTACAGTTTTTTCTGTTCTGGTTGCAGTTACAACCATCGTGTCCAGCGCATATTCCTGAATATCTTCAGCAGCTAACGCCGTCCCCCCCCAGAGCACGCTTGTGCTCATGAGCATTGACATCAAAATAGCGTTACTTAAAACTTTTGCATTTTTCATTTACTCATACATCCTTTCTGAAGAACAGTTAGTTTTAGAACAGCTAGTCTTTCGTAGTCCTGTTCTATTACTAAACTTGTACTATCTTAAACTATATACTGTTCATACAGTCAAGGAAAAATTTTTCTACAAGCACCTATTCTCTTTTCTCCTCCTTCACTAACAGTCGAATAAATGTTATAATAGTCGTAATCATTATGCATTATATCGTGTTAAAAAAGATCAAGGTGATACATCATGAGCAAAAATCCAAAGCTATACTATACCGCAGGCGAGCTGGCAGAGCTCTTTGAGCTGCCGAAGCAGACCTTGCTTTACTACGATAAAATGGGTGTCCTGTCGCCGGAGTTTATTTCTGAAAACAACTATCGCCATTACTCCCTCAAGCAGTATTTAATCCTCGAAATCATCTTAAACATGCGTAAGCTGGGAATCCCCATCTCCAAAATCAAGGAATACCTTGCTGAGCGCAGCATTGACCGACTGCAGGCGCTTTTGCAGGCCAAGGACCGCGAATGTGAGGAGATTATCGCGCACAATGAAAAAATCCGCAAAAACATCCACGTTGTTTTTCAACAATTGGATAAAATCCGCGAAAGCCGGCTTGACCAGATAACTGTTACCTTCCGTCGCAGCAAGCGCTTTCTGTTAAGCACCGTACCGCCGGAATGCAGCGGTAACGACAGCATTAAAATTCTTGCCAAGCATAACCTGAAGGTTTTTTCCAAGGAGCACTTTAAGGAAAAGGCTGTCGGCTGGTTGGCAGACAAAGATGCCTTTCTAGCTGGTGAATACAGCCGTCCGCTGGCCTACTTTTCCAGCGTGAATCCCGATTATCACGGCAAAATGGAATGCTACACCCGCCCCGCCGGACTCTATATGACGCAACGCTTTCAGGGAACCTTCCGCAAGCATGTAAAAGAGCTGGCAGAGCTATTTAAAGCTTATATGCAACGCAATAAGCTGCATGCTGTAGACAATCTTTATATTATGCCATTGAAAAATCACTGGATGACACCTGAGCCTGAAGAATATATCTACCAGATTTCCCTGCGGGTTGAACCAGATGAAAATTAAAAACTGCACCAGCCTGTATCGTATTTGATGCTGGCTGGTGCAGTTTTTTAATCTTACGCTATTTACTTTACCCTTAAATGCTGCACTCCCTGCATAGCAAAGGCCTCGCCGTAGGCAGCATGGGCAATTTCCTGCACACCAAAGACAACGTCCTGTGAGCAATTATAGATATAACCCTCATTGGGATAAAACAGCTGCTTATCTTTAATAGCGCGCATAGTCTGCAGCGATGGATCCTCCAGGAATTCCTGATTATATTTCTTGATATCAAAATTGCCATGGTCATTATAAACCGGCATTATCAGCAAATCAGGATTTATCTTCACCAGCATTTCCTTCGTAACCTGCTGGCCGTTTTTGATTCCTGCAGCCGAAACACCGTTAATAACACCTGCTTCCTTGCACATATCGTCAAAGATACAGCCCTCGCCACCGTAGGAGCTCATCAGCGAAACAAGTACGATTTTCTTGGGTTGCTGCAGCTTAAGCGCCGCCACCTGCTGCTTCACCTGCGCCAGTCTGCTGTCCATCAGCTTCACCAGCTCTTCTCCCTTAGCATCGGCGTGCATGGCTTTAGCAATAGTGCGCACGTTATGCCTGACATCCTCAATAGTCGCCGGTCCCTTGAGCACGATGACATTCATGCCCAGGTTGCGCAAATTTTCGACGCGGTTCATGTCGCTCCAATCGTAGGCAAAGACTACGTCCGGCTTCAGCGCCAACACCTCTTCTGCCGAAGGTTTTTTGATTTTGTGCTGAATCTTTTTAGCCTGTTCTACAAGGTTGGAGCTTACCGGGTCATCGGCAAGATAATTGACGGCAACCAATTTATCTTCCATGCCCAAGCCCATAACTATGCCATCGCTGCTGAGCGCCAGCGTCAGTACCTTTTGCGGTGCCTGCTTAAACGTAGTCACTGTTCCGTGCTCGTCAGTCACAGTGTAGCTGCCGTCTGCGGCAGCGTCTTTATCGCCGCTGCCTTGTCCGCAGCCTGTGACTAAAAGCAGCAGCAACAGCAGTAAACAAAAAATTTTCTTCATGCTTCATGCCTCTATTCTCATCATTTTATTTCAGCAGTATTGACATATATGCGACAATACAACAATTTATATTATAAAGTATATAGCGCTATGATAGTCAAGAGTAAAGCAAAGCAAAAGAGAAAATAAACGCTTGTTTTTATTTCATTTGTATGTTATAATTATTTCAGTTGCATGGGTAGCCGTTTTCCAACGGAGGTCATGCCTGGTTGTGAGAACCAGTGGCGTTTGTCGAGCTTTCGGCAAACGCCTTTTTTTATATCTCTTCCTATTGCAAATTAAGCCAGTCCTACCATCTTATATATTTTTCATGACTTGTGTGTTATAATTAAAGGAGGAAAGTATGAGTTCCAAACAATACCCAGAAAGCCTCATCCGCAATCGCGAAAGGCTTATTGAAAAGGCCAAACAACTGAACCTATTCAGTGATGCAATGGCTAAAATGGTCTTTACTGATTCAGGTGCCTGCGAACATGTTTTACGTATCCTTTCCGGCATCGATTCACTGGTCATTAAGGAAAATCGTACTCAAATGGTCATTAACAAATTTGCATCCAAGGATATTATTATGGATGTTCTTGTAGAAGATGCAAACAATAAGCTCTACGAAATGGAAATTCAAAAAAGCGATGGTAAAATTGACCATGCCAGACGCTTGCTGTACTATTCTTCGAGCATCATTGGTAGCTATTTGCCAAAGGGCAAGGACAAAAAATATAAAAGCGTTCCCGATTTATATATGTTTTACATAACCGAGCCTGATATTTGGCATTTAGGTTGTACCTGTTACAATGTAACCAAGCGCCTTAATAATTTACCAATGACATACGATGATGGTCTGCATATGTATTACGTTAACGCAGAAGTTAATGATGGCTCTTCAATTGCCAAATTAATGCAGTATTTTAAGACTGCGGAAGCAAATGACTTAAGTCAGGGAAAATTATCTAAACATGTCAATTATCTAAAGTCTACAAAGGAGGGAAAAGCCGCCATGTGTGAATTTACTGAAAGAATTTTTAGCGAGGGTAAAGCTGAGGGTAGAGCTGAAGGTGAAGTTAGCGCCAACTACGCTGCAGCAAAACGTATGCTTTTAAAAGGAAACAATTCGCTTCAAGATATTGCGGAATTTACTAACCTGCCTTTGAGCAAGATTCAGGAATTGCAAGCAGAGCTTAATAATGTTTAAACATTAAATATGCATTTGTCTTTACTGCCGTGCGCTACGCGCACGGCTTTTTGTTTGCACTCTCCCTTCCCACACGTCAAAAAGGCGGCGCAGTGCGCCGCCTTAAGGGTTAAAATGTTATGTGGTTAGAAGGTGTATTCTGCGCCGATGATGAAGCGTCTGCCCTGTGCAGGATAGGAGTAGGTACCGCCATTAACGCCAGCACTTTCAGCATAAGCCTTGTTAAAGAGGTTGTAACCCTTAGCATAGAAGGAAAGGTCTTTCGTTGCTTTATATGCCACAGACATGTCCAAAGTCATGTATTTGCTGTCAACATAGGAACTCTTATCTGCGCCACTGCCGCCACGCAGGAACAAATCAGCATTCCACAGGTCATCGTGATAGCGAACACCAAAGCGATACATATTAGGAATATAGTTAGCATCACGAACATATCCACTACCATTATTATCATTTCTTACGCGTACATGAGTATAGGATGCTTCTAAATTCCAGTTATCGTTCAATTCATGGTTAATGCTTAATTCCATACCATTTTTCTTTTGTTTATTCACGTTTTCCGGATGCCATGCACCAGACTTGTTAGACCAAGCAATGGCATCTTCCAAATCACTTTGGAAATAACTGATATTAACATCAGTCTTATCAGCAATTCTGGTTCCATAACCAACAGTCCAGGTGTCACCTTTTTCGGGATTTAAGTCAGGATTACCAGTCATTCCTGGAACATTGTAATACAAGTCATCTAATGTAGGAGCCTTGAAAACCTGTCCCCAATTAAAATATGCATGACTGTTTTCATCAATTTTTTTGTTCAGTCCTGCACTCCAGGTAGTTTTGCTGCCTGCGGTACTATGCTTATCATAGCGTACGCCAGTATCCAAAGTCCAGCTAGGTATAAATTCCCATTGATCACTTACAAAAATAGCTTTATTGTTTATTTTTTCATTATATTTTGCAGCATAATTTCTGCCATCATTAGAAGCTTCGGCATTGCGGTAAGAAGCACCTACTACCAATTTATTATTTTCAGAAGCTGTAATGGCTTGCTGTACTTCAAAGCCCTTATCTTTTTCTTCAAGAGTACTGGAGCTCAAGAATTTATATTTATTATAATATAACTGAACATAACCGGCATCCTTATCCTTCAAGAGCCAATCATATTTCAAGCCAAAATTATTAGTTTTCTTGTCGGATTGAGTAGTAGCATAACCATAAGGAACATTTCCATCAGCTTTAGTGTAATTATATTCGAATTCCAAATTGCTGGTGTCTGTCAATTCTTGCGCAATCTTCAAGGAAACCTTTTCATTTTCATAATCAGAATCCTTGTTCCAACGTTTTGTAGTTTTATCAGCTACATCCTTATACTTATAATAGCCTTGCTTATATTTAGAAGCCGCAACCATAACACCGGTCTTGCCTTCTTTAACGGTGTACATAGCCTTTGCATCACGTGCCTGTTGAGAACCAAAGCCCATAGAAACTTTACCATAGCTGTGATCCATCTTCTTAGTGATGATATTAACTACACCGCCTACAGCATCACTACCGTAAAGCGCACCGCCATGACCTTTAATTACTTCAACACGTTCAATAAGACTGACATCCGGCAACATTTTCAAATCGTAGCTGCTTCTACCTGATGCTGCTCCCATATCAAAATTGACTCTCTTGCCATCTACTAATACTAAAACACGGTCATCGCCATTTAAAACTACTTTCTTTTCACCAGCGCCAACACCAGTGTCCAGCACATTCGCTCCCGGCACATCCTTCAGTACATCAGCTACATCCAGATAATGTCTGTCAGCAATTTTCTCTGCAGAAATAACGGTTGTATTTACAGGAACATCAACTATTTTGCTTTCGGTTCTGGTAGCCGTTACCACCATATCATCAAGCGCGAACTCCTGCAAATCCTCTGCTGCAAACGCTGTGCCCCCCCATACTACAGTTGTACCTGCAAGCAAGGACACCATTAAAGCATTACGTAAGCTTTGAACCTTTTTCATACTCTAAACCCACCTTCAAAAAAATTTATAGCAAACCATTCGCCTCTATACTTTCAAGACAGGCGCACGGCAAAGCTACCTTTCTCTCATCTATCAGTTTATCTGGTCAATATTCACTCGTCAACGGCTAGAACAAAAGTGTTATACCGCTATGAGTATTTTTTACTTACTTTATGTAGTGAACATCATAGGCAATCGACTGCACACGCTTGGCATCTGCATCATAATCAAAAAGCAGTACCGCAGGCTCGCCGCTGTAGGCCAGCTTCAGCTCGCCCTGGTCGATAACCACGCTTTGCCCCACACTCATATCCATCCACTCCGGCGAACCTGTCTGGTTGCAGACAATTATCGTCATATCAGTTACCTTAGATGCATGCAGCCAGGCGGGCAGCGGATTGCCGCACACCTGCGTCGGTGGCCAGGCAGCCATGTCAACAATTATTTCTGCACCCTGCGCCTTAGTGCCCTCGTAATATTCCGGGAACCACAGGTCAGCGCACACCAGCACTCCTGTCTGCAAGCCACTGCAGGGAAGCACAGTGAAGCTGTCGCCCTTGCGTGCCCAGGCCTCTGCTCCCAAGCACTCGCCAAAAAGCTTGCGATGACGGCCAATCAGCTCGCCATCCGGTCCGAAGACCAGGCAGCTATTAAAGTTCTTATCACTGGCTACATCATATTCGCTGCAGCCTAAAAAGAGAATAATGCTGTATTCACGGCACAAATTACGCAATGGTTCCAATTCAGGTGACGGCTGGGGTGCTACTACAGCGTTTTCATCTATACGATAAAAATAATATCCCTGTACTGCTACCTCCGGTGTTAATACCCAGTCCGCTCCCTGCTCCGCAGCAATACGCACTGCCTGCTCCAAGAGCTGCAGATTGCGTTCCTGCGGACCACAGCTGAGCTCTAAATGACATAAAGCAATTTTCATATACTGCCTCCGAAAATCCTAAACAATCACTTTTCTTATTTTATTCTATATACTAGGAATATAGTCAAGCAAAAGATACTCTAAGTAGCTTGGCGCTGTCAAAAAATATGTAGAAAATACTTGTTAGTCATCAGAATCAGCATCAGACTCGTTATTTATTAATAAAGAAACGTCAGCGAAGCGAAATACTTTGTTAAGTACCCGACGCTGACGTTTTTTTACTTTTGTATGCGTTTTATCGCTTCACGTTTCATGCTGCATTCCGCGCCATAGGCAGACTTGTCCTCGAAGCCATACCAACGAGCGAAGCAACCGCCGCCGCACAATTTAAAATCATCGCATTGGCGGCAAAAATCCATTGATTCGGCAATCACCTGCTTAGTTTTTTCTATCAGAGCAGGCTCTAAACCGTTATAGACATTGCCAAGGTAAAAATCAGCATTGCCTACTAGCGAGGAGCATGCGTAAATATCACCCTTGGCATCCACAAAAGCTGCTTCACCGTTCATAGCATAACAATGACCGAAGGTCAGACTGCAATCCTTGCACAAAAGTTGCGCGCGCTCCTGCTGCGCAATCGCTATGCGCATTCCTGTGAGCTTCGCCATCTCATCGCAGCGCGCAAAAACGCGCTGCATAGCCTGCTGCATTGCTGCAGGCGTAGGCGGCTGCAGATTGCGTCCGCGTCCCTGCCAACGCAGGATGTCAAAGCCGATTTTGCGGATGTTGCCCAAAAAGTAGGCAAAATCCACGATACCTTCCAGCGTATCTACGTTTTCTGATGTCACTACGCAGGTTACGCCGCAGGCAATATTGTTGCGGCGCAAAACCTCAATGCCCTTGAGGATTTCGCCGGTTGCACCGTAGCCATTCTTTTTCAGCCTCAGCTTATCGTTAACCGCCGGTCTGCCGTCCAGGCTTACGCCGATAGCCACCTTGTTTTTATAAAGGTATTTCGCAATCTTATCGGTAAGCAGAGAACCGTTCGTCTGCAGCTGCAGTACGGCAGGCAGCTTTTCCTGATGCACGTAGTCTGCCACTGCCTGCAGGCAGGCAAAGTTCAGCAGCGGCTCGCCGCCGCTGAACTGAATCACAAAGCGTTCACCGCTGGCTGCTGCCAGCTTAACTGCTGCCAGAGCAGTGGAAGCTGACATCATAGTGCGGTCATGCTCGGCAGCATAGCAGTAGCGGCAGGCAAAATTACACTGGCCGGTCAGGCTCAGCACCAACATTTTAATGCTCATCTGCTCTGTCCTCCAGCTCGCCTTCCATATCCAAATAGAGCTTTTGCAGCTCCTCTTTAGTTTCCGGCTTCGCCTGCCACAGTCCGCGCTGCTCTGCCTCCAGCAGAATCTCCGTCATGCGCTGCAGCGCCCAAGGGTTCACATCGCGCAGCCATTCCTGCACTACCGGGTCAAAGGTATATTTTTCGGCATATTTTTCGTACATCCAGTCTTCCATAACGGCGCTCGTCGCATCCCACTGGAAGCCATGTGCAATCATGTTGGCCATATCGGCAGCGCCCTTATAGCCATGCTGCATCATGCCTTTGATAAACTTGGGATTGATAGCCTCACTGCGGAACAGACGCTTCGCCTCCTCCTGTACGCTGTGCATCGTCACGCGCGTTCTGTCGGTGCTGTCGCCGCAGTAGGAGCGCGGCGCACTGCCCTTAATCGAGCGGACTGCGGCAATCATGCCGCCATGGTAGGCGTTATAGTCATCACTGCTGAGCATATTCGTTTCGTGGTTATCTTCATTTTTAATCGTGATATCCAAACTGCCCATACGCTTGCGGAACTGCTGCGGCAGGAATTTGCCCTTAGTTTTGCCGCCGTAGGCATGACCGCCCCAACGTACATAAACATCGGCAATATCATCAATTGTTTCCCAGTTCTTGCTTTCCAGCAGCGCCGCTACGCCTGCACCATAGGTTCCCTGCGCATCGCCAAAGACACGGAAGGCTGCCTGACGCCATGCAGCAGCGTGGTCCATGCCCTCCTGCTGCTCCAGCTCCTTGCTGTCCTCCTGAATATGCTTACGCACAAAGTTCAAATCATCGGGTTCATCCTGCTCCGCTGCCAACAGCACTGCCTTATCCATCACCTGCATTACTGAAGGCATAGTATCACGGAAAAGGCCGCTGATACGCGCCGTAACGTCAATACGCGGACGCTTGAGCTCCATCAGCGGAATGACCTCCAGGCCATTGATACGCAGGCTGCCGCTCTGGTACTTGGGACGGATACCCATCAGATAGAGGAATTCAGCAATGCACTGTCCATGGCTGCGCATATTCGCGCCGGACCAGAAAACCATGCCGATATTTTCCGGATAATGGCCTTCTTCCGCGATAAAGCGTTCTACCACCTGGTCGCCCAGCGTCTGGCCAATCTCCCAGGCCGCCGGAGTTGGCAGGCAGCGCGGGTCCACACCGTAGAAGTTGCGGCCTGTCGGCAGCAAATCGGCACCGCCGCTGGAGGGCGCACCGCTCGGACCGGGCTCGATATATTCGCCTTCAAAGCCACGCAGCATATTGGTAATTTCCTGCTTCGTCAAAAGCAGATTGGGATACAGTGTATCTACAATATAGTTGCAGACAAGCTCCAGCTTTTCACGGCTTTCTGCCGGTGCCTGCTGCACCCAGGGCAGCTGCATAGCATCGGCAACTGCTTCCTTGACAAAGTCGCGCTGCTGCAGGCAACGAATAAGCTCGCGGCATTGGTCAGCGATGCGGTCAATCAGCATACCATAGGTAATATTCAGCGGTTCATATATAAGGCTGCTGTTTTCCAGCAGATAGTAATAATCAAAGCCATACAGCGCTGCAATCGCCTGCGTCAGACTGGGGATATTGCCGTTGTCCAGGCGCAGCAGCAGCCACAGATAATCCTCCAGCTGCTGCTCCTCCGGCGGCTGGCCCATAATATGCAGGCCTGTGTGTACCTCCATATTCTTCAAATCCGTAATATAATTATGCAAATTCATCACGTATTCGTCGAAAGGCTTCTCCTCGTCATAAGCAACCTCGTCCTGCAGGTTAGCCACGGCAACCTTTTCCAGTACTAAATCCTTCAGACGCGGCAGATTATCCGGCTGCGTGCTGCTGAAGTGCACATATTCGTCCATCAGCTTTTCCAGCTCCTCCAGCTCGTCGTACACGCCCGCCTGTGTCTGCGGTGCCGGCAGATGCTCAATCAGGCAGGCAGCGCCACGGCGCTTCGCCTGAATACCTTCGCCCGTAATGGTGATGTTATAGGGATAAATATTCGGCAAATCACCCAGCGACAAATCAGGATAGCAGCTGCAGTCCAGGCCGGCATTCTTGCCCGGCAGCCATTCCAGGCTGCCATGCGTGCCGATATGCGCAACGGCATCTGCCTGCCACACATCGCGTACCCAACGGTAGAAGGCCAGATATTGATGCGTCGGTGCAACGTAAGGATCGTGGTAAATCTTCTCCGGGTCCTCGCCAAAACCACGCGGCGGCTGTACCGTTACGAAAACATTACCGTTCATCGTTCCAGGTACCAGGATATCGCCGTCATATTCCATGACAGTGCCCGGCGCTTCGCCCCAGTCCTTCACCAGCTGCTCCTGCACCTTTTTATCCATCAGCGCAAAGAACTCTTTATATTCTGCACCCGTAAGCTTGTTGGCCGCTTCAACCTGCTTTTCTGTCAGCATGCTGCGGTCATTGGTGGCATTGGCCGTCAGCAGCTTGATAAATTCCTTCGTGTCCTCTGGAATCCAGTCAACCTTATAGCCACGCTCGCGCATAGCAGCCAGCACGCGACGGATACTTTCAATGGTATTCAAGCCTATGGCACTGCCGATGTTGGAATTACGCGGCGGATAGTTATGGAAGATAATCGCAATTTTTTTCTCGCTGTTGGCCTTGTGGCGCAGCATCGCCCACTTCTTCGCCTTGGAAGCCATGCGCTTTACACGCTCCGTATTCGGCAGATAGCGTACATCACCGTTCTCCAGAATTTTTTTATGTGCTACAGGCACACCATGAATGATGCCATCAAATTCCGGCAGGGAAACGCTGATAGAAACCTCCATCGCGTTCATGCCTTCAAAGCTGTCCTTCCATTCCTCGAAGGGCGCAATTGTCGTATAAGCAGCCAAAACCGGCACGTTAAGCTTTTTCAGATAGTCCAGGTTAATCGAACCACCGGTAGTCATGGAAAACTTCATCACGTTCAGCAGCACATCAATTGCCGGTACACCGTCCGCAGTACAGAAGAAGCTGTTGAAAACCTGCGTCAGACTGGGCATGCCCATTTCCTCAAGCGGCATACCGTTGCTGAACACGCAGACAGCGTTGACGCCCTGTGCTTCCAGCTCCTTTATCATCGCAGTCTGGTAGGTCAAATCGCCCCACACCCATTCGTCGCGGTAAAAAAGAATACCTGCTGTCGGGCGGCCGCTGACGCAAAAATCACGCTGATATTCGGCTAAATCAGTATAAACCTTCTTCGCCCGCGGATGATAAATACCGCACCAGTGAATCGGATTCGGCTCATCGACTGTAATTGCTTCGCCCTGCAACAGCTGCTGCAGATATTGCCACAGATTGTAATAGTTGATTTCGCCGCCAAACATGCAATATTTTTTGATAACTGCAAGCTGCTCTGGTGTCAGTCCCTGCGCCAGCTCGCCCTCCTTGCTGCCGGCAGCATCAATATAAAAGGGCAGGCGCAGCTTCTTCAGCAGGCTGACGCAGCGCTGCAGAAACGGTGTGTCCAGACCTGTACCCATCCATTTCATAATAACCAGCTTGGAGCCGGCAAGCTCCTTGTGCCATTTATCCTCCCAAACCGTCGCATCGGTAATCCAGCGGCAGGCGCAGGCATTATCCAGCTTGCCCTCCTGCTGCAGCTTTTCCATAGTCTGCTGCATCATGCCCATGCGGCGGATAACATTCGTCAAGAAAATAACCTTCATAATCTCTACCTCATCTTAAAAGAACTGCTTCTGCATTCTGCGCAGCAGATACAGGAAATACGGCGTACCTAAGAACGCTGTCATAATGCCTACACGCACCTCTGCCGGCGGCATAATAATGCGTCCCAGCGAGTCACAAAATACCAAAAAGGCTGCGCCGCCAAGTGCGCTGGCAGGCAAAAGCACTCGATGGTCAGGACCAATCAGCATACGCATCATATGCGGAATAACTAGGCCGACAAAGCCGATATTGCCGCTGACGCAAACGGAGGTAGCAGTAGTCATAGCAGCTACGAAAAGCAAACCCATGCGGAAAGCGGTAACAGGCATACCAACGGCTTTGGCTTCTGTTTCGCCCAGCACCAGAATGTTCAGGTGACGTGCCAGCATGCACATAATCACAATACCGCACAGCACAGGTCCCATTGCCAGATATACGTGCTCCCAACGGCGATAATCAAGACCGCCGACCATCCAGAACAGATATTGCTGCAGCTTCTGCTCGTTCATAAAGGTGAGCAGGCCAGAGGTAATCGCGCCCAAAAGCATACCTACGGCAACACCTGCCAAAAGCAGCGTCATAACAGGTATTTTACCATTGCGCATCGCCAAAAATACCGTCAGACACACAGCACAGATACTGCCGCAAAAGGCAAAGGCCGGCATAGCAAACATGCTGCCGGAGGCTGCACCTAAAGCAATAGACAGCACGGCGCCGGTAGCAGCACCGGAAGAAATACCGATAAGACCGGGATCAGCCAGCGGGTTGCTGAAGATACCCTGCATTACAGCGCCGGAAATACCTAGCGCCGCACCAACCAGCACGCCTACCAGCATACGCGGCAGACGGATATACCAAATAACGGCAAGCTGCTCCCTGCTGTAATCAGCCTCGGTAAAGCCGGGCAGATTCAGCTGAGTGCCGATAACAGCCAACGCCTTACCTACAGGCACATCTATCTGGCCGAAGGTCAGAGATACACAGGCAATAACAACTAAGAGAACTGCTAAAAGAATAATAGCCAAAGGACTCCGTTCACGTTTAATAATCATCTACAAACACACTTCCTCAAAAAATTTCCGGATATACAGCATGCGCGATGTTTTCAATAGCATCGACAATATGCTGGCTGGCAACATAGCGGTATTTGTCCGAAACAAACTTAATCTGCTTGTTGCGTACAGCCTTGACATCGCGATAAGCGGGGTCATTCATTACGGCATAAGCATAACCCTGCACATCCTGTTTATTGTTATAATTCCAGGTTGGCAGCATAAAAATATCCGGATTTATGCGTACCACCTGTTCCTTGCTGATAGCAGGCATACCATGCTCGCTCTTGTTTTCATCGGCAACAATGGCCGCGCCGTTGATTACATGCGCCATCGTCAGCATGCTGTCGAGCAAATCTCCTCTACGCCCCATGGCAGAGGTAAAATTAAAGGCGACGGCAACGCGCCTTTGGCTTGACGGAATCTGGCGCAAGCGTTTTTGCAGCTGCTGCAGGTGCGTGTCCATCTTCTGCACCATCAGCTCCCCCTGCTGCTTTTCGCCCACCGCTGCAGCTATGCCGCGGATTTTGTCGCACATCTCCTTGTAATTATGCGGACTGCGCGCTATATATACAGGCACGCCCAAGCCCTCCAGACTGCGGACCAAATCACTGGAGGTGGCTGTTGAAGCAACGACAAGGTCAGGCTGCAGGGCGTAAACAGCTTCCGTATTTTCCGGCACCTTGCGTCCCACGGTATAAGCCTGCTCCTTGGTAATAAAGCTGATTTCGCTGTCGCCCGCCCAACGGCTGTAGGCCATAATACGTTTGATATCAACCAAATCAGTAAGGATTTCATCCGTACCATAGGTAAGCGAAACTATCCGTTGCGGCTTATGCTCAAAATGCAGCGTCCGTCCGGCATCGTCCGTAACGCTATAGGCCACATCCGCCGCCGGCGAAGCAGGAACATCGCCAGCCTGCTGCTTACTGCATCCTGCAGTAAATACCAAAAGCAACAGGCTTATAATCATCAATAGCTTTTTCATAGACCACCTACTCTACTTTATTCTTTTTCCTGCGGATAAAGCAATTCCACAGTCGCTCCAGCATGTAAGCACTGCCCTGCAGGCCTACCATCGGCTGCTTGGTAATAAACACCTCATCATTCGTAGGATAGCAGATATTGCAGGCATCAAAGCGGCACTGCTTTCTGCGGTAAAGGACCGAGCTTTCGCTGCTGCTGCTCAGCAGCAGTACATTGTCACAGGTTTTAAAATATTCGCTGATGGCAGCATCGTCCACGCCAACAGTATAAATCGCCTCTGCGGTGTCGCAGGCAGGCGCGTCCTTGAGCGCTTGTTGGCAGATAACCGTCAGCCTGCCGATATCAGTCCATTCCGTGCGCAACGTCTGTGCGAGGCACAGCGCCTGTGTAGCAGGCGCGCTGACGAGCACGTTGTCAAACCACATGCTGCCCCAAAGCGCAATCGCTTCATTATTACGGCTCAGCAAATAATTATCCTGCGCCTGTGCTTCTGCCGTCACCTTATCCAACGCAGGAGCCGGCAGCTGCGCATTGATCTGCTGCAGCCAGCGCAGCGTTCCCTGTACACCGTAAGGCAGACCGGAAAAAATATACGGCGTGCCGTATTGCTTCTGCAGATATTCTGCCAGCGGCAGTCCCAGCTCCGCATTGGTAACAATGTTCAGCGAAGCCTCCGGCAAACGCTCCAGCTCCTCCAGCGTGCATTCGCAGCCGGGAGTGCAAAACACCTCATAGCCTGCCAGCTGCAGTAAGCGTTTTATTTCCTGCGTATCGGCAGCACCCTGCAGATAAAATTCCGACTGTCCCAAAATATTGACTGCCAAGGGCTTTGCTGTCGCAGTCTGCGGCAACAGCTGCGCAAACAGCTTCTTGGCAGCCTTAGCGTAACCTTCGGCAAAGCCGCCGACCATACCGCCGCTGTCCAGTGTAACTACGGGGAACGGCAGCTGCAGCTTGCGCGCCATGCCTGCCAGGTCATCACCGATTAAGCTCAGCGAGCAGCTGCTTTCCAAAAGCAGTACCGACGGCTTGTGACCATCCTCCAGCATGCGCTGCAGCTCCTGCGTTACATATTCCTCGGAGCCATAAATAACAGCGTTATTGTCAGGCTGTGAACCAAAAAAGCGCGTATACATATCGGGGCGCGCCTTTTCCAGATGGCGTAAAGCATAAAAATAACACCACAACGGTCCGTTAATCAAAACCTCACTCTTATCAATAGCAGCAAAAAAGGCACCTGCACCTGTCAGCGCACAGGTATCCACACGCTCGCAGATATTGCCCCAGCCTTGCTTTTCAGACATAGCGCACGCCTCCCTTCAGTCTGCTGCACAGACTCTGATAGATTCCCTGCATCATTTTGACTTCACCGGCAACAGCAACCTGCGGCAGCATTGGCAGGAAAATCTGGCGTGCTTCCTTATTCTGCAGCTCATGCGTTGTCAGCACGATGTCCGCATCTGCTACCAGCTTTTCACCCTCAGCCGTAGTATATACAGGTACATCGCTGTTTTCCTGCACAACCTTCAGCATCGCTTCCCGCTCATCACCGTCATAGGAATCCAGTAAAATAATGCCAGTAAGATTCAAGCTCAAAAGCTTGATAGTCTGCAGGATATTCCCCGGGTGAAAATATCTTAGGATACGGCCGATGCACAGCACTGTTTTCTTGCCTTCCGTCACCGGCAGAAAATGCTGCAGCTGCTCATTTAAGCGCTGCTGCTCCAGCTTGAGCACCTGCTGAGCCAGTGCCTCATGCCCCAGCATACGGCCGATGCTGATAATCCAGTCCTGCGTTTCCTGCCAGCCGACAGGATAAATATCGGCCAGATAATGTGTGCCGTATTTTTCCTCCAGCTGCTCTGCAACCTTACGCAAGCCGATATGCGTCTGCCCCCTGCCGCCAAGCACAACAGCATATTCGGCAGACGCCACCTTTTCCAGCTCATCCATAGCCATATAGCCGGGGAACTGACCGATGACCTCTACGCCGAATTCCTGCAGAATCCGCGTAACCTCTTTCGCATAATGCCCCCACGGGCCACCGTTATCGCCTAAAAGCAGCACGCTGTCCTTTTGCTTGGTGCAAGGCTTCACAAAGCGCTCCAACAGCTTTTGCGTAATTTCAAAATATCCGTCATAATATTCCGCACCCAAAAAGCCGCAGCATTCCACAGTAAGGATAGGAACATTATATTCCTCCTCCACCTCGCGTGCCACGGATTCCACATCGTCACCGATAACACCAGCCACGCAGGAATTGGCAATCATCAGGCATTTGGGCTTATAGGTTTCAATAGCAAAGCGCAAACATTTTTCCAAACGCGCCGCACCGCCGAAAATTGCGTCCTTTTCCTGCATCTGGCTGCTGAGCAGCGGCACAGAGCCCCATTGCTCGCGCTCATTCTCGGAAAGTGTGCGATATTGGGAATTTATATCCATTGTGCGTGCTACATGAGCACAGGCACGCGGGCTGTGAAAAACTACTACAGCGCCGTCCATATAGGCAACAGCGCGCCACACGCCCGGCATACTGCAGCTGCAGCTTTTGCGTGCGCTGTAAAAGCGTCTTGTTTTAATTGCCATATTCGGCCACCAGCTTTTCAAGCTCCTCAAAGCTCATCGGCGTAGGAATAGCCATGTTTTCATTATGCCAGATATCGTGCGCCAGCTGGCGGTAAACACCGGCCTGAGCACTTTCCGGTGCATATTGCAGCACCGTCTGGCGATTGTTTTCCGCTTTGTTGACGATAACGTCACGCGGAATGAAAGCAATCAGCTGCGTGTGCAGGCGTTTGGCAAATTCCTGCAGCAGCTGCTGCTCGTTCGGCGTATTGCGGCCGTTGCCGATGATGCCGCCAAGACGCACGCCGCCGCGCATAGCAAAGCGCTTAACGCCCTTGGCAATGTTGTTGGCAGCATACAGGCTCATCAGCTCACCGGAAGAAACAATATATATATCGGTTGCGTAGCCTTCGCGGATAGGCACGGCAAAGCCACCGCAGACTACGTCACCTAAAACGTCATACATAATCAGGTCCTCGTCCGTCAGCACCTCCAGTGAACGCAGCTTTTCCAGCGCCACGATAATGCCGCGGCCAGCACAGCCTACACCGGGCTCAGGACCACCGGCCTCTACGCATTTAATGCCATTGTAGCCTGTATGGACAATATCCTCTGCGGCAACCTCTTCATTGTCACGCACCATATCCAGCACAGTCTGGCTGCAGATGCGTCCCAGCAAAAGTCTGGTAGAATCATTTTTCGGGTCGCAGCCGATTTGGCACACCTTAAGACCTTCTTCGCTGAACGCAGCTGACAGATTTGATGTTGTCGTAGATTTGCCGATACCGCCCTTACCATAAATCGCAATTTTTTTCATTAGACATTGACCTCCATCCTATACTAAAAAACTCCTATTCAAATAGTAAGAAAATATGATATAATTTACTAGATAAAAAGGAGTGATACTACTCCTTCTAATATTAAACTATATACTAGTATTATAGTCAAGCTTATGAGGAACAATTATGATTAATAAAGACAAGCGAAAGTACTTTACTGCCGGCGAATTGGCAGCAATTTTTAATATATCCAAGCAGTCATTGCTCTACTATGACAAGGTTAACCTGCTTTCACCGGATTTCGTCAGCGAAAACGGTTACCGCAACTATTCAATTCAGCAGTTTCTGGATTTGGAAATCATTGTCAACCTGCGTGCGCTGGATATCAGCATCGCCAATATCAAAAAATATCTGGAGAACCGCAGCAAGGAGCATTTTCTGCAGCTGCTGGAGGATAAAACAGCGGAATGTCAGGCCATCATCCGCAGTAATCAGGAAATCTGCGACACCATCGAGCGCATCAAGGAGGATATGCACGTCAAGGAGCTTAATCCCTGCCGTCACATTACGCTCAGCTGGCAAAATGATCGTTTGCTGCGCCTGACGCCGCTTGCGGAAAGTGACGACGGCAAAAGCCGCATTACCAAATTTGCCCGCCATGGGCAAAGACGCGCGCATCACAAGGGAGCCTTGCCTAATCATGCAGGCTGGGTTTTAGACCAGGAAAGCTTTTTTAAAAAGCATGAATTTCAACGTTCACAGGCTTATTTTTCCTGCGTCACCAGCGCCACCAAGCACAGACAGTCCATTAAGATGACGTTGCCTGCCGGTCTGTATCTGGAAATTATTTTTTCGGGTACCTTTTGCGAGAACGCTGAAAATTTATCCCGGCGCATCGAACGCTTTCTACAGACGAATGATTTGGAGCCTGTCGGCAATATCTATATCCTGCCCTTGGAAAACCATTGGTTCTCCTGTGACTGTGAGCAGTATGTCAACAAAATCTTCCTGAAGGTTATAGACAAGAATATGCCCTCACTGACGTAAAAAGCTGCCGCATCGACTGATGCGACAGCTCTTTTGGTTCCGCTTGCATATAACAAAAAATAGTGCTAAAATATTAATAGAAAAAGGTGTTGCCGATAGACGGCTAGCCGCATTTAATGGTTTCTTTATAAAAAATAACCGCTACTGGGCAAAAGTGGGCGGTTATTTTTTACTATGTAAATTCCCTAACGCGAAACCAAGAGCAAAACAGCCAACGCCGAAGCTCATAATCCCTAAAAAGGTATCTATGGTCAACATGGGTAATCACCCCTCACGGTGAGATTTCCAGCAAAGCCGGATTTCTATAGCATCGGAGGGTCACAGTCCCTCCGTAGAGGGCTAACCGCCTACCGTTTTTGGCAGCACCATAAACATTATATCATATTTCGTCAAATAACAAAACTGAATTTCGCTTTAAATATTGCAAAAAAGCTGCCGCATCGACTGATGCGACAGCTCTTTTTTGTGCTTATTTGTGGTGGCAATGACCACTGGTTTCACCGTTCATGATTTTGCGGAAAACCTCATGCGCTTCGTCTGCGCTCTTACCGCTTTCCAATGCTTTTTTCATATGCACCATTGCAGTGCGATACTTTGCATGTGCTTCATCCTGCGGAATGGATTCAATGTCCATCGGGTTGAACTCCATTACCTTTTTGAAGATAGCATGGATTTCGTCGCTGGATTTGCCGGCCTTTTTAGCAGCCTCCACGTGCTTCATAGCACTTTCATAACGATGCTTGCCGTGCGGATCGGTCGGAATTTCAAATTTCGGATGCATATTATTCACCTCACTTCCTTGATTACAAGGATAATATACACTATATTCCCGCTATAAGGTCAAGCATATATTTTGTCTTTATCACCTGATATTAGCTCTCTTTTGCTGCAGGCTGCAGACGCAGTTCAATAATTTTATTGAACTGCTGCTTCCATGCCGTCAGCATGGAAGCAAGCGTGCCTTCTTCGATTAACTCTGCTTCAACAGTATATTGCTCTGCCAAAACCTTCAGCAGCTGTTGGCCTGCCATCTGCATCTCTGCGGCGCTGATCAGCTCCCACAGATGCTGGTCTAACAGATGCGCATACAGCGAAGTATATACCAGCATTATATCCTCTTTAGCCAGCTTTTCAGCAGCCAGCAGATATTCCGGCTTTACTACCGCAGCATCCTTTGCACTGTAGGACTGCCACATATCGCCCGCCTTGATCTCAAAGCGTTTGAGGCGGCGGAACACGTCATGCTGCTTTGCCGGTGTGAGGCCGGATTGCTTGGCCAGCGCTTTTTTTACTGCGTTCTTCACCGTCTTGCCAATCAGCTCGCCCAGCTTGGAATGCTTGCCTGCGCCCTCCATATACAGCTCGCTTTCACTGTTGGCAATAATAATCGTCTGATCTGTACCTGAGCCGGTAGCGATACCATTAGAGTATTTACTGCCCTCCAGCAGCTCCTGAATCGCAGCAGTCTTCGCCTCAGTGCAGGTCACCAGGGCACGTGCCATTGTACCTTCCGGCATGTCGCAATCAAGCAGCAGCATAATGTTGATTGTTCCGTATTTGGGCTTAGGCTGTGGCTTGTAGTAGTCAGCAGGATCGCCTGCACGTCCTCCGTTTGTTTCAATGCCGCCGGTTACGATAGCAGTAACTGTCAGCTCCTTAAAGCTCATGGTTTCAACAACAGCGTTTTCCATGCTTGCTGCCGTCCCCATGCCGCTCACCTTGTCCGGGTCCAGCGCCAAGCGCTTGGATACAAGGCGCATGTGCTCCACATAGGTGTCTGCCAGCATTTCGCAGGGCATGCCTGCTCCCTGCTTGGCATCATAATTATATACAGCAACGTAATCATCATGGTAGCCGCCATTATATAGCGATGTGCTTAAGATTTTGCGCGCTCCTGAAAAATAGATAACGATGCTTTTATCGTAAAAATAAACCTTATCTCCTGTCGACAAGGTACATAAATGTTCCGACATAATCAGCCTCCTTGAATGTGTATAATATAGAAGATAGTTTACAGTATATAGTAGTAGTAGTGTCAAGTAATTCACTGTGAACCTCTCCCACTTAAAATTACTTTGTAATTTTTGAAGTGGAAGCTTCTTCTTGGGAAGTAGTTGCTTTTATTAGCCAACTATATTTACCAAGCTATCCCCGTAGTTCCTACGGTTCTTTTTATTTTTAGACTGCTTGTCTGATTCTTAGACCTTCAGCCAATATATTTTTACTTGCATTTATATCTCTATCGTGATGAGTATGACAAATTGGACAAGTCCACTCTCTTATATCAAGAGTTTTCTTGCCATCTTTATAGCCACATACAGAGCATATTTGACTTGATGGATATAATCTATCAACTTTTATTATTTCTTTACCATACCATTTCGCTTTATACTCAAGTTTATTTATAAAACTAGCCCAAGATACATCTGCAATAGATTTTGCTAATTTATGATTATGAAGCAATCCTTTTGTATTTAAGTCTTCAATACAGATAATATCGTGGTTTTTGATAATATCCATACTTAACTTATTTAAGAAATCTGTTCTCATATTCATAATTTTTTCATGTATCTTAGCTACTTTAATTCTTTGTTTTTGATAATTTTTAGACTCACTTAAGTTCTTATTTGATTTTTTAGCAACTAAAAATCTTTTAGATAATTTTCTCTGTTCTCTTTTTAGTTTATCTTCTAATTGTTTTCTAAATTTAAGATTTTCAATTTTTTCTCCAGTAGAAAGAATAGCCATATCTTTAATACCTAAATCAATTCCCACTGCTGAATTAGTTTTTGGTAATTCTTGAATATCTGTTTCACATAACAAAGAGATAAAATACCTACCACTTCCATTACGCGAGATAGTAGCAGATTTTATTATACCCTCTATTTTTTTATGCACTTTAATTTTTACTAATTCTTTAAGTTTTGGAACTTTTAACCATTTTCCAAAAATATTTACAGTTCCATTTTGATTATTAGTTGTATAGCTTTGTACAGGATTTTTTTTAGATTTGAACTTAGGAAAGCCAATAGATTTATTTCTAAAAAAGTTTTTATATGCTTTGTCTAAATTCATTTGAGCATTAGCAAGAGCAAGACTATCAACTTCTTTTAGAAATTCATATTCTTTTTTATATTTTGCAGGAGTTGGATATTTTATCTTTTTATCAGGATTCCCTTTACTTTCTTCATATGTTTTAATTCTATCATTTAGCATAAGATTATAGACAAGGCGAACACAACCAAAAGTTTTACTAAAAAATATCTTTTGTTCATCGCTTGGATAAATTCTAAATTTATATGCTTTTAGCTGTATCATTAGTCCACCTCCTCACACTATTTTACACTAATATTATATCATAATTACTCAAAAATTTTCTAAAAAACAATAGGACAATTCATCACACCACTTATAGAAGTGGGTGACTTCTTGCCTGTTAGGTTTAAAAGTTCGGAAAGTGCTGCATATAGTGCTTCTACTATCAAGATTTTTGTAGCAAATTACTTTAGCACGCTAAAAAATCTCGTTTTGTGTAGATTTTCGCTGTTAAAAAATCTCGTTTTGTGTTAAAATAGACGTAGAAAAAATCTCGTTTTGTGTAGAAAATGTTGTTTTAAAAATCGCGTTTTATGTTATATAAGGAGCTGAAGCCATGCGCAGAAAAATTTATGATAAATTAACGGAATGGAAAAAAAATAACGGCGAGTCCGCACTACTCATCAAAGGCGCCCGCCGTGTCGGAAAAAGCTATATTGTGGAGCAATTTGCTAAGGCTGAATATAAATCTTATATCTTAATCGACTTCAACCAAGCATCTAACGAAGTAAAGGATTTATTCGAGCATTTCCTTACCGACCTAGATACCTTCTTCCTCTATTTATCAAGCATTTATAATATCAAGCTATACCCTCGCCAAACATTAATTATTTTAGACGAAGTACAGCTCTTCCCCCGCGCACGTTCTGCTATCAAATACCTTGTTGCCGACGGACGTTATGATTATATTGAAACAGGCTCATTAATATCCATAAAGAAAAATGTCAAAGATATTCTCATTCCCTCAGAAGAAGATCATCTGGAAATGTACCCTCTTGACTTTGAAGAATTTCTCTGGGCCCTAGGCAACGAAACGTTAATGAATGTAATTCGCGACTGCTTTGAAAAAAAGCGTCCTCTCGGTCAGGCTCTGCATCGCAAAGCTATGAACTATCTGCGCCAATACATCATCGTCGGCGGCATGCCACAAGCTGTTGACACCTTCATCAAGACCAATAATTTCGACAAAGTCGATAAGGTTAAGCGCAGGATTCTGAATTTATATCGTGACGATATCCGCAAGCACGCTGACAATTATGCGTTAGACGTAGAAGCTATTTTCGAGGAAATTCCTTCACAGCTCAAAAATCAGCACCAGCATTTCAAGCTTTCATCTATTAAGCAAGGCGCCCGTTTCAATGAATACAAAGACGCCATCTTCTGGCTCTCTGATGCCATGATAGCTAATAACTGCTATAATTCTACCGAACCTAATATAGGTTTGCGTTTAAATCTTGATAAACGACTGCTGAAATGCTATATGGCCGATACCGGTCTGCTCATCAGCCATGCCTTTGATGAAAACAATCTGGTCAGTGAAGAAATTTATAAAAAGCTCTTGTTCGACAAATTGGAGGTAAACAGAGGCATGATTGTGGAAAACACTGTAGCACAAATGCTTGTTGCTAGTGGTCACAAGCTCTACTTTTACGCCAATGCTTCCCGTGATGATGTAGCTTCACGTATGGAAATTGATTTTCTCATTGCCAAAAGTAAAATCAGCAATAGGCATAACATCTCCCCTATCGAAGTAAAGTCCAGCAAAAATTATACCTTATCCTCTATCCGCAAATTCATCAATAAATATACTGAACAGCTACACACGCCTTACGTCCTGCATACCAGCGACCTAAAGGAAGAAGACGGCATTGTATATTTGCCTCTTTATATGACGCCTTTACTTTAGCACGCTAAAAAATCTCGTTTTGTGTAGATTTTCGCTGTTAAAAAATCTCGTTTTGTGTTAATGCGTGCTCAGGAAAATTTTCTATCTACTACTAACAGCCCTGAAAAAAATGCTATAATATAAGAAAATACGAATTACGATGTATATGCATAACGAACGAGAGGAGGCTATACTCCATGCAAAATAAATTACCTTTGCCTATCGGCGCATCGAATTACAAGCTCGTAAGCACGGAATACTATTATGTCGATAAAACGCTTCTGATTAAAGAGCTTCTCGACGAACGCGCTGTCATTACCCTCTTCACGCGCCCTAGACGTTTCGGCAAAACGCTGAATATGGACATGCTGCGCACATTCTTTGAAAAGACACCTGAAGATACCAGCAAATATTTCAAAGATAAAAAAATTTGGCAGGCAGGCGAAAAATACACAAGTCAGCAGGGAAAATATCCTATTATTTTTCTTTCTCTAAAGGACGTTAAATTTTCTAATTGGGAAATTGCTTTAGAGCTGTTAAAGGAAGTCATCAGAAATGAATATGCCAGACATCCAGAGCTAGAAAAAAGCACTGAACTCACTAAGGCTGACACAAACCTTTATCAAAAAATCGTCAATGACACTGCCTCTGATGCCAATTATCTTTTCAGTCTCGGCGCTCTCAGCAGAATGCTCCATGCACATCACAAGCTTGCGCCTATTATTATTATTGATGAATATGATACACCTATTCAGGAAGGCTATATCAATAGCTATTATCAGCAGGTGGTTGAGTTTATCAGAATTCTTTTTTCCTCTGCACTCAAAGACAATCCCCATGTTACGTTGGCAGTTCTCACAGGCATTTTGCGCATCACCAAAGAAAGTATTTTCAGCGGACTGAATAATATTCGTATATATTCAGTTCTTGATACTCAGTTCAGTAATTATTTTGGCTTTACTGCCGAGGAAGTACAGACTATGGCAGATTATTATCACGCTGTTGATAAGCTCTCAGAAATTCAACAATGGTACGATGGTTATAAGTTTGGCAATACGGAAATTTATAATCCTTGGTCTGTATTGTACTATTTCGGCAACAACTGTACAGCTCTACCCTATTGGGTGCAGACCTCTGGTAATGCAGTTATTCATGAGATATTGCAAAACCTCAACACCGATACCTGTGAAAGTTTAAGAGAATTATTAAATGGTATTACTTTAGACTCCATAATCAACACAAATATCATTTATCCTAATCTAAAGGACATGGAAAGTAACATTTTTAGCTTCCTGCTCATGACAGGCTATCTAAAATCCGTTAACACTACTATAGATGACCGAGGTACGTATATCTGCCAGCTTGCTATTCCCAATAAAGAGGTTCAAAGCGTTTATTGCAATGAAATACTCTCCCTATTAAGTAACCATATCGGAGAAAATATCGTCCACACGCTTAACCAAGCATTAGTCACTAAAAATACTGCTTCCCTCAAAATAGCTTTAAAAACATTTCTCATGGAATCCATAAGCTATTACGACGGTTTGAAGGAAAACTATTATCACGGTTTGCTTCTAGGCATGAGTATTATTTTTTCTTCTGATTATTACCTTCTCTCCAATCGTGAAAGCGGTGAAGGACGCTATGATATCCAGTTACAGCCTAAAACTGCTGCTATGCCAGGCATCATTATTGAAATCAAGGCTGCTAAGGATGCGACGGAAGAAAAGCTGAAAGCTTTGGCAGCTAACGCCTTAGCGCAGATTGAAAGCAAAAAATATGATACAGAGCTACGCAAGCAAAGCATCAAAACTATTTACAAATACGGCATTGCCTTCAGTGGCAAGAAAGTAGAAATCGCAACAAATTAAGCTTTAACAACAACAAAACAGCTCCGAATGCACTGCGCATGCCGGAGCTGTTTTGCTTTATGAGAGTTTATGAGTTTATCTGGAGTGATGCTGCAGCGCTGCCATAGCAGCGCCGCAGCTAAGTATGAAAAAATGAGAGAGCTGAATTAATAGATTAGAACTCGAAGCGAAGACCTGCGTTCAGTTTCCACTTGCGTTCGAAGTTGCCGCCAAAGTCCTTAGCAATATCTGCATACAGATGAGCAGTCTTGCTGAAGTCATAGCTGCCACCAAGCTTCATTTCCATCCAGGTTTCTTCACCATTGAAGCTGGTGTGTTTTCTGTCGCCATCGTTTGCAAAGTAGCTTGCGCTGATGTCGCCATTGAACTCATGCGCTGCGAACAGGCCTGCATACAGACGGCCTTTTTCGCTCTTCATGCCTGCTTCAAAGCCCAGTCTGCCAACGAAGCTGCTGTAGCTGTCCTGAGAAATCTGCATGGTTGCGTTATCGGTATGAGCAGTGTAATCCTTGCTGCCTACCTGAGACCAGGTCAGCTGTGCTTTCGGAGTGAAGTAGGTATCCTCATCACCGAAGGTCTTGCCATATTCCATAGTCAGGCCATAAGCATTGGCTTTGTAATCGCCATGCAGCTTCAGGCTGCGGATTTCATTGTATACGTCGTATTCGTTTTGAACACGGCCAACCTTCGCTGCTACACGGAAGTAAGCATTGTTTTCATAGTTCTTCACGCCGTATACGCCCAGGCTGTACATCTGGTTATCGCCCTTGCCACCCAACAGATAGTTGGAGTCGCCGTTGCGGTAGTCAAATGCTACGCCGGTGTGCCAGCCGTTTGCTGCTGCCTTGTCGTAGCCAACCTGTACGCCATAGTAGGTGTTGCTGTCCTTCAGGCCGCTTACATCGGAGCTGGTCTTGCCGCCCAGTGCTTTTGCGAACATGCCATCTTCATCAGCCATGTCTGCACCGGTATAGGTGTCCTGCATGTTATCACGCCAGGTGTGCAGAGAGGTGGTTGCTGCGCTTCTTACGCCCTTCATGACAAAGGTTTCGTAATCGCCTTCGATGATCTTGTTCCAGTTTACACTGTCAAGGTCATATTGGCCCTTGCCGTTTTCATCCCAATGCAAAGTGCCGATGTTTTGGGATTTGCTGGAAGCTGTCAGACCATCAGCAATCTGTACCTTACCGCTCAGATTTTCGCCGTTTGCGGCATGATCCTTATAGGTAACCTTCTGTGCCAATGCCTTCAAGGTTGCTTCTACAGAATTCTTGTCCTTCATGTCGATACCTCTGTTATCGGTGGACAGGATTACACCGGAGCCTTTTGCTGCCTTGTCGATAATGGTATCGCCGGACTTGTAGTCGCTAACCTTATCGCCTGCACCCTCATGACTGTAGATGAAGGTTTCCCAACCGCTGTAATTAGCAATCTTGACTTCCTTAGTTCTCTTTTGCATATTAATGAAACCGGTTTCAGCCTCTGTTTTGCCACCATTGAGTGTCAGGCCTTTTGCGGTAGCTGCCGGAGCCTTAGCCATTCTCATCAGGGACATACCTGAAGCTTCGTCCTCGTCATCAGTCAGGTTCCAGGTTGCACCGTTAGCAATGTTCATTACGATGCTGCTGTCAGCATCAACATTATAAGCGCCGGTCAGAGTGGAGTTCTTGTCGTTCAGGCTGATTTCAACATTGCCGCCATTGCTTGCAGTTACGTTACTTTCAATAGTGCCGGTTGCATTACCGCTATCTACGGTAATGTTACCACCGTTGGCGTTGATATCACCCTTGATGTTCAGAACGCTGTTGTTGGTGTTGATATCTACATTAGCGCCTTCGCCTGCATTAATTGCAGCATCAGTACCGTTGATAACAGTGCTGCCATTCAAGGTTACGTTGCCTTTTACTGCGTCGATACCAACGTTGCCGCTGATTTCGGTGCTGCCCTTAACAGCAACATTTGCACCATCTGCCTTAATGCCAGTTTCACCCTTCAGCTCCAGCTTAGCCTTGGTAGTATCGATGTTGATGTCATTGGTAGATGCATCTACTGCTGCACCATTTTCAACATCAATCTTAGTCGGATTCTGAGTGAATACATATTTGCCGTCTTCCTTCAGGATACCGTCCTTCTTGTATTGATAATCAGTCTTAGCATCGCCAGTAATACCTTGGTTCTTTTCAGTAACTTCAGGCTTTTGGGTTTCCGGATAGGTGAAGCCAGGCTTCATGGAACCGTTCTCCAGGCTGCCCTTACCAGTTTCAGCATTGAAAGCGATGTTGCCAGTCTGCATTGCTTTACTGCTTGCAGTCAGGCCATCAGCAATCTTCACATAACCGGTCAAGTTATTTTCGTCCTTAGTGAAGTTGCTGTAGGTCAGCTTGCCTGCCAAGGTGTTCAGTACGTTAGCTACGCTGTATTCGTTATCCATTGCTACGCCGGTATTGTCGGTAATCATGGATACTACGGAGCCTTCTGCCGCATGTTTGATAATGGTGTCGCCTGCTGCGTAGTCGCTAGCTGCTTCGCCGTTGCCGGTATGAGCGTAGTAGATGTTGGTGTTGCCACTATAGTTATCAATAGTCAGGCTGTTGCTGTCCTTCTGGAAGATGTTGCCTGCTTTAGCATCGCTTGCACCGCCTGCGAAGTTAGTTACATGGCTGCCGTTGAACAAGGAATTGCCCTTCCAATCCTTTTCGGTAGAACCATGTACTTCATTGGTCCAGCTTGCACCATTTTGCAGCCACATATTGATCTGGCTGTTGTTGCCTGCCATGTAAGCTACGCCTTCCAGTGCGGATTTTTCCGTATCCAGAGCTACGTTGAT
>NZ_CAKPTG010000013.1 GCF_934190775.1 uncultured Phascolarctobacterium sp.
TTTGTCTTTAATAAAAAATAAGTGCCGGTAGTCTCGATCTTATTTTAGACCAAGACCCCAACACTTATTATAGAACCGTTTATCTTTTAATAACGGCTAAAAATCTCCTGCACCTCGCTGCGCTCGTGCATCCGCAAAAGCGCCAGCTGCAGCAAAAGGCGTGCCTTTTGCGGATTCAGGTTATCCGCATACAGGAAGCCCTGCTCCTGCCAACGCTCCAAGCCTGCGGCAACAATACCGCTGCCGGTGCGGCTGGAACGCACAACCACAACGCCGCGGCTGACAGCCTCCGCCAGCGCCACCTCCACAGCCTCATGAATGCTGCCCATGCCACTGCCGGCGTAGATAAGACCACGCGCGCCTGCTGCTAATGCTGCATCCACAAATACGCGGTCCTCACCGATATGCGTATAAATGATATCTACGCGCGGCAAAGCAGTAACACCGCTTACATCAAATTCGCTCTGCAAAGTGTGCGGACGCATACTGCGGTAGTAGTAACGCACCTCACCGCCGACGATGAAGCCCAAAGGACCGCCGTTCGGCGCTTTGAACGTTGCCACATTCGCCGTGTTTGTCTTGGTCACGTCACGGCCGCTGTAGATTTCATCGTTCATCATCACCAGCACGCCCTGTCCGGCACTGGCAACGTCTGTTGCTGCCTTCACAGCGTTGATGATATTCAAAGGTCCGTCGGCACTGACTGCGGTGGCAGGACGCATCGCGCCCACGAGCACCACCGGCTTAGCACTCTTCACCGTCAGGTTCAGAAAGAAGGCCGTTTCTTCCATAGTATCAGTACCATGGGTAATAACAACGCCGTCGACATTCTCCTGTGCCAGCAGCTCATTGCAGCGCTGCGCCAGGCGCAGCAGCAACGCGTCCGTAAGACTGCTGCTGTCGATATTGCACAGCTGCTCGCCGCTGATATTTGCCAGCTCGCCCAGTTCAGGCACACCTGCCAGCAAATCGGCAACGCTGTAGGCCCCGGCAGTATAGCCTGTCATTTGGGTACCGGAAGCAGCCTTACCGGCAATAGTGCCGCCGGTTGCTAAAATCACAATGTTCTTCAACTCAGTTTTTTCCATCAGCCTGACCTCCTTCAATCCTTCAGCTTCACCGCCAATGCTTATTTTACCAGGCCCTTTTCCTGCAGATAATCAGATACCATATCTGCCGCTTCGGCAGTAATTTTAATGCATTTAGTTCTGTATTCCGGTGTGCCAAAGCTCAGGCGGTTCAGTGCTCTGCAGCAGGAAGTACCGAAATGCTTGGTAAAACGCTCATGGAACTCATGCGTATATTTATAGACCTCCGTCTGATGCTTTTCGGACGTATCCAATCTGCCAACGATAGAGCTGATAACCAGGCAGGAACCGCTCAGCGCACCGCACACGCAGCCGCTGCGGCCGATACCGCCACCCATACCGGACACCATGCGGATTGCTACATCCGGCAGGCCCAGCTCTAAGCCTTCGTTACACGCCTTAACTACGGATTCTACGCAGTTATTGCCATCGTTATGGTACTGCTCTGCTAAATCATAAATTTCTTTCATATCTTATCCCTCCAAAAAATAACCTAATCTTGTTTATTTTAGCAAGCATGAGGCAAAATAGCAAGAAAAATGCTGTGACCGAAAAGCCACAGCATTGTATATCAAAGTCCGAACATAGTCTTAGCCAACTTCGTTCCACTCTCGGTTTTAAAAATCCGCTCCACAGTTTTGGCAATATTCTCCTTCGGCGTACCATCCTCATAAAAGTTTACTATAAAATCAGCTTCCACAAGCAGCTGATAATCAAGACCGTCAATCATATTATACGTATGGTGATGACCGACAAGATAGCAGATGCGTTCAATTTTTTCAGGGGCATAGCCAACCTTTTGCAAAAGCTCGCGTGCTACCGCAGGTCCCTCCTGCTCCTGAATTTTGCCTGTGCAGTGACCGGCACCGTACTTAGCCTCGCCGGGTTTAATACCGCAGTCATGCACAAAACCGGCCGCCTCCACAAGCTCTGTAAGCTCTGCATCCGCACCCTCGCTCTCAGCCAGCTGCCTGGCCAGGCTGGCAACCTTGATAAAATGCTGACAGCGGCGTGCATCTCCAGCAAAAAATTTTATCATCTCATTATATAAAGCAACGTTTTTATTCATAGCATTCACTCCAATCCGACTAAAATACGATTCAATCTTATTTTGGCCTAAACAATGCAGTTTTGCAAGTTTTTTCGCCATAATAATATTATAAAAGCATTCTCCCCCAACACACAGAAAAGCGCTCTTAGCCTGCATTACGCAAGACACCGAGCGCCTTCCTGTTTTATTAGGGAGTTTGATTAGGGAGAAGCAAATTATTTTTCCTCAATAGGATAATCCTGCAGAGCATCATAGCCTGTTTCACCGGTACGAATCTTAACAACGTCTTCAACATCATAGATGAAGATTTTGCCATCGCCGTATTTGCCGGTGTACAGAACCTGCTTAGCAACATTGACTACTGCTGCAACAGGAATTGCGGAAACAATCATTTCAACCTTTACCTTCGGCAGCAGGTGAGCTGCAACCTCAGCACCACGATACATTTCCGTGGAGCCCTTCTGGATGCCGTAGCCCAGAACCTTGGTAACAGTCATGCCGGTAATACCCAGCTTATCCAAAGCATTTTTCAATGCTTCGAAACGATTTTGCGAGGTGATAATAACAACCTTGCTCATCTTTACTGCGCCTGCAGGCTTAGCTGCAGTTTCTTTGACCGGAGTAACATAAGTAGTAGTAACAGAGGTCTGTGCCTCCAGCGGAGTTTGCATAAAGTCGGCATAGCTGCTGAGCAGACCATGCTCTTCCATATCCAGACCTTTAATTTCTTCAGATTCCTTAACACGCAGGCCAAAGAGCTTATCAAGAACTTTAAAGATAATCGTCATGGTAACTGCAACATAGATTGCTACAACTACAACACCGAGGATTTGTTTTACCAGGAAATCAGTACCGCCACCATAGAAGAGGCCGCCGTCAAGAGCGAAGAAGCCGGTTGCGATAGTACCGAAGGCACCGCAGACACCATGAACAGAGATTGCACCAACAGGATCATCAATCTTCAGCTTTTGGTCGAAGAATTCAACAGCAGCGACTACCAGCACACCGGCAATCAGGCCGATGATTAAAGCGCCGGCCGGGCTTACCATGTCGCAGCCTGCGGTAATTGCTACCAGACCTGCAAGCACGCCGTTCAGTGTCATGGAAACATCAGGCTTGCCGTAACGAATCCAGGTATAAATCATAGTTGCGGTAGCAGCAGCTGCTGCAGCCATGTTGGTAGTAATGAAGATGGCACCCATGGAAACCAGAACATCATCACCGGTTGCACAAACGGTAGAAGCACCGTTGAAACCGAACCAACCGAACCAGAGGAGGAAAACGCCCAAGGCACCAAGCGGAATGCTGTGACCAGGAATAGCGTTTACTGTACCGTCAGCATTGTATTTGCCGATACGTGCGCCGATCATCTTGGCACCGACAAGAGAAGCAACACCGCCTACCATATGAACGGCAGTGGAACCAGCAAAATCATGGAAGCCCATCTGTGCGAGCCAGCCGCCGCCCCAAATCCAGTGACCGCTGATCGGATAAATAATAGCGCTGATTAACACGCTGTAAATGCAATATACCAGGAAGTTGGTACGTTCTGCCATAGCACCGGAAACAATTGTTGCTGCGGTTGCACAGAACATAGTCTGGAAGATGAAGTACGCTGTGCTAGGATAGCTGGCACCGTAATCACCTTTTACAAAGAAGTCCGGCGCTCCGATAAAGCCGCCGATATCGGTACCAAACATCAGGCCAAAGCCCAGAACCCAGAAAACTATGGAACCGAGGCACATATCCATGACGTTCTTCATGACGATGTTGCCAGCATTTTTAGCTCTGGTAAAGCCTGTTTCAACCATTGCAAAGCCCGGCTGCATAGAGAATACCAGGAAGGCACCTATCAGCACCCATATAGTATCGACAGATACATATTTGTCCATTTGTAAACACCCCTCAAATTATAATATTTTTTAACGCGTCATTGAGCAGCGCTCACATGGCATTAGCTAAAGAAAAAGGGGCGTACCCGATTTTTCGGATACACCCCATTGTGTATGAGTTTTTATATTTATATTTTATACCTATTTATCGTTTGATTTATTCATTTACACCAAACAGCAACTCACCATAAGTCGGATAGTCGAGATACTTACCACCGGTCAAAGCTTCGGCAGCATCAACAGCACTTCTCAGCTTGCCCATTTCTTCAAGAACGGTATCGTGATAGTACAGAGCCTGTTTCTCGCTGTCGCCGATTTCTGCTGCTTCCTTCAGGCCATCTTCCAGCTTCAGGGAGGATGCATACATTTCGCCGCCTAGCTTGCTCAGCTTATCAGCAAGTGCGCCTTCAAAGCCTGCGCTGACGCCGGCAGCCTTTTTATCCAGTACTGCTTTAGTCAAATCTTCGGTATAAGCAGTAACTGCCGGGAGGATATCCTTGTGGAACATATCCAGCATGGTTGCTGCTTCGATGGAAATCGTGGTGCTGTAGTTCTCCAGCAGGATTTCTACACGGGATTCAACCTCAGCTTTGGTAAAGATGTTGTGTTTTTCGAACAGCTCAATGTTCTTGGCATGTCCCAGATACGGCAGAGCCTCCGGAGTAGATTTGAGGTTCAGCAGGCCACGTTTGGCAGCTTCATCAACCCAGGCATCGGTATAACCGTTGCCATTGAAGACGATGCGTTTATGAGCCTTGTAGGTTTCTTTAACCAGATCATATACTGCTGCTTCCAGGTCAGGAGCATCTGCCAGCTTATCGGCAAATTCATCCAGCTCTTCGGCAACGATGGTGTTCAGTACGATGTTGGGGCCGGC
The DNA here is from genome assembly GCF_934190775.1 of uncultured Phascolarctobacterium sp. Classification (GTDB taxonomy): domain Bacteria; phylum Bacillota; class Negativicutes; order Acidaminococcales; family Acidaminococcaceae; genus Phascolarctobacterium_A. The sequence goes on from NZ_CAKPTG010000013.1 coordinate 4,909, forward strand.
GATGGAGAACATGCTGCCCAGCATACGGAATTCAAATTTATTGCCGGTGAAGGCGAACGGAGAGGTTCTGTTTCTGTCGGTGTTATCCTTAACCAGAGCAGGAATCGTATCGTCGCTTACCTTGATGTAGCTTTCCGGATTGCCGTTGTAAACCTTGTCTGCTGCAATAGCTTCAAGAACTGCAGTCAGCTCAGTGCCAAGGAACATGGAAACGATAGCCGGAGGAGCTTCGTTAGCGCCCAGACGATGGTCATTGCCGGCGCTGGCAACAGATACACGCAGCAAATCCTGATATTCATCAACTGCTTTGATGATTGCTGCCAGGAAGGTCAGGAAGCGGATGTTTTTGTACGGCTCCTTGCCGGGATCCAGCAGGTTCAGGCCTTCTTCCGTAGATAAGGACCAGTTGTTATGCTTACCGCTGCCGTTTACGCCATCAAAAGGTTTTTCATGCAGCAGGCAAACAAGACCATGACGCAGAGCAACACGTTTCATGAATTCCATCATCAGTTGGTTATGGTCAGATGCTACGTTTGTAGTGGTGAAGATAGGTGCCAGCTCGTGCTGTGCCGGAGCAACCTCGTTATGCTCGGTTTTGGCAAGTACGCCCAGCTTCCACAGCTCATCGTCCAGATCCTTCATGAAGGAAAGAACTCTTTGTTTGATAATGCCGAAGTAGTGGTCGTCCAGCTCCTGCCCACGCGGAGATTTCGCACCGAAAAGGGTACGACCGGTGTAAACCAGGTCTTTACGTTTTTCCCACATTTTTTTATCTACGAGGAAATATTCCTGTTCCGGACCAACAGTACTGTTGACGCGGATAGTATCAATGCCGAACAGCTTCAGCAGCTTGCAGGCTGCTTTGCTGGCTGCATTCATAGAACGCAGCAGCGGAGTCTTTTTATCCAGCACTTCGCCGGTGTAGGAGCAGAAGGCTGTAGGAATGCACAGGCAGTTATCTTTGATAAATGCATAGGAGGTCGGGTCCCATGCTGTATAGCCACGAGCTTCGAAGGTTGCACGTAAGCCGCCGGACGGGAAGCTGGAAGCATCAGGCTCGCCCTGAATCAGCTCTTTGCCGGAGAAGTCCATGATTACACGGCCTTCAGCAGTAGGAGAAATGAAGCTTTCATGCTTTTCAGCAGTAATACCGGTCATCGGTTGGAACCAATGGGTGAAATGAGTGCAGCCATGCTCCAGAGCCCAGTCTTTCATAGCATTGGCAATGATATTAGCAATTTCCAGATTCAGCGGAGTGCCTGCCAGCACTGCTGCCTTATATGCCTTATAGGTTGCAGTCGGCAGACGGTCCTTCATAACGCTTTCGTTAAAAACTAAGCTGCCAAACAGTTTCGGTACATCATTCATTGTAAAACCTCCCTAATTTCTCTCTGAGAATTTCCTTGGGTTTACGAAGTGTAAGCCCCTCATTTGAAATACAGTTTTTTGTGCTTTACAGATTTTCTTCTCTCTGGCTCTGTAAATAAGAAAGCACCGTCAGCTGCGCCCTGCGCTGCTACGGTGCTTCGTTGCACTTATCATGGGTAAGAGGATAATTCTCACCGCTGATATAAAAGAAAAAGCAACTACGAAGTTTGGATCTTTCAATCCAACAACCACGTCGTTGCTTTATGCGCTTATTATAATACTAGGATTTTAATTTGTAAAGGGGGTAAGAGGAAAATTTTTTAATTTTTTTCTGCGTATACTAAAAAGGTATGCTTATTTTTGACTACAACAGCAGAGATTTTTATCAGATATAACTGATAAAAATCTAAAATCACGAAAAGTTTCAGTTATATCTGATAGAATTTCAAATATCAAAACAGATGACCAGACTTATGCCAACCATGATTTATCTCCTACCTCAGCAGGATTTTTGCGTTCTGTAAAGAATTGTACAGTATAAAGTATGCAATGCAAAACGCAAGATAACTAATTGCCAAGGAGGTACCCTTATGGAATTAACCGCTGTTGCGCAGCTGCGCCGCATGGTACTGGAGCATTTATCCCGCTACACCTGGAATAACGAGCTGCCTGACCACGTCTACGATATTCTGCAGGAGGTACGCGAGGACACTCCGCGCTACCGCTGCTGTGTTTATAAAGAAAGAGCCGTACTGAAAAACCGTATTGATATGGCGCTGGGCCAGGAGTGCTCCAGCAATATCATCGAGGCTGCCAAGCTGACGCTGAACGAGCCTGAGCGCACCGATTTACCGATTATCGACGTGCTGCCCGCAGCCTGCGACCAATGCCCGATTGATGCTTATTATGTTACAGATATGTGCCGTCACTGCATCACCCACAAATGCATGAATAACTGCCCGAAAAAGGCTATCAGCATTATTCAGGACCGTGCCTTTATCGATAAGACCAAATGCATTGAATGCGGACGCTGCAAGCAGATGTGCCCCTACGGTGCGATTATCGAAATCCATCGTCCCTGCGTGCGCGCCTGCGCAATCGGTGCCATCAGCATCGGTGAAAACCGCAAGGCTGTCATTGACCACGAAAAATGTGTTTCCTGTGGTGCCTGCCGCAACGCCTGCCCCTTCGGCGCTATCGACGAGCGCAGCAATATTATCCGCGTTATCCGCGAAATTCAGCAGGGCAAGCAGGTTATCGCCCTTGTGGCACCTTCCATCGTAGGCCAATACGGTTTAAAGATTACTATGTCACAAATTTACGAGGCACTTCAGAAAGCAGGCTTCGCTGAGGTCGTAGAGGTTGGCGTTGGCGCCGATATCACCAGCGTTAAGGAGGCAGAGGAATATCTGGAGAAGGTTCCTGCCAAGCAGGGTTTTATGACCAGCTCCTGCTGCCCTGCCTTTGTTAAGCTGATTAAAACGCAGGTGCCGGAGGCTGCAGACAAAATTTCCGACACTCCCTCCCCCATGCTTACCTGCGCTGAGTTGATTAAGCAAAAATATCCTTATGCCGTTACCGTGTTCATCGGCCCCTGCATTGCCAAAAAGGTAGAAGCACGCGAGCACCGCGAAACGATCAATTATGTGCTGACATTTGAAGAAATTATGTGCATGCTGGAGGGCAAGGATATCAAATTTGCGGAAATGAGCGGTGATACTGCTTATGAACGCGATGCCTCCAAGCTTGGCCTGAGCTTCCCGCTGACTGCCGGAGTAAGTGCTGCCGTGCAGGATACGGTTGCTGCTATGGGCGGTGAGGTGCATAACGCACAATACTGCTCCGGACTGGATAAATGCCGTGATACGGTTAAGGCTGCTACCGCAGGCAAGCTCGACTGCAGCTATATCGAAGGCATGGCCTGCTCCAACGGCTGTATCGACGGTCCTGCTGCCGTAGGCGACTTCCACATCACGAAGGTTGCCCTAACGAAATATGCTTCAGCAGCCCCCAATAAGCAGGCTGCTGAAGACAAGCACACAAAATAAAAACTTAAAGCCTATCCCTTCTGTCATACCGGCAGAGGGGATAGTTTGTTAATAGCAGGATTTTAGTCTGCTAAAATCATAGAGTGCGTTTTACTGCGCACTAAAAAGAACGGAGATTCCCAAACAAATGCAAAACACTCGCTACATAGGTCACCTTGCTGCCCTCATTACGATTGTTACCTGGGGCACAACCTTTATTTCTACCAAGGTTTTACTTACCGGCTTTCAGCCGCTGGAAATCCTTTTTTTCCGCTTTATCATGGCTTTTTCTGCCCTTTGGCTGGCCTATCCCAAAATGCTGAAAACAGATAAAAAGCAGGAGCCTGTTTTTATGGCCGCAGGTCTCTGCGGCATCTGCCTCTACTACCTTTTGGAAAACATCGCCCTGACCTATACGCAAGCCTCTAATGTCGGCGTAATCGGCAGTACCGCGCCTTTCTTTACTGCGCTGCTGGCGCATTATTTTATGCGTTCTGCCGGCAGCTTAAGCAAGCAGTTCATCATCGGCTTTTTCATCGTAATGATCGGTATAGGCTGCATCAGCTTCAACGGCGCAGCCATGCAGTTCAATCCGCTGGGTGATTTGCTGGCGATTTCGGCTGCCGTCGTGTGGGCATTTTATGCGCTGCTGACGAAAAAAATCAGCAGCTACGGTTATCCGGTTGTCCTCGCCACTCGCAGAACCTTTTTCTATGGCATTCTCTTTATGCTGCCAGCGCTCGGTTTTCTGGATTTTGAACTGAACCTGGCGCGCTTCGCCAATACTACCTATCTTTTCAACATTATCTTTCTGGGACTAGGCGCTTCTGCCCTCTGCTTTGTCACCTGGAATCTGGCAGTAAAGGAGCTGGGCGCAGTCAAGGCCAGCGTTTATATTTATATGGTTCCCGTTATCACCGTCATTACCTCGGCGATTATCCTGCAGGAAAAAATTACGCTGCTGGTAGCACTTGGCACCATCCTGACAATGACCGGTCTGTTTATCTCGGAATACAGGCCGAAGAAAAAAATAAAGTAGGAAGGCAGGTATTCACGATGCGTCCAGCGAATACCATGGCAATAGTTAAAATTAAAGCAAAGGCAGGTATTTACAATGACAACTAAAGCATTAGCAAAATTTACCGCAGAATTGTGCTACGAAAAGCTTTCTGCCCATAGTATCGAGATGGCTAAAAAATGTCTGCTCGACTGGCTGGGAATAGCTATCCGCGGTTCACAGGAAAAGCCGGTGCGTATTATCCATGACGTTATCCTGCAGGGGGATGCCCCACAGGCGAATATTTTCGGCAGCCTTCCTGCCAAAAAGGCCAGCGCTCTGAACGCCGCCTTTATCAACAGTGCTGCTTCCCACAGTCTGGACTTCGATGATCTGCATAACCCGTCGATTATTCACCCGGCTTGCGTCGTTGTTTCACCGGCACTGGCTGTCTGCGAGGCAGAGCACAAAAGCGGCAAGCAGCTGATTGCTGCCATCTGCGCCGGCTACGAGGCCAGCGGCCGCGTAGGCGAAGCAGTAATCCCGGAATCCTACTTCTTCTGGCATACTACCGGTACCGCAGGCACCATCGCCGCCGGTGCTGCTGCCGCCAATGCCCTTGGACTTGACGCGCAACAGACACTTATGTGCTACGGCAGCGCCGGTACCCAAGCTGCAGGCTTGTGGGAGTTTTTAAAAGAGGGTGCCATGAGCAAGCCGCTGCACACAGGCAAGGCTTCCTACAGCGGTGTCCTCAGCGCTTATCTGTCTCAGAAGAGCTTTACTGCCGCCAGTGAGATTTTGGAAGGCGAAAAGGGCTTCTGCCGTGCCATGGTCAAAGAACCGCATTTTGAAAAACTTACCGAAAACATGAGCACTGATAAGCTGAAAATCGACATCAACTCCTTCAAGCCCTACGCCTGCTGCAAGCATGCTCACGCCGCTCTTTACGCCATTCAGGAGCTGCGTAAGGCTCATTCTCTGCAGCCTGAAGACATCGCTGAAATTAAGCTTTACGTCAACGATATTACGAACTATCTGATCAATAATCCGCAGCCGCAAACTCCCTACGGCGGCAAATTCAGTATTCAATATTGCTCCGCTGCCATGCTGAAGTTCGGCGAGGTCGGCATTGCGCAGTTCAGCGAGGAATGTATCCATAACAAAGAGCTTACGGATTTAATGCAGCGCATCGAGGTTATCCGTGATGAGGCTATGGAACAGCTGCACACAGAAGATGCTTCCAAGCTGGCTTCCAAGGTAGCAATCCAGCTGCAAAACGGACAAACACTGACAATGCAGGTTGATTATCCTAAGGGAGATCCGGAAAACCCTCTGACCTGGGAGGAGCTATGCGCTAAATTTATGAGCCTTGCCGTACCTGTTTATGGTGAAGCCAAGGCATTGCGTTTACAACATTGGGTGGCAAGCCTAGAGCAATGCAGTGACGTTGCCCAAGCGCTGGACGCCTGTCTAAAGGACGTATAAAGTATGCTGATGCATTACGTATTCCAATAGCATTTCTTACTGCAAAAGGCGTTCTCCCCTGCGGGAGAACGCCTTTACTTACAGCAACTTATTAAATTTGTTCAGCCTTAATCTTTTCAACCTGCTCAACGGAAAATGAAGTAGCCTTAGCAATATCCTCTACAGATAATCCCATACTTAAAAGACGCTTTGCGGTTGCAGTCTTTTCTTCTGCCTTGCCTTCGGCGAGACCTTCTGCTTTGCCTTCGGCATGTGCTTCGTCACGCAGGTCTTTCATACGCATTTCGTAAGTCATATAGGAATCCCTCACTTTCTTATCATTCTAATTCAGCCTTAATCTTTTCAACCTGCTCAACAGAAAGCGAAGTACCTTTAGCGACATCTTGCACAGATAAGCCCATGCCTAAAAAGCGCTTGGCAGTAGCAAGTTTTTCTTCAGCTCTACCTTTAGCTTCACCTTCGGCAAGAGTATCCTTTATACGCATTTCGTAAGTCATATAGGCATCCCTCACTTTCTTGTCATTTTTAATTTCTACAATCGTGTCAGCAACCTCACGTGTAAAATTACTGTTAATAGTATTGCTGTTTATGTAGTCAAACAGACTTTGAATGTCCGGTGACACATCACCTTTGGTTCCCAAGGTATTGAGAAACATAATAACTGCTTCATCTGCCAATTCAATATTCATGTTTTCCAGACAACGCTTCTTAAAGGTATAAATACGCTGAGAATCCTGAAAAAAATCAAACAGACAGAAGAAAATTATATACGTAGGAGATAATTCGTCATAATCCTGACCTTTTTGCAGCATATCCGTATCAAGCATAGCTTGATAGTAGCGAGTACGCTTAGGCAACAGAAATTTTCCTGTAGCACGATTAACAGGATTCTTTACCTGCATTTCCAAATTGTAATGAGTATTGGCAGCATCTGCAATTCTAACATCCAAACGAATACCATGGCTGTCGGGATAAACATCAAGTGTCTGTTCTGCTTCAAGATAGGTGATATCTGCAATTTTTGTGTGTAAAAGCTCTTCCAGAATATGCTTGCAGATCGCTTTCTGAGCATAACGTGCTTGAAGAGAAAATCGTTGGAAAGAGTGAGCTTGTCAAGATTAGATACTTGGTTTTGCATATGTTTCCTCTTTTGATTATAGCATAAAATAAGGCAAAAATATATAAGCAGCCAGATGTAAAAAGGCGCTTGCCGAAAGCTCGACAAGCGCCACTGATCCGCATGACCAGGCATAAGCTCCGCAAGAATGCGGCTACCTATGCAACTAAGGTAATTATAGCACATAAGCTCTTGGAAAACAATAGTTCGTCAAAGAAAAAATCATATTGTATTCAGTGATATATTCCCTACGACAAAAGGCGTTCTCCCCTGTGGGAGAACGCCTTTACTGTTTACAGAACCTTATTCACTTGTCATTTGCTGCTTATTATTTCAGCTTGTTGCCGTAGTGGTCACGCTCGCCTTTGGTTGCATTAACGCGTACACGCTCAATCTTGTTGCGGTCACCGTCTTCGCCGCTGATGCGGTCTACACGGATGCGTCCCAGCTCAGGCTCAAACTCTTTGATGATTCTTTCTTCCAGAGCTGCGCCGTTTTCAATTGCACGGTAAAGCATGCTAGCAAATTCATAACGAGTCATCAGACGGTCGCCGCCAAAGTTGCCATCAGGATAGCCTTCGATGATACCATTGCCAGCCAGCTTAGCGATGTATTCATATGCCCAATGGTTAGCCGGGATATCCGGGAAGAGCTTGGTCTTGCTTTCATCCAGCATACCAAATGCTTTTTCCATTCTAGCCATCTTAGCGCCCATTTCTGCCAATTGACCGCGCAGGTCGATAACCTCACGCGCCAGAGCAGTACGGCTGTTGCTTACATGGTTGGTGCGATCCAGGGAGAAGGAGATGCCTGCATTAACCATATTTTCACCGTTGCCTACAGTACCGCCAACGCTGAACATTACCTTTTCATCAGGACGGTAGTAAGCGCCGATTGCTGCTGCATTTTGGCCTGCATAGTTACCATAGCCTGCAGAGAAGGTCAGCTTGTCGTCCGGATCAAAGTCCATCGGATGCAGTGCTGCCAGAGCTGCTGCGCCTGCGCCAACCTTGTTCACGCGGCTGCTCAATTGACCGATGCGGTTGCTGTTGCTGATAACCTGGTTTTCAACACCATCAATGCGGTTGTTGATCTTAGTTTCGGTATCAAACAGCTGACCACCGTTGATAGCGTCCTTGGAATCCTTTTCTACCTTACCGTTTGCTACGTTCGTAATAGTAGTGTAGGTATCCCCTTCCTTATTCAGGGTAATCTGAGTCTTGTTAACGCTGCCATCTTCCTTGCGGTCGTACTGTACAGTGCCGCTCATTGCCTGCTGCAGCTGAGCTTCGGTTGCAGCCTTGCCGGAATCCTTATATTGGTCAGTATTGGTTGCATCCCATTTCTTGTTACTCAGGTTATTAACAGTATTATTTTCAATGCTTACGCCGCCGATGTTAGCTTTGTCTGCAGTTACGCTTTCAACAGTGATATCCTTGTTCAAAGCCACATTGTAGTTTTTGCTGCCGTCAGGATTAGTTTCCGGAGTTACAGTAATGTTAGCGCCCTGGGTTACAGTGGTGTGTTTAGCTGCAGTTGCTGCTACATCCTTCAATGCCTGGTCAAGCTTGCCGATGGAAACAGTAGTGTTTTCGCCATTAGTAACGTAATTACCCTTGGTTCCTGCACCGCCTTCTACGTAGTTCAGGTCGCCAACCTTGTTGTCCAGCTTCTGGTTCAGATTGTTTACAGCATCAACAACGGTAGTAGCACCATTCGGGTTCTTCAGATCGTTGTTAATGTTAGTAACGTTACCTACATCACTTGCTTTAGCAACATCGGTAATGGTAACGGTATTAATCTTCGTACCATTCTTATCAACAACGTCCATATTAACCTTGTTGTCAGCACCTACACCATATTCACCCGGTCTGATATGAGTATCAGTATTGCCTGCTTGAACCGCTGCATTCATCTGACCTACGTTTACTGCATCGTTATTATCCGTACCTGCGGTTACATTGTGGATTTGGCCATTGTTGCCGAAGGTTACATTATTATTGATAGTAACGTTGCCACCGGAGAAGCTGATGCTGCCACCGCCTACGCCGTTAATAGCTTCCATGCCCTTCAGAGTAGTATTCAAAGACAGACCATCTTGGTTAACTACCAGGTTTTCCTCACCATCTTTCAGCTTAACGCTAACAACTTTGTTATCAATCTTGATGCCATCGCCTGCAGTCAATGCTGCGTCTGCAATCTGGTTCTTCACATACGCTACGTTGGTTACAGAATCGTCCCTGCGTGCATCAACGTTAGTTACGTATGCATTGTTGGTAGTTACGCTGGTCAGGCCGGTCAGCTCTTTGTTCAGCTTAACAACCAAATTGCCACCTTCACCAACAACGCCGATATTACCGTCAACAAATTCTGCACCAGTAGCAGCATTGCCTTTGATAGTCAGGGTTTCGTTCAGCTTCTTGCCAATGGTATCGCCGCTGTCGCCTTGGAACTTCAGGCCATCATCCAAGGTTGCAACCTCGTGCTTAACGCCATTGTTTTCATAAATAACACGAGTCATGGTTGTACCATCAAGGCCCGGTTTGCCAGGAGCAGTCCAGATATCGGTTTTGCCATCTTTGCCGTTCAGGCCAATGTGGCCTTCTGCGCCATTAATGCCATCAACTCCGTCTTTACCATAAATGCTTACAGCATCCTTGCCATCCTTGCCCTTAATGGAGATGCCATCCTTGCCATCAATAGCTACGCCAGACATGCCGTCTGCACCATTAACACCAATGTGACCATCCTTGCCGTCCTTACCAACGCTCAGATTGTTGCTCAGGCCGATTACCAGAGCACCATCTTTAACAGTAGAGGTAATACCATCTTCGCCCTTAACCTGAATGGTGTTATCCAGCTTTTTGGTCAGTTTAGTGCCGTTGTCATCAGCCAAACCGAAGGTCTTGTTGCTGATATCAGTATTGATGTTGTTTTGTACCTCCTTCAGCTGATCTTCAGTTGCTGCTCTGCCGGATTCAATTTTGCTTGCATCCCATTTAGTGTTAGTCAAACCGGTGATGTAATTGCCTTTACCCGGATTAGCACCGCCACCATTTTGTACACCAATGACAGTACCGCCTACGGTGATATTTTTGTCAAAGTCTACGGTTACAGTAGTTGTATCGGTTGTCTCATTCTTATCAACCTTTAAGCCGTTAGCACCAACAAATTCTACTGTATGACCATTCTTAATTGCACTTGCTGCACCTTCGCCTGCCTTCAGGTTCCAGCCGCTGTTAGCAATTTGCTGTTGAACATACTCTACGTTGGTTACAGATTCATTCTTGCTTGCATCAACGTTAGTTACATATGCATTGTTGGTGGTTACACTGTTCAAGCCTGTCAGGTCTTTGCCTAACTTAACAACTACGTTTTTACCAGTGTTGCTTACAACAATGTTGTCTTCGCCTGCAAAGTCTACGGTATCTCCAGGTTTTACATTGGTTGCAGTACCGCCGTTAGTAGAAACGTTCCAGCCTTTATTTGCTACGTCATTAACCTTCTTCAGCTGTGCTACATTGACAGCGTCAGTATCAGCACTACCTGCTGCTACGTTGGTAATCTGACGGGTTTCGCCATTACCGCCTACAGACACAGCACCCTTGGTAGCCTGCCAGATTGCATCCGTCTTACCATCAGCACCAAAGCCCGATACGCCTGCAGCTGTGCTTGCTACGCTGCTTACGCCAAGTGCAACGCCGCCCTCTACGCTTACGCCTGCACCATTACCGATGGCAACGGCATTGTCGGCAGTCACGCTGTTGCCATTACCCAAGGAAATAACATTTTCATGGTTTTCCAGTGTTTGGTTGTTGCCCATTACAATGGAAGCAGATACGTTGGTAACAGTATTCTTATTGCCTGCAACCAATACATCGGAGGTAGTATTATTGCCTTTGATAGTGTTGCCATAGCCAATAACAGATGTAGAGGTCTGCTTGGAAATGGTGTTGGCACCGCCGATTACCGCTACAGCACCGCTGTCCTTCTTCGCGAGGGCACTATAGTCGCCCTTGCCAATATTGTATGCTTCTCCAATACCTATATTCATATCCTTGTAGGCATCAGTAACCTTATTGCCGGAACCCTGAATAGTTACGCCATTAGATGCCTCAATGGTGTTTGCAGAGCCCATAACATTATTGGCCACACCGGAATAAACCTTACCATTGTTATTATCTACAGTATTCTTGGAGCCGACAACAGTTGCAGCAGCACCCTGAACATTTAATTCTTTCTTAATACCCATGACGTTTACTTTGTAAGTAGTTCCGTCACTATTAATTACGGAATCAGTACCTACAACAGTAGTATACAAGCTGCCAGATTGTGTATTGTATCCTACCAAGGTTGTGCCTTCACGACCGCTGATAGCGCCAGAACCTAACGAAGTTCCTTTATAGCCAGCATGGGCACTATTACCAAAAGCAACACCGCCAATACCATTGCTGCCAGCAACAACACTTGCACCATCACCGATAGCAACAGAATTATCAACTGCAGATGTACCTTTGCCAAGAGCAATGGAGTTATTACCTACGGTACCGGAGTTAGTTGTATGCAAGGATTTGTTTTTGTCATTATCAACATAAACAACTGCTACATTGTCTGTTTTTGCGTAACCGTTCAAATCAACGTTAACTTTGTACTCTTTACCGCCGTACGCATTAGTAGTTTCTTCAACCGTAGTGTTTTTACCATTAACTAAGGTAGTATGTTTGCCAGCTTCTTTACTTACTTCCTGCAATTGGCCAAGGTTTACTGCATCGGTGAGTTCCGTACCTTTTGCTACGTTTTGGATTCTGCCATCCTTATTGAATATAGCATTATTGACAGTTACATTATCACCTGCAAGATTGATTATACCACCTGTACCAGTGATGGATTCCATTCCAGTCAGCTGCTTCTTCATGGTAAGACCATTTTCATCAACTACCAGGTTTTCTTCGCCCTCTGTCAGCTCAACGTTAATTTTCTTATCGGTGATGGAAATACCTTTGCCTGCGCTCAAGGTTACGCCTGCAATCTGGTTCTTCACATACTCTACGTTGGTTACAGATTCATTCTTGCTTGCATCAACGTTAGTTACATATGCATTGTTAGTTGTTACGCTGGTCAAATCCTTCAGTTCTTTGTTCAGCGCTACCTTTACATTAGTACCCTCATTGCTTACTTTGATGTTGTCATCAGCACCGCTGAAGTCTACAATTGCACCAGGTTCTACCTTGGTATTGTTAGTGCCGTTAGTAGTAACGTTCCAGCCTTTATTTGCTACGTTACTTACTTCCTGCAATTGGCCTTCAGTTGCAGCTCTATTTTCAACAATATTGCTGCTATCCCATCTGGTGTTATCCAAGCCGGTGATGTAGTTGCCTTCGTTGTCAAGAGTACCATTTTTTTGCTTACCGATATCGATGCCATTGGCACCATCTACACCGTTTACAGTAATTTTTTCGCCAAAGCCTATAGTTATTTCAGCACCTGTATAATTGCCATCTGCGTCAGGAAGAGCTTCCTGACTAATTACTAAGCCGTTGCCATCTGTCACGAAGTTTACCTCGCCACCATTTTTAATTTTAGAGGAACCGTTCTTGTCGTGCTCTGCAGACACATTCCAGCCGCTGTTAGCAATCTGCTTATTCACATAATCTACGTTGGTTACAGAATTGCCATTGTATTCGTCAACCTTCTCCACATATGCATTAGTTGCATTAACAGTAGTAGATGTTACGCTGGTCAAATCCTTCAGCTCTTTGTTCAAATTAACGGTAATTTCACCTTCAGCATCAGATTTAACATCAATATTAGTATCGCCTTTGAAGTTTACCTTATCACCTTTAGGCACAACATCAGTGCCATTAGCCTGAGCGGTCCAGCTTTTATCGCCGCTTTGAATACCACTGAGGTCAATTGTCACATTCTCGGTAGTTTTGCCATAAGCATCAGTTTTTGTCAAAGTCAGCTCTTTCTTGTCTTTGTCATAGGTGCCGCCGGTAACACTGTAGTCTTGCAGCGTACCCTTCATTTCAACATTGGTACCATTTATAGTTGACAGTTCAATCTTGCCATCGTTACGAATTGTACCACCCGTTACGGCTACATTTTTGATATTAGTAATTTCACTAGTATTACTTGTTACCCTGCCGTCAATACCGATAACAGTAGTGTTCAAGTTATCTAATGCAGTCTTGCTGGCAACGTCGTTAATAATCAATTTCTTGCCATCAATATCCTTATCATTACCATCAACATACGTCATGGTTACATTGCCTTTTTCGTCAACTTTGTACTGACCTTCTTTAACATGCACATCTGCAGCCTTGGCAATGTTAACTATTTCTGTTTTGCCACCTTCAGTAATATTTGTCAAATCGCGATCAACTGCATGGTCGTTCAGATAATCAACGTTAACTGCATCGCTGCCATTACCGTTAGAGTAAGCTACATTGGTAATCGTAGTGCCGCCAACTTTATCAATGTATGGAGTACCATCCAAAGTAATAGAAGTTTTGTTCGGATCACCATCAGCATTAGGATCATACTTAACAGCAAAACTATCCAGATAATCTAATGCCATCTTGCTGGCAACATCCTTAATATATAATTTTTTGCCAACAGGATTACCATTGCCATCCTCATACTCCATGGTTACGGTGCCTTCGTTAATATCCACTTCATATGTGTCAGGTTTGACATGCATTTCTTCAGCCTTGATATTTTCGCTTACTTGCTTTAGTTGGCCTTCAGTTGCAGCTCTATTTTCAACAATATTGCTGCTATCCCATCTGGTGTTATCCAAGCCGGTGATGTAGTTGCCTTCGTTGCCAAGAGTACCATTTTTTTGCTTACCGATATCGATGCCATTTGCACCATCTACACCGTTTACAGTAATTTTTTCGCCCAAACCAACTTTCACCGCAGGTGTTCCGATTAAATCGCCATCCGCATTTCTTCCTGTATCTAGCTTAACAGTTACGCCATCAGTACCTTCAAACTCTAAAGTATCTTTATTCTTAATTTCAGTTATATCACCATCTTTTACAGACACATTCCAACCGCTGTTAGCAATCTGCTCTTTCAGTAAATCAACGTTAACTGCATGGCTACCATTCGCCGGATTATCAATATCAGCATATGCTACATTGGTAATTGTAGTACCGCCAGTACGCTGCTCAAAATTATAATTAGTGCCGCCCAAGGTAACAGAGTTTTTGTTTACAGTGCCGTCAGCATTTTTGTCATATTTAACAGCAAAATTGTCCAGGTTAGTAACATCTGCAGCGCTAGCAATGCCTTTAATTTCTATTTTCTTATGCTCTGCGTTATTATCATAAGCATCTACATTATTCAAGGTAATGGTATTGGTGCTTGCATCAAATTGAGCAGAATCAATGTTGTAGTCATGCACCTTTGCGTAAGATTGTTCTTTGTTACTGCTGTCAGTATAGTAGAAGGTTCCTGTTTTATCATCAAAGCGTACACCTTGGATGAGCTTAGATAAATCTAACTCTGAGCCATCACTTTTAATGATTTTATCTGTTTTGATAGAATTAACAGCGATATTAGAAGCCAGTTTGAGTTGCAATCCCATCGAACCGCCAGATGCAAACAATATATTGTTATCCGCACTAGAAAGTCCTTTCAAGTTATTTTGCGCTTGAACATTGGAATATCCTTCATCCGGAACAACATGCGGTGGATCAACTTTACCCGCCAGCGCACTGCCCATCGGCAACGCCGCCAAGCTCATCGCCAGCACACCTGCTGCAACAACCTGTCCGGCAACAGCCTTCAGGCGACGGCGCAGCGCACTGCGTGTGTCGCTGGTGCCACGTGTATGCCCCTTGGCAAATTCAGAGGCAACAACATAGCAATTTCTTACTTTGTTCCATACAATTTTGTAAATCTTGTTCATATGTATCCTCCTTTGATATCCTTACATCATCATTTTTCCAATCAACTGTTTAATTAGCATCCCCTCTAATAAAAACAGAGAACATGAAGATGTTATTTATAAAAAAGGCAATCATCATGCTAAGCATAATGACTGCCTTATCCAACATAACCTGCTGCAAAACAAATGTTATGCCGATACAAAAGACGCTGCCAGCGTAATGCTTGTGCTGAAACGGGTTCTGTATTAATCTCTTCTGCAAGCTTCCGTCATTTAAGCGCATTTCCCTCTACAGGAAAACCTTTGGAAGTTTGTCAGAACTATTTTGCCAACTGCCGGCACACTGAGTGCGCCGGGCCTGGATTCATTTTTCTAATTTGGAGCCGTAGTGATCACGCTCATCACGAGGCCCGTTAATGCGAACGCGCTCAATCTTGTTGCGATCGCCGTCCTCACCACTGATGCGGTCTACACGGATGCGTCCAAGCTCAGGAGCAAATTCCTTGATAATCTTGCTGTCAATCTGGGCGCCCTTCTGCATTGCACGGTAGAGCATTGCAGCAAACTCATAACGTGTCATCATACGGTCGCCACCAAAGTTACCATCCGGATAGCCTTCAATGATGCCATTGCCGGCAAGCTTGGTAATGTATTCATAAGCCCAATGGTTTTCAGCTACATCCGGGAAGATAGTCATTTTATCTTCATCAATGCTGCCAAGTCCTTTTTGAGCAACCAATGCCTTCAGCTCTACAACTTCAGCACGCAGGTCCAAAATTTCGCGTGCCATCGCAGTGCGGCTATCGCTCACGCGGTTGGTACGGTCCAGTGCAAAGGAAATGCCTGCATTCACCATGTTTTCGCCGTTGCCAACAGTGCCGCCAATGCTGAACATTACCTTTTCGTCAGGACGGTAATATGCACCGACAGCAGCGGCATTTTCGCCGGCGTAATTGCCATAGCCTGCTGCAAAGCTCCATTTGTCATCCGGATCAAAGTCCATCGGATGCAGTGCCGCCAAGGCTGCAGCACCTGCGCCAACCTTGTTCACGCGATCGCCCAGTTTGTTAATGCGCATGCTGTTATTTGTAACATTGGTATTGGTTTCATGCAGCTGGCTACCGTTTACTGCGTCCTTAGAGGTTGCGCTGATTTCGCCATCTGCTACATTGGTAACCTTCTTATCACCGGCATTAATGCCCTGATTCGTAACAGAAGGACCATTTGTAATCTCTAAGCCGCTATTAGTAATTGTTGTATCACCGGCCGTAAATTTATTGGCAGTAACGCTATCTACCTTTAAATCCTTATTTAAGGTAACCTGAATATTTTTACCATCAGTATCTGTTTTTGTAGTAATATTGTTGTCACCTTTAATTCCCAGTGTCTCACTCGAGCTGATTGCCAGAGTCTTACCATCATCAGCTGTAAAATTGGTCGGTTTAGTTACGGTTTCAACTACTACAGGAGCACCGGTCTGAATCTTATTGTCAGTTGCCGGCTGATTGGGCAACGGATTAACACCTGGATTAGGAGCAACAATCCCGATATTACCACCTGCTACGCCACCTTCAGCAGCACCAGTTTTAACGGTAGTAGTATCCGTCTTGGTATCTGCACCAGTAATATTGGTACTGATTTTGTAGGTTGTACCATCATCGCCCTTTACAGTTTCAATAACAATTCCGTTGCCTGCTTCAAATTTAAAGTTGGCCTTTTCCATGGCGCGCTTCAACTGTGCCACATTGACTGCATCAGTATCCTGCGTACCTGCAGCAACGTTGGTGATCTGGCGGGTAACATCCATATAACCACTACCCATAGGTACTCTGCCACCAACAGACACAGCAGCAGATGTTGCTTTCCAAGTTATGGATTCATCTGTCGAATTCTCACCTGTCAAAGCATCATAACCGGCTTTACCTTCAGCAGTAGAAGCAATAGAATATGAGCCTAACGCAACACCGTCATGTACTGAAACCTCGCTATAAGCACCTAAGGCTGTTCCGTAGTATCCACTGGAAACAGACTTTGCACGGTAGCCAATTACTGTAGCGCAATTATTATCGTCTGCAACCCTTGTTCCATAACCAACAGCAGTGCTACCAAAGGCATATTCACCAATCGAGGATTTGGCGCCTATTAAAGTGCTTCTATCTGCTTCCTCGCCAATACTTGACCAAGAACCATTAATAACACTATTTACAGCATTAGCACTAATTGTAGACTCATGGCCGAAAATAATGGAGCCTTCAGCACCTTCCTCAACCTCAGCACCTTCACCTAAAGCAATACTGTAGCTTCCCAACGCATGGGCAACTGCACCTATAGCGATAGACTGACCATATGCTTTACTAAAGTTACCTATTGATACACCAGGCTTAGAACCATTTTCATCATTAGGATCTATAGCATTGACAGCATGCCTGCCAATAGCAACACCACCGCCATTTTGTACTTCACTCACCAAACCTATGGCAACACTGTCTATGCCAGTAGCCTTACTATTCATGCCAATTACAGTTGCACCGTGAACACCAGATGCCTGTGCACCAATAACAGTTGTTGAAGCTCCGGTTGCCGTACTGTGATTACCTATGGCAACAGAAGAAGAACCATCTACTACCATACTTGTATTGCCGATTGCAATGCTATAATCACCTTTTACATTACTATCATTGCCGATAGCGCTGCTATGGCTTCCTTGTGCAACACTGCCAGAGCCAATAGCCATATCAGCCTGGGTATATGTCGGTTTAGCACTAGGATTATCATGGTCATCCTTCATGGTTTTTATCTTACCAGTCGCTACAGTATATTTTTGTGAACTATACTCTGTAACCTTAGCCCATGCCGGTGATGCATCCATAGTACCAGCAAGAACGCTAACCATAACGGCAGCGGCAACAGTCTTGCTTGCACGGCAATGATTTTTCGCGAGCTCAGAAACCACTACAAAAGCATTTCTTGCTTTACTCCAGATAATCTTAAAAATCTTATTCATAATATCCACCTCTAAAAAAATCATTGAAATATATATATATATCAAATTCCCAATCATAAAAACAAACTTTCATTCATCGTTAATATATTTTTGTAATATCTGTGATATACTGTATTTTAATTGTTTTTTCGCCTTCTTTTTGCGCATCATATTCCTTCCTTTCATAAAAATTTTTACACCTAAAACCTTGAGTGAAAACCACAGCCTCCGCCGTGAAGATTTATATATTACGGCCAATGCCGCAACAAACAAAAACCTAGACACTTGTTCTGATAGTTTGAGTCTTTTAATTATAATTCAACTAAACATTATAATCCTCTTGCTTTCTTAACAAGAATTATAGCACTTTGCCCCCCCCAGTCAAACTCTTATCCAGCGACACGCTACATTCGGCGTAAAAATTTTTACAGAGTCTTGAACACGTTACATTTGTTACACTAACTGAAGTTTTTGCATTTAAGCTCCAAATTGATACAAGTAAACTTTAAAAAATTGTATCGCTGGCAAGTTTTGCACAATAAAAAATCGTGAGCAATGATAAACTCAAAGCTCACGACTTTTTATTCTTAATTACACACTATGAAATTACAAATTCACAGGCTCATCAGAAGCTCCAGCGAACGCCGGCATTCCACTGCCACGGAGTATCAACGTTGCCGCCATAGGTCTTTTCTACATCAAAGTACAGATGTGTTGCATCGCTCAGGTTGATGTTGGTGCCTACGCCAACCTCCCACCAGCCGCCGAGGTCCTGCTTGAAGCCACGGGTTACACTATTTTTACTAAAGGTTACGTCCGTTTCACATCAAAGCCGTACAAATAGGATGCTCTTGCATACACATTGCCTGCCTTGATATTTCTGCCCATGGCAAATCCGATACGACCAACAAGGCTGTCCATACCGTTTTGACGTACCTGAACATCATTGTTTGTCAGATAATCCACTGCGCCAACATAGCCATAAGTCAATTCAACCTGCGGCTCAATCCAGAAGCCATTGTCCTGGGTAAAGCGTTTACTATATTCTGCGCTCAGGCTGTAGCCATTGGTTTCGTAATCGCCCTTGCCTGCACCGCCAAGAACATCAAACTCATTCTTCAAGCGTGCAGCCTTCGCAATCAAATCTACAAAGCTGCCGTTGTCACTAAGATAGCTGCCATATACTGCAAAACCGGTGCTCTTGTTTTCACCATGTCCTGTACTGAAGCTGCTGGAAGCATCTGTGTAGCTCACTGCTGCGCCAACTGTCCAATGCTTGTCAACGCTCAGCTTTTCATCATAGCCTAACTGATAGGTGCTGTACTGGTTCTTCACGTTTTGTGCGCCATACTTGCTCTGACCACGTATTACGTGGCCCCAATCCACGCGAGGAAGCTAGTTTTATTATGCAACAATTTGTTTTTATTAATAAATAACACTGTATTTTCGCACTTTATTTAATAGACTTTATTTCCGTAATAGCTTTAATATACTGTACTTTTCAGACATTCACTATTGTTATTTATCATTAGGCGAACGTCCACAATTGTATATCAAAGACCATAGGCACCTATAGTTTAATTAATCAGACAATTATTCTCACAACCGATACTTTATTTTTATTATACCACCTTCACCCGTGCCGGACAAGCATTGTTCTTGTCTTTATAGTTTAAGAGTATAATGTTTGGCAGTAGAATCAGTTGACTATTTAATTTTTTATTTACAAAATGAGTTTAACACTTTTCCATATTATGCAATATATTAGGCGAAAGCTTATGTATTGATATTCTTTTTTCAGGCACAAAATCTAACTAAAGACACCAAAAAGCCCAGCACTTATACATTTGTCAAAAACGCAGCTCGATAGCATCGCAGCTGTATGTGCAAGAAAATTTTTTTGGCACGCTATATTTTTACAAGACTGCCGTTTTCTTACTGTAATCAGACTACCATACAGTTCAATACTAGAAATTTTAGCACCACCTTGTCTTTATTTATTTTTTAAATTTTATTTACTTAAAGTGCCTGAAAAGCACCGCCGTTTCTACAAGAGATTTTTGCAACATGTTGCACTTTTCTCTTCTAAACACACAGCCCAAAATAGTAAAAACCCCCGAAGCAGGCAAAACCTGCTTCAGGGGCATTAAACTTCAACTATTAAGCTAGACTTTATCTATCCAGACTCTCGCTATTCAGCAAAAAATCATATATATTCATGGTCAAAATTCCGTATTCATCATAATATGCGGGAGTAATCTCCTTGGTAATGATAATTTTTTTGAAGGTATCATCAATATTTTTCAATGGACGCACCTCCTGCGCACGTTTCATTTCATCCGGCAAAGAATATGCAGACTGAATATAATACCTGACTGAGCCCATATTGCAGACAAAATCAACCTCCAGCTGTTTTCTTACTACATTGCCGCTGTCATCTCTCACAGCAATAGGCACTACACCCACATCAACGCTGTACCCACGCATGCAAAGCTCATTGTAAATTACATTTTCCATAGAATGAGTTTGTTCAAACTGCCGGAAGTTAATGCGCGCATTACGCAACCCCAGATCAGAAAAATAATATTTCTTCGGAGTATCAATATAGGCCTTGCCCTTTACATCATAGCGCGATGCCGCTTCAATTAAAAAGGAATCTTCCAGGCAATCCAGATATTTTTTGATAGTAGTAGAAGTAATTTTGGATTTTTTGACACTTTTAAAAGTATTTTTCAGCTTTTCATAATTAGTTAAAGAGCCAATTGCCGAAGCCAGTATATTGAGCAAATCCTCCATTTCTCCCTTATTGCGGATCCGATTGCGTTTATAAATATCGCTCAGATAGATTTCACTCAACAAATTCTGCAAAGCGGCAGCCTTTTCAGCAGTCCCTTCCCGAAGAGCAACTAGCGGAATTCCTCCGTAAAGCATATATTCTGCCAAACCCATATACTTATCACCGGGATAAACACTCATAAATTCGGCAAAGCTAAGCGGATACATATGCATCTCATCGCCGCGTCCGGCAAATTCCGTAATGATATCCTTGGAAAGAAATTTAGCATTACTGCCGGTGACATATACATCCATATTCGACTTGCGCAAATACCCGTTAAGCACAGCTTCGAAACAGTCCATCTGCTGTACTTCATCTAACAGCAGATAATACATGCCCTCATCAACAAGCCTGCTATTAATATAAGCCATAAACTTTTCAGGATTTACGCCGCGTTTTTCCTTTTCCATTTTGATAAGGCTTTCACCTATTTTTTGCAAATCATCTGCAGAATCAAAAGCAAAACGGATAATATGGGCGTCATCTATACCGCAGGATATAAGATGCTGGTAAAATATAGTGTTCAGCAGATAGGATTTACCACATCTGCGAATACCCGTAATAATTTTAATCAACCCATTATGCTTGCGTTTTATCAGCTTTTCCAAATAAAAATCTCTGCGTATTTCCATTAGCTCACCTTCTTTAGAAGAGATTTTTGCAACATGTTGCACTTTTCTCTTCTATTATAGCCTTTTTTCTCCCTGTATTCAATCTCACCACCATTTCTACAAGAGATTTTTGCAACATGTTGCACTTTTCTCTTCTAAATCTGCCTTTTCCTTCCCAATATTCACCCTCAACACCATTCCTACAAGAGATTTTTGCAACATGTTGCACTTTTCTCTTCTAAACACACCGCCCAAAACAGCAAAAGCCCCCAAAGCAGGATAAACCTGCTTCAGGGGCATTAAACTTCAACTTATTTTGCTTTCGGTCCCAGTCCGTACTTCTTCAGATAACGGTACAGGGTTACACGGCTGACATCAAGCATCGTCGCCAGCTTACTGATATTGCCGCCGGCAGATTTCCAGGCTGCAATAAAGGCTTCCTTGTCATATTTCCAGGAGCGCTCCAGAGTTTTGTCACCGGGCAGCTTAATGTTTTCTGCTTCGATGATGCTGCCGGGAGTGTGGAAGAAGGCCTGCTCGATAACACCCTGCAGCTGCTTGATGTTGCCCGGCCAGCTGCAGGACAGCAGCAGGGAAACAGCCTCAGAAGACAGGCGTTTTTGCGGCAGGTTGTGCTGTGCGGACATTTCCACCAGAATATGCGAAGCGATAACCTCAATATCCTTCACGCGCTCACGCAGAGGCGGCACGCGCATGGTGGTATCCAGCACCAATTCGTACAGGTTGCGGGAGAAAAGTCCCTTGTCTGCCAGACGCTTGAGGTTGGAATCGCAGGCAGCAATTACGCGCACATCAAACATACGTGGCTTACCACCCTTTTCCTTGGCAGGCAATCCATGTGTCAGTGCGTCAGCCAGCTTGTCGCCCATTTCCAGCGGCAGCTTTTCTACCTCGTCCAAGAACAGTGTGCCGCCAATTGCCAGCTCCAGCTTGCCTGCAGATTGCTGTCCGTCATCATCAGTACCAAAGAATTCAGCTTCCAGCTCATCCAGCGATGCGTTGTGGCATTTTACAGCAATCAGCGGAGCGGCAGCGCGCGGGCTGGCCTGATGAATGCCATGTGCCAAACGTTGCTTGCCAGTACCGGGCTCGCCCTGCAGCAGGATATTGTGGTCAGTGCGGGCAACGCGGCTGGCCTTATGCTGTAGCGCCAAAAATTCGCTGGTTTCGCCAACCATGCTATACAGGCTGTAACGGCTGCTGTAACCGGTTGCATGGGCAATAGTTGTCTTCAAATCCTCAATGGACATAGAAAGCACCAAGGCACTTTCTACCTCGCTGCCTACCTTAATCGGCATAACAGTGGTAATATCCTCAAAGGTTCTGTCCTGGGTAATCCAGGTGATTTCACGACGCTGCGTTGCTACGCCGTGCAGCGCTTTTTTGATAGGAATATGCTCGTAGTTCAGGAACACATCTTCGAGGCGCTCGTGTCCCTCCAGACGCTTGCGGCCGTTTTCGTTGCAGTATTTTACGCTGCCGTCCTTGCCCAGCCAGTAAACGGTTACCGGCAGCTGCTCCATCATAATGCGGTTAATGCTCCAGGCCTCCAGCATGTTCAAGTGCTGCTCGATGGAATATTTCATTGTCAAAAGCAGGCTCAAAAGCAGGTCATAGGGCAAATCGTTCTGATCCAAAGAAAAGAAGGAAATAATATAGCGGATTTTACCATTGACGCAGATAGGCGCGCTGCAGGCATCTCCGGAATGGCTGTCCTTAATCCACATTTCCGGACCAAACATCAAAAACGGTACGTTGTGCTCACGTGCCACGCTGATGCTGGAGGTACCAACATCCTCCTCCAATACGCGCATACCCTGAATATCCTCGATAATGCGCTGGAAGAACGGCATAGCATAGTTTTTGATTACATAGCCGTTTTCATCAATCAACAGCATGCTCAGGTTGTGGATATTGAAGTGCTGCTTGCTTTGCTCATACAGGCCATCAACATATTTAACAATGAACTCATGCGTCTTTTGATGCGCGATAATCTCTTCGCGGCTCAGCTTGTTGATTTTAGGCATTGTTTCATGCGGCAGATGCATAGCACGGCAGCGTTGCCAGCTTTCAGCAACCCACGGATGCACGTTGGGATCAACAATACCCTCTTCCATAAACTTTCTGTAATAAGAAGCCAGCTTATCCTTATTTCTTCTCTCACGAATCATGTTTTATACCCTCCCCGTCTGTCCGGCAGTCGGCTGCCGTCAGCAGAACTTTTTATTTATTAACCTCGCCGTTCGTAATCAACACCCGGCGTGCTCCAAAATAACGTTGTTTCCAATACTCTTCCTTCAGCGACGAAAGGATTACACCCTTGGACGAGGATGCACTCCAAAATTGTCCGTCACCGGCATATATACCCACGTGCGATGCTCCCGGCGCGTAGGTGGTAAAAAACACCAAATCACCCGGCCGCAGCTGCTTCTGCGTCACAAAAATCCCCCGTAACGCCTGCTCGTCTGCCAAGCGCGGCAACGTAGCCTTGCAGTCCTTAAAAACATGCTGCACGTAGCCGGAGCAGTCAAAGCCCTTGGGCGTAGTGCCGCCAAATACGTAGGGCACGCCCTTGTATTTTGCAGCACGGCTGACGATTTCCTTGCCCTGCACCTTGCGGATGCCTTCTTTAGCAAAGGCCTCCCAGGTCAGCTTCTGATAGGTAGCATCATCAAGCTCGCCATCCACCTTCAGCTTATGCTGCTTCTGAAAGCTTTTCAAAGCATTGCCGGTAGCCTCGGTCATGCGTCCGCTGGGGCGTTCGTCACTGAAGCCCAGCACCTGCAGCTTTTGCTGTGCCACCTTCAGGCGCCAGTTGCTTTGCTGCACCTGCACCTTAGACTGCTTTTCCTTCGTTTTTTTAGACTTTTTAGCAGCGGCTTTCTTCACCTTTTTCTCAGGCTTCGCCTGCTTGGGCGCCTTTACTTCGGCAGCAGGCTTGGCTACGCTATCATTTTTGACAGCAGCAGGCTCCGGCGCCGCCTTCACAGGCTGCGCCTCGCTTACCACCGGCGGCGTTGCCACCGGTGCCTTATGCGGTTTGTTGCTGACAATAGGCGCTGCTGCCTGCGCCTGCCATGGCAGGCTGCAGGCCAGCATGATTACGGCCAGCACAGAAGCAAGCTTCTTTTTCAATTCCATCAGCCCCGCTCAAATGCAAAATCAGTTATAGTTATACACGTCCCAGCTCTTCAGCTTGCTGAGCTGGGCAATGCTGTAATCAATATCACGCAGCAGGCGCTGCTTGTCGTGTGGCAGCGTTGCTGCCAGCTGAACGTAGTTCGATACATGGTTGCTGCGGAAGAGGCAATACCTGTCCGCAGGTAAATCTATATTTTCCATTATCAGCTTCAGCTCCTGCATCAGCCCTGCCGGAGAAAGCGGATTGAATTTGCCTGCCTCGTACTGGTCTAGCAGCTCGCTGCCGCGGTACAGCATCAGGCAAAGCGCACTTAAGTGCGTCGGCTTGATAATGTTAATCGCCTTAGCGGTTGCCAGTGCGTGGCGTTCGCTGCCCTCCGCGCCTGCCAGGCCCAGAATAATCATCATGGACAGCTTCATGCCGCTGGCAGTAACCCTGCGTCCCGCTTCTACCGCCTGTTCGCCGTCAACACCCTTGTTGACAGCCTTCAGCGTAGCGTCGTCGCCTGTTTCCATACCGTAATACAAAAGCTTCAGGCCTGCTTCCTTCAGCTGGCGCAGCTCCTCCTCGCTTTTGCGCAGGATATCCTTAGGCGCAGCATAGCTGGCAACGCGCTGCAGATGCGGAAACTGCTCGCGCAGCACCTGCAGAATCTTCAGCAGCTTGGCCGTCGGCAGCACCAAAGCATCGCCGTCCGCCAAAAAGACGCGGCGAACCTTGTTCTTGCCGTAATGGGCCGCCAGCGCTATCTGACGGGAAATTTCTTCATCCTTTAAAATCTGAAAGGGAACACCTCTGTACATGTTGCAGTAGGTGCATTTATTATGTGCGCAGCCGCGCGTAACGCGCAAAATAAAGCTGCGTGCCTCACTGGGAGGTCTGAAGACTGGTGTCTCGTAAGAATCAAAAAACATTTCTACTATTCTACCTCATTTTACTTTGATTGATTTGGCGCCAGTTTGAGATCTCAGAGATTTTGTAAAGTATAATACACTTTAATATTATTATACTAGATTTTTCGCTATTTGTAACGTCCAACTGAAAACTTTTTGTTACTTTTTTTACAGAGATTTTGTGAAACATAGTCAGAGTGTAAAATAACTGTGATTTTCAACACCTATAGGCAATGTCAAAGGCATTGAACCAGGCAAACAACAACGTAACAACAGCGGCAAAACACTTATATACACCTAAAAAAGCACGCCTGCAGCTAATGCCGCAGGCGCACCAAGGAGGCTGAGACAAGTCAGCCTCCGATGCTTTATATTATTTTTAGCAAGCGTAAAGCTTTACCTCATCAGCTGCGTTTTCTGCGCAGGAAGAAGAAGGCAGCGCCACCGATGATAATAACTCCGCCAATAATCGTCAGCCAGCCAAAGCTATCATCGTCATCCTCATTTTCTTCCTCATCCTCGGCAGCAGGCAGCTCCGCCGTGCCCACAGCCACCGGCCATTGGCTCTTCATCTCGCCGTGGACTGCCGTAACGGTAACAACGCCGTCAGCCTTACCGATCAGCTTGCCATCTTCGATAACGGCAATTTTTTCATCGCTCACGCTCCACTCCGGTGTCACGCCGTCAGCCTCGCCCACAACGTAGGCCTCCAGCTTCAGCGCCTCGTCTATTCCCAAGTGCGCCGGCAGATTCGGAGCCTCCAGCTTCGGCTCATAGGCAGTAATCTGCGTCACAAAGGCCTTTTCGCCCTTTTCCAGCAGCAGCTTACCGCTAATTGTCGCAGTTCCCGGCTTCACAGCCAAAAGCTGCACATCGCCGTCCACCTTTACTATATCACTGTCAGAGGAACGCAAATCCGTTACGTTATAGCCTACGCAGCCCGGCAGCGAAGCAACTATGCGCGTGCGCTCGCCCACCTTCAGGCTGGCCTCCTCCGGAGCCACCGTCACCAGCGGACTAAGCTCGGAGGCTGCCGCTGCAGGCAGGTCAGACGCATCCTCGTCGCCCTCCAGCTCGCCGCTTTCGATTGCAGGACCTTCAAGCTCATCTTCCTCTACGAGCGGTGCTCTTTTGGCAGCCAGCATATTGATCGGGTCACCGTAAATAAGGCTTACCTCATCCTCTTTATCGTTGCGGTACACTGCGCTCAAATCAGCAGCTACCAAAAAATTGGCAATAACCTCACCCTCATCATCAAGAGCCGTCAGTTGGTAGAACCAGCCGTCCACAGGCTCCTCAGCATAAAGCAGCTTATAGTCATCAGCATCCTCCGGCAGACCTGTCTGCTTTTCCGGCAGGCCGGCAAGCAGCGCGGCGGCCGCAGCCTCGGATACATCAAAGCTGTCCTCGTTGAATCTGTATTCACCCTGAACATCAAGCGGCAGCGGTCCGTCCTGATAGGCGGTAATGCTCTTGTCCTTCAGTACGAAGCGCAGCTCTACCGTATCATTATTTTGGTAATCCACCTCGGCAATACCGTCGCCATCTTCATTAATTTCAAAAACACCGGCAGTAACAAAATCCTGCGCACTGTCCTCTTCCTCACTGCCGCGCAAAACCTTCAGCTCGTAAAGGTATTTATCGTCGCCCAAGGGCTTGATATTCAGTACGCCGTTATTATACTGGCTACTTTCGGTCCACACATAACAACCGGCAGTATTCTTCCAGTCATTTTTGGAGGCGGCGCCTGCCAGCAGCGTCAGGCTGCACAGCAGCAGGGTAAGCATAACAGCTACGATAATACGCATCATTCTTGTCTTCATTATGCTCCCCTCCTCAAATGCTCAGACGGAATTTGGCAGTTTTGGGATTAACGCCATCCATCCAATACTTCACGGTATATACGCCCTTAGCACATTTTTTGCCGCTGTTGCCGCTTGCCCAGCCGTTCCAGCTGAAGGCAAAATCCTGATTGGCATTTTTCGCCTTGTATTTCGTGCTATAGACCAGCTTGTTGTTTTTATTGAAAATCTGGGCATAACAGGTCTTGCCCGTGGAATTGTTCTTTTTGAAATACAGACGCTGGTAAACATCGCCATTACCCTTACGGATAATTTTGGACGCACGGAACTGCATTTTGCTCTGCGGCTTGTAGCTGATGTTGACAGTCTTTTTCACCGCACCACCCTTGCCGAAGCTGCTGGTCGTTACTAAGCGATATCTGCCCGGCTTCAGGTTCTTCATATCATAGCTGTAGGGTACAAAGCGGAAATATTTGTCACCGTCATAGTACCATTTTTTCAGCTCGCGCTGCTTCCAGCGCACAACAACCTTGTTATCCTTGTTGAGCAGCACCGCCTTGTCCTTCATCGGCCCCTTGCCCTCTACGTAGCGCTGCACATTCAGCTTAGTGCCACTCACCTTAATAGTTGTTTTGTACTGTGTCGCCGCCCACGCCAATGCCGTAAAGGCCACCAGCATTGCCATGCACGCCCCGAGCACTACCTTCAGCCGTTTCATTTTTCCGCCTCCTAACCGCCGGCCCAATATAAAAGACCTGGCATATACTTTGTCAATTACAGTATATGCCAGGTCGATAACAACTTGAAGTAACCTTTAGTTAAGAATTGGGGAAAAAGCGCTCCAGCTGATGTCTTTTATTTTTGGCTGTCGCATCAATCTGCAGCTTAGCAAAAATTTTGTTGAGATATTGCTTAATCGTCCCCTCCGACAGCGCCAATCTTTGCGCAATCTCCCTGTTCGTATGGCGTGCTGCCGCCAGCTGTGCTATCTGCAGCTCCTGCTCCGTCAGCTCCTGCAGGCCTGCTTCAGCAAAGCGTGCGGACAAAATCTGCCCCCGGCCTGCCTCCAGCTGCTGTCCCAGTTGCAGCGCCACTGCCGCCGCTGCCGAGTATTCGCCATGCGCCTCCTGCTCCAGATAAGGACGCAACAGCGCTATGTTCTGCGCCAACGGCAGCACCAGCTTATCCGCTGCCGCCATCGCCAGCGCCTGCTTCAGCGAGGCACGGCAGCTTGTCACATCGCCTCTGCCGGCAAAGGCCGCCGCCCTTTGCACCTGCAAATACAGCAGACATAAAAAATTACTGTAGGGACGGCATTCCTGCTCCCAGTCGGACCAGCGCACCAAAAGCTCCGTATACTGATGCTGTGCCAGCAGACACTGCGCGCTGATATAGTTGCGGCAGGGGCGCGCCGGATACAGCACAGAAGGCTGCTGTCCATTTCCGTCCGTCAGCCAACTTGGGATATATTCCTGCTTACCCAGCAGTGCATAGTAAAAGCCTGCGCACATATCGGCCGTATTCAGCAGCATGCTCTGCTTCCATGGCTGCAGCTGCCACTGCTGGCGGCTGTAGGCCTCCGCCTTACTGCTGTAAACGCCGCGGAAAAGATCGCGCTGCATCTCCAGAAAATCACAGCAGATAGTAATACACTCCTGCCCGTGCTTTTCCGCCTGATAATAAGCCTTCTGCAAGGGCATATCCATTTCGTCAACGCGTCCCTGCAGCAAAAGTGCTTCTGCCTCCGTCAGCTCGGCAGCACCGGCACCGTGCCAGCCGCTAAGCAGATAGTATGGTGGCATGCACTCCTGCATATCCTCCACCGTCTGCCGCAGACTGCAGCCCGTGCGCAGATACAGCCCCAGTACACTGGGCGCACCAAAGGTCCAAATGCCCTGCTTGCTGAGCGTCTGCGGAGCGCCGCTCAGCAGCTTGTAGGCGCGCCGATGATGCTCGCTCATACCGGTGATGCTGTTGAAGGCCAAAAAGCTCAGAATAACCTCCAGCTCGCCGTAATAATTATCACGTTCACGCTGGCTGAGCGCAGTATTGCGCTCCAGCGCCGTTACGTACCATTCCTTAACCTGCAGCATTTCCGGCACCATATTCAGCGAAAACATGCGGCGCATAATAATCAGCACCGCCTGCGGATACTGCCACAAGATTTCCGGTGGACATTCGCGCAGCCAGTCGAAAAGATGCTGCCTGTGCTGCGGACGCATCG
Organism: uncultured Phascolarctobacterium sp.; assembly: GCF_934190775.1. Taxonomy (GTDB): domain Bacteria; phylum Bacillota; class Negativicutes; order Acidaminococcales; family Acidaminococcaceae; genus Phascolarctobacterium_A. Next base: position 34,315 of record NZ_CAKPTG010000013.1, read on the forward strand.
ACCAGTCGCGCAGCTGCTGCACTGCAGCCAGCAGGCCGTCAAAATCACGGCCGCGGTACAGCCAGTCCAGCGCTTCCTCGTACTCCTTCTGCTGTGCGTACCATTGCCCCAAACGACGGAAGTACATTTGCTGCTCAGCCTCAGCCAGCAGGCCGAAGGCATGGCGCGTTGCCTGCTTCAGCATATGATGACAGCGCAGTCTGCCGTTGGCCAGCCTGATAATAAAGGCATTGCATTCCAACAGTCTGCTTACAGACTCCCGGCAGCTTGTGCCGTAGGCAAAGGCCACCTGCTCCGGCGTAAACTCCTCCGGCTGCCCCATAAGCAGCAGCAAGCGCTGCTGCTCCGGAGGCAGCGGCTGTAGCAGTACATCAGCAATCATTTCATAGACACTACCTGTATCAAGACAAAAGCGCTGATACCTGTCATAGTTCAAAAAGTTAAGATAGGTAACGGAAAACCAACCCTCGCAGGCCTCATGCAAAGCATCCAGCTGCTGCGTTGTAAGCTGCAGGCCGCATCTGCTGCTGTATTCCGCCAGCTCGTCACGCTGCAACGCCAGGTCATGCTTATCTAAACAAAAAGCTCTGCGCCCCAGCTCCAGCAGACGGCTGCTGTCAAAAATCTGCCCTCTGCTGACCAGCAGCAGGTGCAGATTAGTAAAGCCGGCCTTGCTCAAGGCATAAAGAAAATCAATCGCCTCACTGCTTTCCAGCAGATGCAGGTCATCAATAAACCAGTAGACAGGCTCCTGCGGCAGTAGCTGACGAAACAGCTCCAGTACCAGCGTTCTGGCGTTGGCATCGGCAGGCAAAGACTGCTGCGTCAACGCCGCGCCCAGCTCCGTTCCCTGCCAGCTGTAGCACACTCCCTGCCAAAAGGCTTCGGCTCCGGCACCGTAAATACTCTGGCGCAGTACCTTTTTGCCGCAGCGCTCCTGCTCCTGCAAAAAGTACTGCACCGCCAGCGTTTTGCCGTAGCCCATGGGCGCAACAACCAGCGTTGTTCCCGCTGTCTGCAGCTCAGCCAATAGCTCTTTTATTCTCTTAGAATAATATAAATTATTGAGCCTTTTCATAGCGTTTTTACTTAATTACGTTCTGCGGTGTGCCTGCCAGCCATTTTTCGATATTGGCAAAAACGATGTCAGCACGTGCAGCCAACGCTTCAGCGCTGGCGAAAGCAACGTGCGGTGTCAGTACGGTATTCTTCGCATGGCACAAAAGATGCTCCGGTGCAATCGGCGGCTCGCCCTCAAATACATCAATGCCTGCGCCGGCAAGGCGTCCTTCGTTCAGCGCCTGCGCCAATGCCTCGCTGGCTACAACAGGACCGCGCGCAGTATTCAGCAGTACGGCAGAAGGCTTCATCTTGGCAATAGCCTCTGCATTAATCAGGCCGCGTGTTGCGTCCGTCAGCGGCACATGCAGGCTGACGAAATCGCTGTTAGCCAAAAGCTCATCCAGGCTCACAAAGCTTACACCAGCAGCCTGAAGCTCTGCCTTCGGAGTACGGCTGTAGGCCAGCACCTTACAGCCGAAGGCAGCGGCAATCTTCGCCACTCTGCTGCCAATTGCACCGGTGCCCACTACGCCGAAGGTTTTACCGAAAAGCTCAAAGCCTACCAGGCCATCCTTCGTTCCTGCCTGACGGCAGCGTGCGTCACAGGGTACGATATTGCGGATAACACTGATAGCCAGGCCGAAGGTCAGCTCTGCAACCGCATTGGTAGAATAGCCTGCGGCGTTGCACACTAAAATTTCGCGCTCACGGCAGGCAGCCAGCGCAATATGATCTACGCCGGTAAAGGCTACAGAAAGCATTTTCAAATTGGGGCAGGCGTTGATAATATCTGCACTCAGCGGCTGATTTGCCAGCATGATAATATCTGCCTGCTGCACACGCGCCAGCAGCTTCGTCTGGTCGGTTTCTTTCTCAGTAAAATACACAAAATCATGACCTGCAGCCTGCAGCGGTGCTGCCAATGCATTAATCTGCTCCATCTTTACGCCTAACGGCTCCATAACTACTATTTTCATCAAAGCACCTCCGAAAAAGTCTGTAAAATTTTTGCTTATCACTTACATATTACTACTGTAGGCATTGATTAGCAAGGAGGAAAATTTCAGGGCCTGCGTATGCCTTCATGAGTATTTGCATTCGCAAATACAAAAAAGCCGTTCTTCTTTCGAAGAACGGCATATTTTCGTTGGTGATCCACCCGAGACTCGAACTCGGGACACCCTGATTAAAAGTCAGGTGCTCTACCAACTGAGCTAGTGAATCATTTGTTACCATAAATCAGCAACATTAATAGTATACAGACTAACACAAGGAAAGTCAAGTACTTTTTTAAAATATTTTTGCTGTTTTTTCAGCAGCCTAAGCTTACAGCAGCTCTTTCAGAACGATGGTCTGCTCGCGATTAGGACCAACGGAGATAATACCCAGCTCAACACCGGATACCTCGCTGATCTTAGCCAGATATTTCTTAGCATTTTCCGGCAGCTCGTCATAGTTGCGGATACCGCTGATATCGGTCATCCAACCGTCGAACTCTTCGAAAATCGGCTCAACCTTAGCCAGAACGTTCAGGCTTGCAGGAATGCGTTTGAGAACCTCATCGCCAATCTTGTAGCCAACGCACATTTTAATCTTCGGCATATTGTCAAGGATATCCAGACGGGTAATTGCCAGATAATCCAGGCTGTTCAGGCGTGCGCTGTAACGCAGCATGAAAGCATCCAGCCAGCCGCAACGACGCGGACGACCAGTTACAGTGCCGTATTCATGGCCGGTTTCGCGGATTTGGTTGCCAGGGCCGTCGGTATCCAGCAGCTCGGTGATGAAGGGACCTTCACCAACGCGGGTGGTATAAGCCTTAACTACGCCGACAACATGGTCGATGAAGCGAGGACCTACGCCACTGCCGGTGCAGGCATTACCTGCAGTCGGGTTGGAGCTGGTAACATACGGATAGGTACCATGGTCGATATCGAGGAAGGTAGCCTGTGCGCCTTCAAACAGAACGTTTTTGCCTGCTGCAAACAGCTCGTCCATAACAACGCCAGTATCAGCAACATAAGGACGCAGCTCTTCAGCATAAGCCAGGTATTCCTTCAGTACAGTATCATAATCAAACGGTTCAGCACCATAGATTTTGGTGATGATCGCATTTTTAGCTTCCAGGTTAACCTTCAGCTTATCAGCGAAGGTTTCGGGCTCCATCAGATCGCAGATACGGATGCCTACACGAGCAACCTTATCCATGTAGCAGGGGCCGATGCCGCCTTTGGTGGTGCCGATTTTGTGATTGCCCAATGCTTCCTCCTGCAGCTCATCAAGACGTTGATGATACGGCAGAACAACGTGTGCACGGTCAGAGATAACCAGATTGCTGCAATCAATGCCCTTTTCCTTCATGCCGGCGATTTCAGCCAGCACAACGCCGGGGTTGATTACAACGCCGTTGCCCAGAACGTTAGTCTTATCATTGAACAATACGCCGGAGGGCAGCAGACGCAGCTTATAATTAACATCATTAACTACAACAGTATGGCCTGCATTGGAGCCGCCACTGTAACGAACTACAGCATCAGCCTTTTGCGCCAAATAGTCAACAATTTTACCTTTACCTTCATCGCCCCATTGGGCGCCTAAAACTACAACAGATGACATTAGCAGTCACTCCTTATCAAAATTATAAACCAAATCTGGCAAAAATTTCATCAACGTGGCGCAGCATCGGTTTCGGATCGAAGCAATGCTCAACCTCTTCGTCTGTCAGATATTTCTTGATATCCGGATCAGCTTCAACGTTGGTCTTGAAGTCAGCGCCTTGCAGCCAACGTGCCATAGCGTTGCGTTGTACCCATTTGTAAGCGTCCTCACGCAGTACGCCTTTGGTAACCAGAGCAATCAGCAGGTTTTGGCTGAAGATCAGACCGCCGGTTTTGTTCATATTGGCAATCATTGCATCAGGATATACCAGCAGCTTGTCGATGATGTTGGAGAATTTACGCAGCATATGATCCAGAGCAATAGTTGCGTCCGGCAGAATAACGCGTTCTACGGAAGAATGGGAGATATCGCGTTCATGCCACAGGGTTACATCTTCCAGAGCTGCTACTGCATAGCCGCGCAGCAGGCGAGCCATACCGGAAACCTTTTCGCAGGTGATAGGATTACGTTTATGAGGCATAGCGGAAGAACCCTTTTGGCCAGGTGCAAAATATTCTTCAGCTTCACGGATATCAGTACGTTGCAGGTTGCGGATTTCGGTAGCCATCTTATCCAGAGAGGAACCGATGATTGCCAGAGTAGTCATGAAATGTGCATGACGGTCACGTTGGATAACCTGGGTTGCCAAGCGTACCGGAGTGAGCTCCAGCTTTTCGCAGACATATTTTTCTACAAACGGATCGATGTTGGAATAGGTACCTACTGCACCGGACAGCTTGCCTACTGCCATCATTTCACGCGCTTGTTTCAAACGTTCAATATTACGCTCGATTTCAGCGGACCACAGCAGGAACTTCATGCCGAAGGTCATCGGTTCTGCGTGGATGCCGTGGGTACGGCCGATCATAACAGTATATTTGAATTCAGCAGCACGACGGCGCAGAATTTCGTGGAAGTTTACCAGATGACGCATAATCAGGTCTGCGGATTGTACGGTCATGTAGCACAGTGCAGTATCCTTTACGTCACTGGAGGTCAGGCCTTTATGAATGTATTTGGACGCATCGCCAACATATTCAGCCACATTAGTCAGGAAAGCAATAACATCATGGTTGGTAACTGCTTCAATTTCCTTAATGCGGTCCAGACGGAAGTCAGCCTTCGTCTGAATATCCTTCAGCGCTTCGTCAGGCACAATGCCCAGTTTGTTCATAGCCTCGCAAGCCAGAATTTCTACCTTCAGCATGGTACGGAATTCGTTTTCGAGTGTCCAGATATTACCCATTTCAGGATGAGTATAACGATCAATCATTTTTGTATGCCTCCCAAGACAATTTTATTCATGAAAAAACATCTGAATGCCCATGATTTAGCTTCAGATTCTTCATTACAATTTGATGCATAAATATCATATCATTTTCCGCGTCTTATCGCAAGCTTTATGAACATTTTTTGTTGATTTTAGGTAAAATATTCGGTTTTTTACGCTTCGCGTTTCGTAAAGCCCACAAATTTGGTGAACTGCTTCTGGAAAAACAGATTAACAGTATCTACAGGACCATTACGATGCTTAGCAATAATCAACTCAGTATGCTTGTTTTCCGTATCCGGATTGTAGTAATCCTCGCGGTACAAAAATGCTACGATATCAGCATCCTGCTCCAAAGAACCGGATTCACGCAGGTCACTGAGCATGGGGCGTTTAACCTGACGTGATTCTACACTACGACTCAGCTGTGACAGCGCCAGCACCGGCACATCCAGCTCACGCGCCAACGCCTTCAGCGAACGGGAAATTTCCGAAACCTCCTGCTGACGATCACCGGAATTATTACGCTTGCCGCTGCCCTGCATCAGCTGCAGGTAATCGACAACAATCAGGTCCAGGCCATGCTCTGCCTTCAGGCGGCGTGCACGACTGCGCATATCCATCGCCGTAATGCCTGCTGTATCATCAATATAAATTTTGGCACGGCTCATCGTATCGCAGGCGTCCCACAGATGCGTCCAGTCCTCGTCATGCATCTCGCCTACGCGCAAGCGCTGGCTGTCGATGCCGGCTTCGGCACACAGCATACGGTTTACCAGCTGCTCCTTGCTCATTTCCAAACTGAAGAAGGCTACACTGCGCGGCTCGCCGCCGATAGCCTTATGCGCACGCAGTGCCACATTTTGCACAATGTTCAGTGCCAGCGCAGTTTTACCCATGGAAGGACGCGCTGCCAGAATAATAAAATCTGAAGGCTGCAGGCCGCTCGTCAGCTTGTCCAAATCGGCAAAGCCTGACGGCAGGCCGGTAAGACCGCCCTTGTTCTGCAGCAGGCTTTCAATGCTCTGCACGCTGTCCATCAAAATATCATTAATCGCTGTAAAATCATTCTTTTTCTTGCGGTTGGAAATCTCCAGAATACGGCTTTCCGCAGTATCCAGCAGCGTACCGACATCATCGTTAGCCTCATAGCCCATAGCCGCAATTTCGGTAGAAACACGCACAAGCTGGCGCAGAACCGACTTTTCAGCAACAATCTCCGCATGGTACTTAACGTTAGCCGCCGTCAGCACAACATTCGCCAGACTGGTGATGTAGGCAATGCCGCCGATATCCTCCAGCTTATTGTCACACTTGAGGATTTCTGTCACAGTAACCATATCTACTGCTTCATTCTTATTATAAAGCTCCAGCATAGCGCTAAAAATAACGCGATGCGCCTCGCGGTAAAAGTCATCTGCCGACAGCAATTCCGTCGCCTTGGCGATAGCCTCTTTATCAATCAGCATAGCACCGAGCACAGCCTGCTCGGCTTCTATATTTTGTGGTGGTACTCTTTCTTCAATCACTCGCTTCTACCTCCTCTTCTCTCTACCACTATTTATTATACAATACGGCAGTTCTTTTTACTACTGAGGTCAGCTTTTTTTATCTGCCTGACATTGGCCCTAGGGCAAAAAAACAACCTCCCGCAAGCAAAATAGCCTAAGGGAGATTGTTCGTATAATTTTTTCCTATTGCAAGCTACAGCGCCACCTCAGCGAACTCTGTGCCCTCCTGCTCCAGCTCTATCTTCTGATTCAGGTTTTCGGTCAGCCAGGCCTCTGCCTCTGCCTTTTGCTCAGCGCGCATTTTCAAAATCACCTTGGCGCGCAGGTCATACTGCACATCAGCAATTTCAAACAGCTGCTGCTGATAAAGCACGTTCAGAATGCGGCCGACATTGTTTACATCATATAAAAAGCTGTAATAGCCCAGCAAAATCTTCTGCGCCAGGCCTGCTTCCTTAACTGCGCCTGCCACGCTGCCGCTGTAAGCACGCACAAGTCCGCCTGCGCCCAGCTTAATGCCGCCGAAATAACGTGTCACCACGGCTGCTGTTTCCGTCAGCCCGTTTTTGCGCAGTACCTCCAGCATGGGAATACCGGCAGTACCGCTAGGCTCGCCATCATCACTGGAGCGCTGTGCCATATCGTCTACAATATAGGCGGAGCAGTTGTGCGTTGCGTCCCAGAATTCCTTCTTTACTGCCTTAATAAACTCCTGCGCCTCCTCCTCACTGTGAACCTTTTTCAGCGAGCAGATGAAACGCGATTTTTCAATCACAATTTCTTTGCGGTAATCTCTGCTTATAGTATACAAGTAGCGTACCTCCGTCCGTAATTTTCGCAATTTATATTAACATTATAACACATTTTGACCATTTATAAAAATTTTTACCATTTTTTACAGCCAACCCTTTATTTCCTGTTCCATCTTTGTTATAATAATGGACATTCACAGATAAAGGAGAGAGCATTGATGCTACTCTCTAAAATTATTATTTTTTATTAAGGGAAAGAGGTAATTTCATAATGAAACAATTTTGTGCTTTAATCGGCAAATTCTTTGGCATCATCGCCATCGTTTTTCTGGTTCTCGGCCTGACTATGCCGCAGAACTTTTTGTGGGTATTAGGCAAGGTGCACGGCATCAGCGTCCTGAGCTGTATGCTCGGTATCGTAATGTTCGGCATGGGCACCACGCTGAACCTGAAGGATTTTGCGCTGGTACTCAAACGCCCGCTTGATATTATCATCGGCTGCTGCGCTCAGTATTTCGTAATGCCTTTTCTGGCATACCTGCTGTCCGTTGCCTTCAATCTGGATCCGGCACTGACCACCGGCGTTGTACTGGTAGGCACCTGCCCCGGCGGTACCTCCTCCAACGTAATCACCTTTATGTCCAAGGGTGACGTTGCACTTTCTGTAACCATGACCAGTGTTTCCACTGTACTTTCTCCTATTCTTACTCCGTTCATCACCTACATGATTATCGGTGAAAAGATTAACTTTGACCCGGTCGGTATGTTCTGGAGTATCGTACAAATCGTTATCCTGCCTATCTGCTTAGGCCTGGCTGTTAAATCCTTCCTGCCCAAGCTTGCTGAAGCAGCAACCGACTATCTGCCGGCTGTATCCTCCATTGCAATTTCTCTGATTATCGCAGGTGTTATCGGCGCCAGCCGCGACCTGATTCTGAAGGCTCCCGGCCTGATTCTGCTGGTAGTTATTCTGCATAACTGCTGCGGTTACGCTCTTGGCTTTGCCATCGCCCGCTTCACCGGCCTCAGCTGGAAAAAGGCTGTTGCGCTGTCCATCGAAGTTGGTATGCAGAACTCCGGTCTGGCAACCGGCCTGGCAAAAGCACACTTCGCTGCTCTGCCTGCCGCAACCGTTCCCGGTGCAGTCTTCTCCGCATGGCACAATATTTCCGGTGCTCTGCTGGCATGGGCTTATCAAAACTACCTGAATCCGAAATTTGACCCGGATTACGCTAAGGAAGAAGCTGTAGAAGCAGAGGCTGCTAAGGCTTAAAAAATAAATTTGGTTGAAAATACTAATCCCCTTGAGATTGAAACTCAAGGGGATTTTTGTATGCCAAAAACTTACATATTCACATACTGCTGAATATATTCAAAAAGCATGTCTGCGCCCCATTCGCCCATAAATGGCAAATGGTTAGCAATCGTCCTATAACTGAAGCAGGGATGGCTGACACAGATTTTAAAGTTTGTCGCATCAGTTTTTGCTATGGTATCCTCATCAGCCAAAACAAGGCAATGATGAATATCCTTTAGCAACTGCAGATATTCCTTCTCTTCCTTAAAGTACTCTATGCCTTCCGCAGCAGTACCGGTTATTTTATGTGTGCATACACTGTGAGCTACATTAAATCTCAGCTCCTTGAAGAATGCACCCAAGCCTTTGACTGTATCATAATCACCCTTTAAAAATACAGTACCGGGAGTTCTGCTCATCAGAGGAGAATTTAAAAGCATTTTCAGTCTGCGGTTCTTTTCCTCTAAACGCTGCAACACAGCTTCCTTAACAGGCTTATTGATAACTGCGGCAACGCTCTTTAAAAAGTCTGTTGTCTGACTGTAGCCATAAGGCGGTAGGTAAACGTACGGAGTACCGGTAACGCTTTGAAGATATTCGGCACAGGGAACCGCATCGGCTGTAAGAACAATATTCATCTCGGCACTGCCAAGCCCGGCAAGCGCATCCGTAGTCGTATTCATTGCAAGACAATGCAGCAGCTCATAACTGAAGCCCTCTCGCAACAACCTTGCTATTTCGCCGATATCGGATTCTGCTCTGTAATGCAGCGGTGAGGCACCTAAAATATTATACCGTCCTCTTTGCTTGGCTACGTCAGGCTGTACAAACAGTTCTGCCAACTGCAGATAGATTTTTCGCAAGCCTGCACTATAGTCAGTACTCAATCCGGAGGCATTTACAGGAATCAGCCTGCTTTGCACCTTAGCTTGCAGGTTATCGCATATTCCCGCAATATCCGTACCGATGATAGAGGTTACAGAAGAAGTCAGCACAAAAATAGCCTTAGGTGAATATAAAGCATCCAGCTCCAAAATGCCTCTTTCCAGATGCTCGGTACTGCCCATAATAATATCACTGTCATCTACACCGGTGGTAAACAGTCTGTCAGGATAATCCTGCCCCAGCTTATTGAAAAAATTCATGCTGAAATGCGTAGTTCCTTCCGGTCCGTACTCCAGCACAACAGCATCCTCGATATTCAGCAGCGTGCTGATTATTGCCATCCTGTCAGACGGCACCGGAAAATTTCTTATCAAAGCCATAATCACTTCTCCTCCATCTGAGTCTGTGCGAAATCCAACAGGCGCTTCAGCAAGTTACGGCAGCCAGCAAAGCCCAGTACATCCTGGCCGGGCATACTGTCTATACCGAAAATCCCTTTTCTTGCCAGGCTGTCGGTAAAGCTTCTGCCGATATACAGCTGCGGTTTTAATTCATCATAAACAAACTCCATCGCCGCCAGATTGGCACTCTTGCAGACATAAGGATTTGCATATTGCAGCAGTTCATTTTTTGCTTCCTTGTTTTTCAAGGTACTCATCTGCACCATCAGCGGCTGCAGTCCCAAAGCTGCCAGATAGGTGTTCAGCTCCCAGCAGTTATACGGACTGTTGCCATAGATATAGCCCACACCCTGCAGCTTATCCTGCACCTGCTGCTGTAAAGCAAGACATTCCTCCCAAGACTCGGTAACTGTTTGCGGCAGCTCCATTTCCAAAGCAGCAGCAAGCTCCTTATAGGCCTGCAACACCTTATGCGGATTACACATCGTTGGGAAGTAAACGTAAGGCACGGCAAGCTTTTCCTGCATCTGCTTTGCCAGCTCCAATCCCAGCTCATCAACAACAATATTCAGCTTCGCTCTGCCTGCAAGCGCCAAATCCTCCAGACTGCATTTGCCGGGAAGCTGCAGTCCTAACTGTACGCCGGCCTGCTCCAACAGCTGCAGCAAAGCGGAATTTTTTTGCAAAGGAACGCCATTGCCAAGAATATTGACAACATTTTCCGTCGGCATTTTCCGCATCAGCTTTACAGTGGCAGTCAATGTTCTTTCAATACCCGGCAGATGGTCCCTGCACTGAAAATGCTCTGTACGCACAAGCAGAACCGGAATATGGTACTTTTCCTCCAGCTCATCAACGAGCGCATCGTAATCATCACCGATGATTTCCAGAACGCAGGTTGTTACCAAAACTATGCATTTAGGCGCACCTGTCTCAAAGGTTTCGGCAACAGCCTTTTTCGTTTTCTTAATCGTACCGAAGGTAACATCATAATCATCTATTACTACGGAAACACAGCTTTCCTTAAGACTGCCGAAGATTTTCATATTCGCCAGCAGCTTAGAATAATATGTGCATTCATCTGTACCGATGATAACCGTAACTGCCTCCGGCAGCTGTCTTACTGTCATCAGGACGCCCATCAGCGGGCAATGAGTTCCCGGGAAGGATGTTGCCATCAGCGGTTTAATATCCCTTTGCTCATTTACTTCACTCAAACGCCTGATATTACGCAAAATATCAGCGCTATAGTTTTTCTTTTGCAGCATATTTCTTCTCCTCAAAAAACAAGGGGCGGCAGATAAAACCGCCACCCCCATAAAATGTTATTTAATATCACACAAAGACCTTTGTGTCTATTTGCCGTAAACTGCCTCATGCAGAAGCTCTACACTGTCAGCAGCATGATGCGACAGGCAGTTTACATAGCCTTGCGGAATTATAATGGCCTGCTTTTTCTTTACAGCAGTTACTGTAGCCAGAGCAGGATCGGAATACAATTCTTCTAGCTGTGCATTACCCGATTTATAAGCACCGCCCTGAGACCAGGTGCCGATAATTATGTAGTCAGGATTGGCCTGTACTACTTCTTCCTTACTCAAAATACGGCTCGTTCCGGGTTTGTCCGCAATTGTATGACGTGCTGCCTCATAGCAGTCCTCTACGCCGGCAGCAGTCATGATATCGTTAAAGATAATCCCCTTGCCGCCGATAGCGCCAAAGCGCAGAAAGAGCAATCCTTTTTTTCTGTCCTCAGGCTGCATTTTTTTAACCTTAGCTTCAACCGCACTGATTTTTTTCTGCATCTCGGCAATCAGCTTTTCAGCCTGCTCCGGATTGCCTACAGCACCGCCGATAGCCTTAATCGTCTTGGGAATATTGCTCAGTCTGGTAGCGGCAGGATAAACAAAAACCTTGATTCCTACATCCTCCAAGCTGGAAATCTGCTCCGGCTTACTGCTGTCCGGCAGCAGCACCAGATCAGGCTTCAGTGCAAGAATAGCCTCCGGATTGCTTTCCGCAATTTGGGTAACATCCTTAGCCTCCTTTGCACCCATGGCCAAATCCTCATCATGCACCCATTTGGACAGGCCTGCTATACGCTTATGGTCAACAAGGCCTAAAAGCACCTCGTCACCATAAACATACAGGCTGATTATTTTTTGAGGCTTAGACTCAAAGGACAGTTTCTTGCCGCGTACATCCTGCACAACATAGCTTTGCTTTTTAGCAGCATCATTCTGCTTGTCAACAGTACCGGCACAGCCGGAGCAATAGACAACAGCCAGCACGGTAAGAACAAGGAAAAATAATCTACGCATAATCAGCCAAGCCTTTCATCAGAAGCTGTGCTCATAAGACAGCATCCAGTTGCGTTCCTCCAGCATAGAACCGGTACCTGTAGTAGATCCCGTTCTAATATCATCACGGTCAAGCAGATTATAAACAGTAAATTTCAAAGCATCATTTTTGGTAATCTGTTGCTTTATGTTCAGAGTAAGGTCTAACATAGGTTTAACATTATGGCTTCTTTCTGCCATATAGTTAGCATAAATATCGGCATTTGTCTTACCAACGCTGTAACCAATTCCTGCATGTAAACCTAATTTAAAGTCAACTCTTTCCCATTCCTTGTCATGCTTTTTCTGTTGGGGGTTTGCATAGGAAGCACCTAAATTATAGCTAAATTTGTCGGACGCAGCCTTTTCGTAGCTTATTTCTACACCAGTATTTTTATATTTATCTGCATTTAAATGAATCGATGTATCTGCATCTATACTTTGACCATAAATGCGATCATTGAGAGTCATATGGAATGCGTTGATTTTAAGCAACTCGTTATCTGACAACTTTTTCTTCCAGCCAATTTCATAGTTCCAACCATGCTCTGCTTTTAAATTAGGATTCTTAATGTAATCGCCAGTACCCCATTGTTCATTAACCTCTGGAGCGCGCATAGAACGATTAATATTTAAATAGATATTATCATCCTTACCGATGGAATGCATAATTTGCAGCTGCGGACATAACTTGCTGCCGGATTCCTCAACATAAGCCTCACGAGCACCTAAAAGAATTTTGGTTTTGTCAGAAACAGGAGTCTCAGTCATAAAGAATACAGCGCCGCTATCACGTTTCACAGTATCTCTGGTATCTTCATTATCAGTAGTTTCATTTTCATAATTAAAACCGACAGTCAGCATGGTGTTGCCCAATTTGAATTTATCCTGCAAATCGGCACCACAGTTATGACCTTTTTGGTGTGTAGAGAAGGTATTGGTTTTCCAATCTCTGTTCCTGAAGAACACGGTAGCCTGTAAATCATCATTTACATATCTGAGCGAGCCGAAATTATATTTAATGTCACTGTGGAAGCCGGGCTTGTAAACACCATTAACGGATTTGGAGCAGTCGGAAACCTTTTTGCTGTACATATATTGCAAGGACAGGTTATCGCTGATAGCATATTGCAGATTCAAGCTGTCCTTTTCCAGCTTATCACCGGTCCAGTAATTGTTTGCACCCCCGCTTTTATAGACAAAGCCTCTATCCTTAGATTGTTGTCTGCTATAGCTCATTTGCAATTTGTCATTTGCAACATTAACAGCGCCCTTAAATTTATTTTTGTCACCAAAGCCTACTAAAACTTTATTTACAGATGCATTTTTCTTAGTAATGATATTAATTACACCAGCACTGGCACCACTACCATAAAGAACTGTAGAACCGCCCTTTACTACTTCAATACGCTCAATAATATCAGTAGAAATGGATTCCAGGTCATAGTTACCATCTTGACTCAAATGAATTCCGTTTACCAAAATTGCAACGTTATGTCTAGACAAACCTCTAAAACCAATATAGGTGTTACCAAAAGGTGAAGCCATCAGGGTAAAACCAGGGATATTTCTGACAACCTCCATAACGTTGTTGGCACCCAGCTTTTCAATCTTCTCCTGATCATAAATTTCGGTTGCAGCAGGAATATCAATATCTCTTTGCTCATAACGGGCAGCAGTAACCATCATGGGATCCAGTACATACTCATTTAAAGCTTCATGTGCCATTACCGGCGCAGCAAACAGCATACAACCCAAAGCTACAGCACTGTTTACCATTTTCTTACTCATTGAACTCATCACTCATACACTCCTTGAAAATTTTAATAATATAGCGTAAAATAATAATATTGGCTTTTGACAACTTATATCACGTTATCAGCATTATCTTACAACATACAACGCTTATACAGTCAAGAGGTTTTTTATGAAGGATTCACGTTATTTCACTCCCGCTGAACTGGCAAAGTTATTCGGCATATCCAAGCAGCTGCTGTTATATTATGATAAAAACGATATTTTTTCACCGGAATTCGTGGATGAAAACGGCTACAGATTTTACGTTTTATCGCAGTATTTCACTCTGCAGATTATCATTTCTCTCAGGAAACTTGATGTTTCCTTAAAAGAAATTAAAGCTTACTTAAAGAGCAAAGATATAAACCTGCTAAAAAATATATATCGCAACAAGCAGCAGGAATACAAAAAGCAAATTGAGGAGCTGCTATATTTAGAAAAAACAATGCAACAGAAAATCTCCTTTTTAAATAATATCGCAAACCTGCCTCTGAACCAAATTCTGTTGGAAATCCAAGAGGAGGAGTGTCTTTATTTCAGTGAAGCCATCAGCATCAAAAAACCAATAAAGCAACGGATGAATATTTTGGCTAACCATATGCTGCCAGTGTTTTCGCACGAATCCTTTCAGGAATATCTGATGGGCTTTCATTATGACAGCAAGGAATACTTCTACGAAGACCGTATAACGCAATACAATGTATTTATTTCCGCAAACAGCAAATTAAATTATAAAAATCCAATAAAATTCATCAAAGAAAAAGGGCTTTATCTCTGTGTTTACTGTAATGCCCAATACGGTGTAGTCGACACACAAATCAAAGAACGTATTGTAAAATTCATCAAACAAAATAATTTACGCTTTCATGGCGGCATCTATCTTTTCCCGCTACGCAACTTCTGGTCTACTTCTAAGCCAAAGGAAGAGCTGGTTAAGCTATGTTTAAGAGTAGAATATACTGATTAAGGTGTATAACTATTATACACCTTATTTTTTATTCTTAATTGGAGTTTTTACAGTAAAACCCGACAAAAGTTGCTGATATCCCGATTGCTTTTAGCTATATAATACCCAAAGCTGACGCATTTGCGCCGGCTTCTTTTTCTTCTGCGAAGTATATACATCCGTAAGGTTATTTTTATGCTATAATATTAGTTACAAAAATTCGAAGAAAAGAGTTATATTTATGGACGATAAAGAACAAAAATTCAAAACCTACCGTTCGCTCAGCAACATGCACAACTTCCGCCTGCGCCTGTTTGCGGAGGGCATTCTCACCGGTATCTTGGCCGGCATAGTCATCAGCTTCTTCCGCTTCGCCCTTTCGGAAATGGAATATCTGCGCGGAGCGCTCTACAATCGTTTGTGGGTGAGCGACTGGAGCATCAACGCCTGCTGGTTCGCCGTGCTCATAGCCATCGCCTTCATCCTGCACAAGCTCAACTGCATCGAGCCTATGGCGGCAGGCAGCGGCATTCCGCAGGTCAAAGGAGCAATTTTAGGCCTGATGAAAATGCGCTGGCTGCACATTCTCTGGGTTAAGCTCACCGCCGGCATCATCGGCATCGGTGCCGGTCTTTCCCTGGGACGCGAAGGCCCTTCCATCCAGTTGGGCGCAGTAACAGCGCAAGGCATCAGCCGCCTTATGGGCCGCACGCGCATGGAAGAACGTTATCTGCTGACCAGCGGCGCCAGCGCCGGTCTGGCAGCAGCTTTCAACGCTCCACTAGCCGGTGTAATCTTTGCTTTGGAGGAGCTGCACCGCAACTTTTCCATTATGGTTCTGCTCCCCTCCATGGCGGCAGCCTTCACTGCGACAATTATTTCCCGCGCTATTTTCGGTCGTGCGACAATTTTTGATATCCCCGACTTACAGCTGCTTCCCATCAGCTATTACGGCATCGTCATTTTAGTTGCTCTCGCCAGCGGTCTGGCAGGCGTCATTTTTAACTGGGGACTGCTGAACATCGGCCGCTTTTACAGCCTTCCCTGCTTCAAGCGCCCTGTACAGAAAATCGCCTTTGCTCTCATCTGCGCCGGTATTTTGGGTTACTTCCTGCCGGAGGTTTTGGGCGGCGGCAACGGTCTGATTAATCATCTGGCAAAAGCGCCGGTATCGTTACAGCTTCTGCTGCTTTTTCTTGCAGGCAAGCTTATTTTTACGCTCATCAGCTACGGCTGCGGCGTTCCCGGCGGCTTCTTTCTGCCGATGCTCGTTATCGGTGCTCTCTGCGGCAGCATCTGCGCTCAGATACTGATTATGTTAGGCTGGATTGAGCCTGCATATGCCACAAATATTATGGTTGTTGCTATGGCGGCGCTTTTTGCTTCCTCCGTACGCGCGCCCATTACAGGCACTGTGCTGATTATGGAAATGACCGCCAGCTACCAACAGCTGCTTTCGCTGGCAATTGCCGCTATGGTGGCCTTCGTAATTGCGGAGCTGTGCCACAGCAAGCCCATCTACGAGGAGCTGATGCAGCGCATGCTGCGCAAAAAAGCACCGGAGCCGGCTGTATTGGAACAGCGCAATGTTATCGAGCTGGTAGTTTGCAGCGGCAGCAGTGTCAGCGGCAAGCTCATCAAGGATATCCCCTGGCCGCCCAACACGCTGCTGGTAGATGTCAAACGCGGCGAATCACAGCTCATCCCGGCAGGTGACACTCGCCTGCTCAGCGGCGATTTCATCTATATCCTTACTGCTACCGAGCATGTAGAAGAGCTCACCAAAATGGTAGAAGAATAATTATATAGCGGATCAAAAAACGAGACTAGGACAAAACCAATTTCGACAAATCAAAGAATCACTAGAGTTTAATTTTTCACACTAAAAAACCAGCGGATATTTACTTGACGGTAAACTTCCACTGGTTTTTCTGTTCAAGGCTGGGCTTTGTCCCAGCCTCTATTTTTTGCCTATTACAGGCCAAGCATTACATCAATAATTTCTTTATCGGTTTCTACCATGCCCTGACTGGCAATTTTGCCGACTGCAGCAATGGTTTCATCGGCAGTATTTTGAACAATACCATCACCGCCGGCAAAGTTACGTTCTGCCACGGACATATCAACGCCCATCAGACCGCCTTCAACAGCCATAGCAATTTTAGCTGCGCAGGAGGATTTTGCACCGTCGCAGATAATACCGCTGTTGATAGCCAAAGCATTTTCTACAGCATGCTCAATCTGGTCATCAGTGCAGTCATACAGGAAAGCAATTGCCGCACCGGCACCGCAGCCTGCGCTGATAGCACCACAGTAAGCGGACAGCTTACCGATACCCTGCTTCAGGTAAATGGTAACAAGGTCGCTCAGCAGTACTGCACGCAGCATTTTTTCTTCGCCTGCAGCCAATGCATGTGCATAAACAACAACAGGAACAGAAGCGGTAATACCCTGGTTGCCGCTGCCGGAGGTAATTACTACCGGAAGCTCGCAGCCGTTCATACGCGCGTCACTGCCTGCAGCAGCGCTGGCACGCGCGCGGATACGCAGGCTGTCCGGGTCGCGGCGCAGCAAAATCTTGCCGATGCTTGCACCGTAATCATTTGTCAGGCCTTCCTTGGAAATAGCCATATTGAAATCAATCTGGCGCTGCAGCAAATGCTTAACATTATCTAAAGGCATATTGCGGGCCGCATCGAGAACGTCCTCGATTCTCCACAGGCTCTTAGCCTCTTCTTCTGCAGGCACAATCGGTTTTTCCAAAACGGTAACACCATTTTTCTTAATGCAGGTAACATTAGTGTGGTCCGTACGAATAGTTACCTCGGCATTATTGCCACCGGCTGCCAGGAAAATGCGGATATAGAAAATATCCGGTTCTTCGGAAACGTGAATATTAATCTTGCCGGATTCAGCCAGCGCCTTAATTTCAGCCTTTTCCTCTTGGTTGATATACGCCAGAACCTCCAGCTGACGCTCAGAATGAGCAGCAACAACACCAGCAGCGCAGGCAACCTCAATTCCCTTCATCTTGTTGGTGTTCGGAACAACAACGCTCTTAACGTTTTTTATAATGTTACGGCTAACCCAGATTTCAATTTGCTCCGGAAAAGCTCCTAATTGCTCGCGGCATACAGCAGCACAATAAGCAATGGCAATCGGCTCGGTACAGCCCATGGCGGGAATAAGCTCCTCCGCCAGCGCCTCCTCATAAACAGCATATTTATTTTGCATAAGCACATCCTCCAAAATTCGGCTGCGTTCCCTCACAGCCTGATATTTTTCCGGAAGCATTATTGCCTAAAGCTTCCGACAATTCATTATATATTGTAAATCAAAAGCAGCTTTCAGGCAAGTGCTTATATCACATAATAATAAAGGACTGCAGCCCTCAAGCTCCAGTCCTCATGAAACAACGTCACTAAGCGTTGTTTTTTACATTTTAATTTTTGCTTCTTCTGCCAGCTTCGGTCCGTACTCGCCGAAATCGAAGGTAGCAAAATAATCTGCCGGTGTTTCCGCACGGCGAATCATTTTCACACTGCCGTCCTCCTGCAGCAGCAGCTCTGCACTGCGCAGCTTGCCGTTATAGTTGTAGCCCATGGAGAAGCCATGTGCACCGGCATCATGGATAAAGAGCAGATCGCCGATATTAATTTCCGGCAGCATTCTGTCAACAGCGAATTTATCGTTGTTCTCGCACAAACCGCCGGTTACATCATACTTATGGTCGCAGGGAGCGTTTTCCTTGCCCATAACGGTAATATGATGATAGGAACCATAGATAGCAGGACGCATCAGGTTAGCAGCGCAGGCATCACAGCCGATATATTCTTTATAAATATGCTTTTGGTGAATAGCGGTAGTTACCAACGCGCCATTCGGTGCCAGCATGTAACGGCCAAGCTCGGTGAACAGCTTAACATCACCCATGCCTGCGGGTACAAGCACTTCTTCAAACACCTTACGTACACCTTCGCCAATTGCCAGTACATCGTTATCCTGCTGCTCCGGCTTGTAGGCAATGCCGATACCGCCGCTGAGGTTGATGAAAGAGATATGCGCACCGGTTTTTTCCTTAAGCTCTACTGCCAGCTCAAACAGAATACGTGCCAGCTCCGGATAGTATTCGTTAGTAACGGTATTAGAAGCCAGGAATGCATGAATACCGAAATTCTTTACGCCCTTGCTCTTGAGAATTTTATAAGCTTCGATAATCTGCTCATGAGTCATACCGTATTTTGCATCGCCAGGGTTATCCATAATATTGTTGGCAATGGCAAAATGTCCGCCGGGATTATAACGGCAGCAAACAGTCTCCGGAATATCGGCAACCTTTTCCAAAAAGTCGATATGAGTAATATCATCCAGATTGATGGTTACATTCAATTTACGCGCCAGTTTGAAATCCTCTGCCGGTGTTGCATTGGAGGAGAACATAATCTCGCTCTCCTTAAAGCCTACGGCATCGCTCATCTGCAGCTCTGTATAGGAGGAGCAGTCGGCACCGCAGCCCTCTTCGCGCAGGATTTGCAGCAGATAGGGGTTAGGAGTAGCCTTTACTGCGAAATATTCTTTAAAGTCCTTGTTCCAGGAAAAAGCCTTGTTCACCAGACGCGCGGTGCGACGGATGCCGGCCTCATCATACAGATGGAACGGAGTAGGATATTGAGAAACGATTTTTTCTAATTGTTCTTTAGTAACAAACGGAATTTTCTTAGACATTTATATCACCTTTCTGTAATTTAATCAGCGCAATTTCATTCTGCAGCGCTTCCTTAAATAAATCAACTAAATTGCGTTTGCAGGAATACAAACAGGTTGAATCCTCATCATCCTGTAAATCTCCCGTCAAAACAGTGTGTGAATCTGCAATCAGACGAATCTGCTCGCTTTGCTTATTGGTACCGTAGCAGATTGCTCCCGGCAAAGAAAAGTACTTATCACCGATAACTACTACCTTCAGCCCTCGCTGCAAAGCAGCCTGCAGCTCTGGCAGCAGCAGCTCCAGCATTCTGCTGTTAGCTGACAGATAAATTCTTGCCTGTGCCTGACGCACGGTATTGCGCATTTTATTTATAATCTCTTGCGCACCCTTGATGGTGATATACCCCTCAGGTTCATTGTTCAGCACCGGCAGCTGTTGGAGTATATCTTTTTTTATCTCCTCCAGACAACTGATTTTGTTGCTGCAAAACTCAGCAGCAGGCACCGGAGTATAGCGCGTTACCTTGCCCTCCTCCAGCACATAAGCCGCACCCTTATCCACCAGACCTGCCAGCGCAGTATAGGTGTTAGAGCGCGAAATGCCGGTCTGCTTAGCTGCTTCGTAGCCGGTCATCTGACCGGACTTCAGCAGCAGCACATACAGCGTTGCTTCCTGCTTTGTTAAGTTAAAATTAGTAAGACCTTCAATTAAATTCATAAAACCCTCATTCAGCTCTTCAGCTTTTTCGACGGAACAATTTAAAGCTTTAGTCGCATTTTCTTATTATTGTTCCTGTTTAAGAACACTATACTACGATTCAGACGAGTTGTCAATAGCTAACTGACGATTTTTTTATATTTTTCACACGCAAAAAAACGGAGATAACAGTAATTTAATCCGTTATCTCCGTCTAATGTTTTCAGTTTTAGTTTCTGTCAAAAACCATTACTCTGTCAAAGTCCAGGTATACCTTGGAGCCATCAGGAATCGCATCAATGTCAGCACCCTTAACGATAACGCGAATGTCATGGCCATGAACATTTACACGATAGTCTACTGCATCACCCAGGTAGAAGCGGTGAGTTACCTGACCTTCCATCTGGCCGCCGCTAAGGGACATGGTAATGTTCTCCGGACGTACAGCAATAGTAGCATCGCCGGTAACCTTAGCAGTATTCGGGAAGGAAACATTGCTGCCCTTAATGAATACTCTGTCACCCTTAACCTCGCCATCGATAAAGTTAACAAGACCAATGAAGTCAGCAACCATTTTGTTGGCAGGCTTAGTGTAGATTTCGTGCGGCGCACCGATTTGTTGTACAACGCCAGCGCTCATTACTACTACGCGGTCGCTCATTGCCATTGCTTCGCCCTGGTCATGAGTTACATACACAACGGTAATGCCCAGCTCCTTTTGAATAGCCAGGATTTCGAAACGCATAGATTCACGCAGCTTAGCATCCAGGTTGGAAAGAGGCTCGTCCAACAGCAGCAGGCCGGGCTGTGCTACCAATGCACGTGCCAAAGCAACACGCTGTTGCTGACCGCCGGACAGCTGATGCGGATAGCGCTTGCTGTATTCACCCAGATGAACCAGCTCGAGCATCTTCTGTACGCGCGCCTCACGCTCCTGTTTATCTACCTTTTGAATTTTCAGCGGATAGCCTACATTTTCAGCAACAGTCATATGCGGCCAAACTGCATAGGATTGGAATACCATGCCGATATCACGTTTTTCCGGTGGAGCAAAGCTGCCCTTAATGGAAGAGCTTACGCAATGGTCGCCGATATAAATCTCACCTTCGGTAGCACGCTCAAAGCCTGCAATCATACGCAGGGTAGTGGTTTTACCGCAACCGGAAGGACCGAGGATGGAAACAAATTCGCCATCCTTTACAACTAAATCAAAATCGTTTACAGCAGTTACAGCGCCGAAACGTTTAAATACATGCTCAATTCTTACCTCAGCCATTTATTACACTCCTTTAATTAAATACCTACGTTACCTTTGGAAACCTTGTTCAGAATCAGGTTACCAATCAAAACAATCAGCAGAATGATTACAGAAAGCACAGAAGCGTTCTGCGTATCTGCATAGGTCTGCAGTTCATACAGCAATACGCCGATGGTCTTGGTGTCACTGCCATACAGGAGCAAGGACATAGTCAGCTCGTAGAAGGACGGCATGAAAATCAGGAACCAGCCGGCAACTATGGACGGTGCAATAAGCGGCATGATGATATCCTTGCAGCAGCGCAGCCAGCTGGCACCGGAGTTCAGTGCAGCCTCCTCCAGAGAGATGTGCACCTGGCTCAGCGAAGCAGCGATAGTACGCACAGACATCGTCATGTATTTTACCAGATAAGCAACTACCATAATCCACATCGTGGAATACAGGTTCAAACCAAAATTACCGCTGAAGGTAATAATCAAAGCCAGCGCAATAACGATGGACGGGGTACTGCCACCGATTACTACCAGCAAATCCGGCAGGCTACGGCCTTTGATTTTGGTTTTAACTGCAAGATAAGCAATAAAGATAGAAATGAGTGTGCCGATGCAGGCAGCAATAACAGCGTAAACAACGGAATTCCAAACACTTTCCATGTACTGGGAGCTGGTGATAACCGGAATCCAGGCATCAAAGCCCAGGTTATCCAGACCAATCGGCTTGGACAGGGTAATAATCAAGCTTGTAAGCACGATGGAGCCCAGCGGAATGATAATGGAAATCATGCTGTAAGCGCCAACCAGGCAGAAGCAGGGCCATTTCCATTTACCCAGCTCAACAATGTTCGGACGGGTGCTCTTACCACTGATAGTGGTGTAATCCTTTTTACCAACCATCCAGGTCATACCGAACAGCAGGATGTTAGCCAGGAACATCAGGGAAGCAGCCAGCGCCGTAGCATCACGTACGCCCGCAGTATCGCCCATGTAAATATAGGTTACGATACGCGTGGTCATTACCTCAATGTTACCGGGCATACCTACGATAGCAGGGATACCAAAGCAGCTGCCGGCAGCAATAAATACCAGCAAACCGCCAGCCAGAATGGACGGAGCCATCAGAGGCAGGGTAACGTCAAAAACGGTACGCATCGGAGAAGCACCGCTGACACGAGCAGCCTCTTCCAAGGTCGGATCCATTTTCTCCATAGCACGGGAAATGGTGATGAAAGCAAAGGGAGAGTAGAACAAAGTCAGTACCCAACCTAAGCCGGCCATAGTATAAATGTCAAAGGGTGCTGTCTCCAGACCAAAGACAAATTTAAGAATCTCGTTCAAATAACCTACACTGGGGTTCAGCAGCTGTACCCAGGCAATAGCGCCTACATACGGCGGAATCATGTAGCTGGATACCAGCAGAGTACGGTAGATTTTCTTACCGGGCATATCAGTACGGCCAACAAGCCAGGCCAGCGGGAAGGTGATCAGCACGCTGACAATCATAACACCCAAAGAAAGCTCGATTGTATTCGTCAACGCACGCCAGTTGACATCCTGGCTATATACATTGCGATAGTTTTCCAAGTTAATTGCGCCATCCAGCATGATGCTGTCATACAGCAGAATTCCCATAGGGAAGATAACAAAGTATAAAAGCAACAGCACGGAGATAGCGATAACAATAAATTTACTGTTTATTCTTGACATAGAACGCTTCTTTCTCCTTTTTTAATACCTCAGAGCAATACCAAAAGCAAATTTTTGGCCCCTCTTTATTGAGCAGAAAACAGGGATGGCCTAAAAGGTCTCCCTGTTTCCGCTATAATTTAACTTAGCAACGCATTATTTATCCATAACTCTCTTACGGAATTCTTCTTTGATTTGAGCATTGTTGTTAGCCAGTTTCTGCCAATCAACTTTAATTCTGCCCTCAACAATTTTCTTGGTTTCTTCAGCACCGGTCGGAGCAGAAACGTCGCCGCGTACGGAGTGCATCCAGCCCTTAACAACTGCCTGCTGGCCTTCTTTGGACAGCCACCAGTCAACCAAAGCTTTTGCACCTTCAGGATTCTTGGTTTCCTTGAAAATAGCGATTGGGGAAGGAACGTTGATTACGCCATCGGTCGGATAAACAATCTTCAGAGGCTCTTTCTTGGTGTTAGCCAGCTTCAGAATGTTTTCTTCCAGAATCATTACAGCTGCATATTCGCCGGTCAACAGCTTGTTTTGAATAGCGGAGTTACCTTCTTCAACGCGCAGGCCGTTAGCTTTCAGTTTATCGAAATATTCCCAGCCATATTTGTCAGCCAGAGCGCCAACTGCTACATAAGCAGTACCGGACAGCATCGGGTTCGGCATTGCGATTTTGCCTTTCCATTTCGGATCGGTCAGATCAGTCCAGTTTTTCGGAGCTTCTTCCGGTTTCAGCTTATTGGAGTTATAAGCAATAATCATATTGGAGATACGAACGCCATACCAGTTACCATCTTTGTCTTTTTCACTGATAACGTTAGCATCTTCTTTGGATTTATACGGTAACAGCAAGCCTTGCTCCTGCAGTTTCAGGTAGTAGGAAGGATCAGCAACCATCAGAACGTCTGCAGCAATCTTTTTAGCTTTGATTTCGCCGGTAATCTTGGTGATTACTTTTTCGGTACCACCCTGGAACCAGTTAACCTTCATATCGGGGAAAGCCTTTGCTACGTTAGGTTTGCACATATTGTCGATAATATCAGGATAAATAGAGGTATAAACCATCAAGCTGCCTTTTACGCCAGCAGCCTTATTGTCTGCTTTTTTGTCGCCGCCGCCGCAGCCAGCCAAAGCTACAGATAAAGCCAACATTGCTGCTGCACCAAGCATCCATTTAGATTTTTTCATTTGCATACACTCCTTTTTTTGCATCGTCGTTGAAAATTATATTTTAGTGTGTTCCCATTCTACACCCATATTTGATAAATTCGTTGCAGGTCAGTTTTTACCTGCTTACACTTTACATTATTTTTACAAATAATTAACTTTTTGTGTCACTTTGACATTTATTAAAAGGACATTCCACCACTATATTACATTTGACATTTTTTGTCCTACATGGACCTTTAACGTCCCACTATTTTTCGATGCAAATAAAATTCAGTTCCCATGCAGGCACATAAGGATGCTTACGCAGATAAATCTTATACTCCGGCACCAGCTCCCACAAAAGCAAAGGCAAACGGAATAAATCAATATCATAATGGTACGCTGCCACAAACAGCTTCGGCTTACAGCTGCCAATGGTCTGCCTGCCTCCGGCAATAGCCTGTACCTCTGCCCCCTCAACATCCATTTTAACTATTGTCACGTCGCGTCCCGCCGCCACGCTATCAATCGTCGTCACTGGCACAGTTTTCTTCTCAGCGCCGATAAAGGTTGATTGCCTGCCGCCGCTGTCACTGAAGCCCAGCTCACCCTGCTCGTTCCAGATTCCTGCCTCACGTACCTCAACCGCCAGTCCTTTCGCCGCTAGCTCGTCTGCCAGCAAGCGTAGCTTGCGGCAGTTGCGGCGGTCCGGCTCTACCGCCAGCACCTCACGCCACTGCCAATCAGTCAGGCGTCCAAGCTCCTGTATCGTATCACCGTTATAGGCTCCAA
Organism: uncultured Phascolarctobacterium sp.; assembly: GCF_934190775.1. Classification (GTDB taxonomy): domain Bacteria; phylum Bacillota; class Negativicutes; order Acidaminococcales; family Acidaminococcaceae; genus Phascolarctobacterium_A. The sequence continues at coordinate 59,524 of NZ_CAKPTG010000013.1, forward strand.
GATCAAGATACACTTCATTAGATGTTGGTTGCAGCAACGTCCTGATATCATCCTCACGCTGCGTTTCACAGTCAAAAAGATAGCTTATCTTGCCGCTGAGCTTATAGTTCAACGTATCAGCAAACACTCTGCGTGACTGTTCATCAGCCAGTCGGTCATAAACCTGCTGCAATTGCTCCTCGTAGCGCTTAAGCCAGGCAGCACTTACAGTTTTCTCCTCGTCAAACAGCGGCAGATGCGGCGCCACCACCTCCTGCTCAGCAGCCAGCTGCGCAAAACGCTCCAGCACCTCCGGTCTTTCGCTGGCAAAGGCAATGACAACTAAAAGCTCATTGCCCAAACGTTCGCACAAAGCGTCATAACGCTCCACCGTAAAGCCGCGAAACTGCTGACCGCGGACAAATTCATCACTGGCAAATACACCTTGTACCTGCACGCTATTTTTCTCGCACCAATCAAGAATTTTATCAGCGCCATTGCCCATTCCATAAAGCACTATCGGCTTATGTGTCTGACGTAAAAGCTCCCAGACGCTCTTTGCTTCCTGCATAAAATTTAGCATAACATAACCTCTTTCCGTCTAATCATCTATTTCAGATAGCCTCAGCTTACTCACCAGGCGTTTCTTTCTGTTTTTTATTATACACTATCTTAGCTAGTGACGTTAACAATTAAATGTGTTAAAATAATAGTAATCGAAATGTTACATCTAATTCTGATGGAGGTTATAAAAATGTCACTGCTAGAATCCGGAGAAAATTACTTAGAAACTATTTTAATCCTAACAAAACGCAATGGCAGCGTACGTTCTATTGATATTGCTGAGGAAATGAATTTTACCAAGGCCAGTGTCAGCCGCGCCATGAGCATTTTAAAGCGTGATAACTATATTATCATGGAGCCGGACGGACGTATCCTGCTTACTAAAGACGGACAAAAAAAGGCTGCTGCAGTTTATGACCGTCACGTAACCCTGACACGTTTTATCAACGAGGTTTTGGGCGTTGACGAAGTAATTGCCGAAAAAGATGCCTGCCGTATCGAGCATATTATCAGCCCGGAAACCTTTGCCGGCATCAAGGGTATGCTGAAGGATTAACCTGAGGAAGCTTTTGGGAGGTCTGCCATGAAAAAATTATCCCTGTTCCTGCTTACGTTTATTATGCTGCTCTGCGCCAGCGTTTCCTGCTTCGCTAACCAACCCTATAAGCATCCTGACTACAATCTGCATACAGTGAAAGAGATTCATATCACCCAGATTGATAATCTTGAAGGAGAGCCGACGCGTCGCTTCAAGATTGATGAAAATGCAGAAACAAAAGTAATGGCTGCCATTTTACAGGCTGCAGGCCGACAAAAGCTGATTGCTACAGACGAAACACAAAAGCCACTGCCGGAATATCATAATGTTAAAGCCAGCCAGAAAAATTTAGCGCCCAGAGATTTAGAAATGCGCGTTACCATTAATCATTTCGGCTACCATACTGTTCGTGTTCCCGGTCATTTTGAAGATTACACTACCCAGGAAACACATTATTACTATGACAAAGAGGGTAAACGCCACTACTGGACGGAAGACGTTGTCCGCCAGCGCTGGGTATCGGAAAGCTATCATCCATATGCCTATATGAGCATGATTTATAACTTTTACGATATGGACGACGGCACGCTCGTCGCTTCGTTCAGTGACAGCCGCGACCGCGAATATGAAAACGATCCTGCAAATGGTATGCTCGGACGCTCTCTGAAGGACTGCTTTAGAAAAATCTTTAAAAAATAATTTTACAACAGACTGCTGATAACAGCAGTCTGTTTTTTTATTACAACTTCATAATAGCAATTCTTATTATTTTTGTTGACATCTCAACTATAAGTGATATAATACAGAGAAGTAAGGTTTATAAAACAACCTTCTACTATTTTTGATGATTTATGAATACAAAGGAGTGCTTTCAAAATGAAAAGTCTGAAAAAATTTGCTGTTGCATCTATGACTTGCGCTGCCCTCTTAGGCTTTGCTGCTACCAGCCATGCCGCATATCAACTGAACGACGAAGTTAAAGACGCTACCCCGGCTCTGCTCATGGCATCCCAAATCGGCGTAAAAACCAATGTTAATCCGGCCCTGGCAAACCTGCCTGATAAAGACGCTATCGTTGTTATGAGCTTCGGTACCACCTTTAAAGACAGCCGTGCTAAAACTATCGAAGCAACCGTAGATGCTATTAAAGCTGCTCATCCTGGTGTAAAAGTAGTTACTGCTTTCACCTCTCATATTATTATTGACCGTATCAAAGCTCATGAAGGTCTCACCATTCCGACACCTGAAGAAGCTCTGGCTCAACTGAAAGCTGAAGGCTACACCCGTGTTGCTCTGACCTCTCTGGATATTATTCCGGGCATGGAATATGCATACAAAGATGCAGTTTATAACCTGCACAAAAATGACTTCAAAAAAATGACCTTCGGTACTCCGCTGATGTATTGGCAAGGCCAGGAAGGTCAAGCTGACGATATTACCGAAACCATGAAAGCAGTTTCTACTCAATTCCCGAAACTCGGCAAAAAAGATGCTGTTCTGATCATGGCTCATGGTACTCCGCATCCGTCCAATGCTTACTATGCAGTAATGCAAGACCGTCTGAATGAGCTTGGCTACACCAACGCTTACATCTTCTCCGTAGAAGGCTGGCCGCATCTGGACACCGTTACTCCGCAACTGAAAGCTAAAGGCATTAAGAACGTAACTCTGATGCCGCTGATGATGGTTGCAGGCGACCATGCTAACAACGATATGGCCGGTGACGAGCCTGATTCCTTTAAATCTCAACTGCAGGCCGAAGGCTTCAAGGTTAACACCTACATCCACGGTCTGGGCGAAAACGCAGCAGTACAAAAACTGTTCGTTGAAAGAGCAAACGATTCTTGGGATGCTCTGGAAGCTAAATAATTTACTGACCAAGTAATTCATTTCTTTCACACCTTTTTACTCTCCGTCCGCTTGTCTGGGCGGAGAGTATTTTTATAATATAAATTAATTCAGGAAGAAGAGGTGCTACAGATGGATAGCAAAAAAGCTCTGGTGGTTATCAGCTTCGGCTCCACCTTCGACGAAACCAGAACCCACGATATCGGCGGCATTGAACAGGCCTTGGCCGCAGCCTTCCCTGCCTACGACCAGTATCGTGCCTTTACCTCCGTAATTATCCGCAAACGTCTGGCTGAACGCGGTATTAAAATCGACGATACGGAAACAGTGCTGCAAAAGCTGGCAGACGCAGGCTACGAAGAGGTAGTACTGCAGCCGACGCATCTGCTGCATGGTGAAGAATTCGAACAGAAGATTCTCAGCCTCAAAGAAAAATTTACCGCTAAATTCCAAAAAATTATTATCAGTCAGCCTCTCATCGTTAACGATGAAGACTACAAACTGGCAGCAGCAGCTATTGCCGTTCAGATTCCGCCCCTAGCGGCAGACGAAGGCGTAGTCCTGATGGGCCACGGCACACCGCGCAACAACAATAAAGCGCACGGCTATACCTACGTTAAACTGCAGGAAATCTTTGACTCTATGAATTTCCCTGTTATCGTAGGAACAGTAGAAGAAGAGGATACTCCTAATTTTGAAGCTGTCCTCGAAAAGCTGCAGGAACGCAAATATAAGCATGTACATATGTATCCTCTGATGGTTGTTGCCGGCGATCACGCCAACAACGATATGTACAGCGATGAGGAAGACAGTTGGAAGACTCAGATTGAGGCTTTGGGCATCAAAACAACCGGCCACCTGTGCGGTCTTGGCCGTTCCAAAGCTATTCAGGCTATTTATATCCAACATGTTTTACGTGTTTTGTCTCTAGAAGATTGACATTTATTAATAATTAACTAAAAAAACCTGCATTCTGTCCCCTTCATGGGGAAGAATGCAGGTTTTTTATTGCTTAATGCAACAAAGTTATGCTATAATGGAATTGCCTAAATTTTTGTAAAATAAATCTATAAGAGAAAGGGATGATGAAAATTGGGTATTGTTATTTCTGCAATTATAACTTTTTGGGTTGGCTATTTGATTTACAAAAAGTACAAACCACAGCCTGTGCTCTTCATGGGCGGTATTATTATGATGTATATCGCTGCTATGCTGGGTTACAGCCAGATTTTAGGAGCTAAGGCAACAACAGGCTCCGTAATTTTCGATGCCTTTGAATTTATCCGCGCAACCTTCAGCTCTAACGTCGGCAAACTTGGCCTGAACATTATGTCTGTAGGCGCTTTTGCTAAATATATGGATAAAATCGGCGCTTCCCGCTCTTTAGTACGTTTAACCATCAAACCGTTGATGGCTTTAAAATCCCCCTATCTGGTAATGAGCGGCACCTGGATTATCGGCATGCTCATCGGTCTGTGCATCAACAGTGCCTCCGGTCTGGCAATGCTGCTGATGGTAACTATGTTCCCCATCCTGTTGGGCTTGGGCGTAAGCCGTCTGTCCGCAACCGCTGCTGTAGCAACCACTCTGTGCTTCGACTGGAGCCCCAGTGACACCGGTACTATCCTCTCCGCCGAAACCGCAGGCGTTGACCCTGTAGTTTACTGGAGCCATTATCAGGTTCCTATCGTTGCTGTAGCCTTTGTAGTTGTAGGCGTTCTGCATTACCTGACTCAGAAATATATGGATAAACGCGACGGCCATATCGTGCAGCCGATGCAGGTTGAAAAAATTGAAGAAGAAGCAGATAATGCACCGATGTGGTACGCTATCCTGCCGGTAATTCCTCTGGCATTGATTCTTTCCTTCAGCTCTCTTTGGATTACCACTATTAAGATGAACATCGTTATGGCCATGTTCATCGGTATGACTATCGGTGTTATGTGCGAGTACGGCCGTTGGCGTGACGGTCAAAAGGTTCTGGGCGATATTCAGACCTTCTTTGACGGTTTAGGCATGCAGATGGCTAACGTTATTACCCTGGTTGTTGCAGGCCAAACCTTTGCTAAAGGCCTTGTATCCATGGGTGCTATCACCACTCTTATCGACGGCAGTAAAAACTTAGGCTTCGGCCCGATGGCTATGATGCTGGTTATGGTAGCAATTATCGCTGTATCCGCAATTGTTATGGGCAGCGGCAACGCTCCCTTCTTCGCATTCGCCGCACTTACTCCGGCAGTTGCAGCGCACAGCGGCCTGCACCCGGTACTGATGCTGCTGCCGATGCACTTTGCAGCTTCCATCATGCGTAACTGCTCCCCGATTACCGCAGTTATCGTAGTATCCTCCGGTATGGGCGGCGTTTCCTCCTTTGATCTGGTAAAACGCACCGCAATCCCCATGGCCGGCGCTATGATCGTTACCATCGGTATGACCTTCTTCTACTACTACACCGGTTGGTAAGAAGCAAGCAGCGTTAACTGTTAAGTAAAAATTTTATAGTATTATAACCCCCGCTGTTCCACAAATAATGTGTAACAGCGGGGGTTTATTGTAACCACGCTAAAATATTTTTCTTTTACCTTAACAATCTACATTTTCACTTTGCTGCAAGAAAAAAATTGCCTTCTGCCGTTCTATCTCTGCACGTAATTCCTCTTCCGTAGGCAAATAAAGCTTATATTTAGCTGCAAAAAGCTGCTCATTGCCATGCAACATAGAATATTTAGCTACATCAGCATTTGTCTCTGCACAAAGCAACAACCCGAGTGTTGGATTATCGTCAGGACGACGTTTAAATTCATCATACATTTTAACATACATATCCATCTGCCCGACATCCTGATAGCTAAGCTTATCTGCTTTCAAATCAATCAAAATAAAGCATTTTAAAATATAGTTATAGAACACTAAATCAATATAATAATCTGCTTCGTCCGTATGAATATGTTGTTGTCTGGCAACAAAAGCATATCCTTTTCCCAACTCCATAATAAATTTTTGCAAATTAGTTATTATTCGCTCCTCTAACTTACTTTCTGTGAAGCTACCATCCTGTTGTAACCCTAAGAACTCCGTTACCAGAGGATTTTTAATAAACTCCAGCTTATCCTGCTGATAAACACTGGTTCTTTCGCGCATTTCTGCTATAACAGTCTCTTTTTTCTGTGATGCCAGCAACCGGTAATAATATTGTGTGTCTATATTACGTTGCAAGGTACGCACAGACCATGTTTGCTCATATGCTTCCTTTTCATACCAAGCACGAGCTATTTTATCCGACACACTAAGTAATACTCTATAATGAGTCCAGCTCAATAAGTTTTCACATTTTCCACTCGCTGAGTGGAAAATGTTCGGATAATCCTTATAAAACGAATAAAATGAGTAAATATTAGTTTTAGTAAACCCTTTACCATATTTTACCGTCAAATCCTTGGCAAGCTTTTTTATTACCTGCAAACCATACTCTGCTCTACTGCCATTTTTTATTACTTCCTGCTCTATACGATAACCAATCAACCAGTTCCGCTTAAGTAATGCAACATTTATGGCTTTATAAGCATCATTTCTTGACTGCTCAATAATATGTCGCATATCCGATAAAATATCATTGCTTGTTATAAAATCAATTTTATTTTTTTCGTCTGTCATAGCATCACCTTCCGTCAATTTATTCTTCAATACAATTATAGCATACTTATCTATGTGCTAATACTATTTTTATATAATGCTAGAATGCAATTATAATAAACTATATTAACCATCATTTCTCTTTACTCTAATACCAAAACAGTGTATGATTATTATATAAATTATTAACGAACGAAAGGAGCTTTCCCTATGTTTATCTGTGATTGTCACTGTGACACCCTTACCGAATTATATAAGAAAGGCACCAGCCTTTACGCTAACGATCAGCATTTTGATATTCAGCGCCAAATCGCTCTCGGCGGCGGCCTGCAATTCTGTGCTATCTTCGTACCTACACGCGAATTCCGCTATTACGGTGGTCTGCGCTACACCCTGCAGCTACTGGACAAATACCTGCAGGAGGTAAAGAAGCTTCACGCAGACGGCATCGATGTGCTGCAGGTGCTCACGAAAGAGGACGCTGCTGATGTGCTCAACCACAAGGCTGCAACATTGCTTGCCATCGAAGAGGGCGGCGCTATCGACGGCAGCCTGGAAGCACTGCGTTGCCTCTACGCCTTAGGCGTGCGCGCTATGACGCTCACCTGGAGCAACCGCAACGATATTGCTGATGGTGTCAACGAAGAAAGCAGCGGCGGCGGTCTCACCGTTTTCGGCCGTCAGGTAGTTGCCGAAATGAACAAGCTCGGTATGCTGGTTGACGTTTCCCACATCGCACCCGCAGGCTTCTGGGACGTTATCGAGACTAGCAGCAAGCCCATTATCGCAACTCATTCCAATGCCAAGGCTCTTTGCCCGCATCCGCGTAACCTGGATGACAAGCAGATTCTGGCAATCAACGAAAATGACGGTCTCATCGGCGTTACCTTTGCCGGTCAATTTTTAGAACACGATTACAACGATGCCTGCATCGAAAGTATTTACCGCCATATCGATTACATGCTGAACCTCATGGGCAATGATGACCATATCGGCTTCGGCAGTGACTTTGACGGCATCAGTCATCCGCCCTATAACCTGCACGGTGTGCAGGATTACAGCGCTGTTTACGAATACCTTTCTAAAAAATACAGCGCCAGCACCGTTGAAAAAATCACCCATAAGAATGTGCTGAACCTGCTGCAAAAGGTGCTGTAAAAAACACCTTCCATGCATTAACGCAACTAAAAAGCCATACCTCGCTAAGCAAATTGCTTAGCAGGGTATGGCTTTATTTGTTGTCTGAAACTGCTTATTTCTTTTTGGTGCTGCTCTTAGCTTTAGCATCATTAGCATTAGCTATCTGTGCCCAATCACGCAGCATATCAGCACAGGCTGCTGCATAAGCGCCGGCACTGCCAAAAGCACCTGCATCCTGCGTATACAGACGGAAAACCTGAATATCGTCATAATAGATATCCGCCGTACTGCCGTTATCATAAACTACAAAATGATTTGGGTTGACCGGTCCGCGCTGACGCACGTTCCACAATCCGCCTGCAAGCATGTAGGCACGATATTTACCCTTAGTGTTGCCAATGCTCTGCCCAACGTTAAAGGTCCAATTGCCCTCGGTAACAGTCGCATGGTCGTCATCCTTAACTATAACATCAGGATGAATATCATATTCCTTAAGCTGCTTCATAACGCGCTTTACACGCTCCTCCGGCTCAGGATGGCTGCTGAACAGACCGTAATTGGCGCCGCCGCCCTGCTTGGACAAATCATCAAGCTTCCACACGGTAATCAGCATGCTGTAGGGATTGTAACCTGCTGCAATGCTGTTCTTTACGCCTTCCTTATCGGCACCGCGTTCGTCTGTACGGCTGTAACCGGCAAACAACGCCTGCTGTGCTGCCTGCACAAGGCCCATGCCCTGTCCACGCGTAGCAGCTAGCAGAATCAGGGAGGTCCACATTTGCTTTTCAATTGCATTGACAGTATGCTTTTTTGCTACGTGTCCTACCTCATGGCCAAGCACGCCAGCCAGCTCCATATCTGTCGGCATATAGTCAATCAATCCCTTATACACATAAACAAAGCCGCCGGGGCAGGCCAAGGCATTGACCTCATTGTTATTGAGCACCTTAAAGGAAAAGGTGATGTCATCACGTCCGCAAACCTTAGCCAGCCTTTGGCCGATGCGGTTAACTCTTTCCTGCAGCGCATAATCCTGCGAAACACCATATTGAGCCTCCAGCTGCTGCGCTGTCTGCTGCCCCATTTCAATTTCCTGCTCTCTGCTGATTAAGCCCGCCTCTGCAGGGTTAACGCCTACAAACAGGCAGCAGGCAAAAACAAATGTCATAAAAAGCTTTACTATCTTCCTCATATTGGCCTCCTGCTTCATAAACACACTACAATCAAAAAATCCTAGATTGCGCCCTCTTCATGTAAAGCGCTGATTTCATTATCATTATATCCCAGTTCCTGCAAAATATCCAGCGTATGTTCACCAAGCTTAGGCGCTCGCATGCGAATGGTACTTACATCTTCACTGAACTTCACCGGACCGCCGATATACTGCAAATTCCCCAAGTCACTGTCTGCTTCCTGCAGGATATGCTCCTGCGCCGTCAGTTCACTGTCCAGTGCTTCCTCCAGGCTGCACACAGGCGTTACGCAAAATTCTGCGCCGCCGATAAGCTCCAGCCACTGCTGCTGAGTTTTAGTGGCAATTTTAGCAGCCACAAGCTGCTGCACCTCCTCCTCATGCGCAAAATCATATTGGCGTTTTTCCAGCTCAGGACATTCGATTAAATCGCAGAAGCGCTGCCAGAACTTAGGCTCGATAGTACCAACCGTCATATATCTGCCATCTGCGGTACGATAAATATTATAGTAATGTGCTATGCGGCCAAAGGGCTTTTCGCCTGTTTCCCTGCAGCCCCACAAAGCACTGATGCCCGTCACCTGCATAGACAGTGCCGTAGCATACAAATTAACATCAAGCCACTGTCCTTTGCCAGTACGTTCGCGCGCCAACAGCGCCATAGAAATCGCACTTAAAGCATTCAGACCGCTGCCTACGGCGCTCACCTGCACCTCAGATACGCAGGCTCTGCCAACATCATCAAGATTATTCAGGCCAGCCAGACCGACAACGTTCAGATCGTGCGCCGGCTTATGCGATTTCTGCCCGAAGCCGGTAATCGAGCAGTATACAAGCCGCGGATTGATTTTATGCACACTGTCATAATCGAGGCCATAGCGCGCCAGATATCCCGGGCGGAAGCCCTCCAGAAAAACATCGGCCTCCTGCAGCAGCTTCAGCAACAAATCACGTCCGCCATCCTTTTTAAGATTCAGGGCAACGCCTCGCTTATTGCGGTTCAGCATCAGATGCCAGTAGCTCATGCCTTTAGTTTTTTCAGGCCAGAAGCGACGCGTCGCATCACCCTGCAAATCCTCAATTTTGATAACATCTGCACCGTAATCGCCCAGCAGCATGCCGCAATACTGTCCCGGCAGCCACTTGGAAAAATCAATAACCTTAATACCTTCTAACAAAGCCAACTTTATCACTCCTGTTCTGCTTAATAAGTTTTTATATTCTGCAAGATTTTCTTCTAAATCCATTTAAATATGTTCACAAAACACCTATTTAAATGCTATAATATAGTTACATCATTGTTAGCCACACATAACTTTCCTATGGAGGTTTTTATATGCAAACCCGCAAACTGACATCCGCCGCGCTTTTAATTGCTATCGGCACACTGAGCGCTCATTTAATATATATCCCGGCAGGTGTCTCCAAATGCTTCCCTGTGCAGCACGCCATCAACGTTATGGGTGCAGTCCTTTTAGGACCAGATTACGCCGTTGCAATTGGCTTTATCATTGCCTGTCTGCGCAACATGCTGGGCACAGGCTCACTTTTAGCCTTTCCCGGCAGTATGATTGGCGCAGCACTCGCAGGACTGGCCTACAGCCGTTACAAAACACTGACAGCAGCTATGGCTGGCGAAATATTTGGTACTGGCATCATCGGCGGCTTCGTCGCCTGGATTATGGCCACCCTGCTTTTAGGCAGCAAGGCTGTAGCCTGGTTCTTCATCCCACCGTTTTTAGTAAGCACCATTGGCGGCAGTATTATTGCCTGCCTGTTGCTCAAGACCGGTTTTTTCAAACAGCTCAGCAGTAAAGAGGATAAGTAACATGAACTTCGGTGAAATTGTCAACTTCCTTCTCTATGCCTTCAGCGGCATCTGCTTCGGCGTTTTTGCCTCACGCTACAGTGTCTTCAGTGCGTTGCACATCAAGGGCAAATGGCAAGAGGAAGGCATTAGCTGTCTTTTCAGCTGTTTACCGCAGCTGCTCTTTCTCAGTGTAAGCTTTTTCCTTTTTCCGACTTGGTTTATCAGCAAGACTCCAACCGGAGGCTTCTTTTATTACGCAGTACTCGCATTCTTTTTTAACAAAGGACTGCGTCTAAACAATAAAAAGTAAAGTAGGTGATAAAATGACACACGTCCACAATCATACCTTGCCGCTTCCTGGCAACGATGACGAAAAATATATCCAGCCCATGGCTGATATTTTTAAAGTCCTCAGTGACCCCACCCGTATCCGCATTCTCTCCCTGTTAGCACACCAGGAGATGTGCGTTACCTGCATTGCCGATGCACTTGGCATGACACATTCCGCTATTTCGCATCAGCTGCGTCTGCTGCGTGCCACCAACCTGGTAAAATTTACCAAGGACGGCAAAGAGGTTATCTATTCTCTGGATGACAGCCACGTGCTCAGTCTTTTCGACCAGGCACTGGACCATGTAAAACATAAGGTTTTATAAAATTTATTGGCGCTGTAAAAGCGCCAATTTTTTTATGCTGTTAAAGCGCACTGCGCCACTGGCGGATAATCTCACTCTTATAAACCGAGGTCCAGCTCAAATCATCTACCGGCACGCGGACATTGCCTATAAGCTCCCGGCGGCCATCATTGTAGGGATATTTTTTTACATGCCACATATAGTGATAACCGTTGGCAGGCAAAAGCTCTACACCCGCATCACTCATCAGAAAATCCAAAAAGGCGCGCGCCTCCTCCGAATGCTCTGCACTACGCATAATGGCTGCACCGGTAAGCATTGTACGATTGGCGTCCTTCACTACCGTTGCAAACAGATGACGATGACGTGCTTCCATCTGCAAAGCATAATCCAACGGCACTATGGCAACCGTCTTTTTGCCTATATAGACAAGGTCCACAGCCTCGCCAAAGCCTTTAGTATAAACCGGCTGCTGTGCATTAAATTTAGCCGCATAAGCCAATGCCTGGTCGCCGCCGCGCAACTGCCAGATGCTGGTAATCATGCCATAGCTGGCACCACCAAGATTAAAATCAGCAATAGCCAGCTCATCCTTAAGCTGCGGTGCCAAAAGCTCATCCCAGGTTTCCGGCGCATATAAGCCGTAAGCATGCAGATTGTTTTTGTTGCTCAGCAAAGCAATATAGCTCAAATAAAGACTCGTCCATTGACCGGTGCGATTGCGCAGCTCTGCCGGCACCTTGTAAGCTTCCTTGGCGATATAAGGCTGCAGAATATGCTGCTCATCTGCCATAAAATATTCCTCACTGGTGCCACCCAGCCATACGTCAAATTTGTGCTTGCGCAGGTAATCCAAACGCTCCTGCTGCGTGCCGCCCGGAAGATAGCTTATCTTTACTTTTACGCCCGTATTCTTACTGTAGCTGTCGGCAATAACCTCCGTCAGCCTGGTGCCCATACTGCTGCAGAGCTGCAGCTCCTTAGGCTGAGGCTGCTGGCTGCCGCAGCCTGCTGCGAGCAAAGCCAGCAGCATCAAAATGTATATCATAAATTTTCGCATTATCTTTTCCGCCTTTCGCTATGCTATTATTATAGCATGAACGCCAAGCTTTCTCCATATTTAGAAAGTACGCAGGTTGTCATAATGCGCATGCTGCTTTATAATGAAATGCATCAGCATACAAAACTTACCGTGAGGAGATTACCTATGAGCTTCGACAAAAATAGCATCTATGCTCTGCTTAACAACAAGCATATACATTTCACATATACAGAACATCGGCCGGTTTATTCTATGGAAGAACTTGATGCACTGGAGATGCCTGCCGGCGCTGTTATCTGCAAAAATTTATTTTTGCGCAACAGCAGCGGCAAACAGCACTTTCTGTTGACTGTTCCGGCAACTACGCCTGTTGATCTTAAGCAGCTGGCCGCAAAGCTTACAAGCTCCCGCCTCAGCTTCGCTTCGGCAGAGCGTCTGGAAAAATATTTAGGACTGCAATCAGGCCTGGTTTCTCCCTTCGGCCTGTTGAACGATAAGAGCAAAAGCGTTATCTTCGTCAGCAGCAAAGACCTCCCGCCAGCGACCATCATTGGCATTCACCCTAATAATAATACTGCCACTGTCTGGCTTGCCTTTGGCGATTTGCTTTCATTGCTGTCTGAAATGAAGGTAAAAGTGAAGCTGGTAGAAATGTAAGAAAAAGCATACTTGCGTAAAATGAGCGTTAAGACTGCCCTCTCTGCGTCTAAATAATCCTGGACTTGTAACGTTTTTCCGCACTTTTTACAATCTTTTTGTCACGTTTTTCCGTACTTTTCACGCCTTATCTGTCACGTTTTTTCTAAAACAAAAACGGTTCTATGTCAAGTTTTGGGGTCTTCAATAATTTAACACCCTAAAATCTGTAAAATTACTCTTTACAACTTAAATA
>NZ_CAKPTG010000014.1 GCF_934190775.1 uncultured Phascolarctobacterium sp.
GTCTTCAGGTATTCCAGGCGCTCGTTAATCGCAGCCTTTTTGCCGTTCAGCTCTTCAGCCTTAGCCTTCTCTTTTTCGATAACAGCCTCAGGTGCTTTAGCCAGGAAGCCGGCGTTGCCCAGCTTGCCTTCTACGCGGCTCAGCTCCTTGTCGATAGCAGCCAGCTCTTTGTTCAGGCGGGCATTTTCCTTCTCGACATCAATCAGGCCTGCCAGCGGCAGATAAACCTCAATGCCTGCTACAACTGCAGCCATAGCATTTTCCGGTTTAGCAGCATTGTCAGCCAGCACGGTCAGCTCGCTGATAGCGCCCATCAGGTGAATGTAGTCAGCGTTAGCCTCAATGCCATCCTTCAGGTCAGCAGCAGCCAGCATGGTTGCCGGAACCTTCTTTCCGGGCGGTACGTTAACTTCTGCACGCATGTTACGGATAGCCTTGATGCTTTCCATAATTGCGCCCATCAGACGTTCAGCCTCGTCGTCCATCAGAGCTTCATCAGCCTCAGGCCACTTGGAAATCATAATGCTTTCTGCTTCATGCGGCAGGCATTGGTAAATTTCCTCGGTGATGAACGGCATGTACGGATGCAGCAGCTGCATAGCGCTGGTCAGTACGGTTGCCAGAACATGCTGTGCGGTTGCACGCTCTTCGGCGTTTTCTTTATTATACAGACGCGGTTTTGCAAGCTCGATATACCAGTCGCAAACCTCGCCCCAGATGAAGTCGTAAATCATACGGCCAGCTTCGCCCAGCTCGAACTTCTCCAGCATTTCGGTAACGCTCTTGGCGGTATGCTGCAGGCGGGACAGAATCCATTTATCTGCCAGAGTGTACGGAGCCAGCTTAGCGTTGGCATCGTAGCCTTCCATGTTCATCAGAGCGAAACGGGAAGCATTCCAGATCTTGTTGGCAAAGTTACGGGTTGCCTCAACACGCTCCCAGTAGAAACGCATATCGTTGCCCGGGGTGTTGCCGGTAATCAGCATGAAGCGCAGGGTATCAGCGCCGTATTGGTCAATAACCTCCAGCGGGTCAATGCCATTGCCCAGGGATTTGGACATCTTGCGGCCCTGGCTATCGCGTACCAGACCATGGATGAATACCTTGTCGAACGGAATCTCATGCATAAATTCCATACCCATAATCAGCATACGGGCAACCCAGAAGAAGATGATATCGTAACCGGTTACAAGTACGCTTGTCGGATAGAATTGCTTCAGCAGCGGAGTTTTATCAGGCCAGCCCATGGTAGAGAACGGCCACAGAGCGGAGCTGAACCAGGTATCCAGTGCATCCTCATCCTGATGGATATGTGCGCTGCCGCATTTCGGGCAAACAGTCAAATCGGTACGGCTGGCGCTCATTTCGCCGCAGTCATCGCAGTACCATACAGGAATGCGGTGGCCCCACCAGATCTGACGGGAGATACACCAGTCACGGATGTTATCCATCCAGCCGGTATAAGTTTTGGTGAAGCGTTCCGGTACGAATTGGGTACGACCGTCTTCAACGCAATCAACAGCAGCCTTAACCAAAGGCTCCATCTTAACGAACCATTGAGTGGAAACCTGGGATTCAACAGCATGACCGCAGCGTTGGCAGTGACCAACAGCATGGGAATGCTCTTCAACCTTAACCAGATAGCCATCAGCCTTCAGGTCAGCAACGATAGCCTTACGGCATTCCTCACGAGTCATGCCTTCGTACTTGCCAGCTTCCTTAGTCATAATGCCATCCATGCCGATAACAACGATGCTAGGCAGGTTGTGGCGGATACCCATCTCATAGTCGTTAGGATCATGGGACGGAGTAATTTTTACAGCGCCGGTACCAAATTTGGTATCAACATAGCTATCAGCGATGATAGGAATAACTCTGTCGGTAGTCGGCAGACGCAGAGTTTTGCCAACTAAATCGCCATAACGCGGGTCCTCCGGGTTAACTGCTACTGCAGTATCGCCGGGCAGAGTTTCCGGACGGGTGGTAGCAATCATCAGGCTGCGGCCCTCTTCTTCAACTACCGGGTAGTTGATGTACCAAAGATGGCCCGGATCGTCCTTATGCTCAACCTCGATATCGCTCAGTGCAGTGTTGCAGTTTACGCACCAGTTGGTGATACGGGTGCCTTTATAAATCAGGCCCTTTTCAAACAGAGTGCAGAAAACCTCACGAACAGCCTTGGAGCAGCCCTCGTCCATGGTGAAGCGCTTACGCTCCCAGTCGCAGGAAACGCCCAAATGCTTCAGCTGGTTGATAATGCGGTCGCCGTATTGCTCCTTCCATTCCCAAACGCGTTTTAGGAACTCTTCGCGGCCCAGGTCGTAACGGGTCTTGCCTTCCTCTTTTTTGATAACCTCTTCAACCTTAATTTGGGTTGCCAGACCTGCATGGTCATAGCCGGGCATCCACAGGGTGTTGTGGCCCATCATGCGGTGCCAGCGGATCAGGATATCCTGCAGGGTGTTATCCAGCGCATGGCCCATATGCAGCTGGCCGGTGATGTTCGGTGGGGGGATAACAATACTGAAAGCGTCCTTGCCTTCTTCTACTTCGGCATGAAAATAACGATGCTCTTCCCAGAATTTATACCATTTCTTCTCTACGGAAGCAGGATCATAAACCTTAGGGATATTATGCTCTTCACACATAAAAAAATTCCTCCTTAAAATAAACAAGCCCTGTCCTTTACGGACAGGGCGAATAATCGTGGTACCACCTATCTTCCTTATGCTCTGTGGCACAAGGCACTCAATGCACGTAACGTGTGCGCACGTTTTTGCCTACTGCAATGTTCAGCAAAACAGCTCCCGAGCTACACTCACCTCACCGCCACACAGCTTGCACCAACCGCTGCTTCTCTTTAGTTGCTTTACGGAGATAAGCCTCTCGTTCCTTGCCTGTAAATATTTTGCTATACTCTATATCTTAGCAAGGAACAGGTGGGATTGTCAAGAGGAGAAATAAAGCAATTATTCTCACTCCCATGTTTTTTCAGCAAGTATATTGGCTATTTCTTCTGTTGAAGGCAATTCATCAATTCCCAGCAATTTGTTTAAATCAAACACTTTAACAAATCGTGCTCCACCATACGAAGTCTTTTTATATTCCGTCTGGAAAAATTGCTCAACAAAAAAATATTTATGCGGACATCTAAGCAAATTGTAACCATACTTTTTACCATCCTCTATAGCTTCAAGTATCGTCTGCTTACGTTCATCTGTTATTTCACCCTGTTCAGCACGATACAGTAATACATTATCTGCAAATTCAGTTACAATAATAGCATTCACCTTACCTATAGCTCTTACTGCCTTATCCGTATATAAACCTATATATGGATAGTTTTGCGGACTGCGTGCTAACGTATCATAATAAACATTTGCTTTTTTGTTAAATTGGAATGTAGTCCCAGCACCATACATCTTCATATAAGTACTTCTAGCCGAATCTTCTTTTTCAATTACATTTTTCGTAGCAGGAAGTTCTATATTTTCGCTTTCAATTATATCTTTATCAACAGAAAGGTTTTTATTTTCACTTTCAATTGCATTTTCTATAACGGAAAGAGTTTCACTACCACTTACCACATTACCTGCAAGAGCTTTTTGCAGCATCTGAAGATATTTTTCATCGCTAATACTCCAACAGCTAGGGTGATACAATGAAATAACCTTGATTTGCTTATCTAATCGAATATAATTTTCTAACAGCCAGCGTACTCCATCTCCACAACACACTATTAATTCAGGAGAAATTAATTCTATCTCTTGGCTGATAAATTCAGCATACCGTTTTACATATTCCTCTAAAGTTTTCCATACGCAACCAACAAACCCTCCACGCTTATTCAAATTTATAACTGCGACAGAACGCAAAGCGGTATGGTCTTTATTTATCGTCTTAAAATCATCATTAAAAATAGCATTAGCCAGCATAGAAAGACGCTTAGAGAATATCGTTTCCGGCACTTCACCATAAGCTACCCTGCGATGCCAAAACATAACAGTTTCAGCATTTTTAGCAGCTGCCTTATCATCATCATGTTCACCATACCAATAAGCCTCTTTAGCAATAAACAAAACTCTTGGCGAACTTTTAGCAAAACTTTCTTCGTTAATTATCCCATCAGGCAAAAAAGCATAAGCAGGTACATTACCAGCAATATAATCAGTATTAACTTCACACTTATGTGCTAATTTCCACAGAGGCAATAATTCTCCAACACTAGAGCAAGCATTAATATGCTTCTTTTGAAATGGAAATTCAAAATTATTAGTGTTACTTGTGTCAGACATACACTTAACCTCCAAAACTTATATTATGTCAATAATTCTCATTATTGCTGTCAGTGTCCTGTTTAAAATCTTCAGCATAATTATCAAAATGATAGCCATCTTCAAAAGTAGCTAAATCCGCACGATTATTAGTAATTTCTTTAGCTGCATTATAATCTGTCATCATTGATTCCACTTCGTTATAAGCTTTATAATACGCATCATTAACTAAGCTATAATCTTTTTGTTTTTTAGCTACACGCTTACTCTCATTATTATTTTCACTTAATATTCTATTAAATTCTAAAGTACGAGTTTCTTTATTATTAGGATTATAGCGATCTTTCTTCAAAGCAGACACAGCATAAGCATCTGTTTTGGCAATAGGACTAGAGCTAGGAAGCTCAGTTGCTCTAGTATTATCACAAATAGAAGAATTGTCTTGCTCAGGCTTCCTTTTCTTAGCGGAATCGAATGCAATCAACGCAACGAATATAATTGGCGCTAAAAAAAGAAAAATTAAACATGGACCTATTCCTGACATGAGCTACACCTCCAACAAGAATATTTTTAATTCATCTTAATTTGCATTATACTACACACGTTATGGCAAAAACGGCACAGCTACCACAAGCTCTTTCTCCCTAGCCATCTCCCAAATCAAAGGCATATTATTACTTTCCCCTATAATATCCATTATCACTCCATGCTGACCACAAGTCATACATTTCTACATAATGTTCTTTGATAAATCCTTGTATTTTACGTACATCCAAATCATTTAACGTACCTTGCTTCATCAGTTCTGTATCGCCGTTACCCTTTACAAAAAACTTTGCGGAACCCGCTTCTGAAAGTCTTTTATCACTAGCATGTACATGCATACATTCAATAATGCACTTACTTGTAAAATAAAGATAATATCCGCAAACTTTAAAATCAAAGTACTTTGGCATAATCCTTCTCCATATACTTCACATTAGCCTGATAAAGCTTGTTGACCTTATACGCTTCGATATCATCCATATTAGTTTCTACAAGCTCATTATTATAGAAATAAGCAGCATGATCAGGCTTATGCAAATTTATAACAGTTACACCCTCGCCCCTATCAATAAACGCATATCCTTGAACGATAACCTCAGCAGCATCTGCTAATTTTTGAACATCAGCCATAACGCACCTCCACTTTTTTTATCGGCGCTAAAAATTTCTTAGCATTAAAATATAAGTTATCCAGCATGGGAAGCAAATCAATATAGTCTTCAACCACACCTAACTTTTCGTGCAAACAATCAACAACAATGTATCCATATGGAGCATCCCATTCTTTAACTTTTAAATACTTCACTAACCTATCTGATGTTTTAAAACGAAAATCATAACCACCATAAGAAAAAATCGTAAATCCACCCTTATTACTCAAATAAGCTGTATCTTTGTTCTCCATATTTTCACCACCTCATAAATTGCTGATCATCCCTACTCAAATTATATCACACGAATAGACTTTTGATAACTATTTATCACTTCAAAAAGCCGCCACGCTCACGCGCAGCGGCTCGCAGCAGTTCACTTACAACACTGCCAGATATACTGCTTTCCATCGGCAGCTTGTGAAGATAAGCATTTCTTTCTTAGCAAAGACCATAACACCATTTCAAAGTGCAACTTAATTAAAGGATTTTCTCACAACATATGTAGTTTTGCCATCAGGAATATCCGGATTCTGCTCGAAAATAGAGCATAGTACAGATGTTAATTTATTGGTAGCAGCCTCTATCTGCATATTGATGGTGTAAACCTGATGCTGATAAACTTCCTTACCTTTGGAATTTTTAAACTTTATCTTCTTGTTATGCTTGGGTCCAAGGGCATACAGATAAACAGCATGATATTTTTCATTAGGATTCTTTATCTTGGAATCATTGACGAATTTACCATTGTAAGACGGGTGGAATTCAAGCGTCGAGGCAAAATCATCAATGTACTTAACTATTTCAGGTGTCATCTTCGGTGTTTCCGTCACATCCTTAATGTAACTGGGATATCTGTAATATTTTCCGTCCTGAGGTTTTACTACAACATTCTCCACCTTCTTATCGGGCTCAGGCGCAGGCTTTTTGTCCTTGGCATCATCGCCGCAGCCTGCCGCCAAAAGCAGCGCTACCAGCAGACCTGCTGTAGTCAGATATTTCAATTGCTTTTTCATAAACTTCGCCTCCTTTTTTTACATCTGCTTAAGCTTTTTGCTTTTCTCTACGCTTATTATATGCCAGGGAGCGAAAAAGCGCCCCACCCCAAAAGCCGTTTTAGGGTAGGACGCTTAAAATTTTTATCGATTTATGCTAAAGCAGGTCAATCAAATCTTTTTTTCACCACATATGTAGTTTTGCCGTCAGGAATATCCGGATTCTGTTCGAAAATAGAGCATCTTACAGACTTTAATTTATCGGTAGCGGCATCTATCGTCATATTGATGCTGTAAACCTCCTGCTGATAAACTTCCTTACCTTTGGAATTTTTAAACTTTATCTTATTGTTATGATTTGGACCAAGAGCAGACATATTGATATAGTGAATTTTTTCTTCCGGATTCTTTATCAGGGAGTTATTGGTGAATTTTCCCTTGGAATCCGGGTGAAATTTAAGCGTCGAAGCAAAATCATCAATGTACTTAACTATTTCCGGTGTCATCTTCGGTGTTTTTGTCACATCCTTAATGTAATCAGGATATCTGTAATATTTTCCGTCCTGAGGTTTCACTACAACATTCTCCACCTTCTTATCGGGCTCAGGCGCAGGCTTCTTGTCCTTGGCATCATCTCCGCAGCCCGCCGACAAAACCAGCGCAGCAATCAAACCTGCCGCAGCCAAATACTTAAAATGCTTTTTCATAATGTACGCCCCCTTTTTACATCTGCTTAAGCTTTTTGCTTTTCTCTACGCTTATTATATGCCCGATGGCGAAAAAGCGCCCCACCCCAAATGCTATTTTAGGGTAGGACGCTTAAAAATTTTTATCGATTTATGCTAAAGCAACTTATTTAAAAACCTTCTTCATGATTGTTCTGCTCTTGCCATCCGGAATGGCCTCATTCTGCTCATAAACAGAATACTCAACATACATAACTTTATTGGTATCTGCCTTTACAGACATACGGATGTGATAAACCTCCTGCTGATAAACTTCCTTCCCCTTAGAATTTTTAAATTTGTTATTGCGATTATGATTGCTGCCATTGGCATGCAGCCAGATACGATGGTATTCTTCATTAGGTCTATTAATGCGTGAATCATTAAGGAATTTACCTTTTTCAGACGGCGCCAATTTTACGGTCGAAGCAAAATCATCTACATATTTAATCATCTCAGGTGTCATTTCCGGCGTTTTGGTTACATCATCAAGATAGGAAGGATATCTGTAATATTTTCCCTCTGGCGGTTTAACCACCGGTGCTTGGGCTTTTTTATCTACCTTCTGCTCTGTCTTAGTGTCCGGCTTATCAACTTTCTTCTTGTCCTTGGCATCATCGCCGCAGCCTGCCGCCAAAAGCAACGCTGCAATCAAGCCTGCCGTTGCCAAATACTTAAAATGCTTTTTCATAATCTACTCCCCCTTTTTTACATCTGCTTAAGCTTTTTGCTTTTCTCTACGTTTATTATATGCCAGGGAGCGAAAAAGCGCCCCACCCCAAAAGCAGTTTTAGGGTAGGACGCTTAAAAATTTTTCGTTTTTTTAGCTAAAAAAGCGATTTTGTAATGGAATTTGCTTCTTCAAGCAACAGCTCAGGCAGTTTTGCCCTTCAGCTTGAGCACTGCTGCCAGCAGCAGGCTTACTACAAAGCAGGCGCTGAAGAAGTACAGGGTAAAGCTGTAGCTGTGTGTGCGCTCGTAAATTACGGATAAAAGCAGCGGTCCCGCAATACCTGCCAGGCCCCACGCTGTTAAAATACGTCCGTGGATTGCGCTCAGCTGCTTCGTGCCGAACAAATCACTAAGGTACGCCGGCATGCAGGAAAAGCCACCGCCGTAGCAGGTGATGATAATGAATACCAAAAGTTGGAACATAAAGCTTTCATTTACGCCACCCAAAAGGTAGAAGGCCACAATCTCAATCACGAAAAATGCCAGATAGGTATTTGCGCGACCAATATAGTCAGAAATAGTGGACCACACAATACGACCGCCACCGTTCAGCAGACCGATGATACCAACCATAGACGCCGCTGCAATCGGAGACATACCGATAACCTCCTGTGCCATAGGCGATGCTACAGCCAAAAGGCCGATACCGCAGGTGATATTCGTAAAGAAAATCCACCATAAAGCATAAAACTGCCAGGTGTGCATAGCCTCCTTCACAGTGTACTGCACATGCTCAGGCATCTGCGCTTTAAACTGTCCCTTGCCTGCTACAGTTTCCTGCTTCGGCGGCTCCAGATAAAGCGCGGAAGCAGTCATAACTACTGCATAAATGCAGGCCAAAATCACAAAGTTTTCTACCAGGCCGTATTTAGCAATCAAAATCTGCATCAACGGACCTGCAACGAGGCTGGCAAAGCCGAAGCCCATAATCGCCAGGCCAGTTGCGAGACCACGATTATTTGGGAACCACTTCACCAGTGTAGACACCGGCGTAATATAGCCTGTTCCCAGACCAATACCGCCGATAACGCCGTAAAAAAGATATAACAGCAGCAGGCTGTGCTGTGTCAGTGCATAGGCTGTACCCAGCAAACCGCTTATGAAAAAGCACATGGATATCAAACCGCTGCGGCGAGGACCGTATTTTTCAACATACGTTCCCAAAAAGCCTGCGGAAGTACCCAGGAACAAAATCGCCAGCGAAAAGGTCCAGGTAACCTCCTTCAGCGAAAAACCCATAGCCTGCATAATAGGCTTCGTCAGTACACTCCATGCGTATACGCTGCCAATGCTGATGTGAATGCCGATGGCTGCCAGCACGATCAGCCATCTGTTTTTTGTCTGTTGCATCATGAATACCTCTCTTTATAAGTATTACCTAGTCACCCGGGCTTTCTCTTTTGCTCCTTATAAAGAAAAAACGTCTGGGCGATTTTGCCCAGACGGTCGGCGCATACATTCATCTGCCTCCACGTGGTCAATTCCACTTATCCGTCAGAAAGCAGACTGCATTAGGTTATGACTCTATTATACATGATTTTTGCCAGATGTCAACATATAGTATCTGGTTAATATTTTGATACTATATAGTGTAGGAAAAAAGCCCCCTTCCCCTATGGGGCACAACCCTCAGTCATCGCCTACGGCGATGCCAGCTCCCTTGCAGGGAGCATATATAAAGTTAGAGTTTCAATATATCATTATATCTTCCCTGAAAGGGAAAGTGGCTGCGAGCTTTGCGAGCAGACGGAAGGGTTGCGATATATCAATTGCGATGCTTTTGCTTCCCCCTTCCGCCTCACTTCGTTCGGCACCTTCCCCAAGGGGCAGGCAAGACTAATAGCTTTTTCGTTAAACTTCATTAGCACATTCTTGGTTCCCCCTTGGGGGAACTGTCGCGCTAGCGACTAAAGGGGGCACATGTCATAATACACAACTTGCTAAGCGATTCGCGGGAAAATTTTTCGTTGCAACGCGATATATCAATTGCGACGCACACAACCCCTCTCCGTCATCGCTTCGCGATGCCACCTCTCCCCTAGGAGAGGCTAGAAGGCTAGCAGAAAGCCATGACGAGCAATTAATATATCGTGTAAGGAATAGCAATTTTAGCAAATGAGTGCTTGGAAGCACAGGAACAAGGGGACGTAACTTACTGTTACCATCTGACAAATTTTACCGAAGTTCCGTCTTGCTTCCGCACGAAATTTGCGTTATGCCCTAAGGCATAGGAAAATTGCTACTGACTGGAGCGATATTTAATTGCGATGCTTTTGCTTCCCCCTTCCGCCTCACTTCGTTCGGCACCTTCCCCAAGGGGCAGGCAAGACTAATAGCTTTTTCGTTAAACTTCATTAGCACATTCTTGGTTCCCCCTCGGGGGAACTGTCGCGCTAGCGACTAAAGGGGGCACATGTCATAATACATAATTCGCCAAGCGATTCGCGGGAAAATTTTTCGTTGCAACGCGATATATCAATTGCGATGCACACAACCCCTCTCCGTCATCGCTTCGCGATGCCACCTTTCCCCTAGGAGAGGCAAGAAGGACAGCAGAACGCTCTAACAAACACAAAAAGAGCCGCGCGAACGCGCGGCCCTTCAATACTCATCATACTAAAATTATTTCTTACGAAGATTTACAGTTGTCGTATGCTTGCAATGCGGGCAGCAAGCCTTACCGCCGCCGGCATCACAGCCAATGCAGCCACCAGTTTTATGTGCCTTGATGACCTGCTTGGATGCCAAATACACACAACCAACAATAATCAGACCAATAATCCAGGTTGCCATACGAAACACCTCTTTTATTTTGCATCAATACTCATAACAGTCTCTTTGTTATATTTCTTAGCAGGACGGAAGAGCAGATACAGGAACGCAATCAGGAAAACAACAGCTACACCAGTACCGAAGCTGAACGCTTCACCACCGACAAACACTCTGCCGAACTGGTAAACCATCAGGCAGATGCTGTAAGCATACAGGTTTTGGAAGAGGATAGTTGCCCAAGTCCACTTCTTGCTGTTCATCTCCTGGCTCATAGTGGAAATCGCTGCCAGGCAGGGAGAATCCAGCAGGTTGAACACCAGGAAGGAGAACGCTGCAACCGCACTCGGGAAGAACGCCATAACAGCAGTCCACAAATCAGGCTCATCCTCAGCTGCATCAGCCAGACCGGAAAGAATAGCCATCGTGCTGACAATAGACTCCTTAGCCACAAAGCCGGAGAAGGCAGCAGCCACAGCCTGCCAGCTGTCAAAGCCCAGAGGAGCAAAGATAGGAGCAAGACCGTTACCGATGTAGGCAACAAAGCTCTTTTCGGTATCAACCATAGCAACAGAGCCTTCGTCAACACCAAAGCTTGCCAGGAACCACATAACAACGCAGCACAGGAAGATAATAGTACCGGCTTTTTTCAGGAAGCCCGCAACACGCTCCCAGGTATGCAGCAGCACGTTCTTGGCAGCAGGCAGATGATACGGCGGCAGCTCCATAACGAACGGAGCAGGATCACCGGCAAACAGCTCAGTCTTTTTCAGAATGATGCAAGCAGTAATTACAGCGAAGAAGCCGACAAAGTACATAATCGGAGCCATGTACCAGTCACCGCCCATAATAGCGCCGGAAAGCAAAGCAATAACAGGCAGCTTAGCGCCACAGGGGATAAAGGTTGTAGTCATGATAGTCAGACGACGGTCGGTTTCGTTTTCAATAGTACGAGAAGCCATGATACCCGGTACGCCGCAGCCTGCAGAAATCAGCAGAGGAATGAAGCTCTTGCCGCTCATGCCAAACTGACGGAAGAAACGGTCCATAATAAAGGCAACACGCGCCATATAACCGCAGTCCTCCAAGAAGCTCAACAGCAGGAAGACAATTGCCATCTGCGGAGCAAAGCCAATCGGTGCGCCAATGCCGCCGATGATACCGTCAACAACAAGAGATACCAGCCAATCCTCACATTCGGCAGCCTCCATGTGCTCCTGCACCCAAGGCTGAATCCATTCGCCGAACAGTGTATCATTAGTGAAGTCGGTTACAACAGTACCTACAGTTTCTACAGCAATGTAGTAAACCAGGAACATAATAATCGCAAAAATCGGCAGTGCCAGGAAACGGTTGGTTACAATGCTGTCGATTTTATCAGAAATCGTCAGACCGGTCTGACCTTTGACAACAGCCTTGCCCATCAGCTCGCCAATGTAGTTATAACGCTCATTGGTAATAATGCTTTCGGAATCATCATCCATTGCTTCCTCGCAGGCTGCAATGATTTCCTCAATCTTAGCTTGTTCACCCTCACTCAGGCCCAAAGCAGCAGCAATTTTCTTATCGCGCTCAAACAGCTTTACCAGCAGCCAGCGTTCGCTAATACCGTGAACCTTGTTGCCTGCTTCGCGGGCAATAGCTGTCAATGCATTCTCAACCTCGCTGCTGAAGCGCATATACTTCGGTGCAGCACTGCCGACAGCCTTAATAGCCTTTTCAGCAGCCTCACCGGTGCCTTCACCCTGCAGTGCGGAGGTTTCCACAATCTCGCAGCCAAGCTCGGCAGCCAGCTTAGCGGTATCAATTTTATCGCCGTTCTTGCGCACGATATCAATCATGTTCAACGCAATAGTTACGGGATAACCCATCTCCATAACCTGAGTAGTCAGATACAGGTTACGTTCGATGTTAGAGCCGTCAACCAGATTCAGTACACCGTCAACATCGTTTTGCAGCAGATAGTTACGGGAAACAACCTCCTCCAGAGTATACGGAGACAGGGAGTAAATACCGGGCAAGTCGGTAATAATTACATCATCATGACCTTTGAGGCCGCCTTCTTTTTTCTCTACAGTTACGCCAGGCCAGTTACCAACATATTGGTTGGAACCGGTCAAATCATTAAACATTGTTGTTTTGCCGCAGTTAGGGTTACCAATCAGGGCAATCTTGATCTGTTTCATCTTTCCCCTCCAATTATTCTACAACGATATGCTCGGCCTCACCGTTACGCAGTGTCAGCTCATAACCACGCACGGTTACCTCCACCGGATCGCCCAACGGTGCAACCTTGCGTACGAATACGCTCACACCCTTAGTCACGCCCATATCCATAATACGTCTTTTTACCGCACCCTCGCCAACAAGCTTGGCAACGGTAACTGTTTCACCAACAGGAACTTCTTTTAATGTTTTCATAGCATCCTCCACATACATCAGATAAATATTTTAGCTGCCATCTGCTTGCTCAGGGCAATGCGGGCATCCTTCACATTGACGATAAGATTACCGTCAATTTCAGAAATAACAGTAACAGCTGAGCCTTCTACAAAGCCCAGGTTAGCTAAAAAGCGTTTGATTTCATCCTTGCCGCGAACAGCGCTGATCTTGTTAGTCTCGCCGCGACGGGCCATTAATAAAGGCATCATAATTCCCTCCAAAGAATTTGTTAGCAGATACTAACTTGATACGATTTTTTTAGTAGTTAGGCATTCCTAACTACTATTGAAAGTTTACGTCAGCTATAAAATTTTGTCAAGCATTTTTTGTAAAATCCTATGCTAATTTACAAATTTAGTTAGCTTGTGCTGTCATGTTTACAAAAAATATCGGCTGACTTTATAGTCAGCCGACGTAAACCAAACTAGCATATTAGCTATAGCTTTTTATTATATCTTTTTGTAGAGAATACGGATAGAATTCAGTACGCACAGCAGCGATACGCCGGTATCCGCAAAGACTGCTGCCCACATGGAAGCATAACCCATAAGGCCTGCAATCATGATGACAACCTTCACTGCCAAAGCGAAAATTACATTCTGCCAGGCAATCGCACCTGTTGCACGCGCAATCGCAATCGCTTGCGGAATAGCCTTCACTTCGGAATTCATGAACACAACGTCTGCAGCCTCAATCGCAGCGTCTGCGCCGCTGCCCATAGCAGCGCCGGCATCTGCACCAGCCAGAACAGGCGCATCGTTAATGCCATCACCGACGAACATAACCGGGCCGTACTTGTTACGCAGCATGTTCAGCTCGCTGAGCTTATCCTGCGGCAGCAGCTGAGCGCGCACCTCGTCAATGCCTGCTTCCTTAGCCACAGCCTGCGCTTCCTTCTGCGCATCGCCGGTGAGCATAGCAGTTACCAGGCCTTGTGCCTTCAAAGAAGCAATTGCTTCCTTGGCATCCTCCTTCAAGGTATCGTTAATCAGCAGTTGGCCCATGTATAAGCCATTGTCGGCAACAAGCACCTCACTACCGCTTTCGGTAGGAGTGTAGCCGCCGTATTCAACGTTAAAGCGTTGCAGCAGCTTGGTATTGCCGCACAGAACCTTGCGTGCGCCAAAGTACGCAACCAGGCCTTCGCCGGCAATTTCTTCAAACTTATCAGGACGTACAAGCTCAAGCTTTTCAGCCTTAGCAGCCTCTACGATGCTTACAGCAATCGGGTGGGTAGAAACAAGCTCTGCACTTGCGCACAGGCGCAGCAGCTCGTCGGCATTCATGCCTTCGGCAGCATTAACCTTCTGCAGTACGAAGTTACCCTTGGTAACGGTACCGGTTTTATCCATAACTACGGCAGCAATGTTTTTCAAAGCCTCCATAGCAACGCCGCCCTTAAAGAGAATGCCATACTTGGAGCCGGCGCCGATACCGGAGAAGAAGGCCAGCGGCACGCTCAGCACCAGTGCGCAGGGGCAGCTGATAACGAGGAAGGTCAGCGCAGTGTAAATCCATTTATTCCAGTCGCCGGTAATCAGGGACGGAATCACAGCAGTCAGTACTGCAGCAGCAACAACAAACGGAGTATAGATACGTGCGAAGCGGGTAATAAAACGGTCAATGGTCGGCTTGCTGGCAGCAGCGTTCTCCACGCTGTCCAGAATTCGGGTTACCATGGACTCCTCCAGAACCTTTTCTACACGGATTTTCAGCATACCGGAGGTATTAACGCAGCCGGAAACAACCTCATCGCCGTATTTGCGTTTTACAGGCACAGGCTCACCGGTTACCGGAGAGGTATCTACCAGGCTTTCGCCTTCAATAACAACGCCATCCAGAGGAATACGGTCGCCTACGCGTACCAGCAGAATGTCGCCTACGTGTGCGTCAGCGGCAGGAATAACCTTCACCTCTTCGCCTACCAGCAGGTTGACAACCTCAGGACGCAGGTCAACAGCGTCCATAATCTGGCCACGGCTCTTTTCTACCGCACGCTGCTCAAAATATTCGCCCACGCGATAGAAGAACATAACGCCAACAGCCTCTTCCCAGGCCTGAATAGCAAACGCACCCAATGTTGCAACGGTCATGAGGAAGTTTTCGTCAAATACATTACCCTTCGCAATATTCTTCAAGGCAGTCAGCACAATGCGTCCGCCCAGCAGAATATAAGCAAAAATCAGGAAGTACATATGATACGCTTCCGGCACCAAGCCCAGCCATTCGGTGATGATGAACACAGCACCGCCCAGTACGATTTCGATAATCGTCTGCTTTTCGCTCAGTTCGGAGAGGATACCGCCGGATTTTTTGCGTTCCTCCAGCTCAGGCGCCAGAGAAGGCTTGCTTTCAGCCTCCAGCAGCACAACGCCCTCTTCTACCTTATCGGTTACAGCCTGCATTTTCTCCAGCAAACCGTTGTAATTCTTAGCACTTACGCGCAGCTTTTTC
Organism: uncultured Phascolarctobacterium sp.; assembly: GCF_934190775.1. Taxonomy (GTDB): domain Bacteria; phylum Bacillota; class Negativicutes; order Acidaminococcales; family Acidaminococcaceae; genus Phascolarctobacterium_A. The sequence goes on from NZ_CAKPTG010000014.1 coordinate 15,588, forward strand.
GTAGTAAAGGTCAGGGTAGCTTCATCAATCTCAGGCATAGCGTTCAACGCACGTTCAATCTTGGCACCGCAGTTAGCGCAGTCCAGATTCTGCACCAGATATACTCTGCTCTTACCGCCCAAATTAGGACGACGGTCACGCGGTACTACCACTACGTCGGATTCAATGGAGGTACAGATTTTCTGAATTTCCGGCAGCAAAGCCTCGTGGTCAGCAGCGCTGAGGCGCAGCTGCTTGGTAGCAAAGCTTACGTTGGCATAGGTTACGCCCGGCAGCTCTTTGATTTTGTATTCCATCTTGGCAGCGCAGTTAGCACAGCCAAGGTTTTGCAGAATATATACACGTTTTACCTTGTCGGCATCCGGCATACGGCAGGTGCAATTAGCCAGGCTTTCACCGCACACATCGCAGTATTCCTCATGCGGATGGCAGATTTCGCAATTACAGTCAGCAGGATGACCGGGAACGTGATGTCCATGTGCGTGAGCGTGCTCATGTCCGTGGTCGTGTCCACAACCGCACTCGTCACCGTGCGCGTGAGCATGTTCGTGGTCATGCTCGTGGTCATGTCCGCAACCGCATTCGTCACCATGTGCATGAGAATGTTCATGTTCATGTTCATGTTCATGTTCATGTTCATGTTCATGCTCGTGATCATGTCCACAACCGCATTCGTCACCATGTGCATGAGAATGTTCATGTTCATGCTCATGGTCATGTCCGCAACCGCACTCGTCACCATGCGCGTGGGAATGTTCATGCTCATGATCATGTCCGCAACCGCACTCGTCACCGTGCGCGTGGGAATGTTCATGCTCATGATCATGTCCGCAACCACATTCGTCACCGTGTGCGTGAGCGTGCTCATGTCCGTGGTCATGTCCGCAACCGCACTCGTCACCATGTGCATGAGCATGTTCATGCTCATGTCCGTGGTCGTGACCGCAGCCACACTCATCGCCATGTGCGTGAGCGTGTTCATGCTCGTGGTCATGTCCGCAACCGCATTCGTCGCCATGTGCATGAGAATGTTCTTCATGCTCATGTCCGTAGTCGTGTCCACAGCAGCAGTCATCACCATGCTCATGGGAATGTTCTTCATGGTCATGTTCATGATCGTGGCCGCAACCGCAGGCATCACCGTGAGTGTGCTTGGGCACATGTCCCATAGTTTTGTGATCATGATCCTTGCCGCAGTGACCGCAGGTGCAGCCTTCTGGATGCTTGCTGTAATCTTCTACACTATTAATATGACCGTCGATGTGTCTGAAAGCTCGTACATCGCCGGCACCATTACGGATATCCTCTAAATCTTGCTTCATTATATCTACCACCTTTCTTTTTAGGTTGTCTCACTACTCATATGAGTATTCATTCATATATTGTGTAAAAAATAATAGGAAAGGTGACAACACCTTTCAGTAAATTCTTTGATACCTATATTATAACACAAATAACGTATGAGTCAATACTCACTTGTAAAATTAGTGATAAAAATTCCTAAGAAAAAAATGGGTACAGCATTCGCCGTACCCACTATAAAAATTGATGGAGAAAATTACTTTCATAGAAGCTCTATGCTTACGCATAATGCTCCAGGACTGCCTTAGTCAAACAAGTGACAAGCAACCCAATGACCGTGCTCAACCTCTTTCAGCTCAGGCTTAACCTGCACGCAATGCTCGGTGCAGTGCTCGCAGCGGCTGGCAAAGGGACATCCCGGCGGCAGGTCCAGCGGACTCGGGATTTCGCCTTCCAACGGCTCAATCTTTTCACCCGGCTTGAAGTCTACCTTAAATACAGCACCCATAAGTGCCTTGGTGTACGGATGCTTGCAGCTTTCTGCAATACGGCCGTGCTCCAGCCATTCTACAACATTACCTAAGTACATTACCGCAACCTGATGGCACATCAAATCTACCAAACCAAGGTCATGAGCAATGAACAGGTAAGTAATATTTTTTTCTTTTTGAATGCGGCACAGCAGCTCGCAGATTTTTTCCTGTACGGAAACGTCCAGTGCACTGGTTGCTTCGTCGCAGACAATAATCTTCGGTTCCAGTGCCAGAGCGCGGGCAATGCCCAGACGCTGACGCTGACCGCCGGACATGCTGTGCGGATAGCGATCCTTAAATTCAGCAGGCAGCTCAACCATTTCCAGTAGCTCTGCTGCTTTGGCGTCTACCTCGCTGTTTTTAATCAGGCCGAAGTTTTTCAAAGGCTCGGTGAGGATATCCTTAACGAGCATCTTCGGATTGAAAGCAGCGGTAGGATCCTGGAAGACCATCTGGATGTTCTTTCTGTCCTGACGCAGCTGTTCACCCTTAGACTGCATCAAATCATGGCCTTCGAAAATAGCTTCACCGCTGGTAGCAGGGTGAATACGCAGCAAAGTACGCACCAGAGTACTCTTGCCACAGCCGGATTCACCGATAATGCCCAGGGTACGGCCTTCATAGGCACGCAGGTTGATATCGTTGCAGGCAGTCAGGAACTTACCGCCATCAACTGCGAATTTTTTGGTCAGGTGGTTAATCTCCAGTACCAGTTTTGTACGCTCATAGGCTGGTTTTTCATTATTGCTCATAATATGTCGTCCCTCCTATGACTGGTACTGCCTTCAGCAGCTGCTTCGTATAATCATCCTGCGGATTGCCGATAACGTCTTCACGCTTGCCATATTCCACAACATGACCGCCCTTCATAACCATCAGCTTGTTGGATACATAGGAAGCAACGCCCAGGTTATGCGTAACCATGATAACAGCAACGCCATATTCGTTACGGATATCAACAATCTGGCGGATAATCTGAGCTTGAGTAGTTACGTCCAGCGCACTGGTCGGTTCATCAGCCAGAAGAATTTTCGGGCTGAATATCATGGCCATAGCGATACCAACACGCTGACGCATACCACCGGACAGCTCAAACGGATAGCTGTTCATGATATTTTCCGGGTTCGGCAGACGCACGTTAGTCAGCATATCACAGCACATCTTGTAAGCCTGGTCCTTGGACTTGTCCGGCTGATGAGCCTGAACATAGTCAATGAACTGTTGGCCGATGCGGCGGATAGGATTAATCATGTTGCCGCTGTCCTGGAAAATCATGGACATCTCGCTGCCATACATTTTGCGCCACTCTTCAGGAGTATTTTGCAATACATCCTTGCCGTCAAAGGTGATGCTGCCGCGGCTAACGCGGCCGGCACCGGGCAGGCAACCCATAATAGCGCGGATAACGGTAGTTTTGCCACTGCCGGACTCGCCGACGATGGACATAATCTCGCCCTTATCCAATTCTAAGCTGGCACCGGTTACGGTAAGCTTGTCACCGTAGCTGATGTCTAAATCTTTTACTTCAAGTAGCATTAAGCGTTACCTTCTTTGTAAATTATTAGTTAGCAGATTTGATATCTTTGGTCAGCCAGTAGTAATCGCAAGGCAGGATTTCTGCGTTAGCAATGGATTTGTTGGAAACCATGTTGGTTTGCGGATGACCGAATACCAGAGAGGCTGCATCGTCGAGGATGAGTTTTTGCATTTCGATAATCAGCTCACGACGTTTAGCCGGATCAAATTCTACACCCAGTTTATCGGACAGAGCATCAAATTTCGGATTGCTGTAGCCGGAACCGTTCTGTTCTTGACCAGTCTTGAGGTACATGTTCATGAATACTTCAGGATCGCCGGCCTGCAGAGTCAGTACGTTGGAAATCAGCAGGTCAAATTCGCCTTTACGGCCGATACCATCAATTACGTTGTAGTCAACGTTCTTCAGGTTAACTTTAATGCCGACTTTCTTAGCGTCAGCCTGGGTAGCTTCTGCATACAGAGGCAGCTCAGCACGGCCGCTGTAGAATACGAAGTCCAGCTCCAGGTTTTTGCCGTCTTTATCAACAAAGCCGTCGCCGTTGGTATCTTTCCAGCCAGCTTCAGCAAGCAGCTTTTTAGCGCTTTCAACATTGTATTGGTTTTTGTCGTATTTATACAGTTCATCATAACCGTAGTCAACAGAAGGCGGCAGGTACGGACCACCGGGAACGAAGGTGTCTTTCAGCAGAACCTTGTTGTAGGTTACACGGTCCAGAGAACGCAGCAGAGCTTCGCGGACTTTGATATCGCCCAGCGGTTTATCCGGACGTACATTCATACGAGCAAGTACGTCACGCAGGGAAGCGATATTGGAGATGTTGTATTTATTTTTGTCTTTGAACAGCTGCAGATCGCCGGCAGCAATGTTAATAGCGAAGTCGATTTCACCTTTTTGCAGAGCCATAGCACGGGTGTTAGGATCGTCAATGGTCAGGATATCAACCTCTTTGAACGGAACAGCGCCATCCCAGTATTTTTCGTTTCTAACCATTTCAGCTTTAGCTTTGCTGTAGGATTTTACTACATAAGGACCGGTGCAGATAGCGCCTTGTTTTGCGGTATCACGGTCTTTAATGGTTTGAGTATCAACGATGATGAACAGAGGGTCACCAAGCATACCTGGCAGAGTCGGTACCGGAGTCTTGGTTTTGATGATTACGTTTTGGCCTTCACCTTTGATGGATTCATACTGGAACATGGATTTTGCACGAGCTGCTTTGTCAAAGGTACGTTGGATAGAAGCTGCTGCCAGTTCGCCTGTCAGTTTGGTGCCGTTGGAGAAGCAAGCCTTATCGTTGATGTGGAAGGTCCAGGTCAGTTTATCGTCGGAAATAGACCATTTATCAGCCAGCCAAGGAACAGCATTCATTTTTTTATCGAATTTAACCAGGCATTCGCCCAGGCCGTAACGCATTACAATCCAGCCAAAGTAGTTATCGGTGGTTTCCAGGGAGTCAGCGAAGTTGGTAACACCAAATTTTACAACTTCCTTGTGCTCAGCTTTTTTGTCGCCGCCACAGCCTGCTGCTGCAAATGCCAGTAAACCGATCATAGCCGCTGCTGCGGTAGCTTTAAACATTTTTTTCATTTAGTCATCTCTCCATTTCATATACTCATTTAACCCGGCAGACTTCTGCCGGATATCAAAAATTAAGGCAAAAATAATTAATCCTGTACGTCATTACGCGGGTCAAGCACATCACGCAGATTATCGCCCCAAAGGTTGAAAATCATAACGGTAACAAAGATTGCCAAACCGGGGAAGAACATCAGCCACGGTGCAGTCTGCAGCTGCTGACGACCTTCATTCAGCATCAGGCCCCATTCAGGAGCAGGCGGTTGGCTGCCGAAGCCCAGGAAGGACAGACTTGCAAGTTCCATCATCAGAGCACCGATATCTGCTGCTGCGGTAATAACCATCATCGGCAGGATATTCGGCAGGATATGTACCCACAGAATATGCGGTGAGGTACCGCCGTTAACGATTGCTGCTTCTACATAGTCACGACGTTTAATCTGCAGTACCAGGCTGCGGGATAAACGCGCGTATTTTGTCCAGCTGACAATCGTCAACGCGATTACTGCGTTGAGAAGGCTGCCGCCCATAATACCGGCTACTGCGATAGCCAGAATCATGCCAGGGAAGGAAATCATCATATCAGAAATACGCATGATAACCATATCAACCTTACCGCCGAAATAACCGGAAATAACACCCATAGAAGTACCAACGATAAATACGCTGGCTACCAGGAACAATACACCGCTCAGGGAAGCACGCGCACCATAAAGCACACGGCTGAAGCAGTCACGGCCCAGCTTATCTGTGCCAAACAGATGGCTTCCGCCCGGTGCCATGAAAGCATCCTGCATTGTTGCATGAGTCGGATCATACGGAGCAAGAACAGGTGCCGCAAAAGCAATAGCAATCAGCACCAATACCAGAACTGAGGTTACAGCAAAAGCACGGTTGGTTTTTAAACCATTAATAATTGTTTCCATCTGCTCTTACCTTACCTTTCTCAGACGCGGATCAAGATAGTTATAAGAGATATCAACAATGAGGTTGATAACCATATACATCAACGCAATCCACACAACAACACCTTGAACCAGTTGGAAGTCACGGTAGGTGATTGCTTCAATTGCCAGACGGCCAAGACCGGGCCATTGGAAAACAATCTCGATAACCGCAGCACCACCCAGAAGGTTACCTAAAGACAAACCAAGTAAAGTAATCAGCGGCAGCAAAGCGTTCGGAAGAACCTCTTTCCACAGAATATGGCTTTCACTCATACCACGCGCACGTGCACCGACAACATAGTCCTGATGCAGCTCTTCCAGAATAGCAGCACGCACCTGACGTGTGTACTTGGAAGACATTGCAAAGGCCAACGTTGCCGCAGGCAGGATAATCGTGTCAACACCAATCGTACCGCCGACAATAGGCAACAGGTCAAGTTGCAGACCAAAAATCCACAGCAGCATCAAGCCAACCCAGAAGCCGGGCATTGATACGCCAAGGAAAGTAAAGCTGCGTACTATATAGTCAAACCAGCCGCCGCGCTTAACTGCAGAATAAATGCCGGCAGGAATAGACACCACCAACATCATTGCAATGGAAGCCAGAGACAATAAGATAGTACCGGGCAGACGCTCGAACAGTTCCTCAACAACAGGCTTTTTAGCCATGAAGGAGAAACCGAGGTTGCCATGCAGCGCACGGCCCAACCAATCCAAATATTGGAAGAAGAAGGGCTTGTCAAGACCTAATTCTGCACGCAGTGCATCAATTTCAGCCTGACTAACAATAATATCCTCGTTACCTGCAATCATCTGACGAGCTACATCGCCAGGGGCCAGCATTACCAAAGCAAAAGTAATAAAGCTGATGCCCAGCAAAACGAGGATGATCTGTCCCAAACGGGACAGAAGCTGCTTTTTCGTCAAAGCACATCATCTCCATCAAAAAAAAATTACCCTTCCTGCAAAATGAGCGCAGAAAGGGTACATACTTACAATGTGCACAATTGTAATTATATATATTTCCGTCGCTAGCAGGAATATATCAACTGAGGAAATCAACCTGACTTAGCCTTTCGGCATCACAGTGGCTTGACCGCTACGGATTTGCACCGTATTCCGATTATTACCTGCATAGGCAGGCACCTCAGAAGAGTATAGATTTGTAAAAGGTCTTTATATCGGCAAAAAAGAATAGGCTGACACTTATAAATCTATAATAGCATTAATTCTCATTATTTGCAACAAATTTGTTACAAAAGGGTTGCTTATGCAAACTCTCTTCTCAAAGAAGACAAATAGAATAAAAGTATTATTGACTGAGACAGCATAAAGCCCAGCAAGGCCAGCCACAGTCCGCTGTTACCCCAAAGCGGCACCAGCTGCCACTGCAAAAGGTAAAATACTAAGAGTGCCATCAGCATCATGTTGCGTACCGGTGCGGTTCTGGTAGCTCCGCAGAAAACTCCGTAAAGCACCATGCCGATACCGGCGCAGACAGGATAGAACAAAACGAAAACATTGTAGGTCACGGCCATTGCTAAAACCTCTTCAATATTGGTAAACAGGCGGATGAAAAATTCATTGCCCAAATGGTAACCAAGCATCAGGATAGCGACCAGCACTACCAGCCATTTGAAGGTCATTTTTATGGTAGCGGCAAACAGCTTGCCGTTCTTTGCTCCTACCGCACGCCCGCTGAAAATCGCCGCGCCGTTTGCCATGCCGTCAATCAGGTAGCTCATAATATCCTTGAGCTGCAGCAGTACAGCATTGGCTGCCAGCACCACAGTACCAAAGGAAGCACCAACCGCCGCAATAATATTATTTACAGTCAGCAGGCAGGCAGTGCGAATCATCAGGTTAACGTTCACCTGCAGCATGCCGATAAACTCGCGCCAGTCAAGCAACTCGCCCCAAGGCAATGCTTTATAATCAAAATCACCATAATAGTACATCAGTACTACACTCAGGATGCCGCCGTAAAGCTGGCTGAGCAAGGTAGCAACAGCCACGCCGGTAATATCCATATGCAGCCAGAAAACGAACCAGATACTCAGCGCCATGTTCAGCACGTTCATGGAAACCTGCATAAACACGCTCGCCCGCACCCGCGTCTGCCCCATGAGCCAGCCAAGGGCTACATAGTTGCCAAGCACCAACGGTGCGCCCCAGATAAGGATGTAATAATAATCGCGGCACAGCTCGTTGACCTCCGGTGCAGCGCCAATCATGGCCAGATACAGTTCCAAAATGGGCTTCTGGAAAAGAATGCAGCAGGCACTTATCAGCATTGCCAGAACCAAAGGCTTAAAAAAGGCGAGCATACCAAGTCTTTTATCGGCAGCGCCAAAGGCCTGTGCCGCATAACCGGTAGTACTCACACGTAAAAAACCAAATAACCAATATAAATTGTTGAACAAGATAGCGCCCAGGGAAACTGCAGCAATATATTTAGGATTCGGAAGCTGCCCCATTACTGCCGTATTTACCGCACCCATCAAAGGCTGCGTCATTGTCGACAGCATAAATGGTACTGTCAGCCCCAAGTATTCCCTATCAGTCAGCAGGTTCACTCTATCTACCTCCCTTGTCTATTCGCACTAAATTTTATTTTAAAAATTATCTTGTGTGAATAGCTTATCATATGTTATAATTTATTGCAAGTAAAAAAACAGCAATTGCTAGAAAATATTTCTGCGGAAATTTTGCCAATCTCCTTCAAAGAATAATTTGTATGCCGTTGCTTAATTTTTTTAGCTACGGTTAGCAGTCGCTAATGGTAAAATTATTATAAAAAGTATGAGAAATATATCAAAGGAGTGAGCTCATGTCTGACACACTAAAGGTATGTGGACTGACTGTTGAACGTGGCGCTAAACTGCGCACGTACCTGCCGGTCCCGGACACCAATGTAAAAATCCCTCTGACTATTATCAACGGCGAAAAAGATGGCCCCACCCTGCTTATTACTGCAGGCATCCACGGCGGCGAATACCCCGGTATCGCAGCGGCAATGGAGCTGGGCCGCGATATTGAGCCCGAGCACGTTGTCGGCTGCCTGATTATGATGCACCCGGTAAACATCCAGGGCTTTTGGGCACGCCGCGAAATGATTGTGCCCGAAGACGGCAAAAACCTGAACCGCGTTTTCCCCGGTGACCCCACGGGAACGCTTGCCGATAAAACTGCATATTTAATCAGCAATAACTTCTTCTCTATTGCCGATTTTTATGTAGACATGCACAGCGGCGATATCCACGAAAGCCTGCATCCCTATGTTTACTACCCCGGCCAGCCTACGCCTGAAGTAGAAAAGAAATCCCGTTCCGTGGCGCGCGTACTCGATATGGAATATATGGTACGCTCGCTGGCAACCGGCGGTGCCTATAACTACGCCGCCAGCACCGGCCTGCCTTCTATTCTGATTGAACGCGGCGGCGCCGGCCTCTGCCTGCATGAGGATATCGAAGCCTACAAGGATGATATCCGCAACATCCTGCGCAAGCTGAAAATGTTCTCCCTGCCTGTAAAGCCACGCCATCACTCTCCGCGTGATGTAGAAAACCTTATTTATCTGGAAGCTTTGGAAACAGGCTGCTGGCTGCACCACATCCACAGCGGCGATTTTGTTGAAGAAGGCCAGGTTTTGGGACGCATCACCGACGTTTTCGGCAACACGCTGACAACATATTACGCCGAGCAGACAGGCGTTATCCTTTACGTCTGCCCGGCACTGGCATCTCCCAAGGGAACTATTCTTGTAGCCTACGGCACCATCAAGGAATTTGATGACGAAGAGTAATAATTAATTTTTCCGGTCTGTTAATACAGACCGGATTTTTTTATAAGTAACAGCTTAACTGCATAAAAATGCGCAACAGACATCAGCATCTGTTGCGCAATAAAATCAACAATTTAATAGTTATATGACAGCTTAAAGCTTAATTACCAAAGTAAGAGCTGTATATATTTTTGTATTCACCGCTGCGCTTAACCTCTTTCAGCGCTTCGTTAACCTTCTTCACCATTTTCTGGTTGCCATGGGCGACTGCAATACCGTATTTATCTTTATCTAATATGGTCTCACCGGCAAATTTAACTTTAGCACCATAATTATGAGTGATGAAAAAGCTGGCAACTATTTTAGAAGCAACAAGTGCATCAGCCTTACCCTCAGCGACAAGCTTAATGCCTGCTTCCGTATCGCGCACAGGCACAACCTTAACATCCTTAGCCTTGGATTTCAACAGCTCTTCAGCATAGCTGCCTTCCTCAGCAACAACGGTCTTGCCTGCCAAGGCTGCAAAATCATCCCCCAAATTGGCATTTTTGCTTACAATAACCTTATAGCCGTCCTCTGCATAAGCTTCACTGAAGTCAACTAAACGCTCACGCTCCGGTGTAATACTTAAAGCAGCAACAGCCATATCATATTTTTTATCCTGCAGACCTGTTAAGATATTTTTAAAATCAACATTAATAAACTCAACCTTCTCATAACCCATCTGCTTAGCCACTGCCTTTGCCAGTGCAATATCAAAACCTGTATGTACCTTGCTTTGCTCCTGATAAAATTCGAAAGGCGGAAAGTTCGCATCTGTTGCCACCTTCAGTACCTTGCCTTCCGGTGCCTGAGATGCGTTTTTCTCATTGCTGCCGCCACAACCGGCCAAAGCAAAGGCCATAACAACACAGAACATCAGCATAAAAAATTTCTTCATACCATTACCTCCACTACTATAATATTATTGATAAGCTATACGATTTGTACTAATACCCTTATTATATCTCTTCTGAATGATATGTCAACATTTATTCATGTATTTGTATGATTTTCTTACTGCTAGTCATTATCCAATAAAGTAAACCTTTGTTAACCTCAAGCTATGGTTAGCAATTAATCTCTATGCAGGAAATTTTCTTCTGAAAACTGTAAGAAAATTTACAAAAGCCTCTTGACAAAGCCTTTGCTAACCGCTTATAATTCAGATAATCTCTTTGCACTGCAATTTAGCTACAGTACAAACTGATCAGGCGGTAAACCTTCTTCCGGGTTTTTGCAGCCGGGCCCTCTGGGCAGCAGACTTTGACGCAACGTCTGCGGGACAGTTAACTACTATCTCGCAGGCGTTTTTTGTATGTCAAAGGCCTGCACAAATGCAAAGACCATTTTAGGAGGTTTTATTATGAAATTTGAAAACGATGCTGAAAGAATCGCTATGATTGTTTCCATCAACAGTATTATCGGTAATCTGCTCTTGTCGCTTGGCAAACTAATTGCCGGTTTCGTCGCCCAATCCGCCGCCATGGTTTCTGATGGTATCCACTCCGCGTCCGATGTTTTCGGTACCCTCATTGTTATGGCCGGCGTAAAATTTTCCAACAAGGCTTCGGATGAAGAGCATCCCTACGGCCACGAACGTATTGAATGTATTGCCGCTATTCTTTTGGCAATAATCCTGACGATTATCGCCCTGCTTATCGGCTACAGCGGTTACGAAAAAATTGTAGGTGATCCGGCTGAGCTGGAAATCCCCGGACAGCTTGCTCTGTGGGCAGCAATTATTTCCATTGTTGCCAAAGAAGCAATGTTTTGGTACACCCGCAACGCTGCGCAAAAAATCAATTCCGGCGCACTGATGGCGGAAGCATGGCATCATCGCAGTGACGCTATGAGCTCCGTCGGCGCTTTCATCGGTATTTTGGGCGCACGCATGGGCTATCCTATTTTAGACCCGATTGCCAGCTTAGTAATCTGCGTGATGATTTTATACGCTGCCTACGAAGTATTCAAGGATTCCATGGATAAGATGGTAGACCGCAGCTGTGATGAAGAAACTACCATTGCAATGGAAGACCTTGTTGCCCGCGTTCCCGGCGTAGAGCATCTTGACAGTCTGCACAGCCGTCTTTTCGGCAGCCGTATTTATGTTGATATCGAAATCAGCGTCAAGGATAACCTTACCCTACTGCAGGCACATCACATCGCTGAAATGGTCCACACTGCTGTTGAAGCCAACTTCCCGCTGGTAAAACATTGCATGGTTCATGTCAATCCTTTGAGCGAGGACAGCCACGAAGCCTGCACTATGCTGCCGCCGGATTTACGTCCGCACAATCTGCATAATTAAACAAACGCTTCTTATTTATATACACAATAATTTTTAATAATATTTTTGATATACCCTCTTGACAATCCCTAGAAAGGGGGTATATAATTTAGGCAACCAATGAACAACCGCTCATATGAGTAATTAATTTAATAAATTATCTGGAGGTATCTGCTAATGAAAAAGATATTATTTATTCTTGTCAGCATGCTGTGCCTGCTTTTATCCGCCGGCTGTGGCAGCGACAAACAGGCAGCGCAAGCACCTGCCGCCGACAAGGTACTGCGTGTGGCAACATCACCTGCTTCTCCGCCCTTTGAGCTTTATCTCAAAGAGCAAAATAAATTTACCGGCTTTGATATCGATTTAATCAACGATGTGGCTAAAAAAATGGGTTATGACAGAGTTGAATTTATCAACACCCCGTTCGACGAGCTTCTGCCCGGCCTTAACCACAAAAAATATGATATTGCCATGAACAACTTCAGTAAAACCAAGGCACGTTCCATTGACTATGCCGCAAGTGATTCCTATGCCAAGGCTGCTTTCTCCATTGTTGTCAAAAAGGGCAGCAACCTTAAGGCAGACATCGACAGCATGAACGGCCGCAAGGTTGCTATTAAAAAAGGTGCATCTGCTGTACGTGTAGCAAAATCCTTCCCCGGCAGCATCATTGTTGAATATCCTGAAAATGCCAGTGCTTTACATGCAGTAGAAACCGGCGAAGCTGACTACGCTATTTGCGGTAACCTCACTACTGCTTTCTATATGACGCACACCGATGACGACAATTGCCTGCAGGTTGTAGGCCATTCCGAACGCCAGGATGACCTTGTTGTCTACGCTGAAAAAGGAAATGACGAGCTGATTAAAAAATTCAACGCTGCTTTGAGCGACTACAAAAAGAGCGGTGAATACAAAAAACTCATCAACTTCTACTTCGGCGATATTGAAAAACAGTCCTGATACACCCCTAACTCAGCTAAAAGCTTAGAGCTTTTATATATCACACCCCTATAATACTCCTATAATAATACTCCTTATCGGCCGGCATCCCCTAACGCCGGCTAACAAACACTCAACTCATCAAAAGCAGAAAAGCCTTGCAGTAAGTCCAAGCTGCAAGGCTTTTTGCTGTATATTTTTATTTAGTTTACTCCTCCGGATGCAGCCTGATGCAGGACGCACGCACCGCCCTGTGCCAGCCGCGCAGCAGATGATTGCGCTTTTCTTCATCCATATCGGGCATAAAGGTCTGCTCGATAACGTGATTGCCCTTAATCATTTCCTTATCATCCCAATAGCCTACTGCCAGACCTGCAAGATAAGCAGCGCCCATAGCAGTCGTTTCAATGCAGCTAGGGCGTTCTACCTTAACATTGATAATATCCGCCTGCGTCTGCATCAGGAAGCTGTTAGCGCACGCACCGCCATCAACCTGCAGCGAGCTCAGCTTAATACCGCTGTCCTCTTCCATAGCCTTAAGTACGTCGTACACCTGATAAGCTATAGCTTCGAGCGTTGCACGCACAATATGATTACGGTTAACTCCGCGCGTCAGGCCGACAATCGCACCACGCGCGTATTGGTTCCAGTGCGGCGCCCCCAAGCCTACAAAGGCAGGCACCATGTAACAGCCGTTGGAATCGGGCACAGACTTCGCCATAGCCTCGGATTCAGCAGCATTGCGAATCAGGCCCAGCTCATCACGCAGCCATTGAATGGCAGCGCCGGCAACAAAAATAGAACCTTCCAACGCATATTCCACCTTGCCGTCTACACCCCAGGCAATAGTCGTAACAAGACCGTTTTTGCTGTCCACAGGCTTTTCGCCGGTATTCATCAGCATAAAGCCGCCGGTGCCATAGGTGTTTTTAGCTTCGCCGGGGGCAAAACATGTCTGACCAAAAAGTGCGCATTGCTGGTCACCTGCAGCACCTGCAATAGGAATTTGTGCCTCAAAAAGCTTGGCATCAGTTGTACCGTATACACAGCTGGAAGGCTTAACCTCTGGCAGCATCTGACGCGGAATGCCCAAAACCGTCAGGATTTCTTCATCCCATTGCAGGGTATGAATATTAAACATCAATGTACGCGAAGCATTGGAATAATCCGTAACATGTACCTTACCGCCGGTCAGCTTCCAGATAATCCAGCTGTCGATGGTACCGAACAGCAGCTTTCCTGACTCTGCCTGCTCGCGTGCGTGAGGTACGTTTTCCAGGATCCAGTGCAGCTTAGTACCGGAGAAATAAGCATCCAGCACCAGGCCTGTCTTTTCACGGAACATATTGGCATAGCCACGGATTTTCAGCAGATCACAGTATTCCGCAGTACGACGGCACTGCCAGACAATCGCCTTACAGATGGGACGACCGGTGTTCTTGTCCCAAACAACGGTAGTTTCGCGCTGATTCGTAATACCGATGCCGGCAATATCAGCCGGAGTAACATCCAGCTTGCTCATTGCCTCGTACATCAGTCCTACCTGGGTTGCCCAGATTTCCTCGGCATCGTGCTCCACCCAGCCTGCCTGCGGATAATACTGCGTAAACTCCTTTTGTGCTACGCTGCAGATTTCTCCCTGCTTGTCAAACAAAATACAACGGCAGCTGGTAGTTCCCAAATCCAACGCCATGATATATTTATTCTTCATGCTTTCACGACCTTTCCTTGATATTTTTAAGTATAACACAAAACATAAGGAGCCGCCACTTTCGTAGCAGCTCCTGAAAAAGCATATTTAATTATATGTGTCCGGGAATCCTGATGATGTATACGGCGCCTTATCGCACATCAGCAAACCTTCGCCAAAGACGTGGGAGAAGGTGACGGAGACGAAGAAGGATGACGACGGCGTACTTCTAGTACGTCTAGGAATCCTGATGAAGTATACGGCGCCTTATCACACGTCTGTAAACCTTCGTCTTACAAGTTAGGCAAGAACATAACCAACCCCGGCACATAGGTGACAATAAGTAATGCTACAAGCAGCGCCACGATAAACGGCCAAACCTCCTTGAAGAATTCGCCGAGCGGCGTTTCCGTTATCGCACAAACCGTAAACATCATCGAACCGAACGGTGGCGTCAGACCGCCGATCATAATATTAACAATACAGATAATACCGAAGTGTACAGGGTCTACACCCAGTTTGGTTACAACAGGAACAAGCAGCGGAGCCAGAATAATCAGTGCAGCGCCACCCTCCAGGAACATGCCCAAAATCAGCAGCAGGATATTTACCAGCATCAGCATCATGTACGGATTGCGGGTAAAATCAAGCATTGCGGAGGTGATATGCTGCGGAATACGCTCCCAGTTCAGATAATAGCCAAAGAAAGAAGCTGCAACGATAATCAGTACAACAGAGCTGGTACCGTAAATAGTTTCCTTCATAATCGGCCAGGCATATTCCCACTTCAGCTCCTTGTAGATGAAGGCACCTACCAGGATGCAGTATACTACAGCTACAGCACCTGCCTCGGACGGAGTGAACATGCCCATGCGCAGGCCGGCGATAATACCGAAGGGGAAGAGCAGCGCCCAGATAGATTCCTTAAGCTGAGTCATAATTTCGCCGAATGTAGCAGCCTTTTCACGCGAAGGCTTGTAGCCACGCTTTTTGGAAACAATGGCAACAACAATCATCATAGATACTGCCATAAGAATGCCGGGCACATAGCCTGCCATAAACATTTTGGTTACGGATACGCTGGCAATCAACGCATAAATAATCAGATTAATTCCGGGAGGAATTACAGGCGTACTTGCAGAGGACGCAGCTGTTACCGCAGCACTGAAGGCTCTGCCGTAACCGCGCTTTTCCATTTCCGGAACAAGCATTTTACTCTGCATAGCAGCGTCAGCGTTAGCACTTCCGGAAACACCGCCCATCAGCAGACTGAGCAGTACGTTAACCTGAGCCAGACCGCCGGTCATATGACCCATGAGCACGTCGGTAAATTTCATCAGCTTATCGCTGATACCGGCATAGTTCATAATGGAGCCTGCCATAATAAAGAAGGGAATTGCCAGCAGCGGAAAGGACTGCGTGCTGGTAATAATGCGTTGGAATACCAAATGTGCAGGAGAAGTCGCATCCAGGAAGGTAAAGTAGGAAATCGTTGCACCGAACAGCGCATAAGCGATAGGAATACTGGAAAAATAAAGGACAAAGACGATGATGACGGGCAAATAAGCCATTATTTTTCCTCCTTTCCGGAACCGGCAAGATCCTGCCAGACAAATTTAATAGAATACGCGGTCATGAGTACAAAAGCAATCAGTACGGAAGAACTGATATAAACGGAAGAAATACCCAGTACCGGGGTCATTTTCGTATAGGATTTGGAAATATAGATAAAAGAAAGATAAGACATGTAGCCATTGAGCGCTACAAGAATAATATCGGTAATCAGACCAACAGCCTTCTGCATAGCCTGGGGCATTTTTTTAACGATAATATCAACGCCAACGTGACCGCGATGCTTGAATACAGCAACAGCGCCAATGAATACCGACCAGACAAAGCAGCCGGTAGCAACCTCTTCGGACCAAACCAGGCCGGAGTTAAAAACGTAACGCAGAACAATATTGATAACAACAAGAATAGTGGTGATGCTGATGAAAAATGCAGCAACTAAATCTTCCAGATTATTTAGCACAAAGCTCAGGTTTTTACCCAAAATTTTACCTCCATTTTTTATAGTAATACTTATGCAAAGGAAGGAGCTGTCACGCTGCATGCAGCGTGGTAGCTCCTTAGTGTTTCATTATGACTGTTAAAGAATATCTACAGCTTATTTTGCAGCGCGGATTTTTGCCAGCTCAGCTTTCAGCTTTTCATAGATGCCAGGAGTTGCGCCTTCTTTTTCTTCCATCTGTTTGAATACAGGCTCGGTAGCTTTTTCGAAAGCAGCATGGTCAACATCGTTGAATTTAACGCCCTTACTTTCCAGTTCCTTATAAACCTTGTTATAGGATTCGGTGGAAATCTTGGTCATTTCTTTACCGCCGTAAGCAAATTCTTCAGCAACGATCTTCTGATCTTCAGGAGACAGGCTGTTGAATACTTTGGTGGAAATGTATACGCCGCAGGTACCCAGGAAATGCTTGGTGGTAGCTACGTTTTTAACGTGCTCATAGCATTTGGTGCCGATGTTGGTGAATTCGGAGCCTTCCAGACCATCTACAACGCCTTGGGAAACGCCGGACAGAGTTTCGGAGAACGGCAGGCTGGTAGCAGTTGCGCCCATAGCATTGATGGTATCAATGAACAGCTTGCTGCCAGGAGTACGCAGTTTCAGGCCTTTCATATCTTCAGGTTTGGTAATAACCTTGTTGGTCATAACATTACGGAAGCCAAAGATGTAGTCCAAAGCCAGAACCTTAATGCCTTTTTCTTCAGCCTTCTTTTCCATATCCTTAACCAACGGAGTTTCAATCATCTTCTCATATTCGTCATAGGATTGATACAGCATCGGGCCAACCAACGGTTTGAAGTCAGGTACATAGTCGCCCAGGTAAGACGGATCTTCTACAGAAATAAAGTTAGCACCGTTGGCAACCTGCTCCAGGCCATCCTTATAGCAAGCCAGCTGGTTTTGACCAAAGCATTGAATTTCTACACGGCCATTGGTTTTCTTGTTGATACGTTCAGCAACCAATTCCATGGATTTGTACAGCTGCTCATCGGGAGAAAATACATGGCTCAGCTTCAAAACAACCTTTTTGTCAGGACCTGCAGCCTTTTCATCTTTTTTGTCAGAACCGCCGCAACCGGTAAGAGCCAACATCATTACAGACATTAACAGAAGAGCTACGATCTTTTTCATGTTCATCCTCCTAATTCCCTTGTTGAATTTTGTTGAAATTTGTTGTGCTAAAGATTCCCGATTTGAATCTGATACCATATTAACAGAGTGACACAAAATTGTCAATAATTTTACGCATTTTTACTAAAGCCTTGTGTAATCTCAGTTTTGGCCGTTTTTTATCCCTGTTGGCCTTATC
Source organism: uncultured Phascolarctobacterium sp. (assembly GCF_934190775.1). Lineage (GTDB taxonomy): Bacteria > Bacillota > Negativicutes > Acidaminococcales > Acidaminococcaceae > Phascolarctobacterium_A. The sequence goes on from NZ_CAKPTG010000014.1 coordinate 33,613, forward strand.
GTGTCCCACTTGTTTTTTAGCTTTTCTTGTGCTAATATATTGTTGAATATTGTTGAAAAAATCTAAGGAGGAATAGAAATGGTTCAAATTTTTGCGCATCGCGGCTTCAGCGGCTATTATCCTGAAAATACTATGCTTGCTTTTCAAAAGGTAGCAGAAGAAACTGTTGCTGACGGTATTGAATTAGATATCCAGCTTACTAAGGACGGCGAAATCGTCATCATGCATGATGAAAAGCTCGACCGCACTACTAACGGCAGCGGCTGGCTGAAGGATTACACCCTGGAGGAGCTGAAAACTCTTTCCGTTGGCGTTAACGTCAAGGGCTTCTTCCCCCGTCAAACCATTCCTACTTTACGCGAATATTTCACCTGGGTTAAAACCACTGACCTGATTACCAACATTGAACTCAAAACCGGCGTTTTTGAATATAAAGGTATCGAAGAAAAGCTCATTGCCATGGTTAAAGAATTCGGTCTGGAAAAACAGATCTGGTATTCCTCCTTTAACCATTACACCATCGCTAAAATCAAAAAGCTGATGCCGGAAGCAAAATGCGGTCTGTTGATGGACACCTGGCTGATGAACGTCGGCGCTTACGCTGCCTCCCAAGGCGCTGCAACCGTAAACGCCTGCAGCTACTTCTGCTGCAAGGAAGGCGTTGCTGCTGACCTGCACGCGCACAACGCAGGCCTGCAGGCCTGGACTCCTAACGACGCCAAGCTGATGCAGGAATTGATTGATGCAGGAGTTGACGTTCTGATTACCAATTATCCTGACATTGCTGCTAAGGTTGTAGAAAAATAATTCAGCTCCGCCGCTTTACGCTAATTCACATTAGAAAGGATTGTACTTATGCCTAAAAAGGTCACCCTGAAGGATATTGCCGCTAAAGCAGGGCTTTCACCTGCCAGCGTATCAATGATTCTCAACAGGCGCAGCATCGACCGCTTCAATGCCGAAACCGTGGAGCAGGTTTTCGCCATCGCTGCTGAGCTTGGCTACAAAAGCAGCAAGGAAAAAGCATATGCCCTAGTAAAGCCCTCAGATACACTAATCATTATTATCTGTCCTTCATTATTCAATCCTTTCTATACTACTATTATCCAGGGTATTGAAATCGTTGCCCGCAAGCAGGGCTTTGTCACCTCCGTCCGCACTACCTATTGGGATACGGATACAGAAAAGTTTATTATGGAGCAGGCACGCAAATTCAATGTCGCCGGCGTTATCTTTGCCATGATTCCCCAACAGCCACAGTTAGCGTACAACCTGAGTAAGTATCTGCCTGTTGTTGCTATTGGTGACAGACGCAGTGACCTGGAGCTTGCCACTGTCGATATGAACAACTTCACTGCAGGACAGCTAATCGGTAAGCATCTTATGGATTTAGGACACAAGCAGGTTGCCTATCTTTCGACAACACTCAATGACCAACATACCTCGCGTGTGCGTCGCTGCCAGGGTCTGGAGGCTGCCTGCCAGGAAGCAGGTGCCAAGCTTGCCCTCTTCACCAAGGAAATCACCCCTGACTACGAGCTTTCGCACGTTGACGTAGAGTACAGCACAGGCTATGAGCTTGCCAACCGCTGTCTTGACGCAGTGCCGGAAACAACAGCCATAGTCGCTATCAACGATATGGTTGCCTACGGCGCCTACAATGCTATCATCGACAGGGGCTTGCGTATTCCGGAAGATATCAGCCTTTGCGGCTTCGATAATATTTTCCCCTCGCATCTACGCGGAGTCAGCCTGACAACTATCGATAATTCTCTCACAGAATGCGGTAAAAGCGCCTTTAAACTGCTGCAGGAGGAAATTGCCAGCTATGAGCACCACGGCAAATTTGAACCTATAACCCATGTAGAATACAAATGCCGTCTTGTTGCCCGCGCCAGCAGCGGACCTGCTCCCAAGCGTTGACAATTCCTGCAGGATACTGTAGAATAAAGCCTACATAGTTTCTATGAATTCAAAGAATTGTGCAGGTTATAATCATGAACACCAAATATAGCAAAGCACTTAAAGCTGCTTTTCCACTAACGCTGCCAATTTGCGCAGCGTTTCTTTTTTTAGGCATTTCCTACGGCTTTTACATCTGCAGCAAGGGCTTTTCGCCCTGGTACCCGTTTTTTACCAGTGCTCTTGTCTTTGCCGGCAGCATGGAGTTTGTCCTGGTAACAATGCTGCTTAGTCCCTTCAATCCGCTGTACTGCTTTTTTATGGCACTGATGATTAACTCTCGTCATCTGTTCTACGGTCTGAGCATGCTGGAAAAATATAAGAATACCGGCCTGAAGAAATTTTATCTTATTTTCGGTATGTGCGACGAATCCTTCGCTATCAACTGTAATACTGTTATTCCTGAAGGCATCGATAAAGGCTGCTTCATGGTCTGCGTAAATCTGCTGAACCAAATCTACTGGGTAGCAGGTGCAACTATCGGCGGTCTCTTGGGCAACAGCCTGCAAATCAACACCAAAGGCCTGGACTTTGCGCTCGTCGCTCTTTTTACAGCAATTTTTGTCAGCCAATGGCAAGCGACAGAAAACCACACTCCTGCTATCCTAGGTATTGTCATTCCGCTAGTCTGCCTGGTGCTCATCGGACCGCAAAGCTTTATACCGCCAGCTATGTTGCTTATGCTGCTGGTATTTATCACTGCCTATTACAAAGGAGGCATTAAATTATGAGCTTCACAGAACAAATCATAACTATTGCCGCTGTTGTAGCAGGTACGATGCTGACGCGCTTTCTGCCCTTCATCCTGTTTCCGGCCAATAAAAAAACGCCGCCATTAGTAGCGTTTTTAGGCAAAATGCTGCCTGCGGCCGTTATGGGCATGCTTGTTGTCTACTCCCTCAAGGATACGCAAATTATGACCGGCAGTCACGGCCTGCCTGAAGCCATCGCCGTAGCAGTGACAGTTATCCTGCAGGCAAAACTGCGCAATTTGCTGCTGACGATAGCAGCAGGCACAATTGGTTACATGCTCCTGGTGCAATATGTGTTTGTGTGAAAATATTATAGCGTTTAAAACAGCGGTAAAAACAGCATCTCAATGTTGTTTTCACCGACACTCTTTAATCAGTTCACTTTTTCCCACACGCCTACGGCCATAAACGAGAGTTACATCTTGTGCTTTTTTGAGCAACATATCTTGTATTTTCTTTTGCTCTTTAGTTCGTCCCCCAAAAGCCATTTTATTCGACTCCTTCCGATTCGATTTCTTCCGAATAAAATATATTTCTGCCACAGTCAACAGCTTGCAAACGCAAAATCAAAACTACCCTCCGCCATGCTCTGTCCAACATGACGAAGGGTAGTTTTTTCATTTATATCCTATATATACTGCCAATGTCCCCTAAGCAAATATATACAGAAAGAAGGAATTTGTAAGTGTAAGCATCTTTGAAGCTTTGTGCGTTAGGGCAGCTTCCGCCCCGTCTATAATAATTGTTCTCTATCCAATTTATGCCTGCTGCCCGCTCCCATCCGGGAGCGTTGCAGGCATTTTAAGAAAGGTGGTAAGACTTATATCTTTAATTAATTATGCTGCAGTCGGGAAGAACGGCCATACGATAGGAATAACGATGATTGCAACAATCATGCTGACTGCTACCAAGCCGCCGCCGCATTTTACATAATCCATGAATTTGTACTTGCCAGGGCCAAGTACCAGGGTGTTCGGAGGAGTACCTACCGGAGAAGCGAATGCGCAGCTGGAAGCAATCAGGATTGCCATCAGTACAGCTTTCGGAGATGCACCCATTTGTGCGGACAGTGCAATGCCAACCGGGCACAGCAGAGCTTTAGAAGCGGTGTTGCTCATGAACTGAGTCAGTACAACTGCCAAACCAAAGAGTACAGCAGTTACCAGGTACGGAGACGGGTTACCGCCCATCAGGCTTACGGTGAATTCAGCAATCAGCTTGCCAGCGCCGCTGGTGTTCATAGCTGTTGCAACAGGAATCATACCTGCAAACAGGAAGATGGTAATCCAGTCGATGGAGTTATAGGCTTGTTTTTCAGTGATGCAGCCTGTCAGTACGCACAGTACCGCTCCGACAACAGCAGCCAGTTCCAGAGGAACGATGCTGGTTGCCATAGAACCAATAACGCCAACCATGATGATACCGCAGATCATTTGTTTTTTCGGAGTGGTGTTGGTAGCATCAATCTCTTGCTCTACCTCAGCAACCTCTTCGGTTTTAGCTTCCGGCAGGATGTATTTGCCAAGGAACATCATGTATACGATACCGGCGATGGTAATAGGAATGCCGATGTAAGCATATTCAAAGAAGCCAAATTGCAGTTCCGGCATACCAGCTGCTTTCAGAGCAACGTTTGCCAGAATGTTCGGCGGGGTACCAATCAGGGTGCAGGTACCGCCAAGGCCGGCAGCGAAAGCCAACGGCATCAGCTGACGGGAAGCAGAAAGCTTTGCTTGTGCGCAGATACCCATAACTACAGGAATCAGACAAGCTGTGGTACCAGTGTTAGACAGGAAGGCAGACATAACTGCTGCAATAACCATAAGACCAAACATCAGGCTGTTTTCATTAGTACCAAACAGCTTTACTACAGCGCCGCCAACCTTTTGAGCAAGGCCAGTGTAAAACATTGCAGCGCCAACTACGAACATACCGCCAAAAAGAACTACAGTAGAATCTGCCAGGCCAAGGAAGATTTGGTTCTCAGGAACCAGGCCCAATGCACTGCAGGCTATAGCAGCCAGAACCGCGGTCATTGCCAGCGGAATCATTTCGGTAACGAATAACAGTGCAACTACTGCTAACAAAATCAAGCATTTAATTGCTGGTGTCATAAAAATTTCCCTCCACTTATTTCTTCTTAAATAGGTTTACATATTGAAAAGTGTTTACAAAGAGCTTACCATCTTCGCCTCGATGCGGGAAGACTTTACCTTCCTTTTTCCTGTTCTCGATAGCTCGATAGTAAAATTTCTTGTCTACCTGTTTCAGGTACTCCCGAATCTTAGAATCTTCTTTTTCATCATTCATGATAAGTGCAATGTCCAAAACTTATCAGCTCCTTTCTTGTTCCTTTTGGAGAGTGCCTTTCACTGTTAGAGATTATACAACATATTCCAAAATAATAAAAATACCTAGTTGGAATAGAAGTTATATGAATTAAGTATATTTCAGAAAGTAATTAAATATATTTCGGAACTAATTTCTACTTATTTTTTATAGCAGGCAGTTTTATATTATACGACAATTATCGCCAGAATAAAAATACCTATGTAGCATTATTCATATATCCGCCAGGAATATTTTAGGCAAACAAAAAGCCAGTCTGCCAACGACGTACAAGGAGGTAGGCTATAACGTCATCGCTCGCTGACTGGCATATTATAATGCTGCTGTTTAAAGCTTAAAGCAAAATATTCTTAAACCATTTACTATAGTATTCTCTGTCCAATTCTTTGAGATAGTTCAGTACAAAGCTCATCTTTCTTCTTAACCTCTTTTTAATGCTTTCAGGGATGCTTCACTCAGTTTGAAGCCCTGTACTCTTCTGGTGAAGGCAAAGCCATGTTCACCACAATGCGGGAATACTTTTGCTGCGCCGTTGCGTTGACGGCACAGATGTGCGAATAAACCGGTTTCGTTTACGACTGCCTTTTTTGTTTCAGCCATGATTTTGTTCTCTCCTTTGCTTTGAATAAGTCAATTTGTCAATTTGCTCTGTATAAGGCCCTTGCTTTATACGCATTTAGTATAACAGATATTGCTTAATAAGAAAAATAGCTAATAGGAATTATAGATATGACATTTTATTATTGCTTTTTGGCATTCTTCTGTTCTATAATAGCCTTAATCGTTGAATTTCTTGAAAATATACTAGCAATATGATAAACTAATTGTATTATACCCATATTTAGAATCTATTACTGTTTCTATTTTACATAAGTTTAGTATTAGTTGGAGGTCTGCAAACATGGAATTAGACAATTACAGAAACTTTTTGGCAATTATTGAAGCCGGTAGCTTTACCGGTGCGGCTGATTACGTGCATATTGCTCAGCCGGCCCTCAGCAAGCAGCTGCGTGCCCTGGAAAACTATTTCGGCACCAAGCTTATAATTACCACCCGCGGCAGCCGTCAGATTCTCCTGACAGAAGCAGGACGCGTCCTCTATCAAAAAGCAAAGTACATGTGTGCTTTGGAGGATCTTGCCAAAAGCGAAATTGAAAACATCATGGGCGGTGTTGTAGGTACGCTGCGTTTCAGCATTGCCAACTCCCGCAGTGCTTTATTCATCAAATCCTCCCTCAAGGATTTCTGTGCTCTTTATCCTAATATCAAATGTGAGCTGTTCGAAGCAAGCATCAACGAGCAGACACAGCAAATGCTTAACGGTATTACCGAGCTGGGAATTTTGAGCGTACCGGTAGAGCATCAGGATAACTTTGAAGTTCTCTTCCGTCGTGATGAAGAGCTTACAGCCGTTTTCCATAAAAACTCTGTTTTTCTGGATGACAGCAAAAAGGTTGTCACCCTTAAGGAATTAGAGGATGTACCTCTGAGCATCAGCTCCGGCTGCTCCGAAATCTTCCTTAAGGCCTGTGCGCAGGCATCCATCGTGCCGCGCATCACCTGCACCAGCACCACCCGCAGCACTACTTTGGAATGGACACGCGTCAAGGCAGCCGTTTCTATCGTGCCTGTAGAGCCCGGAGAGGACCTTGGCGAAGAGTTTATCACCCGTCCTATATCCGACATCAAGGCTGACGTTTACAAAACCGTTGTAAAGGTTAAGGACAGACCGCTTTCCGTTGTTGCCCAGCATTTCCTCAAATTCTATTCCAAGACACGTAATTCACAGCAGGTATGCAACCTGGATGAAGTCCTGAAAAACTCCTCTTTATAAAAGACAAAAACCGCCTTACGGCGGTTTTTTTGATTGCAAAGCTTTTATTGTTTCTACCTTACTGAGGACAATAAAAAAGCCGCCTTACCTGGCGGTTTTTTTATTGTTGCATTGCCACACCCCTGTAACAAGCTACACACGATAAATTTGGAGGAGAAGGAGAATTTGAAAAGATCTTTACGTAACAGAACAGCAAATTGTCCGATTTGCTTAGTTTGTTCTAATGTTTGGGAAATCAATATTTCGACCCACATTTGATAGTTGAAAAAAACCGCCTTTGCAAGCAAAGACGGTTAATGCGCACAATTAAGATAGCTGCCACTCTCACATAAACAGTATCTTGTCTGTTAACATCTTCTCCTGTCGCTCGCAGGTCAAGCATATGCTTGTATAAAGTACTTTGCTGACTTCAGGCAAGCCTGTTACAGCGGCGGGACCGTGTGGATTTTCACCAATTAGTGCTTCATACGAAATATTGATTTGTTGCTTTTAATTATACTCAGTCCGATTAAGAATGTCAAGACTTTAGCGAAAAAGTTCTCAAAAAAAATATTGTAAGAACACATCTCACTAAATATGCGCTCATTTGCTGACAACAAGAAAAATAGAATCTTTTACTCTTTTAGAGCCCATTTCCTGTACACTTCTCTCAAAATTTCAGCATATTTTCCGTACCAGAATATCCTTGAGCAGTACCTCTAAGCTATAATCTAAAAAGCCAAAAGGCTGTCAGCTGATGAAGCTTCATCAGTGACAGCCTTTTGTTTTTGCCGGTCAAAAATCACCACGGGGTGCTTTCTTGCCGGACTTTATTTGTTTTGATTGCGATGCCTCATTGAAGCACGATCAATATCAAAGGCATTAATCAGCTCGGTAACAGCCTGACTTGGGGATACCACGCCATTAACAGCTGCTTCCATTACTGCCGGTAAGCGTCCTTTAATCATCGGGTCTTCAAAGAACAGGTTATGTAAATGCTCGTCAATCATGCTGTTAACCCAGGAAATAGTCTGCGATTTACGACGTTTGTCGAAGGAACCGCATTCTTTGGTAACTTTTTCGAACTTGCGCATTACTGCCCAAAGCTCAAGCAACCCTTCCTTGGTCAAAGCAGAGCATCTGTAGGCGTGAGTTTTCCAGCCTTCGGTAGCAGGACGAATGAATTCAATCATACGCTCATACTCACCCTGGGTAACGATAGCCTTAGGCAGATTGTCACCATCGGCTTTGTTGACAACGATAGCGTCGGCAACCTCCATGATGCCTTTCTTGATGCCTTGCAGATCATCACCGGCACCGGTCAGTACTACCAGCATAAAGAAGTCAACCATCGAACGGACGGTGATTTCGGACTGGCCTACACCTACAGTTTCTACTAAGATAACATCACAGCCTGCAGCCTCGCAAAGCAGCATTGTTTCACGGCTTTTACGGGCAACGCCGCCCAATGTACCCTTTGCAGGGGACGGACGGATAAAGCAATTAGGTTCACGCGACAGCATCTGCATACGCGTTTTATCACCCAAAATAGAGCCACCGGTAATAGAGCTGGTAGGATCGACAGCAAGAACTGCGACCTTATAGCCCTGATGACACAGCATCTGACCAAAGGACTCGATAAAGGTACTTTTGCCGGCACCCGGTACACCGGAAATGCCAATGCGCAAAGCTTTGCCTGTACGCGGCAGGAGAGCCTGCAGGACACGCTGTGCTTTATCAAAATCCCTCGGCGCATTGCTTTCTATAAGAGTAATAGCTTGAGATAAGGTTTTACGATCGCCTTCACTGACTCCTTTTATTAACTCTTCCGGACTAGGCTTTTTCCTCAAGGGGAATTTCCTAATTTTATCCACAGGGTTATACTTCTCCTCGCTGACAGCGTTTACGGCGCTGTCAATCCCGCCCATTACAGAGCAGGCAAAGTTAGGGTCTTTTTTCAGGGGTACCCAACTCGGCCTAATATCTTTTTCACCAGTTTCAGGCATTTATATCACCTCAGTCTTCAGCGTGTTCAGCTTTTGCACGGTCAACCAACATTTGCAGTAATTGGATGCAGCACTTAGGAATGTTGGTACCAGGTCCAAAGATGCCTGCTGCACCATGTTCATACAGGTAGTCGTAATCCTGTGCAGGAATTACGCCGCCGATGCATACCATGATATCTTCACGGCCACGTTTCTTCAGTTCTTCAACGATTGCCGGCAGCAAGGTCTTATGACCGGCAGCCAGGGAGGAGAAGCCAACCATATCAACGTCGTTATCTACAGCGTCTTGTGCAGATTCTTCCGGAGTCTGGAACAGAGGACCAACGTCGACGGTCCAGCCCATATCAGCGAAGGAGGTTGCCAGAACTTTTTGTCCGCGGTCATGACCGTCTTGGCCCATTTTAGCCAGGAAGATACGAGGACGACGGCCTTCAAGTTGTTCAAACTCATCAGCCAGTTTGGTAGCTTTTTCCATGTCATCGTTGCCGCTGAATTCACTGGAGTATACACCGGATACAGTGTGGATTACAGCATTGAAACGACCGGATACTTTTTCAACTGCGTCAGAAATTTCACCGAGGGAAGCACGGTCGCGAGCAGCTTGTACAGCCATTTCCAGCAGGTTGCCGTTGTCACGGGTTTCTGCTGCGCGGGTAATAGCTTCCAGATCGCGTGCAACAGCGTCGTTGTTGCGTTCTGCTCTCAGTTTTTCCAGACGTTTAATCTGAGCGTTACGTACAGCGGTGTTATCGATGGACAGTACATTCAGCGGATCTTCCTTAGCCAGACGATATTTGTTCAGGCCAACGATGGTTTCTTTACCGCTATCGATGTTAGCTTGACGACGAGCTGCGCACTCTTCAATACGCATCTTCGGCAGGCCGGTTGCAATAGCTTTTGCCATACCACCGAGTGCTTCAACTTCCTGGATATGAGCCCAAGCACGGCGAATGATTTCGTTGGTGAGGTATTCAACATAGTAGGAACCGCCCCACGGATCGATAATCTTGCAGACTTTGGTTTCATCCTGGATGTACAGCTGGGTGTTACGAGCAAGACGAGCGGAGAAGTCAGTCGGCAGTGCGATAGCTTCGTCCAGTGCGTTTGTATGCAGGGATTGGGTATGGCCCAGAGCAGCAGACATAGCTTCCATACAAGTACGGGAGATGTTGTTGAACGGATCCTGTTCGGTCAGAGACCAGCCGGAAGTCTGGCTGTGAGTACGCAGTGCCATGGATTTCGGGTTCTTAGCGCCGAAGCTCTTAAGAATTTTAGCCCACAGAACACGAGCAGCACGCATTTTTGCAACTTCCATGAAGTAGTTTTTGCCCATATCCCAGAAGAAGGACAGACGTTTTGCGAATGCGTCTACAGGCAGGCCTGCAGCTTCACCAGTACGGATATATTCCATACCATCGGCCAGAGTGTAGCCTAATTCAAGGTCGCAGGTTGCGCCGCACTCTTGAATATGGTAACCGGAAATGGAAATACTGTTGAATTTAGGCATGTATTTGGTGGTGTATTCGAAAATATCACCGATGATACGCATAGACATAGCAGGCGGATAAATGTAGGTGTTACGTACCATGAACTCTTTCAGAATATCGTTCTGAATGGTACCGGCCATGATGGATTTATCAACGCCTTGCTCTTCACCGGATACGATGAAGAATGCCAGTACAGGCAGAACTGCGCCGTTCATGGTCATGGATACGGACATCTGATCCAGAGGAATACCGGAGAACAGGATGTTCATATCGAGCATGGAGCAAACAGATACGCCTGCTTTACCAACGTCACCAACTACACGCGGGTTATCAGCGTCATAGCCGCGGTGAGTCGGCAAGTCGAACGCGATGGACAGACCTTTTTGGCCTGCAGCCAGGTTACGACGATAGAATGCGTTAGATTCTTCCGCAGTGGAGAAACCTGCATATTGACGTACAGTCCACGGACGGAATACATACATTGTGGAGTAAGGACCACGCAGGAACGGAGGAATACCGCTCATGAAGTCCAAATGGTTACATTTATCATAGATATCCTTGGTGTACAGCGGAGCTTTAGGAATACGTTCCAAGGTAGTATCGTAAAGGGCATCGTAATTTTCGCCCATTTTTTCTTCCAGATTCTTCTTCCATTCGTCATAAGAACAAGAAGGATGATCAGGAAGGGCTACTTTAGTGAAATCCGGATTAATGCTCATTATTCAATCATCCCTTTCTTCTTTTGCAGCATCTTCAGAGTTTGGAAGCAGTTAGCTTTTACGCTGATGAAATCGTCAACGCCAGCATCTTTGTAAACTTGTTCCATGTCTTTCGGAGCAGCGCCGGCCAGGAACAGAGTAGCGGACGGTTTCATAGCTGCTTTAATCATCGGAGCCAGTTTCGGAACGATTTCCGGATAGGTAGCATCGGTGGAGCAGATAACTGCAACATCGTAGTCGCCTTCTTTGAAAGCTTTGAGGCATTTTTCGTATTGATCGCCATCTTCGCCGTCTTGGAAACCATCGTTCAGATGAACGTTGAATTCACCAACCTGCAGGAAAGAGGTGGAGAAGTCGGCACGAGCTTTATGTTGAGGAATCGGTCCCATGTTGCACAGGAATACTTCAACATTTTTGCCGGTTTTCTTAACATAGTCTTCAGTTTCGAAACGCAGTGCTTCATAGCGCTCGGTCCAGTGATGAGCAGCGATTGCTTCAACGGTTTCCGGAGCTTCAGCCTTGCAGGATGCAGCAGCAACCTGGCCGATAGTAGCACCATTGCTGAATGCTTCGATTGCGCCTTCAACAGTTTCAACTGCAGCCAGCTTGCCAGCCAGGTAGTTGGTGTCGATATCAGCAACGTAAGCAGCAACAGCAGCTTCGCGTTCTTTCTTCAGTTTCGGAGTGTCTTCTTCGCGGCGCTCCAACGGTTCTTCGGTCATGTTCGGGTACATGTTTACGCCAACAGCACGATCGCTGCGCATTTCCAGAGCTTTGAAGCGTTTAGCCAAAACGTCAGCAACTTGTGCTTGCGGATAGCCAGCTTCCAGAGCTTTAACAATACCGCCCATTTCCTCAACCTTTTGGAACTCAGCCCAGATTTTTTCGGTAATCTGCTTGGTCAGGGTTTCAACGCCCCAGGAACCGCCGGCAGCATCGATCGGGCTCAGCATACCAAATTCTTCTTGCAGCATTACATGCAGGTTACGAGCGATACGACGGGAGAATACGTCACCTTTACGAATCAACTCGTCAAACGGCGGGTTGTCATAGGTGCATACGCCACCTACAACGCTGGAGAAGGTTTGGGTGCAGTTACGCAGCATGTTTACATACGGGTCAACAACGGTTTTGGTGAAGCGAGCGCAACGGCCATGAACCTTAATAGCGCGATCTGCTTCTTCAGCACCGAATGCTTCCATAATAGCTGCCCAGATCATACGCAGAGAACGCAGTTTTGCGATTTCCATGAAGAAGTTTGCACCTTGGTTGAAGCAGAAGTACAGGGAGTTAGCAATGTCGTGCAGCTCAACGCCACGTTTTTGCATTTGACGTACATATTCAACAGCAGTAGCGAAGGTGTAAGCAACTTCTTGTACTGCTTCTGCACCGCCATCGGTGTAAGCATCACTGTTGATGAAAACAGTGCGAACTTCCGGAGTATTAGCTTTAGCAAATTTAATGGTTTCAGCCATTTCATCATACAAAGCATCCAGAGAGGTTGCGGTTTTGCCGGTTTTTACCAGCTCGCCGATTGGATCGCCGCCGATAACGCCACGCAGTTTTTTTACATCATGACCAGCGCCCTTCAAAGCAGCTACAGTCAGAGCCAGCAGATTTTTAGCGCCAGCGCCGGTGTACATCATAATAGGATATTTGTCAAGTTTCAGACCATTCAGCAGAACGCTCATATCTTCAACGGTAGTAACGTTCACGCCAATATCACCAGGTTTTTCTGCATCTTTAACGTCTACGCCGTTTTTGGTTGCAGTATCAAATTTGATATTGTAAACAGTGGAGCCTTTGGAAATTTCTTCCTTCAGCAGCTCGTTGTTATCAGCCGGCAAGGTTTCATCGCAAGCTTGTGCAATGCCCCAGGGCTCGTGTACATAACCGTTAACAGTTGCGCCACGCAGGAAATCGCCCATACCGGGATAATCGTTGGTCGGCAGAATTGCATCAGTGCCTTTACGAGTATAAATCGGGTCAAAGGTAATGCCCTCGTAGTTTTTGGTGTACATGATTTTGTCAAAGGGTTTACCCTTCAACAGTGCATTACATGCCTCCACCCATTCATCCCAGGTGGGTTCGGTAAATTCATCAAAAGTTACCTCCGGGAATTCGGTTACTTTCTCTGACTTACGCAACATGGCTTCCAGTTCTTTGTCTGTCAACGGTCTTTCGCCATCAACGACTGCTGCAGTTTTTTGTTGTTCATCAGCCATTCAAATAATCCTCCTTTAATAATTTAATCATTACTGTGAAAAAGCTCACAGCACCAAGCTGAAACGCATATCACCTCCAGCCAATCTCGTCTGCTGATGCAGCTGCTATCCGACCGCTCTCACCCGGTCATCAGGGGACATATGCCGCATCCTTGCTTGGATAGATTTTAAGAAGCAAACAGCATTTATATACACGGTCACGGTTGTCCAGGCCGTATATAACAAAATAACAGGCAGTTTAATCTGCCAGGAACTCCTGCAGACGTCCGTAATTAATCTGGACTCTGCGCAGCTCGTTTTCCTCAGGCATGGTATCATTAAGAATCATGTTGCCTAAAGCAGCACCCGGCTCTGCGCCACGGTTCTGCATAAAACGGGCATAGTATTCAATCTGCGGAACATCTTCAGCTGCCTTGTAAATAACAGCAGCCTGTTCCAAAGGATCTTCTGCGATGATATAGGGATTTACCCCTTCATTGAAGTATTGTTTCAAAAGCTCGCAGATATCTGTCTTTTTGGGGTTATATTGCACGCGTACGCACTTTACTTCCAGCTCTCCGCTGGCCTTGGCACGTCCGGCAACAACTTCTTCAACGCCTTTCATACCTTCAAAGGCTGCAAGCAGTTCAGCAATTTTGCCTGCCAAATATAATTCTTTCATATCAATTACCTCCCTTTAAACAGCAAAAAATAAAGCCACCACATTTGTGATGGCTGGATTGTCAGCACGACAGCGCACCCCTACGCTGTCGTACTTGAGAGGAGAAAGGAAATGTTCTCAGCTAAAAGAAAAATTTGAGAATGGGATTTGAAAAACACGATATGTCCAGTATCGCGGACAAGTATGACAGATAGCATCGATGGCCCGGCCACTCTCCAAAAGGTCACAGCCATCACGTGACCTTCAATGGCATAAGAAACAGAAAACCGTTTCTCAAAAAGAATCCTTCACCCAATACGGGCGGGACTTTTGAAAAACGGCGAAATATCAAAAGCTACTAGGCGCACAAACCTATACTACAGCTCTACGACATCTCTCCCCGTCTCTCGCAGGTCAAACGACGATGCATCTTACAGGCAGTTCTTCTGGCTTCGCTTCTTCACGTGTTCCACCTTCCCAGAGGACCCCTCCAGTGGTATAAACGAAACACGCTCCACGTCACAGCGGCGGGACCGTGCCGGAATTTCACCGGCTTCTCTATTGAGCTTTCGCACCTGTAATATCAATATCAACTTGTTGTGTTAATTATAGCAGTTCCTATTTATCTTGTCAACCTTTTTCAAGGATTTTTATTTTTGTGCTTTAATCCCATGTATAGAGAGTTCTCATGTGTAGTTGACTCCATTCTCGATTAGCTATTCTTTGTGTATATTTCACATATAACACAATGTAAAATCTTCAATTTTCCAGTCAAAGCAGGCTTTTTAGCAACAAAAAACGCCTACAGCCCAGCTGCAAGCGTTCTTACGGTTTAGCGATTTGCATTTTTTATACCACCTGTTAATGGATATAGTAGAAATTCATTTCATACAAAGCTTTGATGAATTTTTCCAGCATTATTCTCACCTCCTGAAATCAGTGAATCATATACCATTTAAAGTTGCACAGAGTCTCAACAAATTTTTCAAAAGTCATTTTTATATCATCCCTTCTTTATTATTTTAAGGTATTGCCTTAACATGCATTTAGTATAACACCTTATGACGTTTTTGTCCACTATGGACTTTTTGTGTCCCGTTAAGTGGTTGGGAAGCTCTAAAGCCTTACAGCATGGTACTTTACAAGGATTTAACATTGAAAAGCAAAGAGGACTGTAAGAAAAAATTTTCTAAAGTCATGAAAAATTTTCCTACAATCCTCTATACTTTTATGCCTGCTTATCCTTAAAACACCATGATAAGAGTGGCGGGATAAAGATATTTATCACCAGCACACGCACCAGCTGATAGGTCAGGATAATCGAAACATTCTCACCCATACTCATACCGGCCAAAGACATTTCGGCTATGCCTCCGGGTGCCATCGCCAAAAACGCCGTTACCAGCGAAAAGCCGTAGCGTGCGGCAAGCACATTAGCCATGCCAATGCTCACAACAATAAGTATTGCTGTACCGATAAGAACATAGGGTACCATTTTTTTAGTTTTGATAATGCGGTCCGCATCAAGCTGCATCCCCATGAACAAGCCAATACTTGCCTGAGCTGCTGCCATCAGCCAAAACGGCACCGGCTGCACACTGCCAGCCAAGACGTCAAAGGCAGCTGTCGCCAAAATGGGTCCCAACAGTCTCGGCGTCGGCATATGTATCTTCTTCGCTATAAAGCTACCCAAAACAGACAGAGGCACAACAACAAGCCAATGTATACCGCCATGGTTCGGCAACGCTACGCTGCTGCCTGTCACCTGCGCATGCAAAAGCCAGATGACAAGAAACGGCACAGTAATCACCACGCCCAACAGACGCAGAATCTGCATTACCATGACAACATTAGGATTAACCTCCTTGTCATCCTCGCAAAGCAGCATCGTCAGCGTCATGCCGCCAGGCAGCATTCCCATGACACAGCTTTTAAGATTTTCCCGCGCCAGCTTTGCCGTAATAACGGCCAATACCATACTTGCAGCCAAAATAACTATCGTTGCTTCTGCTACACCTACCAGCTCAGCCAAAAAGTTATTCCAGGTGTCAGAGGTAAAGGTAGAGCCAATACCATAACCGGCAACCATCAAAGCATATTCGCGCCATTGCTTAGGCCAGCTCACATCGCTGCGATGCGTCAGCGTTTTGCAAAGCAAAGCAGTCAACAGGCCACCCAGCAAAAATGGAATCGGTATATGCATCCGCACCAGCAGGCTGCCCAGGCAAAGCGCCATAATAAAAAGCAACAAGCGGTTTAACAACATGATTTTTACTCCTGCTCTACACCGTTAGCGGATAAAGCATTCATGATGCGCTCAATCAGCTCGCCACGCATGGTGTGCTGCGAAGATGAATAGGTAATAATCTCATGCTCCTTCAGGCCCATTTCGCGCTTAAAGAGTGCCTTTTGAGACATAGCAGCATTTTTCGAAAGCTTATCAGACTTGGTCAGCACAACCTGCACCTTCAGGCCACAGCTGCGCAGCCAGTTGAAGCATTCCATATCGCTGTCCATAGGCTTATGACGGATATCAATCAGCTGGCAGACAACACCCAGGTTTTCACTGCCGGATAAATATTTGCTGATAAAACCTGACCATTGGTCCTTATTATTATGGTTTGTTTTAGCAAAGCCATAGCCAGGTAAATCTACCAGATAAAAGGAAGCTCTTTCATCCTCACCCTCAACTACACGCTTAGCCTCCAGCTCGTAAAAGTTGATGGTCTGCGTTTTACCCGGAGTAGAGCTTACGCGTGCCAGGCCGTTGCGGCGGCAGAGTGAATTAATAAGCGATGATTTGCCTACATTACTGCGGCCGATAAAAGCAGCTTCAATCAGAGAAGGCTGCGGATATTGGTCTGCACGTACTGCAGAGGCCACATACTTAGCACGGATAATATCCCAATTATCTTTACTCATTTTGATCCTCCAATGCCAGCTTCAAAACATCATCAAGATGCTCAACAGGTATAAACTGCATTTCCTTGCGAACATTTTCCGGCAGCTCGTCCAAATCCTGCATATTGCGCTTAGGCAGCAGCACTGTCTTCACGCCATAACGATAAGCGGCAAGCATTTTTTCTTTGATACCGCCAACAGGCCATACCTTACCGGAAAGGGAGATTTCGCCGGTCATCGCCAGCCTGCCCTTAACCTTTTTACCTGTCAGCGCTGATACCATGGCAGTAACCATCGTTACGCCGGCAGACGGACCGTCCTTCGGCACAGCACCCTCCGGCAGATGGATATGGATATCCATCGTTTCACCAAAGTTGGCTGCAATCCCCAGAGCTTCCGCACGGCTGCGGATATAGGTATAACCGGCCTGAGCCGACTCCTTCATTACATCACCCAGCTGACCTGTAAGTGTAAGATTGCCCTTGCCCTTAAACGCCAGTACCTCTACCTTCAGCAGCTCACCGCCAACACTAGTCCAGGCCAGGCCATTGGCAACGCCGACACTGGATTTCAGGCTGATATCATCATCAAGATAAATAACAGGTCCCAGGTATTTTTCCAGATTCTTTTCTGTTACCTGTGCTCCCTTACCCTTGCCCTTGACAATTTTGAAGGCAACCTTGCGGCAGATACCTGCCAGCTTGCGCTCCAGGTTACGCACGCCTGCTTCCCTGGTGTAGTCGTGAATTACACGACGGATAGCCTTCTCGCTGACGCTCACCTTGTATTTTTCCAGGCCGTTCAGCTTCAGCTCCTTAGGCAACAGGTGCAGTTGGGCAATTTTAACCTTTTCTTCGTCAGTATAGCTACTCAATTGGATAATTTCCAGACGGTCCAAAAGAGCCGGCGGAATAGTATCTACAGCATTTGCCGTTACAATCCAGAATACATGCGATAAATCAAACGGGAATTCAATAAAGTGGTCACTAAAGCTGTTGTTCTGCTCCGGATCAAGCACCTCTAAAAGAGCAGAAGCCGGATCGCCACGAAAATCAGAAGCCATTTTATCAATCTCGTCCAACAGGAAAACCGGATTCATGCAGCCACAGGTCTGCATACCATGAATAATGCGTCCCGGCATAGAACCGATATAGGTACGACGATGACCGCGGATTTCAGCCTCATCACGCACACCACCCAAAGAAATACGGGTAAATTTACGCTTAATAGCCTTGGCAATGCTGCTTGCCAGGCTTGTTTTGCCTACACCCGGAGGTCCTACCAGACACAGAATCGGTCCACGTGTGCTTTTGGACAGCGCACGTACTGCCAGATATTCCAGGATACGCTCCTTAACCTTTTTCAGGCCGTAGTGATCCTTATCAAGAACGTCCTGCGCCTTATCTATATCAAAATTATCCTTGGTAAATTTGCCCCAGGGCAACGAAAGCAGCGAATCGATATAGGTACGGATTACCGCTCCCTCCGGTGTCATCGGCGGCATTTTTGCCAGACGTCCCAGCTCCTTATTGATTTTTTCTGCCACGTTTTGCGGCATCTTCAGCTTGGACATCTGCTCCTTATAGTCAGCAATTTCTGCCTGTACGTCTTCGTTTTCGCCAAGCTCCTTGCTGATAGCCTTAATTTGCTCGCGCAGGTAATACTCCTTCTGATTCTGCTCCACCTGCTGGTGTACCTGGTCAGAAATATTTTTAGCTACGTCAGCAATTTCCTGCTCGCGCACAAGAATCTCGTATAATTTGCGTAAACGCTGCTTAAGCGGTGCTGTTTCCAGCAGATTTTCCTTTTCGTTTAACGCCAGCGGCAGGTAGCCGACAATAATATCAGGAACCTTGCTTACATCAGCACGCGATTTTAAGGACTGCACTGTATCAGGATTAACCTTTTTCGTAAGCAGAACCCATTGCTCAAAGGCGTCCAGCAGCAAGCGACGCAGGCCTTCCGCTTCAGCATCTACTGCATCATCAGCCGGCACAACCTCTACCTCGCCAACAAAGAAATCCTGCTCATTCTCATTAACCTCTGCCGCATGCAGCACATGTACGCGCTCTAAGCCTTCTACCAGCAAACGTACAGCACCGTTAGGTAGCTGCAGTTTTTGCTTGATGGTTGCCAAAACACCCCATGTATACAAATCGTCAGCAGTAACATTTTCCTGTTCCGGCTGCTTTTGCCCAACCAGGATAATCTGCTTATCTGTATTCTCAGCAGCATCAATAGCAGCCATAGATTTTTCTCTGCCAACATCAATATTGGCAATCATGCCTGGAAAAATCAAGATGCCCCTCAAAGGCAGCAGGGGCTTTGTAATTATCAAATTAGCCATATAATCCCTCCTTCAGCTCCCAAAACAAGAGAGAAATTTATTGACAGTACGCCATTAAGCATATACCTGTCATAGCGATAAAATAAGGGAGAAGGTATAATAATCCTTCCCCCTTAGATATTTTGTTATTTTGTAATCATTTGTGGTTCGCAATGCTGGCGTATAGTAGCTTCAGTAACAATGCACTTTGTTACATCATCACGGGAAGGAACATCATACATTACGTTACGCATGGTAGATTCGATAATCGATCTCAGGCCACGCGCTCCGGCATTACGTTTCAATGCTTCCTCAGCAATAGCAGTCAAAGCACCAGGCTCGAACTCCAAATCTACGCCGTCCATTTCCAGGAAACGCTGGTATTGCTTAACCAAAGCATTACGCGGCTCAGTCAGTATTTGTACCAGAGCAGCTTCGTCCAAAGGATTGAGCGTTACTACCACCGGCATACGTCCTGCAAATTCCGGAATAATACCGAACTTCATGATATCCTCAGGCAATACCTTGGCAAATACAGCCTCGTTATCAACCTCTTCCTTGCGGCGGATATCAGCACCAAAGCCCAAGTTTTTCTTGCCAACACGGGCATTGATGATATGCTCCAGTCCTGCAAAAGCACCACCGCAGATAAACAGGATATTGGTTGTATCAATATTGATAAACTCCTGATGCGGATGCTTGCGTCCTCCCTTAGGTGGAACGCTGGCAACAGTACCCTCAAGGATTTTCAGCAGAGCCTGCTGCACACCTTCACCGGAAACATCACGGGTAATGGAAACGTTTTCAGATTTGCGGGCAATCTTATCAATCTCGTCGATATAGATAATACCACGCTGAGCAGCTTCAATATCATAATCTGCATTGCTGATAAGCTTGAGCAGGATGTTTTCAACATCCTCGCCTACATAGCCTGCTTCCGTTAAGGTAGTAGCATCAGCAATAGCAAAGGGAACCTGCAAAATCTTTGCCAAAGTCTGGGCAAGCAGTGTTTTACCGCTACCGGTAGGACCAAGCATCAGAATATTGGACTTCTGCAGCTCCAGGTCACGTTTGGACCCCGGGTTCTGGATTTCATAATTGATTCTTTTGTAATGATTATATACAGCAACAGACAAGGTCTTTTTAGCCTCATCCTGACCAATAACATACTCATCTAAGATTGCCTTGATTTCCTGAGGCTTAGGCAGATCAGCATTCACCAACTGTTCAGCAGCATCGCTTTCTTTTTCCTCTTCAAGCATTGATTTACAGAAATCGACACACTCATCGCAGATGTAAACACCACGACCGGAAATCAGTCTTTTAACCTGACCTTCACGCTTGCCACAAAAGGAACAGCATGGGTTTCCATCATGTCCTTCATTAAAACTCATATTTTAAATCTCCTTATAGTATATCTTACTCTGCAGATTTACTACGGGAAACAACCTCGTCAATCAGGCCATATTCCTTAGCTTCTTTACTTGTCAGATAATGATCGCGCTCAGTATCAGCAGCAATTTTTTCCACTGTCTGACCGGTATGCTTTGCCAGTACCTGGTTCATTTCTTCACGGATACGCAGGATTTCACGGGCATGGATTTCAATTTCCGTTGCCTGGCCCTGTGCACCACCCAAGGGCTGGTGAATCATAACACGGGAATACGGCAATGCAAAACGCTTACCCGGCGCGCCTGCTGCCAGGAGCACGGATGCCATGCTGGCAGCCATGCCCATGCAGATAGTAGAAACGTCAGGCTTAATATACTGCATCGTATCATAAATAGCCATGCCGGCGCTTACGCTGCCACCAGGACTGTTAATATACAGATGGATGTCTTTGTCCGGATCCTCGGACTCCAGGAACAATAACTGAGCAATGACAACATTTGCCATATTGTCATCAATCGGACCGGTAACGAAAACAATCCTATCCTTCAAAAGACGTGAATAAATATCATAGGAACGTTCTCCACGACTAGATTGTTCAACAACGATAGGCACATAATTCATTTTGTCACACCCCTTTACTGTAAGTATAACCCCAAATTATTTTGCGCTGTCAATAACAACGTGTGCAGCTTTGCGGCGCAGGATGTTAGCCAACAGCAGGCCCATGGTGCCGTTGCCTTTGATGATTTTCTTAACTTCTTCAGGAGCAGCGCCGTGTTGTGCGGAAATAGCAGCGATTTCTGCATCAACGTCAGCCATATCAACCTGAATGTCTTCAGCCTTAGCGATAGCGTCCAGAACCAGGTCGGTCTTAACGTTTTCTTCAGCAACCGGACGTTGGTTTTCGCGGATTTTAGCCATGTCCAGGCCAGTGTATTGCATGTACATATCCAGGCTCATTTTACGGCTTTCCAGGCTCATTTTCATTTCGTCAACCATTTGGCTGATTTTGTCTTCGATCATGATTTCCGGAACGCTGAATTTAGCGTTAGCTACAGCCAGGTCAATCAGTTCATGCTCGTATTCAGCTTTAGCGTTAGCTTCAGCAGCTTTTTGCATACGCTCTTTGTAATTAGCACGCAGCTCTTCTACAGTTTTGAAATCGGTCTTGGAAGCAACATATTCGTCGTTCAGTTCCGGCAGCTCTTTGCGTTTTACGTCCTGGATGTTTACTTTGAAAACAGCTTCTTTGCCAGCCAGGTCTTTAACAAAGTAATCTTCCGGGAAGGTTACTTCTACGTCAGTGGAATCGCCTTTGGACAGGCCAACCAGCTGATCTTCGAAGCCGGGGATGAAGGAGTTGGAGCCAACTTCCAGAGGATAGCCTTTGCCTTCGCCGCCGCTGAACGGTTCGCCGTCAACGGTACCAGCAAAGTCGATGATAGCGAAGTCGCCTTTTTCAATTACAGCGCCTTCTTCAGCAACTACCATTTTAGCGTCGCGGCCCATCATGTCTTTAATTTGAGCGTCAACTTGCTCGTCGGTTACTTCAACTTCTTTTTTCTCTACATGCAGACCTTTGTATTCGCCCAGTTCCGGTTCCGGTTTCAGGGTTACTTTAATGGTCAGTTCCATATCCTTGCCTTCTTCGAAGGTAGATTCTTCAACTTTAGGATCGGATACAGGAATCAGTTTTTCCTGGTCCAGAGCTTCGCTGTATGCTTTGTTAGCAACGATTTCAAAAGCTTCTTGTTTTACAGCTTCTTTGCCATAGTGCATTTCGATGATAGCGCGCGGAGCTTTGCCTTTACGGAAGCCAGGAATGTTTACCTGGTCAGCAATTTTTTGTACAGCCTTTTTATAGCCTGCATTTACCTCAGCAGCCGGAGCGGTAATTTTTAAAGTTGCCTCATTTTCTACTCTTTCAACAGTAACGTTCATTAATAAAATCCTCCCTTAAATTTATGTGGGTAAAAAATAATATAATCGGATTAAACTGTCAGCCTTCCTTAGCGAAAATGTGCTGACACAAATCGCTCATAATATCATATCACAATGCTCGCTTCTTGACAATACCAAAAAACCCGACAGACTCAATCTGTCGGGCAATTTTTTAATTGGAGCGGAAAACGAGATTCGAACTCGCGACCCCCTCCTTGGCAAGGAGGTGCTCTACCACTGAGCTATTTCCGCGTCGTGTGCATCAGCAACGAATATAAGTATAAGGCATCAGGCGACTTTTGTCAACACCTTTTTTTGAAAAAAGTTGAGATTTTTTAACTTTTTTCCCAAGCCCTATCCCAACCCATTACAACGCGCCAAATCATCATAAACAAGCGCTGCCAGACGCTGCGTCAGCTCCTTGTTTTCTGCACAAAGCTTCGTCTGTGACAGCAATGCTTCCAGCTTAGCCTTGTTGCACATCATACAACAGCAGGGCATAATGATTTCGCTGGCCATATAGGCAGCAGCACGCAAGGACATTTCATCCTGCAGCAAGCTGCCGCTTGCTGCCTTAGATGCAAAAACCGCCAGGCGCATATCCAGAGCCCGCGCCAGCTGTTTTTCCAAAACACCGGCCATAGCTTAACGCATGTTTTCGATAAAGTCTTCAAAGGTGTTAATCAATACAGTGTGACCGGTAACCTTCAAATCGCGCAGGTAAGTGCCGTAGGATTCATAAACCTCGTCACTCAGCTCCATTTTCAGACCTTCTTTAACATATTCGTCCATCATTTTCAGGATGAAACGGTTAACTTCATTGGTGCCGGACTTAACATTCAAAGGAATAATACGGCTTTCAGCCTCATATTTTTCAACAACAACCTTCCAGCCACCGGGAACAGGCGGCAGGCGAGTTGCTTTGATAAAATAATTATCAGGAGAAAAGCCTACATAACCATCCATTTTATTATATAATTTTGCTTTCTGCAGGGGGAAACCATTCTTATTGCCCCATTTAACGATTTCTTCGCAAACTTCATTATTATGGATTACGCTCGGAAAAGTTGCTTCCGCTAAGATTTCAGACATACTGATACCTCCTCATGGTTTATAGTCATATTTTACTCTAACTTGCAGATTATTTCAACAAAAAAGCATGTATACATTAACCATTCCATTTTACGTTACTTGCAATAAGGACAACCTTGTTTTATACTAAAAATAACAAATCGGCAAAGGAGAATAGCGCTATGGGCTTATTTGTAAATCCTGACTGTTCAGCATTTAAAGCAGCAGTAGCTTCTGAAATTTATATTGACAAAACCTCTCTAATTAAGCACACAAATAAAATGCTCGGCACCTTACAGGCTTTCATTTGCAACAGCCGCCCTCGTCGCTTCGGCAAGTCAGTTACCGCAGATATGCTCACTGCATATTACAGCAAAGGTGCTAATGCTTCTGAACTTTTTCAAGGTCTTGCTATCAGCCAAATACCTGGCTTCACGAAACATCTTAATAAATACGATGTGCTCCACTTCGACATCCAATGGTGTTTTAAAGAATGTGGCAAAGCTGAAGCTACTGTTCCATACATAACTAAAATAGTATTAAACGAACTGCGCCAACTTTACGGCAAAATTGTTCCTGATGATGTACAAAAAATTTCCGGAGCATTATCAGCTATCAATGCTGCAACAGGCAATAAATTTGTTATCGTCATTGACGAATGGGATGTTTTCATCAGAGACGAATCCCACAATACCAAAGTACAAGAGCAATATATTGACTTTCTGCGTAATCTTTTCAAAGGCAGTGAACCGGCAAAGTATGTAGCCCTTGCCTATCTGACAGGTATTTTGCCCATCAAAAAAGTGAAAACACAATCCGCGCTCAACAATTTTGATGAGTATACTATGCTAGATGCCAGTTTTTTTGCTCCCTACACTGGTTTTACAGAGAATGAAGTTAAAACATTATGCTCACGTTACCATGCCGATTTTGCTGCTGTCAAACGCTGGTATGATGGCTATCTTTTAGATGACTACCACATTTATAACCCCAAAGCAGTCGTTAACGCTATGCTACGAGGAAGATTGCAAAGCTACTGGTCGCAAACTGGTACTTATCAAACTATCAAAACTCTCATTGATATGAATTTCGCAGGTCTGCGTACAGCAATAATCGATATGCTCGCTGGCAACTCAGTCGCGGTCAATACCAATTTCTTTCAAAACGATATGATTAGCTTCGCTAGCAAAGACGATATTCTCACAGCTCTGATTCACTTAGGTTATTTAAGCTATGACATAAATGAACACGCAGCTTCTATACCTAATGAAGAAATCAGGCAGGAATTTGCAGGTGCAATCAGTTCTAACAACTGGTCTGAACTTCATGCTTTTGAAATTGAATCAACGCAGCTTTTAAACGCTGTTCTAGACGGTGAGACAGCAATGGTCGCTAATAGCATTGCTAAGCTTCATGACGAATATGCTTCTTCCATACGTTACAATGATGAAAATTCATTAAGCAGCGTGTTGACTATTGCTTTTTTAAGCACTATGCAATATTACTTCAAGCCAATCAGAGAATTCCCCACCGGCCGAGGTTTTGCTGACTTCGTGTATCTCCCTAAGCCACGCTATAAAGAAAACTATCCTGCGCTTATCGTAGAGCTGAAATGGAACAAAAATGTTCAAACAGCACTCGAGCAAATTAAAGAACGCAACTATACGCAAGCATTGGAGCAATATACTGGTAACATGCTTCTTGTAGGCATCAATTATGACAAAAAAAGCAAGAAACATACTTGCTGTATCGAGCAAATAGAAAAATAATGCCCAAATTTCAAGACACAATGGCTGTCGTGCTGCATCAAAGATGTAGTACGACAGTCATTTTTATTCTGATATTATTCAAAAGCATCGTATGGTCATAATAAGAAATCACTGTAGTACCATAAACCCAGCGAAAACGAATATGCATTTTCCTGTGTTTCTTATACTTCCAGTAATGGTAGTCGTTACCACGGTCATAATAGTGGACAGTACCTTGATAGCCTACATTCTCCACCGTACCGCCAGCATTAACAGTTAAATTTTTGCCTGCCTTTATTTTGCTGTAATGGTTGCTCAGGTCTTTGTCCAAATCAATATTGATGTTACCACTGGCAATGATATTCGCATCTGCAGTCTCTTTATCGATCTGCGCAGTCAAAATCTACCTGTCAAACTCGCGCACTGCACCTATATCTAAATCCTGCCTAGCATTATGTATACTGATATTTCATTGTTAGCTCCCATATATTTTCTTTTATCTTTTCCAACTGTAAAATAACCTTAACAGGCTTACTTTGAAAAATTTCTTCTCTATGCATTATAAGACGATTTTGCTTTATACTTTGCACTTTCCATCCCTTTTCCAATCCTTTGGATACATAATAATTTATGGCATCATCTGCATCCGTATAAGCAAGTTCCATTCTTATATCTGGGTTACGTTTAAAAAACCGTAAATATTTATTAAATTCATATATCTGTATTGCACCAGGTTTTAGGAAATCTAGGCGTTTTAAATTTACCAACATAATACATTTCGCCTTATTTTCTTCGTTCTGATCATACATAATCTTTTTACCGAGAAATCCAATTCCAAAAAACAAAAATAATACAATTATTAAAATATAGCATACTAAATTAGAAAGGTTTGTTTTACTTTTCATAAAAACTCTCCTCCCAAACGGATGCATTATCATAATCAATTAAAACATACTCATAATTACCCTTTGAAAAAAAATAATATTTTTCATTATTTTTTATGATTTTCCTGTCTTCTACCCAACCCATTTTCAATAATGCTTCTTGAATCTGTCCAAGTTCTTTCTCTGGACAAGTAAATTCAGCTGAAATTGCACTTTTTGAGCGCCTAGATCCACTCTTAAAAGATGTACATTTTGCTTCAGTTGGCAAAGGCACACTTAAAAATGTCTTCGCCATATTCAACTCTGTTTTTTCATTAACCGTAAACATAGAAATCCATAAATATAAGATTATTAAAGTGGCACATCCATAAATAAACCCTTTTTTATACTTATTCAATTTAAAGTCACACCCCTTTAATAGGCTCATAGTAAGCAAATCCTATTTCATTTAAACTCACACTATTCCCTAACCCAGTTCCCATTGCAAGTGTTCCTCCAGAATAAGACAAATTAGCCTGTATCCCGAGTGCAGTTTTATTAAAATTAACACTCCCCCCAGAATATTCACTTCTTAAATCACTTTTATTTAATGTTCTTCCTGTAAATCCAATGACCTTGTTGTGCTCTTCAAGCAAACGCTCATAGTATTCTGTTGCATTAGCGATATTTATATTATTTTCGGCAACCAGGTCTGCTTTTCCTGCTTCACTGGCTACGTTGCTGCCTTTAATATTGTACTCAGCAAGTTTTTTAATCTTGTTTAGTTCTTATATTGTCTAATATGTATCTTATTATACCATCAAATTTTTCGTTATATTCCTCCTTAGTGAATTTGAAATCAAAACCAACTATAGTATTTCCAAAAGACTTGGTTTTCTTTTCCCTTTCTGGCAATCTGATTTCATATACTTTCCCTTTCATATCATATGACACTTCTATAAGATAATTATTTGAAAAGAACTTATTCCATGTTTTGTACTTCGTTTTTTTAAAAGGATCTATATCTTCAATATTATCATCTTTGTATTTAGATATACTGTAATTTAAATATTGATCGACAGAGTTTTTCAAATCATCTAAACTATCTATTTCTATCATATCCCCCATACTCTCATAAAAGCCAATCGTAGTAACATGATATACTAAAATAGAGATTTTATTAGTACTTTTTTCAATGAATATGTTAATTAACCCTTGCATTTTATCACCTAATAATTTTCCTTATTATCAACCTATTTCTTTTGCCTGTGTTTGCGCTGCCTGCTAGCGAGTTTACGCTAATTATTAACATACTTCAAGCGTTAGTACGTGCAATGGCATCCCCAGTCATCGCTTCGCAACGATGACAGCCCCCATTGACGCTAAGACCAAGTTTGTCACAAAGTGAGAAACTGTTGGTCATGCTAATACCCGAATGGTGCATGGGGCACAAGGCACGTTGCAAAAATTGCGCAAGTATGCTGAAAACTTTAAGGCTATAGCATTGGATCATCCTTCGCTCACGCCACTCACAGCTCTGTACCCAGAGGAACAAAGAACGTCCTGCCGAACCACGGAAGGCTCGTTCTTCGCAACAAAACGAATAGCCCATTAGAGGTGTTTTAATAAAATTTTTGCACCATCAAAAATTTTTGTTTCCCACGCTTTCTAAAAGCGCATGGTTTTCTTCCAGCGTCTTTTGCCACCAAAAGATGCTGCGTAACAACCACATCACAACTAACGGAAGAAAGCTATACCTCCCATCATCATTTAACAGTATCGTAAAAGCAGCTTAACTATCACAAAGCTACTTTTCGTAACCAATACAATATCATTACACCAACTTTAACTACTTTATCATTTTTGTGGTGTACTCGATTCTTTTTATTATGTATTTTTCTTCGATATATAATCATATTTTACATTTATTTCCCATGAGTTAATTCCTATTTTAGCTATTTGAAATATAACATTAACTAATTCCCCTCGTACAGTATCCATTCTATGCATCGCAAGACTGTCTTTTTCTACACTTTCGATAACCCATCCTTTTTCTTTTCCCTTTGACTTATAGTAGTCTATAACATTATCAGCATCTGTATAGGCAAACTTCATCCTTATATCAGGATTTTTTTTAGAAAAGCGAGTATACCTATTAAATGTATATTCCTCCATTACATTAGACTTTAGTAAATCTAATCGTTTTAAATTGAATAACATGCACTGCCTACCTAATTTCACTTCATTCGGATTGAAAATAATATTATCTCTCATGAACCCACCAAAAGTATACAAAAAACATAAGCTTAGGCCAAAATATATCAATAGAATTTTTATATTGAATTTATTCTTTGCTAATAATTTCATTGATAACTCCTTTTTGCTTATACTCAGTAAGTAAATACTTGTATCCTTTCTTTTCATATTCCAAGCTCAAAGACTCATTATCTACTCGTTCTTTTTTTAGTTTCCACCCCTCTTTTTCTAGACAAGCTTTAATTTGAGAAAACCCTTCAGAATCCATCCTATAAGCAGCCATAACAGTACTCATAGACTGCTTGCTACCTAAGTAAATATGTTCAAGTTTAGTTTCAGATGAAATTCTAGTAGTAAAAAACGCCTGCATGATTTGTAACTGTTCATCTTTATCATCAAATCCACTAATGAGCCATATAGAAATTGCTAATACCGTGGTTAATACATAAGCAACTATTTCTTTACTCTTATTCATCATTTATCTCCTGTTTCTATTGGTTCAAAATAAGCTACAGCAAATTCATATGATGAAATATTTCCGTTGCCAGCACCCCAGCCCACCACATTTGTATCTCCAGGAACAGAATGTGAATAATTAGCCTGAATACCCATAGTCGTTTTAGAAAAAGTAATACTTAAGCCAGAATATTTTTCTCGTAATTCATTCTTTGTTAAATTATCACCTGGTATAGATTGAGATGAAATATTAAAAGATATAAGACTTATCTTTTTTAATAAATCATTCACTTTAATATTATCTACACCAACTCCACTACATGCAGAAGCTAGCATAACTTTATATACGTTTCCCTGTCTATCCATTGCATACCCAATAGAAGCATTTAGACCTATATATTCTGACAACCCTTTGTTAACCCCTAAAGTATATGTTTTTATCTCATTGGCTCCCCACTCAGAACGGTCAATATTATGTAACATACCTACAGCTATTTCTTGTTGCCTAAGAGAATTAATTGAATTAATATTCTCACTGACAGTAAAACCTTTAAATTCTCCATTTTCATCTAAATCTATTCCCCACTCATAGCCTTCGCCAAAAGCTTTTCCTACATCACTTTCATTTGTTTTTTTGTCACATAATTGTTTATATTTTGATTTGATTTGTTTTTTTAGAGCATACTTTTCATCCGGACTTAATGAATCATTATTTTCGATAGCATCTAGCTCATCTAAGTACTTTTGATAATCATTAAGGGATAAAAAATTATTTTTCGTTCCACTAGCCGCCGTACTTGCACCTGCCTGCGCCTTTCCTGCAACCAATTGCGATACTACTCCACCAATAATCGCACTTGCCCATTGATGCTTATCTGGTTCGCCTTCAAATTGCTCAGACAACTTCTTTTGCACCATTTCATTAACAGTTGATGCACTTGCCCCTGCTAGGAAACCATTACCAGTAAGTTCGCTCATGATACCGCCTACAAGCGCATGAAGAGCATTCTTTTCGGCACAGCCTTCTTGCCAATTATTTCGCTCTGCAAGCTTATGTATCTCATTATACGCCAATTCGCCAAACAAATTAGCTAATTCTTGGCGTTCTTCAACCTTCGTTTTATCAAAAATCTCGCCAAGCTTATTAAGGCTATTTTGGGTATCACGATTCAGTTTATTAATATCCTGCTTCTGATTCTCTTTATCGCGAATCTCAATAGTACCTTTACTAATAGTAGCTTTTGTTGTGCTTTCAGCTTCTCCGCTTGCAGGCATGCCAATATCAGGTGTTATACCTTTTTCATTGTATTCTGCATCATTGTTTTTGTTTACTTTGATGCCAGCTCCACCTGCTTTATAATCCGCTTTGTTTTGGATGTCTTCATTATGTAAAGCCTTTGCTACTGACTAGCGACCTTGTTTCTAAACTATGCTACGCTTGCATTCAAACCACAGGAAATTGTACGTTCACCAAACACAAGCTCTCACCTGCGACAGAACTATTTCTGAAATTTTTTAAAGAATGATGGAGTAAGCAAAAATACCAACCACAGCTTTTGACAAAGACAAATTATAGCTGCTTTTGCAGTCTTCATATCAACATTAAGTATACCATATTTGGAATGGAATAGTACTCTTAGTTAATAATCAAAAAGCTTAAGTTTACTCCATAAGCATCACGTATTAAGAGTAATATATATGGTGCTATAAACACAAAGAAAACTGCAATCAACATAAAAATCAAAGTATTTTGATAAACAAACCTTTTTCCTAAATACTCAAACTTAATTTTATCTTTATCTCTATAATACATCATTTTTTTAGCATCATTGAAAATTTTAGTCCATAAAAATGCCATAAATATAAGCAATAACTTTATTGGAAAATATGCTTTCCACGCCTCTTCATTTATACCACACTCTTTATTTGGTAAGATTATATATATAAGATAGAATATAGAATAGAATATCATGTAGTTCTTTATATAACGACTAGTTGTCTGTTTCATGATTTTGTTTTAACTCCTCTATGGTTTTTACATCCATTAAAATTCCTATATCATTTAACATCTCTTTTACTCTTGTTCTTTCGAAATCATCTGTAATTACTTTATCCCAATTTATATTATCAAGTCTCCCTTTCTTAATCGCAATAACGAAGGAACTAGCATCGCCATATATACTAATTACTTTAGCTGTTATATCTAATTTATTATAAAAATCGTTTCCTAAATTATCTTTAATAAAATTATATTTTTGGCTATCGTTATCAATCAGATCATGTTTCGCACCCGAAACATTAGCTATAAGATCATTATTGCTATGAACTAGTAATACTCCAGCGACAGTTATACCTCCTATAAACGTGAAACTACGAATCTTAGGATCCTTCATTAATTCATAACTCATTTTTAAACCAGCAGACATTTCTAATACATTCCCGACCGTATCATAAACATACTGGCCAGCTTTTTCATGGTGATCATCACTAATCACAGTATCTTTATCAAAAAGCGATTCTCTTTTTGATATCACATTGTGATCTTCTAAGGAGATTTCCTTATATGGCATTAATGCTCCTATACTGTCTTCTTTATATAGCTCACCATTAGGCTGAACATAATATATACTTCCATCAGAGAATTTTATTCTATCACCAGGCTTTATATTCGCTACAGCTTCTACTAAATCTCTGCTATATCCTATCATCCAGTCTTTTGTATCAGCTCTTAATTCCACATCATTGCCACTCTTGTCAACTCCAACGACTTCTTTAAAAATCTCATATTCGTTTAAATCTCCAACCTTTCCTGTTAATTGAAGCTTATCTTTATTTTTTTCATACCATTCTCTGTTTTGTAGCACAGAAATAACACTATATTTAAAATCAACCTTTTCTTTAGCTTTAGTTTTTTGTTCAGGTGTTAGCGTATCATCTTTATCAATAGCAGCTAATTCTTCTTCATATTTCTTCTGTTGCTCATGCGTCAAATAGTTATTCTTCGTACCACTAGAAGCAGTAGATGCTCCCACCTGCGCATCAGCAGCTACAACCTGAGCTACTACGCCACCAATTAGAGCACTTGACCATTGATGCATTGCAGGATTATCCTTGAACATATAGCTCAATTTATCCTGAATCATTTCGTTAATCATAGCACCAGATGCCCCTGCCAAGAATCCACTGTTAGTAAGTTCACTCATGATACCACCTACAAGAGCATGAAGAGCATTCTTTTCTGCACTGCCTTCTTGCCAGTCATTTTTTATAGCCAAATCGCCTACTACTTTATATGCAATCTCTCCAAAAAGTCCAGCGAGATCTTGACGTTCTTCAACCTTCGTCTTATCAAAGATTTCACCAAGCTTATTAAGACTATTGTGTGTATCACGATTCAAGTCTTTAAGATCCTGCTTCTGGTTCCCTTTATCCCTGATTTCAATCTCACCTTCAGAAACAGTTGCCTTGGTTACGCTTTCAGCATTATCTTTAGCACCTACACCAATGTTAGGCGTTACACCTGCATCTTTGTTCTTAGCATTCTTAGAGGTATCGACATTGATACCAATACTTCCGGCTTTATAATCCGCTTTGTTCTGAATATCTTCATAGGTAAGTGTACCTGTGGAGATTTTATTTTTGTCTTTTTCGGCTTCACTAGAGATAATACCGCCTTTAAGGTCAGCATTAACTTCTACACGGATATCAAATCCTTCTTTAATTATAAATATAGTGCTAATTTATTATGATAAATATTTATGAATTATTAGCAATATTAATTATTAATTTTATGTATTCATCTATCTCCTCTTCATTCATTTCATTAATTCCGTTTACTTTATACAATTTTAAATTTGCACAGTATAAATATAATACCTTGTAATTATAATCTTTGTCAATGAAATCATTTAATGCTTCATACTCTAATTTCCAACCATTCATCATTAAAAAATAGGATATTTTTCGATATGCATCTCTATCTCCTGGACGTTTCTTTATATATAACATATAGAGACTCCAAGCAAATTTTTCATCATCAAAATTAAGTAGCCAATTTTTTTTTATTAACAAAGCAAAATCGTCAACTACTATTTCTTTAACCTCATTTACCTTTATACGCAATTCGTCTTCTAAATATGCTAATAACTCATATATAGGATGACTGTGCTTATAATTCATGGGTAAGCTAAGTAAATAATCATAAATTGAAACAATTTCCCTTATCGTCATCTTATCTACCTCCAATTACAGCTATTGGATAAAAATCAGATATCTCTATTCTTCCATTTGCTTTTCTTCCTATTGAAAATTCTATTTTAGTTAGTTCATTTCTTAATGTTTTAGGATTATATAAATACATATTGCATGATAAATACTCAGGTCTGCCTCTTCCAAAAACAGGATATTGAGTATTATTATATTTATGTTCAGCATAACCAATTATAGCTGCTGAAATAAGCGCCGACAATACATGTTTTCTATCAGTTGAACTAAAAGGTGGAACTATTCCTCTTGATTGACTTTTATGATCATCTCTATAGCCATGTCCAAATTTTATATCTAAATAGTCTCCATTACCAAAATCTAGTTTGATTATCTCTTGTTCCGTACCAGCATTATATACATCACAATGTGATAATGCATATTGTATCTCTGACAAATAGACAGTTACAATTTGTCTATTTGAAACACCTAATTTTTTTAAATCAAATGTTCCATAGACATCTTCAAATCTATTATACTTTGTAGCACTAGCAGCAACACTCGCCCCAGCTTGCGTATTACCAGACACTAAGTCACTAATCACTGCTCCTAAGACAGCACTAACCCACTGCGCCTTATCAGGATCACCATCTGCAACTTTAACTATTTCTTCAATAACCAGCTTGTTTATTCCAGCAGCAGTTGCACCAGCAAGAAAATCTCCCCCAGTAAGCTTACTCATAATTCCACCAACAACTGCATGATATAGAGCTTTCTGTTCGTTGCTGCCATCCATGTAGTGAATCTCATTATACGCCAATTCGCCAAACAAATTTGCTAATTCCTGGCGTTCTTCAACCTTCGTCTTGTCAAATATTTCACCAAGCTTATTAAGGCTGTTTGCATTATCACGATTCAGCTTATTGATATCCTGCTTTTGGTTTTCCTTATCACGAATTTCAATTGTACCTTTGCTAATTGTAGCTTTCGTTGTACTCTCAGCTTCTCCGCTTGCAGGCATACCAATATCAGGTGTTATACCTTTTTCATTGTATTCTGCATCATTGTTTTTGTTTACTTTGATGCCAGCTCCACCGGCTTTATAATCCGCTTTATTTTGGATGTCTTCAAAAGTCAGCGTACCAGTAGAAATCTTATTCTTGTCAGCATCAGCAGTACTTGAAATAATACCGCCTTTGAGGTCAGTGTTTTCACCTACGTTAATCTCAAAGCCGTCTTTGCCAGCGTAGATACCGCTTTGCTCAATTACGCTTTCATATTTGCTATCAATCTTGCCAACACTTGCACTGCCGCTAACTGCTTTATTACTGCCAAGACCAACGCTCGCGCCAACAGATTTATTGCTTTCTTTGTAGTTGTTGCTATCCTGCTTGCTTTCAATATTAAGGTCTCCGCCTACGCTACTGGTTACTTTTTCGCCACTCAGCTTGCCACCTTTAATATTGGTGTCATTACCACTTGCAAAATTCAAATCTTTATTGGCAGTTACATTGCTTTCATTATAGCTGGTGCCATTTGCAGACACTTCTCCCTTGGACATACTGCCAGAAATGCTGTAGCTTGGCCCTTTGCCAAGTTCTAGGCTTGCGCCAACGCTTGCACTGCTGGATTTAGAATTCTGCTCCAGCTTGTTGGTTGTTTTAGACGCAGTTATATTAAGGTTTTCTTTAGCGTTTAAGGTAACGTCCTTGCCTTTAACATTGCTGCCAGTGATGTTTATATCCTTCTTCGTAGAAGTAACATTAACATCTACACCAGCCTTTACTTCGCTAGCATTAGCTACTACAGTTGTACTCTTGCTTTCGCTCTTACTATTCGTTGTGCCAATGCTGACATTAATAGACAAGTTTTCGTTTACCTTGCCACCGCCATTGCTTTTAATATTTTTGATAGCTTTATCAGCATCCTTGTAGCCTTTGACGGCAACCAAAGCACCAAGGCGTTTATCTTCAACCTCTGTTACATGTTTTACGCTATTCGCTGCGTTATTTACAACATCTACATAACCGCCGCCAACAGAAACACTCAGTCCTGTTCTTTTAAACTCATGCTTCTCCTGCGCATTATAAATGCTGTTGCTGTTTTCAATGCTGACATTCTCGCTGGTGATATTTATATCCTTACCTGCGACAACACTGCTACCTTTAATGATTGCAGCCTTATCAGCATCCAGGTTCACATTGCCCTTAACGCTGCCAACTGTGCTTCCCACCTGCTCAGTGTTCTGGTTGGCGTACTGGTCCTTCTGCTTTTCCTTGCCAATGGTAAAGCCCAAGCCACCGCCAGTAAACACACCGCTCTTCTTTACAGATTTAATATATTCGCTTTCGCTTGTCTGCTCCGCACTGCCGATATTCAGATTGCCGCCGGTTTTTACGCTTACGTCATTATCTGCAACTACGTTGCTGCCTGTGATGTTCGTATCTTTTTTGCTGCTAATCGCAATTTCTCCGGCAGAAACATTGCTGCCGACAACAGTATTCTGCTTACTGTAATCATAAATATCCGTTGTTTTAGATGAAAGCAATCCACTGACCTTGTTGTGCTCTTCATGCAGGCGCTCATGGTATTCTGTTGCATTAGTGATATTTATATTATTTTCGGCAACCAGGTCGGCTTTTCCTGCTTCACTGGCTACGTTGCTGCCTTTTATATTTATATCTTTGCCACTTGCAATACTGATATCGTTCTTCGCCGCAATAGTCGTGCCTTTTACAGCTTCATCCACCTGCTTGTTATGGTTGTAATAGCTGCCGCCACGGTTGCCCACTTCGCTTTCCTCGCTGTACAAATCTTTGACAGCAGTCAGGTTCACATCGCCTTTAGCATTCAAGTCCACATCATTTTTTGCACTCAAAATACCACCAGCAACGCTGATGTCCTTTTTAGCATTCAGGCGGATGTTCTCGCCGCTCAGCGCACTTTGCTGGTGCTGCACGTCATGGATTTCTGCTGAAGAACTGCCATAAGCTACGGCAACATGCTTTTCATTTGCTACCGTTACGATATCAACATCGTTGGCGTTCAGAGTTAAATTTTTGCCTGCAGTCAGATTTGCTCCTTTGTTAGTGATGCTGTTGCCTGCTTCCAGCGTCAGATTCTGCCCAGCACTAATAGAACCAGTTGCTTCAATCTTTTTCTGGTTCAGCTCCTTATATTGTTTTTCGCTAACAGTTGCTTCGTTAGTAATGTTCTCCGCTTTTAATAGCGCATCCACTTTCGCACGCATTGTACCGCTGTTAGTAATATTCTTTTCTGCTTTTATCTTCAGGTTTTCGCCTGCGATATCACCTTTATTGCTAACATTTTCTGCGCGCAAGGCTACAGTACCATCGCTCCTGATGTTACCCATGTTCTTGATATCCTGCTTGGAGTACAGCTCTACCTCACCGCCTACGATGAGCGCACCATCAGGACGCAAGTCTTCGCTGCGCACCTGTGACAGGAATACCTCCGGTACAAGAACCTTTTCGCCGTTGACTACTTCTTCCACCAGCCAGACAATATCTGTGGTCAGGCTTGCCATCTGCTCTGCTGTCAGGGCTACGCCAACCTTCAAATCCATTGCTTCCGCAACTACTGCGCCTGCGTTCATCAGTGCAGCAAACTGCTCCATATCGCTGCCGTAATCGCCAAGATATTTCTTGCCCGTCAGCGTACCTATCTGCTGCAAAACAAATTGCTGTTCAAAATAACCATCGCCAAGTCGTTTGCCAACCTTTTCCGGATCTGCCTTTACACGCTCCAAAAGGTAGTCACTGGAAAGGAACTCGTGATAATCAGCAAATTTCTTGTTCGTCTCAATAAGATATTTCGCCGTTGCATCATCCGTCAGCTTAAAGATTTTGCTGTTGATATGCAGGCTGGAAATATCCATCATTTTATCGCCTGTTTGGTTATCCTTGCCTGCTGCTGCCTTATCATCAGCCTTTCCTTCTACGCTGGTAGATACATCCTGCTTCTCCTTATAAAGCTTTTCATCCGTAAGATGGTTTTCTGCATCCGTCTTGAAATAAGCATCACTTTCAGGCAAATCGCCTACTTTTCCCTTTGCCTGATGTGTTCTGTTTACAATATCTTTGGCTTCAATTTTTACACCACTAACACCGCTCAAAAGGCTTAAGCGCTCGCTGTCAGTGCCCTCCTCATCACGCATCGTATGGTCATAGTAAGGAATTACTGTAGTACCATAAACCCAGCGACAACGAATATGCATTCTTCTGTGTTTCTTGTACTTCCAATAATGGTAATCATTACCACGGTCATAATAGTGGACAGTCCCCTGATAGCCTACATTCTCCACCGTACCGCCAGCATTGACAGTTAAATTTTTTCCTGCCTTTATTTTGCTGTAATGGTTGGTCAGGTCTTTGTCCAGATCAATGTTGATGTTACCGCTGGCAATGATATTCGCATCTGCAGTCTCTTTATCAATCTGCGCAGTCAAAATCTGCCTGTCAAACTTGCGCACTGCATCATAATAATTAGGTGCGTTCAAATGCGGTATCTTGTAGGAAATATCCTCATGGCTTTCTTTAAAGCTTGTTGCAAAAATCTCCTTCTTGTTAACAAGATTCTTCGCCTTGATACTGATGTTCCCTTCACTTTCTATATCAGAGGAACGGTTCATAACTGTATCCTGTGCATTTAAAGACAAATCACCTACAGCATTGATTAAAGAGCCTTGCTTTACGCCTGCTTTGTTCTGATTTGTAATATTGTTGGCAGAAATTGTGCCACTGCCGCCGACAGCCACCAACCCATCTTCGTTCAGAAAATCGCCAATGCTGTTGATTGTCAGATCCTTGGTGACAAAAATATTACCAAGGTCTTTATTCGTGAAATCGTTTGAGGTGTTTATAACAGCATTTTTACCGATACCAAAATATGCACTGTCCTGATTAGTAAGACTGCCTAAATCTGCTTCCAGATTGCCTTGTACGTCAACACTTGCTTTACTGCTGCGCATTGTGTCAGCAGTTATTTTCGCATCCCCGCCGGTATGTAAATTAGCCAGGTTGCTGTTCAACAGCATGCCTGCTTTTATTTCACCATCGCCGGAAACATAAATATTGGCATAATTATTATTCAACGTATTGCTTGCTTCTAACTGCAGGCTGCCCTTGCTGACAAATGCGCCTTTATTAGTATTGCTGAAATCTGTTGCAGTTATTTTTGTCAGTGCGCTGCTGCCATCTGCACTGATTGTTGCACCGTCATTAGCAAATCTATTAGCAACCGTAAGCGTACCATTTTGCCCATAGTTAACCAGGGCAGTATCCTGATTTATAAAATCAGCTGCCCTCACATCTAAATTTTGTCCTGCTAAAATAATAGATTTAGCATTGTCTATTGCTGTTGTAATGTTGATATCTGCATCATTTCCGGCAGAAAGCAGACTGTTGTTGGTATTTTTCAAGGCGTTTGCCCTAAGCTGTAAATTGTTTCCTGCCTTGAGCGTTGCCTTATCCTGCTCCACATCACCACTTACTGTAGCTGTTAAATTTTCCTTTGCCTCAATATAACCCAAGCTGCTATTTTTAAGCGTACCAGCATTTATCTGCATATTTTCTATCGCAGCAATCTTACCGGTGTTCTGCAGCAATCCATCCGCACTGATATGC
This sequence comes from uncultured Phascolarctobacterium sp., assembly GCF_934190775.1. Taxonomy (GTDB): domain Bacteria; phylum Bacillota; class Negativicutes; order Acidaminococcales; family Acidaminococcaceae; genus Phascolarctobacterium_A. Next base: position 72,368 of record NZ_CAKPTG010000014.1, read on the forward strand.
AATTCATTGGTATATACTTCACTTTTATCTACCTGCAGGTTGTTCGTGAAGATCTCCAGCTGTTTAGGATTGCGCGCATTCAGGCCATCACCGGCGATAAGCATATCACTCTTATTGTTTCCAAACTTTAAATTACCGTCTGCCCAATTCGTCAATGCGCCTGTAGAGAGAACCACATTATCTGTGTTGATAAACCCAAGTCCGTTAACACTTATACCATTGGCATTGGCAA